>NZ_JAINFN010000015.1:0-56287 GCF_026130245.1 Pantoea sp. JK
GCTTCGTGCTGCCAACCCGGCGGACGAGACATTATCCGCGAGCGGTGAAAAAGAAGCCGAAACGCTATGCGTTCCGGCATGATTAAGTCTTAACTGACGAGCATTACGCCATTTATGGCGACCTCCTATCAAACCAGAATAAACTCCCGATAACCCGACCAAATCACATAGATCGCGAAATAGACAAAAATCAATGCGGAAGCGAGATAGGAATACTTCAACAAACGCTGCCCCAGCAGCTTGCCGCCCATGCTGCCAACCATGCACATTACGCAGGTCCATACCACGCCCGCAATAAAGAAACCGCCGAGGAAGGATGACGTTGCCGCCGCGCTGCCGTGTCCCATGCGTGAAATCAAGGCACCGCCGACGCTGGCAAACCACAAAATCGCGGTCGGCGACGACATCGCCAGCATCACGCCACGGCTGAACTCGCGCAGCAGCGATCGATAGGGCTGTTGTGCGGTTTCCGGCAGTGCAGCCTGCTTCTGCAACGCCGCATGCAGCATCTTCCCGGCAAACCACAGCAACATCACGCCGCCGCCAATCCATAAAACCCAGCGCACGGCGGTGAACTGCAACACAATCGCCATGCCCGCCAGCGCCAGCAGCGCATAGATTAAGTCACCAATGCAGGTGCCAATCCCCAACCAAAAACCGTGAAAATAGCCGCGTTGCATCGCCAGCGTGATCATGGCGATATTGGCGAGACCGATATCAAGGCACAACGACAAACTCAGCAGAAAACCATTTGAAAACTGCAGCATAGCAACATCAGCATCCCTGGCATGTTAAGAGGGCTTCATTAAAGCATGCCGGGAAAACGCAGTAATAATAAGAATTACGCATTTGAGGTATTTGGGCTGTTAAGTTTGGAGGTAATCGTGCTCTAACGGCGGATAAATCCCCGATAATGTGAACACGATCACGCCCGTTCGACGCGAATCAAAGCAATCCCACTATAGTCGTAAAGCGGTCTGCAACATCGGCCGCAAGCACAATAAAAAATCCAACGCGACTAACGCTTTTTATCAAGAACATTCCGATTATGGTGGGTACTACAATGAAAAATCACAATAAATCCGTGTCTGGCGGTTTGGCGTCACGTTTAAGCGTGGCATTATCGCTAGCTGTTTTCACATTAGCGGGAAGTGCAATGGCAACTGCAGCGGAACATCACAACCAAACGGCCTTAGTGGGCACATGGACCAGCATCCCGGATGCGCCGTTAGTGCAAAATCCAGGTCATCCCAGCGAAGGCTTGTACCGTTTGAAGGTCAATAGCGACGGCACGCTGACGCCGCTCGATTTCATCAAAATGAAAAGCCCATCGTGGATCGTGAAATCGCATGATGGGCGTTTTGCCTACACCACCAATGAAGAGAACGCCGGTGCGGTAACTGCGCTAGCGATTGATCACAGCGGCAAGGTGCGGGTGATTAACGCGGTGGATAGCCACGGCCAGCAGCCGACGCATGCCACCGTCAGCCCGGACGGAAAGTTCCTGTTTGTCGCCAACTATTCGGTGGCCAAAGGCGGCGCCAGCGTAGCGGTGTTCCCGATACATCATGACGGTTCGCTCGGCGAGCAGGCGCAGAATTTCCCGTTTGCCAGCGGCAGCGGTGCGGTAAAAGATCGTCAGGATAGCGGCCACGCGCACTCCACCACCTTTACGCATGATGGCAAATACCTTTACGCCGCAGATCTCGGCGGCGACAAACTGCACGCTTATGCCTATCACGCGGGCAAAACTCAGCCGCTGGCAGCCGATACTTCACGCGATGTCTCCTTCCCAGCCGGTTCTGGCCCGCGCCACATGGTGTTTTCCCCGGATGGCAAACACGCGTATGTCATTACCGAAATGGCCGGTGAAGTGGTGGTGTTTGCGGTGAAGGACAATCGTCTGGAGCAGCAGGCTAAGGTCAAACTGAACACGGAAAACAGCAGCGCCGAGTATCGCAGCGGCGGCGGCATTATCCTTAGCCCGAACGGCAAGTTTGTGATTGCGGCTAATCGCGGATCGGATAACAGCTTAGTGGTGTTTAAAATTGAGCAGGATGGTTCACTGGGAACGCCGGTGCGCTACAAAGCGGATGGCATTGAACCGCGTGCTTTCGCCTTTGATGCCAGCGGTAAATACCTGTATGTGGCGAACGTGTTCACCAATAACATTACGATGTTCCATTTCGATGCTGAAAGCGGTGTGTTAAAAGCCGCAGGCGAAGTGGCGAAGATTGCCACGCCTACGGATATTAAGTTTTTTAATTGAGTGGTTAATTGAGGTCGCCATAAATGGCGCCCCTACAAATCGGTGATAATCATTCGTAGGGGCGCCATTTATGGCGACCTGCACCTTATTAGTGCTCAATGCTTTTTAGCAGTGCGTACATTCCCATAGCAGCGCAATTAATCTCCCCATTACGCCAATCTGCGGCCTGTTAATTATTTGGCCCACTTCTTGCTTTATACAAAATAACGCCCCAACGATGTGGCAACCCTCTTGTTAACGCAGACAGCGCCGTCTGCCGATCGCTTTTTTTCTCTCCGGCCTCCCGGAAACAATCCAATTTGACCCTTCCCTTTCAAGAGGTTGCTATGGCTATTAGTCGTCGTTCATTTATCCAGGGTTCAGCAGTTTCGGCATTAGGTTTGGCGGCGGGCGTTGCGCCTAAGTTTTCTTTCGCCGCCGACAGCAAAGACGCGATTAAAATCGCCAGTATTCTCGACTTATCCGGCGGGCTCGATATCTATGGCAAACCGATGTCGAACGCGATTAATTTGGCGGCAGAAGAGATCAACGCAGCGGGCGGTTTATTAGGTCGCCCGTTGCAGGTGATTAATTACGATGCGCAATCCAACATGCAGCTTTATGCGCAATATGCGCAGCAGGCGGCGCTGAAAGATAAAGTGGCGGTGGTGCACGGCGGCATTACCTCGGCTTCGCGCGAGGTTATTCGTCCGGTGCTGGATCGTTTTCGTTCGCTCTATTTCTACCCGGCGCAATATGAAGGCGGCGTGTGCGATCGCAACTATTTCTCTTCCGGTTCTACTCCGGCGCAAACCGTGGAAAAACTGGTGCCTTATGCGGTGAAGAAGTGGGGCAAAAAAGTCTACGTGCTGGCGGCGGATTATAACTACGGGCAGATCGTCTCGGCGTGGGTGAAAAAGTCGGTGCACGATAACGGCGGCAAAGTGATGGCGGTTGAATTCTTCCCGCTGGATGTCACCGATTTTGGTGCGGCCATCTCCAAAATCCAGAGCGCCAAACCCGACATGGTGTGGTCAGCGCTGGTCGGTGGCGCGCACATCTCCTTCTATCGCCAGTGGCATGCGGCCGGTATGAGCGGCAAGATCCCGATTGCCTCCACGGTGTTTGGTGGCGGCAACGAACACATCATTCTGTCACCGGAAGAGAGCAACGGCATTCTGGTGGCCGCCAACTATATGCAGGAAATCCCCTCGCCGGAAAACAAAGCGTTCGTCGAACGATTCCATGCGCGTTACGGCGCGAATACGCCGTACATCAGCGACCTCGCGATGGGCGCTTATCAGGGCATGTTGATCTGGGCGGAAGGGGTGCGCAAAGCGGGCGATATCGATCGCATGAAAGTGATTGAGGCGCTGGAGTCCGGCGTCACGCTGACCTCGCCGAGCGGCAAGCTGAGCGTTGATCCGGCCACGCATCACTGTTCGCTGGATGTGCATATCGCTGAAGTGGAAAACCATCAGATGAAAATTCTGGAAACCTTCACCGATCAAGCGCCAGTGGATACCGCGATGGTGTGCGATCTGAAGAAAAATCCGCGCGATACCAAACAGTATCAAATTGAGCTGTAACAGGAGCCGCTATGGATCTGTTCATTATCTACGCCATTGAAGTGCTCAATGCCATCGCCGTGCTGGTGATCATGAGCGTTGGGCTGGCGGTGGTGTTCGGCATGATGAAAATCGTCAATATGGCGCACGGCGAATTCATGATGCTGGGCGGTTACAGCGCCATTCTGGCCACCAATCAGTGGGGCGTGCCGATTTGGATCTCCATGTTGGTGATCGCGCCGCTCACCGTGGGCGTGTTTGGCGCGGTGATTGAGCGCGTGATTATCCGCCATCTGTATGGGCGGATGATCGATACCATGCTGGCGACTTGGGGGCTGAGTCTGGCGTTGATCGGTGCCGCCACCATGCTGTTCGGCAACACCACGCTGGGCATCAGTTCGCCGCTGCCCAGCGTCAGCATCGGCCATTACAGCACCAGCGGTTATTCGCTGTTCATGATTGTGTTTGCCGTCGGCTTGCTCGGCGCGCTGTGGCTGCTGCTGCGCTTTACCACCTTAGGTCTGTGCGCGCGCGCCACCATGCAGAATGCGCGCATGGCTGCAGCGCTCGGCAGTAATCCGGGCAAGATCTACAGCCTGACGTTTGGCCTCGGCGCGGCGCTGTCGGGTTTGGGCGGCGCGCTATTAGCGCCGATTACCGGCGTGATCCCAACCATTGGCGTCAGTTTTATCGCCAAAGCCTTTATCACGGTGATTGGCGGTGGCAGCGCCATCATCGCCGGTACGCTCTCCGCCTCCACGCTGTTCGGCACCATCTCGCAGCTGGTGACCTACTTCTCCACGCCGGTATTTGGTGCGGTTGCGCTGTTGCTGAGCGCCATTGTGCTGCTGCGCTTGCTGCCGCAGGGCATCACCGGACGCTTCTTCAGGAGATCGCTGTAATGAAACTGTTCTCGGAAAAGATCCAGATTGTCGTCACTTCTCTGGCGATGGTGCTGGTAGCGCTGTGGCTGTCAGGCGCGATTGAGCTCTACACCTTGCTGTCACTGACGGTGTTTCTGGTGATGGGCTTGTTGTCGCTCAGCCTGGCGTTTATCTGGGGTTACGGCGGCATTCTGTGCTTCGGTCAGGCGGCGTTTTTTGGTTTAGGCGCTTATACCTATGCGATTTGCGCCATCAACTGGGGCGATTCGACCTGGGCAGTGGTGATGGCGGTGTTGCTGCCAACGCTGTTCTCGCTGCTGCTCGGCTATGTGATTTTTTATGGCGGCGTCAGCGATGTCTATCTCGGCGCGATCACGCTGGCGGTGAGTCTGGTGCTGTTCAACTGGGTTAATTCCACTTCTGGCAGCGAATATCACATCGGCGAAGCACTGCTGGGCGGCTTTAACGGCATTCCCTCGGTGCCGACGCTCAACCTGCCGTTCCAGCCGGATGCCTTTTTATCGCCCGAGGCGATCTTTATGGTCACCGCCGGTTGTCTGGCGCTCTGCTACGCCTTGCTGAAGTTCGTGCTGCTGAGCCGCTTTGGCAAAACCGTGGTGGCGATTCGTGAGAACGAGCAGCGCGCCGGATTGCTCGGCTACAACGTGCCGGCGCATAAGCTGGCGACCTTCGCCATCGGCGCAGCCATTGCCGGACTGGCGGGCTGCTTGTACGTCAACTGGGGCGCGTTTGTCAGTCCCGGCGTGTTCAGCATCAGCCAGTCGGCGCAGATCATCATCTGGGTGATTGTCGGTGGACGCGGCACGCTACTTGGGCCGGTGATCAGCTGCGTGCTGTTGCAGTGGATGGTGACGCGGCTGGGCGCGCAGCAAACCGTGGATGTCAATTTAGTGCTCGGCGTAATCCTGGCGGTGTTTGTATTGCTGATTCCGGGCGGTATTTTGCCGACGTTGCAGCGTCTGTGGCGGCGCAAGCGTCCCGCCGCTGCGCCCGCCAGCCGCGCGCAGGTCAGTGAGGTGAAACAATGACGACCAACGTGTTACTGGAAACCCGCAAAATGGGCGTCAGTTTTGGCGGCGTACATGCGGTGAAAGAGGTGGATTTCACCTTACGTGAAGGCGAGTTGCGCTGCCTGATTGGCCCCAACGGCGCAGGCAAAAGCACCTTCTTCAAGATGTTGAGCGGCCAGGTGACGCCGACGCGCGGCGAGTGTCGCTATCGCGAACAGGTGATCTCCGGCAAACGACCTTGGGAGATCGCGCGTTTGGGAATTGGCATCAAAACCCAGGTGCCGAGTGTGTTCGAGGGGTTAAGCGTGCGGGAAAACTTGTGGCAGGCGGCAGCCAATAAGCTGGCGAAAGCGGCGCTGCCAGCGGCGATTGAACAGGTGCTGGGGGATATCGGTCTGGTTGATCTGCAACACGCGGTGCTCTCGGAACTGGCGCATGGTCAGCGGCAATGGGTGGAACTGGGGATGATCCTGATCTCCAAACCGCAGCTGGTGCTGCTGGATGAACCGGCGGCGGGCATGACGCATCAGGAAGTGCGTAAAACCGCGCAACTGATCAAGGCGATTAATCAGCAGAGCACGGTGGTGGTGGTGGAACACGACATGGAGTTCATCAGCATGATTGCGCAGCAGGTGACGGTATTTAACCAGGGAGCGGTGCTGGCGGAAGGCAGTTTCCGCGAGGTGACGCAAAATCCGTTGGTGAAAGAGGCGTATCTCGGCAATCTGGAGATTAAACATGCTTGAAATAAAAGAGATGGTTTCGGGCTACAACAAGATTCCGGTGCTGAACTTATCCGAGCTGTTTGTCGGCGCGAAGTCGTTCACCGGCGTGCTGGGCCGCAACGGCATGGGCAAAACCACGCTGCTGCGCACCATTATGGGCGAACTGCCAGCCTGGCAAGGCCGCATTGCGCTGAACGGCATCGATATTACCGGTTATCAGGCGCACCAGCGTGCGGTGGCGGGCATCGGTTTTGTCCCGCAAGGACGACAGATTTTCCCGCAGCTGACGGTGGAGGAGAATCTGCGTATGGGCTGCGTGAAACACTTCTCCCGCGCCGGGCAGATTATCGATCAGATGCTGGAGTACTTTCCGCGCCTGAAACGCCTGCTGGCGCAGCCGGGCGGTGCGCTATCGGGCGGCGAGCAGCAGCTATTAGCGCTGGCGCGTTGCCTGTGCGGCCAGCCGCAGCTGGTGCTGCTGGATGAGCCAACGGAAGGGATTCAACCGAATATCTGCGAGGAGATCATTGAGACGTTGCGGCGGCTGCGCCACGAGATGGATATTTCGATCATTCTGGTGGAGCAGGATATCGAGTTTCTCTATGCGCTGTCTGACCAGATTCATGTGATTGAAAAGGGGCAGATTGTGCAGCGGATCAATCCGAAAACCCAGTCGAGTGCCAGCGTGGCAGAGCAGTTTTTGGGGTTTCATGTTTGAGTTGTATTGCCATTGCCCTCACCCTAGCCCTCTCCCGCAGGCGGGAGAGGGGACAGATTGAGCGGGCTTGTATATGGCAGCGTCGCCCTCTCCCTGTGGGAGAGGGCACCGATGGAGCATGTGGCAGCGTCTCCCTCTCCCTGTGGGAGAGGGCCGGGGTGAGGGCATCAGCGCGCAGAGGACGTTGTCCGCCCTGACACAGCACCCGGCAGCATCAGCAAAGCACGGATTCAGCCGCTCGCTTACCGTGAGGCTTCCTCATTCGGGATGCGCATAGGGTGAACCATGACTGAACAAACATTACTGGCAACGCTTTCTGGTGTCCGGCTGCATATTTTCCATCCTGATTCACAGAGCGTGCGCGCGTTTTGCGCTTCGCTGACGCAGTTAGGTTGTCACGCGCAGCACAGCTGGCCGCCTGCTGCATCAATCCCTGTGGATACACAGCTGCTGCTGGTGGCGATTGATGTGCATCAGCAGCAGCCTTTATCCACTCTGTTCAACAGCGCGCGCGAAAAGGATATTCCCATTATCGCGCTGGCGGATAGCCACAACGCGCGGCTGTTTCCGCTACTGCTGCAATTCCAGCCGAACGCCATCGCCGAGCGTGAGCTCAATCCGTTTGCCATGATTGTGCAGATGATCGGCACGCTACAAACCGTGCGTCATCACCAGCGGTTGCGTGCGGTGCAGCAGGCGCGTAAAGCGCGTGGGGAAAGGTTGGCGCAGGCCAAAGGCGTGCTAATGCAAACCTTCGGGCTGGATGAATCGGGGGCGTATCGCTTGATGCGCAGTGAAGCAATGAACACGCGCAGCAGCATGGAATACACCGCCGAGCGCGTGATCACCACGTTACAAAAGTAACGGCGCGTCCGGCTGCCGTAACAGGCTGCTGGGCGTATAACCAAAGGCTTTGCGAAACGCCAGGCTGAAGTGCGACATATCGCTGAAACCATGATCCAACGCCACCTGAGTGATATTGCGCGCTTTGCCTTCGGCCAGAACGCGATGGCACGCCTGCAAACGCTCCTGCCAGAGGAAGTTCATCGGCGTCGTGCCGTGGGCGGCAAACACCCGGCTGATGGTGCGCGGCGAGACGTGATGCGCATTGGCGATCTGCGCCACCGACAGCTCCGGCTCCTGCAGATTGTGACGCAGAAAACTCACCACGCGCGAATACAGATCCGGTTTCAGCGCCTCTTCGCTGTGCTGCAAATTGACGCTCACCGAAATCATATTCAGCAGCGTGTTGGCAAACTGCTCCGCCAGAAACGGATTCTCGCGGTCGGGATTAAACACAAAGGCTTCCTGTAAAAGCAGCTTAAGCGATGCCATGCCGGGGCGCGTAAGATCCAGCGTTTTGCCCGCCAGTTTGGCGGTGGCAGGCGCTTCCTTCTCCATAATGTGGCGCGGCAGATGCACGATATTGATCGCCACATTCTCCATCGAAAAATCAAACGGCGTGGCGGCATCGTAAATCACCACGTCGCCGGCGCTGACGCGTGAATGGTTGCCATTCTGCCGCAGCGTGCCGCTGCCAGCGCAAACGTAGCCCAGATAGAAATCGTGATTAGGATGGCGGCGGATGCACTCCGGCGTGCGTTGCCACATCAGCGCAGTGTGGGAAACGTGATTGGCAATATCCATGTGACCGAGCATCGAATAGGCAAAGCTGCCGGAAAAAGTGCCTGAGTGCATCTGGCGCGCTTCGGCTTTGATTAGACGCGAACACACCGCATCACGCCAGGCATCGAAGCGATGACGGTTATCGAGATCGTCGGTGGTGAAAAGCTCTTTCATATCAGCATCCCCTAAACATGGCGAAAAAGGGCGGAAGTCAGGGAGTTAAAGCAAGTTTCAGGCCATGAGCGGGTGAAATGACCGCCCCGTTGCGGTCGGGGCGGTAAAGGCGGCGGAATTACAACGCAGGATGCTGTTTGTGCCAGTCGGTGACCTGCTGGAAGGCCCACGCGCCCTGGATCATGGTGGTTTCGGCGAAATGTGCCGCCACCAGCTGGAAGCCAATCGGTGCGCCGCTGGCGGTTTTGCCGCACGGCAAGGTGATGGTGGGATGTCCGCTGGCGTCGAATGCACTGGTATAGCGCAGTACGCCGTTAAAAAGTGCCTGATCGGTACCAAAACGGGTCATGGTTTCCCAGGTCAATCCGGCATACGCGGTGGCCGGTGCCAGAATCAGATCAACCTGAGTAAAGAGCGCGGAGATATCGCCACGCAGCGCTGCACGGCTGAGCAGCAAGCGCTGATACGCCAGCGCGGTGACGCTGTGGCCAAGATCCAACAGGCCAGCCAGGCCGGGACCGTATTGATCTTTCTGCGCTGGATAGGTCTCTTCATGCGCCAGCGCAGTTTCCACGGCGCAGAGTGCGCTCCACTCGGCGGCGGCTTTTTCGGTATCAGGCAAGGTGATATCCACCATGGTCGCGCCGAGCGAGCTCAAGGTGGCGATCGCCGATTGCAGCGCGGCGCAGGTTTCCTCGTCAACTTTCTCCAGCGTCCAGCTTTTATCTACGCCGATGCGCATCTTGCTAATGCCGCGCGTCATCAGCGCCAGATAATCCGGCACCGGCTCGCTGCTGGAGGTGGGATCTTTGTCATCGCGACCGGCAATGGCCTGCAACATGGCGGCGGCATCGGCGGCGTTACGCGCCATCGGACCAATATGATCCAGTGATGCCGCCAGTTCACAGGCACCGTGACGCGTGACGCGGCTCCACGTCGGTTTAATACCGGTCAGACCGTTGGCGTTGGAGGGAAAACGAATTGAACCGCCGGTATCGGTGCCAATCGAGCCGAAGCATAAACCTGCGGCGGTGGCGACGCCGGATCCGCTGGAGGAGACGCCTGTCCACAGCGCATTGCCCCACGGATTATTCGGGCGGGTGATATCGGGATGGTGATCGGCGAAGGCGCTTTCGGTTTGCGTCAGTTTGCCGAGAATCACCGCACCCGCCGCGCGGAAGCGCTCCACCACGGTGGAGTCTTCGGTTGGGTAACGATCTTTGTGGATGATCATGCCGTGGCTGGTGGGCGCGTCTTTGGTCCAGATCAGATCTTTCAGCGCAATCGGTACGCCGTGTAGTGGACCGCGCATTTTTCCCTGCGCAATTTCGGCATCGGCTTCAGCCGCCTGTTGCAGCGCACTGTCGCGCATCACGTAGAAGTAGCTGTGTAAGTCGCGATCGAGCGTATCGATGCGCGTCAGCAGGGTTTGTGTGACCTCCACCGAAGAGATTTCGCCCGACTGAATCAAGCGGCCAATTTCCAGCAAGCTTTTGTAATGCAGATTATCCATCGTGACCTTACCTCGTGAGTGAGAGATGTGTTGATGAATAACGTAAGTCACCGCGTGAAGTGCGGCTGTGTTTAGGCGGACAGATGGTATGTCAGAACTGCCAATGCATTTCCCTCACCCCAGCCCTCTCCCGCAGGCGGGAGAGGGAGCAGACGGTGCACAATCGGTTCCCTCTCCCGTTTATGGGAGAGGGTTAGGGTGAGGGCAAAAACCATTAAAGCTGCTGAACATTTCGCCGATAACTCTCAGGAATAGTACACAACGAGGATTATTTTCATGCTAAATGGGATTGGCAGCAGCGTACTGAGAAATTTAATCGCATCGAATGCGGTGGTGACGCCAGCGGTGAACAACAAATCCGTGCAAAACCCCCTGACGGCGGAAGCGTCCACCAAAGTCACCTTCAGTGAGGCGAGCGATGCCATCGCCGCTATCTATAAAATCGAACCCGCGCAGGTTAAGAGTTCCGTCGATGTCACCAGCAGCCTGCAAGCGCAGCTCAACGGTGCCGCGCATGCCAGCGGCGTCGGCATGAACGGTCTCGGCAGCACCTTACTGAGTAATCTGGCCAGCCATCGCGGCGACGTGACCTTGAGCGTGCCAGCCACCGAAGCGGTGAGCGGCGCAAAGAGCAGCAGCCAAAGCGCGCTGGCACTGATCATCACCACGCAATCGGGCGTGCAGGTGAGTTTGCAGATGACGCGCCAACAGGGCGGCATGGTGGTGGAGTTGAAAACCAGCGGCGGCCAGCTGAGCAACGATGAAGCGGCGGCGATGGGGCAACTGTCAGCAGGCTTGCAAAAAGCGCTGGATGGCCTGGATGGCAGCACCACCAAGCTCGATATCAGCGATCTGATGAAATTCGACAGTTCCGTGTTGAAAAGCGTCGATTTGAAGACCGATCTGCGGAATGGCAATAACGTCACGCAGTCGCTGAACTTGCATGCCGACGATCAGGAGCGCTGGCTTGGTTTCCATAACGGCGATGTCAGCATCAAACTTGATACTGATATGTCGAAACTGACGCAGGCTGGCAGCGCGGGGCAGCAGGCGGCGGCACTGGATCAGTGGAGCAGCAAATTCGATCAGGCGGCTTCGCGCGGCCATGGCGATAGTGACATGCTGGCGCTGTTTAAGGACAGTTTCCGCGCGCTGAACACTACCGAAGGTAAAGCGGCGGAAAGCATCAACACGCAGCGTGTGAAGTCGATTGATGCCAATGCAGCGAAGAACGGTGCGATCAGCGGACTGGCAGATTTCTCGGCTACGTATCAGCAGACGCCGGTTTCCGGTAATCCGTATAAGCCGGAAGAGCAAGACACCTTCTCACTTAACGTGGCGCAAAAAACCGCTGCCCAGACGCATGGCGATACCCAGGATTTGACCCAGCAAACGCTGTTTAAACTCAAGGCCAGCTTCCACACCGCGCTGGATTCTGCCTCGGCGGTGAAATTGACCGAACAGAAGTCGTCACAAAATTATAAGTACCATTTGATTGATGACGAAGAGCGAAGCCAGACATCGGTGGCGCAGAATAAGAAAGGCGATTTGACCGCGAATTATTCCCAGCAGCTGACGCAAAATGAGACGGTGCAAACCTATCAGCTGGCGAAGTTGATTGATAGCGTACAGATCCCGCACAGCGTGAAAAACGAATTCACCCGCAGTTTCGCCGCCGCGCAGTTTAATACGCAAATATAAAATCGTAGGGTCGCCATTAATGGCGACCTTATAAAATCCCGCACAATTCCACAAGGTCGCCATAAATGGCGACCCTACGTTATATGCATTATTTAAATTTTGATTGCGTTATTTGATCTTAAGAATTACACGTCGCTTTTTTATACTCGCTCATTGCCCGCAGCGCCGCAGCTAGCCTGTTGTTGTGCTTAATTAAATCCATAGCTTAATAATGGCAACGCATAGCCGGATATAGCATAACCGCGCTATTTACTTGCTTTAACCCCGCTGATTATCATCGCTTTCAATCCGTTATTCATTCCACGGCCTGCTGAATTTTTTCAGTGCAGGCTTACCCTTCGCTGTGCAGTAAAAGTGAAATCAGCTATGACGCAAAACAGTGACGAGATTATTAACCGCGCGGCGGTATTAAATAGCGATGAACAAGCCATCGCCGCCGCACGCCATTTGGCCGAGCAGGCGAAAGGCGGGGCAGTCGAGCGCGATCAGCAACGCATCTATCCTATCGCGCTGCTCAACCAGTTCACCGCGTTGGGCCTTGGCAGCATCAGTGTGCCACGCGAATTTGGCGGCGCAGGTTTGTCGTACCAAACCCTGGCCGAGGTGTTTCGTCTGATCTCCGCCAGCGATCCGTCGCTGGGGCAAATCCCGCAAAACCACTTTGGTCTGATTCAGTTCATCCTCGGCGAAGGTTCGGCGGCGCAACAGCAGCAACTGCTGAGCGCGGTGGTGCAGGGCAAGCGTCTGGGCAACGGTGGGCCGGAGAAAAACACCAAACATACGCGTGATGTGCAGGCACAGCTGGTGACAACGTCACAGGGCCTGCAGCTCACCGGCGAGAAGTTCTACTCCACTGGCGCGTTGTTCGCCGACATTTTGGTCACCACCGCGATGCACGATCAGCAGCCGAAGATGGCCTTTATTCCGCTGCCAGCATCGGGCGTGGAGATTGTTGATGACTGGTCGGGTATCGGCCAGCGCACCACCGCCAGCGGCACGGTGAAACTGCAGCAGGTTGCGGTGGATCCGGCGTTATTAATGTCGCTGCCCGCAGCCGAAAAACCGACGCTGCGCGGTGCGGTTTCCCAACTGATTCAGGCGGCGATTGATGCAGGCATTGCGCAAGGCGCGCTGGATGAGGCGCTGGAGTTTGTGCGCAGCAGCTCGCGACCTTGGGTCGATGCCAATGTCAGCCGCAATGCCGACGATCCTTACATCCTCGCCGATGTTGGCCGCATCAGCACCGAACTGAGCGCCGCCAACGCACTCCTGACGCGGGCCGCCCGCGTGCTCGACAGCATCGATCAGCAGGCGCTGACCGCCGAAAACTGCGCGCGCGCCTCGATTGCGGTAGCGGAAGCCAAAGTACTCACCACCCAAGTGGCGCTGCGTGCCAGCGAGAAACTGCTGGAATGGGGCGGTAGTCGCGGCACTTTGCTGCGCCACGGACTCGATCGTCACTGGCGCAATGCGCGCACTCACACTTTGCACGATCCGGTGCGCTGGAAAACCCACGCCATCGGCAACTATTACCTCAATGATGCGCTGCCTGCGCGTCATGCGTGGATTTAAGGAGCAACCATGACGCAGGTATCGCCTAAACAGCGCGCATCGCGCATCACCCACGCCCAACAGGCCTTGCAGGTGGCGCAGGAACTGGCGGAACGTTTTCGTGCCGGTTCCGCCCAGCGCGACCGCCAACGTGAACTGCCGCACGCCGAGTTGCAGGCACTGTTTCAATCCGGGCTCGGTGCCATCACCGTGCCGCGTGACTTTGGCGGCATTGAGATTTCTACCGCCGAACTGGCCGGGATTTTCGTGATATTGAGCGCCGCCGACGGATCGATTGGTCAGGTGCCGCAGAACCATTTTTATGCGCTGGAAGTGCTGCGCATCAACGGTAGCCAGGCGCAGAAACAGCGGCTCTACGCCGAAGTGCTGGCAGGGGTGCATCACGGTAATGCGCTGGCGGAATTCAGTTCTCCTGCCGCGCATCAACGTTCTACGGCGGTTTCGCAACAGGCCGAAGGATTGCGCCTCAACGGCAACAAGTTTTACTGCACCGGCGCGCTGTATGCCGACCGTATTCCGACGCTGGCGATTGCCGATGATGGCAAAGAGCAGCTGGTGTTTGTGCCGCGCCATCAGTCCGGCGTCAACGTGATTGATGACTGGAGCGGCTTTGGTCAGCGCACCACCGGCAGCGGCAGCGTGCAGTTCCGCGATGTGGCGATTGCGCCGGAAGATGTGGTGCCATTCCAGACCGCGTTCGAGCGTCCGAGCACCGTTGGGCCCTTTGCGCAGATTATGCATGCGGCTATCGATCAGGGCATTGCGCGGGCGGCGTTTGAAGACATGCTCGATTTCCTGCGTCTGCGCGCGCGTCCGTGGCCGGAAAGCGGCGTGGATCGTGCCAGCGACGATCCGCTGACGCTCGATCGTACCGGTCGTCTGGCCGCACGTCTAAGTGCGGGCGATGCACTGCTGGCGATTGCCGGTGATGCGGTTGACGTCGCGCAGCGCGATCCCAGTGCCGAAAACGTGGCGCTGGCGTCGGTGGAAGTGGCGAAGGCGCGCGCCTGGACCACAGAAGTGTCGCTGGAAGCCAGCAATCTGCTGTTTGAACTCGGCGGATCGCGTTCCAGCCTGCGCGAACACAACTTCGACCGCCACTGGCGCAATGCGCGTACGCATACCTTGCACGATCCGGTGCGCTGGAAATATCCGGCAATCGGCAACTACCTGCTGAATGGCGTGTTGCCGCCGCGTCGGGGGACGATATGAGTCAAAAACAGATTCTGCTTAACGCCTTCAATATGAACTGCGTTGGGCACATTCATCACGGCATGTGGACCCATCCGCAGGATCGTTCTGTTGATTTCAACTCGCTGGATTACTGGCTGGATCTGGCGCGCTTGCTGGAGCGCGGACTGTTTGATGGGCTGTTTATCGCCGACATTCTCGGCGTGTATGACGTCTATCAGCAAGGTATTGGCCTGACCGCTAAAGAGTCGATTCAGCTGCCGGTCAACGACCCGCTGATGCTGATTTCCGGCATGGCCAGCGTCACGCAGCATCTGGGCTTTGGTGTGACCGCCAACCTGAGTTATGAAGCGCCGTATCCGTTCGCGCGCCGCCTCTCCACGCTCGATCACCTGACCAAAGGGCGCATCGGCTGGAACATCGTCACCGGTTATCTCGATAGCGCCGCGCGTGCCATGGGGCAGCAACAGCTGCTGGCGCACGACCGCCGCTACGATCAGGCCGATGAGTTTCTCGATGTCACCTACAAGTTATGGGAAGGCAGTTGGCAGGATGATGCGCTGGTGCAGGATAAAGCCCATCGGCGCTACGCCGATGCCAGCAAAATCCATCAAATCAATCATCAGGGCGAGTTTTATCAGGTGCAGGGTTATCACCTGAGCAGCCCGTCACCGCAGCGCACGCCGCTGCTATTTCAGGCCGGTTCCTCGGCGCGCGGCGTGCAGTTCGCCGGACGTCACGCCGAGTGCAGCTTTGTCAATGCCGCGTCACCCGCCGCGATGCGCGAGCAATCGACGCGCCTGCGCCAGGCGGCGGTGGAGGCCGGACGCCATCCTGACGATCTGCGTATCTTTATGGGCGTCAGCGTGATTGTCGCGCCAACCGAACGCGAAGCGCAGGAGAAGCATAAAAGCTACCTCGAATACGCCAGCCCGGAAGCGGGGATCGCGCACTTCTCCAGCTCGATTGGCCTGGATCTGGCGGCGTTCGAACTTGATGAGCCGATTCAGACCGGCGACACGCGCGCCATTGAATCAGTGAGCAAAGCTTTCAGCGGCTGGACGCGCCGCCGTTTGCTGGAGCAGCACGCGATGGGCAGCCGCTATCCGCTGATCGTCGGCAATCCGAGCCAGGTCGCGGATGCATTGATTACGTGGATCGATGAAGGCGATATCGACGGCTTTAACCTGACGCGCATCCTCAATCCGCAGAGCTACCGCGATTTTATCGATCTGGTGGTGCCGGAATTACAGCAGCGCGGCCGCTTCAAGACCGCGTATCAACCCGGTTCGCTACGCCAGAAAATTTTTCAACAGCAGGACCGCTTGCCCGATCGCCATCCGGCGGCGCGCTGGCGCGACGGCGTTAACCTTCGTTAATTTAACCTCAGGGATCTGATATGAACATTGCACGTCATTTTGCGCTGGCTGCCAGCGTCGCACTGCTGGCGTTTAGCGCCGTCGCCGCCGAAAACTACAGCGGCCCGCTGAAAGTTGGCACCACTGCCGCCTTTGCGCCACCGCTGGAAACCGCGGTTGTCGAGGCGAAGAAACAAGGCTTGAACGTTGAGCTGGTGGAGTTCACCGACTGGACCGCGCCGAACGTTAGTGTGGAAAACGGCGATATCGACGTGAACCTGTTCCAGCACAAGCCGTTCCTTGAAAACGCCAATCAGCAGGGCGGATTCCATCTGGTGCCGTTCGCGCCAGCTATCATCAATAACATCGGCCTCTATTCGAAAAAACATACCGCGATTGACCAGATTCCTGATGGCGGCACGGTGGCGATTGCCAACGATCCAATCAACGGCGCGCGCGGCCTGCTGCTGCTGCAAAAAGCCAAGCTGATTACCTTAAAACCAGGTGCGGGCCTCAAGTCTACTGTGGATGACATTGTCAGCAATCCGAAGCATCTGAAGATTATCGAAGTGGAAGCGGTGCAGCTGTCGCGTTCGCTGGATGAAGTCGATTTAGCGCAGGGTTATCCGCACTATCTGCGCCTGTCGAAGACCATCGATCCGAACAATGCGCTGCTTTTCGATGGACTGGAGCATCCGGAATACGTGATTCAGTTCGTGATCCGCGACGGTCATCAGAACGATCCACGCCTGGCGAAGTTCGTTGATATCTACCAGCATTCGCCGGTGGTGCGCGCCAAACTTGATGACTTCTACGGCAAGCTGTATCAGCCGGGCTGGAGCCAGTAAGTATGGTGAGCCTGACGCTACCTGGCGAGCGCGATGCGTTGCTGTCACCGACGGCTGAGACGGCAGGGAAAATTCACGTGCAGATTCGTGGCCTGAGTAAGCGCTATCCGGGACAGACTCAGGACGCGCTGAAGGAGGTCGATTTGCAGGTTAAGCGCGGCGAGATTTTTGGCATCATTGGGCGCAGCGGTGCCGGTAAATCGACGCTGATTCGCTGCCTCAATCGGCTGGAAAATCCCACTCGCGGTCAGGTGGTGATTGACGGTATCGATCTCAGCACGCTGAGCGATCGTCAGTTGGTGGATTGGCGACGCGGTACCGGCATGATTTTTCAGCACTTCAATTTGCTGTCGGCAAAAACGGTGCGGGAAAACATCGAGCTGCCGATGAAAGTGGCGGGCGTGCCTGCGGCGGAGCGGCGGCGCAAAGTGGATGAACTGCTGGCGTTGGTGGGCCTTGAGCAGCGCCAGCACGCGTGGCCTGCGCAGCTATCCGGCGGGCAGAAACAGCGCGTCGGCATTGCGCGCGCGCTGGTGCACGATCCGGAACTGCTGCTGTGTGATGAAGCCACCTCGGCGCTCGATCCGGAAACCACGCGTTCGATTCTGGCGCTGCTGAAAAAGATTAATCAACAGCGGCACATCACTATCGTGCTGATCACCCATGAAATGGATGTGGTGCACGACCTCTGTCATCAGGTGGCGGTGATTGATGAGGGCGAAATCATTGAGCGCGGACCGGTGTGGCAGGTGTATAGCGATCCACAGCAAGAGACCACGCGCCAGCTGCTCAATCCGCAGTTCAGCGCGTTGCCGGACGCCATTCAACCGCTGCTGACGCCGATGCGTCAGCATGGCGATTCACGCTTGCTGGTGCGCTTGCGCTACACCGGACAAGGCGCGCAGCCGGATTTGGCGGCCCTGAGTGCGCGGGTGGGCGGGGAGCTGACGCTTATTTATAGCGCGGTGGAGTGGGTGGATAGCAAACCGACCGGGCAAATGTTGTTGCTGCTCGATGCACAGCATGACGCGGACGCCGCGCGGACGCGGTTAACCCCGATTGCGGACCAACTGGAGATTTCGGGCTATGTCACTGGCTATTGATCGTTTATGGATTGGACTGCTGGATACGCTGCTGATGGTCGGCGTGTCGTCGCTGTTGGCGTTGGCGCTGGGATTACCGATGGCGGTGATTCTGGTGGTAACCGGACGCGGCGATCTGTTCCCCAGCCCGCTGCTGAATCGCGTGCTGGGTTGGGTGGTGAACCTGTTCCGCTCGATCCCGTTTTTGATTCTGATGGTGGCGCTAATTCCGTTTACCCGCTGGATCGTCGGCACCACCTACGGCGTGTGGGCGGCAGTGGTGCCGCTGACATTGGCTGCGACGCCGTTCTTTGCGCGCATCGCCGAGGTAAGCCTGCGCGAAGTGGATAAAGGGCTGACCGAAGCGGCGCAGGCGATGGGGTTTCATCGCTGGCATATTATCTGGCATGTATTGCTGCCCGAAGCGCGGCCCGGCATTGTTAGCGGGTTTACCATTACGCTGGTGACGATGATTAATGCTTCGGCAATGGCGGGCGCGATTGGCGCGGGTGGGTTGGGGGATTTGGCCTATTGCTACGGTTATCAGCGTTTTGATATGCAGGTTATGCTGACGGTGATTGTGGTGCTGGTGGCGTTGGTGACGATGCTGCAGTTTTTTGGCGACAGGTTGTCGCGCAGGTTGAATCATCGTTAGGTGCGGTGTTTGGCCAGGTCGCCATAAATGGCGACCCTACGGCGAGTTATATGCATGACGATGATGTGGTATTTTCGTAGGGTGCGCATTTATGCGCACCGTTTAAATGGCCGCGATTTACCTAATCTGTAATCCTTCCAACGCCGCCAGCAGCGCATCCACTTTGGGAAGCAGCTGTTTGCGGCGCGGCCAAATCAGCGTTAAGGCTAAACCGTCCGGCTGTTGCTCGGGCAGAATAATCTCCAGCTCGCCGCGCGCCAGCGGTTCACGTACCAGCCACGATGGCATCTGCGCCACGCCCAATCCGGCACACAGCGCCTGCATCTGCGCATCCACATCACCCAACGCCATGCGGTGTGGCAGGTTGCGCCAGTGCGGATAGCCATCTTCCGTAGTGAACAGCCACGGCTTGGTGCTGCCATCGACGCGTTCATACATGATCGCCTGATGCTGCAACAATTCGGCTTCGCTGTTGGGTCGCCCCACGCGCGCCAGATAATCCGGTGCCGCGCAAAACACCATGCGTTCGCGGCCCATCTGACGACAGCCCAGCGAGGCGGGCAGATCCGGCGAGCCACCAATGCGCACCGCAACATCAATCCCTTCATCAAACAGATCAATAAAGCGATCCGAGAACGTCAGATTGAGCTCCACATCCGGATGCTGACGGCAAAACGGAATCAGCAGCGGCATCAC
Organism: Pantoea sp. JK; assembly: GCF_026130245.1. Classification (NCBI taxonomy): domain Bacteria; kingdom Pseudomonadati; phylum Pseudomonadota; class Gammaproteobacteria; order Enterobacterales; family Erwiniaceae; genus Pantoea; species Pantoea sp. JK. Next base: position 19,591 of record NZ_JAINFN010000015.1, read on the forward strand.
GCCAAGGCGACCATAGGTGTTTGGCACCGCCAAGCGTAATCGCCCGGAAGGAATGGTGCGCTGCGCCGCCAGCACCGCTTCGGCTTCTGCCAGCTCCTCCATAATGCGTAAACAGGTTTGGTAATAGGCGTTACCGGCATCGGTGAGTTTCAGGCTGCGGGTGGTGCGCTCCAGCAGCCGTGAACCGAGACGGGTTTCCAGCCGCGTGACGCTTTTGCTCACTGCCGAACCGGTGAGATGCAAGCGCTCAGCAGCGGCGGCAAAGCTGCCGCTCTCGACGCTGGCAACAAAGGGAACGATATCTTTCAGGCGCTGATCGTGCATATATTCGTGAACTCAGGTTGTGAATGCCGTGAATTAATGCCAGGGATGGGAATTAAATTCTCTATTAAACTCATCATTACTGAAACTGAGGAGAATTGAAATGCAAAAGCAGGCATTGATTGTTGGCATCAGCGGCGTAATTGGACGTGCGCTGGCAGAAAAATTACAGCGCGAAGGTTGGCAGGTGAGCGGTTTATCACGCGGGCGTGGCGCGGTGCCGGAAGGTTGCCGCAGCCTGACCGCCGATCTGACAGATGCCGACGCAGTGCGTGCTGCGCTGGCTGAAGAGAAGCCGGATGCATTGTTCTTTAGTGTCTGGTCGCGCCAGGAAAATGAGAAAGAGAATATCCGCGTGAATGGTGCGATGGTGCGTAATGTGGTTGAAGCGCTGGGCGAGCGTCTGAATGGCTCGCATGTGGCGCTGGTGACCGGCCTGAAACATTATCTCGGCCCATTCGAAGCCTATGGCAAAGGCGCAGTGCCGGTGACGCCATTCCGCGAAGAGCAGGGACGTCAGCCGGTCGATAACTTCTATTACGCGCAGGAAGACGAAGTGTTTGCCGGTGCCGAGAAATATGGCTATCGCTGGAGCGTGCATCGTCCGCATTCGATCGTTGGATTTGCACTGGGTAACGCGATGAATATGGGCCAGACGCTGGCGGTGTATGCCACGCTGTGCCGCGAGCAAGGCTTGCCGTTTATTTTCCCAGGTTCGCCCGAGCAGTGGAATGGTGTGTCCGATGTCACCGATGCCGGTTTACTGGCGGAACAGTTGCTGTGGGCCGCGACTGCGGCAGAAGCGGCCAATCAGGATTTCAACGCGGTAAACGGCGATGTGTTCCGCTGGAACTGGCTGTGGCCTCGACTGGCGGCCTATTTTGGCGTGGAAGCGGCAGCGTATCCGGCGCAGATGATGCCGCTGGAAGGGCGCATGCAGGATGCCGCTGAAGCATGGCGCGAAGTGGCGGCGCGTTATCAGTTGCGTGAGGCTGATATCACTAAACTGGCATCATGGTGGCACACCGACGCAGATTTGGGCCGTCCGATGGAAGCGTTCACCGACATGAGCAAGAGCCGCAAAGCGGGCTTCACCGGTTATCGTTCAACGCTGGATTCATTTACCCAGCTGTTTGATCGCTTGAAAGCGGAGAAGGTGATTCCGCAGTAACGTTCTGCTGATTGAAAAGGGCGGCTTGCCGGGGCTGATGCACGCCAGTAAAGCGTAAAATGGTCGCCATGAATGGCGACCCTACAAAGGTTTGGCGCGTTTTTCGTAGGGTGCGCATTCATGCGCACCTATATACATAAAATCAGGCATTGAGCGCAAAACCTGCATTAAACGCGTTGAGGTGAAAAATATAAATCACCTAAGTCACATCCTGCCTATGATTAGTTTTATATTCCTGTAAGTAATTAATGATTTTTTATTCATTAACATGCTCATTCAACTGATTTTATTCCTATCTTCACGATCCTCACTTTTGCAGTTTAAGTTGTACAATATAAATCACCTTGTACATATTAAATTCATAGCCTGCTATTTATTATGATCGCCGAATAAATTATTTTTCCAATTAAATGTTCAGGAAAAATAATGCAGTCTATATTGATCCTACGCATTTCTTAAATTCGAGGCTGGTATGTTTCTTAACTACTTTGCGCTTGGGGTTTTAGTTTTTGTTTTTCTTGTCATCTTTTACGGGATAATTGTGCTGCACGATATCCCCTATCTCATTGCAAAATCACGTAATCATCCGCACGCAGATGCAATACACGTCGCCGGCTGGGTAAGCCTGTTTACACTCCACGTCTTATGGCCCTTTTTATGGATTTGGGCCACGCTTTACCGGCCAGATCGGGGCTGGGGAATGGAAGGTAGGAACGCGTCACTGGAACAACGCATAACGGCGTTGGAACAAAAGGTGACGGCAGACCGGGATTCTCCGAAGGGGTGACATATGGACTTACTGATTATATTGACCTATGTCGCCCTGGCTTGGGCCGTTTTCAAAATATTCAGAATACCGGTAAATAAATGGACAGTCCCAACAGCAGCATTGGGCGGTATTGTGCTGGTCAGCGGCTTGATATTGTTAATGAATTATAATCATCCCTATACTTCGCTGGCACAAAAAGCCGTTATCGCCATCCCTGTGACACCGCAAGTGACCGGTATTGTCACCGAAGTCACTGACAAACAAAATATGCGGATTAAAAAGGGGGATATGCTTTTCCGCCTTAATCAAACCTTGTTTAAAGCGCGCGTCGACAGGTTGAATGCTGACCTCGTCACTGCAATCCATAATATTCAGGTATTACGTGGACAATTAGAGGAATCCCTGGCGAATACCTCAAATGTGAGTGCGGAAAGAGACCGGTTATATAAAAATTACCAACGTTATCTTTCCGGCAGTAAAGCCCGCGTAAATCCGTTTTCTGAACAGGATATTGATGACGCAAGGCAAAACTATCTCGCGCAGGATGCTTTGGTAAAAGGCTCGGTTGCTGAACAACGGCAGATAAAAAGCCAGTTGGATAGCATGGTCGGCGGCGAGCAATCGCAGATTGTTAGCCTGAGAGCCCAGTTAGCTGAGGCGCAATATAACCTTGATCAAACAATTATTCGTGCGCCGAGTGATGGATACGTAACGCAGGTATTAATTCGTCCCGGTTCTTTCGCCTCATCATTGCCACTGCGGCCAGTGATGATTTTTATACCCGAACAGAAGCGTCAGGTTATTGCGCAATTCCGACAAAATTCATTGTTGCGTTTAGCGCCCGGTGATGAAGCGGAAGTGGTATTTAATGCGCTACCGGGGCAAGTATTCAGCGCAAAACTGCTGAGAATTATTCCGGTGGTGTCGGGCGGTACATATCAGGCTCAGGGAACCTTGCAATCTTTGACGATTGATCCCGGTTCGGATGGCGTGCTGGCAGTGGTTGAATTGGATCCTGATGCGGCAGTCGATGCATTGCCGGATGGTATTTTTGCGCAGGTTGCTGTTTATTCCGATCACTTTTCGCATGTTTCAGTAATGCGTAAAGTATTGCTGCGCATGACCAGCTGGGTTCATTATTTGTATCTTGACCATTAATAAAAAAGATATTATTTAATGCTTGTTAGTCAAGCTTGCATTGGTCGCCATGAATGGCGACCCTACGTGATTTGGCGGAGGGCGTAGGTAAGATTATTTCATTTGAAAACGACTGCCTCAGCATAATTCATATTCATGCTGAGGCAGTTTTTAAATTACTTTTTCTTGTAGACGATTGCAGTACCATAAATTTTGTTATTGGTATTCGCGGACGTCACGATATAGATGTCGCCGCCTTTTTCATCTGCCAGTTTGGACAGCTCTTCTTTTGCACTGGCGGCATCCGTTTCGCCTGATGTGGAAATATTGCCGACCTCGACATACTGATCTTTTACTTTTTCAAACTCGACCTTGGTCATCAGTTGCGCGGCAAATGAGCTGAATGATAAAGCGCTTACAACTAAGCCTAAAATTAACTTTTTCATACTGTTCCTTGGGTTAGAGAAAAAGATGAGTTGCTATTATTGTATAGTTTAGAAGCGAAACATTTACAACCTGAAGCAAGTCATTACGTTTTTATAGGCTTATGAATCGAAAGTCACCCAACGTTTCCCCACCAGCACGGTTAACGCCACTATCGTTACTATTGCTGCCAGATGCATGACAAAATCCAGCGGATGCAGATGCACCGGATGGCAAAACGCCAGCAACGTCACTGCCATGCAGGAAACGCCCAAGCCCGCCATCGCCAAACTGCGCACTGGATGCAGTGCGCGAGTGCGGCGCAGGCTGGCGATCATCAGCGCCATCATCGGTGTGCTCACCACCAACAGAAAGGTAAAGCAGCGCGCGCTGTCGTTGTCATGTTCGATCGGCACCTCACCGGGAATCTGGCTGATGCTCATACCGAGCCACAACAAGCCAATCGGCAGCAGCGCTTTCCAGCTGATACTGCGGCGTCCGGCGATGCTCATGTTGAAGGCGCTACGAATCGTCAGCGTGCCGAGGATAAACGCCAGCACCAGTTGTAAGATTGCCTGCAACGCGCCGGGCTGCGCCCAGTCGGTGAAACTGCGCTGCACCAAAAAGCTGGCGGCGATGCCACAAGGTAACGCCAGCAGCAGCCAGGTGAAGACACGCCTGCCAGTGGATCGCAGCGGTTTAACGGGCTGCATCTCGCGCCCGAGTTTTTCAATTAACAGGTCATGATCGGTCATGATTGGCTCCAAAACGGCGCAGATTCGTCAGCGCGCGGTGCAACAGCGATTTCACCGCTGCAACACTCAGATTGTTATGCGCGGCGGCTTCCGTCAGGCTCATTTCGCGCAGATGAACATGTTCGACAATGTCGCGCTGACGCGAGGGCAGCTGGCGTAGGTAGCCGGCCAGCTCTTCCTGCGTCTCCTGCTGCGGGGCGTCGGGCGGACTGGCCACTTCCGGCATCGCGTCGTCGTTAATTTCCCACTGCTGATGACGGCCACGTCGCCGCAGCGCATCAATCGCGCGCGCCGAAATAATCGCCATCAGCCAGGGTAAAAAAGGGTAGGCAGGATCATAGGTGTGACGCACCCGATGCACCGTGAGTAGCACATCCTGAATCACATCTTCTACCAGTGCGTTATCGGTAATTTGTTTGCGTGTTTGCGCACGAATCACTGGCACCAGCGCTTTCAGCAGTCGGGTGTAGGCGAGCTGATCGCCCGCCTGCGCCTGTTCCATTAGCGCGGGCCAACTTTCGCGCGCGCTATCGCTTGTTTGCATAATCCGCCTTGTTGTTCTTACGCCTTCTTGCTCGCCTGGTTCAGCGCGTTCACCACAATATTCGGTGTCAGCACCTGCGGCAGCACTTTCGGCGGTCCGCCATCGGCAGGGTAAACCAGATACATCGGTAATCCGCCCTGACCGAACTCGCTCATGGTGTCATCCACGTCCGGATTAAATTTAGTGGAATCTGCCACCATGTACAGCGTGCCGGTTTTGGCGATGGCCTCTTTCACGGCCTGGGTTGAAAGCGAGGTTCTCTCATTCACCTGACAGGTGATGCACCAGGACGCGGTGAAATCGACAAAGATCGCTTTACCGTGACCGCGCTGCGCTTCAACCGCTTGCGGCGTCCATTTGGCTTTGGTCACTTCCGCCGTCAGCTGATCGCCTGCCAGACCTGCGCCGGGTTTGATAAGGCCAGGAAGCGGGGCGATGACGGCGATGATCAGCACCGCCGTAACGGCATACAGCACCTTGTGACTTTTGCCGGCAAAGTGGCGATGTTGCGCCATGCCGTACAGCCAGCCGGCGAAGGCCACTATCACCGAGGCGGCCAGTAAGGTTGCCAGCGCCGCGCTTCCCGCTTGCTGCGCCAGCACCCAAACCAGCCAGGCGTAAGCACCAAACATCGGGAACGCCAGGCCGCGTTTTAACACGTCCATCCATGCGCCGGGACGTGGCAGGAATTTAGCCAGCGCCGGGAACAGTGATACCAGCGTGAACGGCGCGGCGAAGCCGATGGCCAGCGCAAAGAAGATCACTAAGGCGACGGCGGGCGGCTGCACCAATGCATAACCGATGGCGCTCGCCATAAAGGGTGCGGCGCACGGCGTGGCGACGATAATCGCCAGCGCACCGGTTAAGGCGGAACGCGTAAACGCACCGCGACCAACGTCAACCGATCCGACGCGTTGTACCGATAAGCCCACTTCAAACACACCGAGCAGATTGAGCGCGGCGGCGAGGATCACTAACGACAGCAAGGCGATCACCAGCGGTGATTGCAGCTGGAAACCCCAGCCAACCGCCGCACCACCGGCGCGTGCCGCCAGCAGGATGCCCGCCAGCGCCATCATGGTCACCACAACGCCAAGTAAAAAGCCCATCCCTTCACGACGCGCACTGGCGGCGTTATCGGTATGGCGCAACAGGCCGAGCGCTTTCAGTGAGATCACCGGAAACACGCAGGGCATTAAGTTCAGAATGATGCCGCCGATGAAGGCGGCCAGCATGGCGGTTAACATCGCTGGCCTCTTTATTTAGTGAGTTTGCGGGTGAGAAGCGTCGTATTGCTTAACGGCGGCCATCGCTTTTTCAATGTGCGTGTCCGGGTTTCTGTCAGTGTAACTCAGCAGAATGTTGCCTTCGGGCGCGATCACGTAAGAGGTACGATCGGACAGCGTTTTGCCTTTCATCTGCATGGTGGTTTGATACTGTGCCGCCACTTTCGCGCCTGGATCGGCGGCGACGGTGAATTTATCGCGGCACTCCAGTTTGGAGAAATCACTGACCTGATCGGTATTACCGGCAGTTACCCCCACCACCGTTGCGCCCATTTTGGCGAAGCTATCGGTGGCTTCAGCGAAATCGTGCGCTTCAATGGTGCAGCCTGCGCTGAACGCCGCCGGGAAGAAATAGAGCACCACCGGGCCTTTCTTTAAGGCGTTTTGCAGTGAAAAGGTCAACGGCTTACCAGCTAACGCGCCCTGCAGTTCGAAGTTCGGTGCTTTCGCGCCTACCGGCAGTGCGGCACCGGCGTTAAAGGCGGACAGACCCAATGCGGCGGTCATGGTCAGGGTACAAACGAGGGATTTGATGCGTTTCATTTTCTGCTCCTGCGATGAATGGGAGTTCCGATTTGGATGTCTCAGTAATTCAGTTCGCTGAAGCAGGGAGGAAAGTTTCGGTGAGGTGGAAAATTATTTTTGCAGGCGTGCCAACATGCGCAAGCTGTTTTCAAACAGGTGTTCAGCGATACGTTCAGGAAAACCCGGCGGCAATGTTTTGCTTACACGCTCAATCGCGGCTCCCATTTCAGCAATAAAGAAATCGATGATCGCGATCATACTATTCTGATCAAAATTAACCTGCTTTGCCGTGGCTAAAAAATGACGAGGGAAAATTTTATCAATTTGATTTTTTCTGCCTTTACTGGCTTTCAAGCTCATGGCCAGTTTCAGGTCGCGAATATTCAGGCCATTTCCGCCCATGGAGGTGAAGACAGAAATGATGTCGTAGAAAGGCGTGAGCCGATAACTTCCGCCGCGTTCGATAAAGACCGAGAAATTTTTGGCATGGCCGTCGGTTGCGCCAATCAACCACTGGAATACCTGAAATTTCATAAACGCATAGCGATCTTCTAACGCATTACTGGAGCCCATCAGGAACTGCATAATGTCGGCGATGCCAGATCCACCGTCAGATTCATATTTGAGTGCTGATGGTAAGCCGAATGCCTGACACATGTCTTCCTGAGGCAAACGTAGCAATTGTGTTTGCTGGTGATTCCAGCGCCGGTCAAAGCGTTGCACGGCCAAAGCCTTCATTTTGCCAGCGTGAATGATGCTGGCATCGGGCACAGCAAATCCCAACGCTCTTGCCAATGCCAAGCAAAGGTACTCATTCTCGACACTTTCACGCATATCCAAAGTGGCAAAGGGTTGTTTTATTTCACCGATGGGTAATTTAATGATGTGCGATGTTGGCGTTGCACCATGCGGAATGGCCCAGCCATCGTCCGTTGCCAGCAACGCGGTTTTCTCCTGAGCACCCGCAACGGAGATGCGGAAATCGTGTTCTTCACTGATCATGCCCAGCGGAATATCCGCCTGATAAGCCGACAGGACACGTTCCAGCTTATGTTCATCCAACCGTTCGAAGTTCAATCCTAAATCGGCGGGTGTGCTATCTGGTGGCAATAGCATGACGGCACCGACGCTATCTTTGCCGATTTCACGCAGCAGATCGAAAGGCTGGCGTGATTTCGCCTGATAGCGCGCAACAATGCGATCGCGTACTAATGGGCTGTCAGGCAGTAAATTATCAAAATAGTTGAGCACTGCGGCGGATGAGATCACCGGCAACTGTAATGGCAGTGAAATAGATAGCGGCCTGGCCAGACGATTGTTTAACCAGCTCGGATCATATTGGAAAGTATGCGCACCGTTAGTGTTGCGCGTGAGGATGCCTACGCGCTCGCAGTTCATCCAGGCGATTAATTCCTGCTTCACCAGTCATTCTCCTGACCTGTAATCGCAGAGGGGGCTTTTTCCTGCACGTCCATTTTTAGCTCAAGTGACTGCAAAATTTTGAACAAAGTTGCGAGAGTGGTGAGATCGGGATTGTTTTCAAAGTGAGATATGGTGGATTGCTTGAGGCCGACTTTTTTCGCCAATTCACTTTGCGTCCATTGGTTTTTTTGGCGAATCAGTCTGACATGATTTGCAAGTTGGCGCGGACTGTAAATCATCGCTTATTCTCATTTGGAGTCGATGTGAAAGCCTGGATTATCCTTTTATGCGGATATTTGTGACGTTATCCCTTGGGGGGGATAATGTCAAGTTTATCCTTTGTGGGGGATAAATGCTGCATGACTCAAGGCCGCCATGAATGGCGGCCCTACGGGGTGGGCTGAATGCCTTTGCAAAATAAACTCAACGTATGCTGCACAATGATTTCGCGGTGATAAGCGGGATCGTTGGCAAAGCGGGTGAAGGGCACTAGCACCAGGCTGAGAATCGAGGTCATCAGCAGTTGCGGCTCCAGATCGGGGTTGAGTAATCCTTGCTGCTGCCAGCCTTCAATCAGTTTTTTCACCTGATCGCGTTCGCCGTGACCAAAGCGTTTTTTAATGTGCTGCCCTAAACCGCCTTCACCTTGCATCACTTCCTGCATCCACAGCGGTGCGAACCAGTTGTGTGTGGTAACAATATCCGCCACTTCACGGATGAAGGCGCTGAAGGTGGTGACAGGGTCACGCGGTTCCTCCATAAAGTGCGCCACCAGGCGCTGGCGTAAGGGCAAAAACCGCTCCTCAATCACGATATCAAGCAGCGATTCACGCGACTGAAAATAGTAATTGAGCATCGCCGGACTGACGCCCGCTTTGCGCGCAATCGCGTTGAGCGAGGTTTCGCCGATGCCGTTTTCGGCATACAGCGCTAAGGTGATGTCGAGCAGTAGTTCGCGCTGCTGCACGTTGATGGCGTCACCGCGTGGTCGGCCAGGACGGCGAGGTTTGGCGGCGTTGGCTGTTTCGTCAGCAGGGACTTTTCGTGCGGTCATCTTTACTCGCTCACTTGATTCGTGTCAGACTGCGATCAATATTAATTGGGTATTTAATTAATTTCAATTGGTGTCTGTTATGAAACCCCAAACACTCGCGCCGCAGTCGGGCAGCGGGCAGGAGAATCCTCCTTCCGTCCGCCTGCTGATGAGCGCTTTATTACTGGTGATGCTGCTGGCGGCGCTGGATCAGACCATCGTCTCTACCGCGTTGCCAACCATCGTCGGCGAACTGGGCGGGCTCGATCGCCTGTCGTGGATCGTCACCGCCTATATACTGGCTTCCACCATTGTCGTACCGCTGTACGGCAAATTTGGCGATCTGTTTGGCCGTAAAACCGTGCTGCAAATCTCGGTGATTCTATTCCTGATCGGCTCGGCGCTGTGCGGCCTGGCGCAGAACATGGAGCAGCTGATTTTTACCCGCGCGCTGCAAGGCTTAGGCGGCGGCGGTTTGATGGTGGTGAGCATGGCGGCGGTCGCCGATGTGATTCCACCGCAAGATCGCGGTAAATATCAGGGCCTGTTCGGCGGCGTATTTGGTCTGGCGACTGTGATTGGTCCGCTGCTGGGCGGCTTTATCGTGCAGCATGCATCGTGGCGCTGGATTTTCTACATCAATCTGCCGCTCGGTTTGTTTGCGCTGGTGATCATCAATGCGGTGTTCAAGACCGATAACAAGCGTAAGCCGCATGAAATCGACTATCCGGGCGCGGTGTTTCTTAGCCTGGCGCTGGTGGGCATTACGCTGTTCACCAGCGAAGGCGGCACGTTACGTGAATGGTCCGATCCGCTGCTGTGGTGCGTTCTGGCATTTGGTGTGATTGGCGTGATCGGCTTTATTTACGAGGAGCGTCGCGCCTGGGAACCAATTATTCCGCTGTCGCTGTTCCACAATCGCAGCTTCTCGCTCGCCAGTTTAATGGCGTTTATTGTCGGCATGTCGCTGTTTGGCAGCGTGACGTTTTTACCGCTTTATCTGCAGGTGGTCAAAGGCTCCACGCCCACTGAAGCCGGTTTGCAACTGCTGCCGCTAATGGGCGGATTGCTGATCACCTCCATCGTCAGCGGACGCATTATTAGCCGCACCGGTAAATATCGGCTGTTCCCGATTTTTGGTACTTTGCTGGCGACCATCGGTATGGCGCTGCTCACCACGCTTACCCTCGATGCGCCGCTGTGGCATATCTACCTGTTTGCCTGCGTGTTAGGGATGGGAATGGGCATGGTGATGCAGGTGCTGGTGCTGGCGGTGCAGAACACCGTGACGCCCGATCGCATCGGCGTCGCGACGTCGTCGGTGACGCTGTTCCGCTCGGTGGGGGGGGCGATTGGCGTGGCGCTGTTTGGCGCGGTGTTCAGTCAGGTGCTGAAATCGGGTTTAACCACGCTGGTGGAGCAGGGCAAAGAGCTGCCGCGCGCGCTCGATCCGCAAGCGGTGCATCGTTTGCCGCATGATGTACAACAAGCCTATTTGCAGGTGTTTGGCGATGCGGTGCACTCAGCCTTTCAAATGGCGGCGGGCGTGATGTTGCTGGCCTTTGTGCTGTCGCTGTTCCTGCCAGAATCACCGCTGCGCAAGAAAGACGCAGCGGCTTAACGCGGTCACACCGCCGCGCGCTGCTGCAAGGTTTTTACCGCTTGCGCAGCGTCGCGGCCCAGTTCCGACAAATCCACTCCGGCTATCACATCCTCCTGCATCAGCACTTTTCCTGCGCAGATCAGCGCTTTTAAACTGGCGCGTCCGCCGCTGGCCACCGGGCCAATGGCGCGATCGTGCAGGCCAAAATAGCGTGGATCGTCGAGCCGATAAACGGCGATATCGGCGGCCATGCCGGGTGCGAGGCGACCGGTGTTCAATCCCAAGACCTGCGCGCCGCCAGATGTGCCCCAACGCACCACATCTTCGATGCTGGCGGCATCGCCACCGCCTTCAAAGGTGCCACCGGCATAGCACGGCTGCGCCAGCATGCCTTTGCGTGCACGCTGAAGCTGCCAGGCGGCGTGGGTTTCGCTTTGCATATCCGCCGCCTCATTCGAGGCAGCGCCATCAACGCCAATCGAGATCTTCACGCCCGCGTGCTCCATCGCCACCAAATCAGCAATGCCGCTGCCGAGACGCGCGTTACTTTGCGGGCAGTGCGCGATACCGCTGCCCGCCGCGCCCAGCATGGCGATCTCTTCCGGCAGCAGTTTCACCAGATGCGCAAACCATACGTCGTCGCCGATCCAGTCGTGTTCGGCGCAAAACTGCAGCGGCGTCATACCAAACTTCGCGCGTGCGGCGTCAAGGTAATCAACGGTTTCCGATAGATGGCTGTGCAGACGAATGCCGAGTTGACGCGCCAGGCGCGCGCTTTCGCGCAGTTCCTGCGGCGTGGTGGAGTGCAGCGTGGTGGTGGGGGCCATCACGATGCGGCGCATCGCGCTATCCTGCGGTTGGTGATGGCGCGCCACCAGCCGCTCGACATCGGCCATCATGCTGTCAAAGCTCTCCGGGCGCAGCGCGGTGGGCAAGTCGCTCTCTAAGCCGCGACTTTGCGTGGCACCGCCGCGACACAGCACGAAGCGCACGCCCAGCTTGTCGGCTTCATCGAACAGGATTTCTGCGCCATCAAATGGCATATCGGGCCAATAGAGATAGTGATGGTCGGCAATGGTGGTGCAGCCAGAACGCACCAGCTCGACCAGGCCAACGCGCGCGGCAATGCGAAACGTCTGTTCATCGAAGGCACCGCGAAAGCGATACGGCGTCGCAGCCAGCCAGCCGCCCAGGCTGAGATTGATCCCTTGCGGCTCGCCTTTGAGCAGCGATTGAAACAGATGATGATGCACATTGACCCAGCCGGGATAGACCACGCAATCGCGGGCGTCGATCACGGTTTCATCGGCAGCGGCATTGAGCTCGCCCATCTCCTCAATCAGGCCATTGCGGATGCGAATATCGCGCGCGCTGCTGCGCGGTTGCTGTTTGTCGCCGGTCAGGATCGCGGCGCAGTGTTTGATTAACAGTTGGCTCATGAGCAATTCACTCCGCTTTGGCCGCGACAAACTGCGTGCTAAACGCGCTCTGCCAGTCGGTGGACGCTTTGAGCAGACCGGCGTTGACCATAAAGTCACGCGTTGCCTGCCAGCGCTTATCCGTCATCACGCCTAAACCTTGTTTCGCCGCATCACCGCCGTCAATCAGGTGCAGCGCTTTCATTTGCGACACGCCGAAGGCGAGAATTGCGTCGGTCATCTGCGGGTTCTCTTTTTTGATCAGTGCATTACCGGCAGCCGGATTGGCGAGGTAGGATTGCCAGCCTTCCATCGATGCCGCAACAAAACGCTTCATGACGTCCGGCTCTTTTTGCAGTAAATCGTCGCGCGTCACCAGAATGCCGCCGTACGCCGGGTAGCCATAATCGGCAAACAGATAGAATTTGCTGTCCGGCTGCACCTGTTTGATTTGCTGCACTTCGGAGGTGGCGTAAGCTTGCTGCGCGGTATTTTTGTCGGCGAGGAAGGGTTGCATGTTGAAGGTGTAAGGGCGCGCCTGACCATCCTGCAGCTGATATTTGCCTTTCAACCACGGCCACCAGCTGGCTTGTCCGCTGGCTGATACCAGCACGGTTTTCCCTTTCAGCTGATCCAGCGACTGCACATCGCCGTGGGTGACAATGCCTTGTGGATCAAACTGAAACGGCGCGGCGATGGCTTTCAGCGGGAAGTTGCGCTCAACGCCCTGCAGCACTTGCAGATCGTAGCTGACGATGACATCAGCACGATTCGCCAGCAGCAGCGTCATGTTATTCAGCTGCGGCCCGCCGGAGCGCACCTCAACATCCAGCCCGTATTTTTTATAGATGCCAGTGGTGAGCGCCTGGTAATAGCCGCCTTGTTCAGCCTGTGCGACCCAGGTGGTTTGTAATACCAGTTTGTCGGCGGCGTGCGACAGGGCAGAAGTGCTCAGCAGAGCAGCGAATAACGAGAAACGGAAACGCGACATTGTCATAAAACCCCCAATAAACGTTGAGTTTGTTGTCGTCATCAGGGGCGTTGCGGCGCATGGCGTGCTCACGATGCGTGATTCGCATCGTCCCCTGACGAGGTACAGCTAATGCTGTAGAGCAATGTCCTGCGTGAATCTGCTGTCACGCTGACCGCTTATACTCAATGTGGATTTAGCAAAGCGCATGCCATTAATGTAACACGATGAAAATATTGAGTTTAATCTGAAATGTGATGAGATTTTGCGTCATCCGCTGATCGTTGATGATGCAAGGCGCCCATTTTTGCACCTCCGTTGTGCAGGTATGATGCGCAAGATGGCTTAACTTGTTGATTTTACGTAGTACTGTGAGCTGGCACAGGCTTTGCTTGACTGAAAATGAGTAGAAGCTGTCAACCGTGGTTTCACCCGGTGGGTCATTGCTCGATCGCCTGCACGTAAAGCAGGCGCGGGGATGACTGCCACACAGCGGGTGGGTCATCCGTTATCGCTCAATAACGAGGTGCACCAATGGAAAAGACCACTTATGACATGCATGAACTGGCAAAAGAATCGCGGATGGGCGCGCGCGGCGTGGAAGCAGCGCGTGATGTGCGCATCATCGATCTCTCCGATTTCGACCAACGTAAAGCCGAAATAGCCGATCAGCTATGGCAAGCCGCCACTGAAATTGGCTTCTTCCAGGTTTCCGGCCACGGTATTCCCCTCGACGACATCAATGCGGCTTTTGCTAACGCCGAGCGCTTTTTTGCGCTGCCACAAAGTGACAAAGCACGCCATCCACTCAGCCGCAATGCCGGCTGGGAATATCGCGCACAGATTCGTCCCTCCACCGGCAAACCGGACCAAAAAGAGTCGTATCAGGTGACACGTCCGCGCATGGAAGGCTTGTGGCCGGATGATGCCACTTTGCCCGGCTTCCAACATGATGTATTGAAGTTTGAGCGTCAGTGTTGGGAAGTGGGCATGCGTTTGCTCTCCTGTTTTGCCCTGAAGCTGGGATTTCCCGATGATTTCTTTGCCAAAGCGCATGAGCCCTCGCGCGAAACCTATCAAAGCACTCTGCGGATGCTGCACTACTTTGCTATTAGCGGTGAGCCAGATGGCCTGTGGCGTGCGGGTGCGCATACCGATTTCGATTGCCTGACCTTGCTGTTCCAGCGTGATGGGCAGGGCGGTTTGCAGGTGTGTCCGGGCAAAGAGATGGAGGAGCAAATCTGGACGCCGATCGCGCCGCTGGAAGGCTTAATTACCTGTAATATCGGCGATATGTTGATGCGCTGGAGTGATGACAAGTTGCCGTCGAATTTCCATCGCGTCAGCAATCCGCTGCCGGGTGAATCGGTGCCGGCACGCTACAGCCTGGCGTTTTTCTGCCAGGCGAACGAAGACGTGATTATTGAAGGACCGGAGAAAAAATATCCGCCTATTTCCGCGAAGGATTATCTGGCGCAGCGTATTAGCGCTAATTTCTCCGGCAAGTATTAAACGTACAGCTGTAAGTCGAAATTGATGTCATTCTGTGCAGGAGCGCAAATATTCTCCTGCACAGAAAAAGCGCAGCGCGGGAAATAGATTTTTAACTCAAATACAAGATGTTACCGTTGCGTAAACTTAGGTAAAAACAACCGGCAAATAAAAGATTTCACCGCGCGCCTATTTATTTCTGCAACTTTTTTACGGTATAAATCTCTAACCACTGTCTCCCTCAGCGAAAACACCAACACATGATCAATTCTGCCGCCAGCAAAGTTATCGCCTGCCTGTTTCTTTTTACTCTGGCCGGCTGTTCTTCTAAGTCTTCGCATGCGCCTGCAGAGGACAACGTGGATACCTCGGCTGACGGTGGCAAGCAGCCCGATTTAATTCCGGTGATTGCTGCGCTGCACGATCAAATGCATTCGTGGGAAGGGACTAAATATCAGTGGGGCGGTACGCAATTAACCGGCGTCGATTGCTCGGGATTTGTCTGGCGCACGCTGAAAGATCGCTTCAATATTCCGATGGACCGCGTCACCACCAAAGAGTTAATCGCCATGGGCAAACCGGTGGATCAGGCGCATCTGCAACCCGGTGATTTAGTGTTCTTCCGCATTAAGCGCGAGCTGCACGTCGGCTTTTATGACACCGATCATCAATTCCTACACGCGTCGGTGAGTCAGGGCGTGATGCGCTCTTCGCTCAATAATCCGTACTGGAAATCGGTTTATTTAGAGGCACGACGTTTGCCGAAAGAACAGAATTCGCAGATCAGTTTCAATTATAAAAACAAGGTTTGATGAGTGCGCATTAATGCGTGAATGCTCGAAAGGGTCGCCATGAATGGCGACCCTACGGTTAATTAAAACTGATACGAAACGCTCATCGAAACACTGCGCGGCGCGCCATAAACATAGCTGTTCATGTAGCTGTAATATTCGCGATCAAACAGGTTATCGATGTTCGCCTGCACCGCCACCTGCTTTGTCACCTGATAACGCGCAAACAGCGATGCCAGTGGTATGCTGCCCTGATAAACGCGCACGGTATCGCCGCTGGCATTGGTGGCATCTTCAAACACGCGGTTCTGCCAGTTGATGCCGCCGCCAACCGTCAGATCCGGCAACATTGGTAGCTGATAACGGGTGAACAGTTTGAAGGAAGTTTGCGGCTGATAGCTGTTGAAGCGTCCATCTTTATCCCGCGCCACGTAGCGTGTGGCACCGAACGTCAGCTGCAGATTATCCGTTAGCGCACCGTTCAGCTCAAACTCCGCACCTTTGCTGACTGCACCTTTAGCGGGCGCATAAGCCTGCTCGTTACCGCTCAAGTAGACGCCAGCAATCGCCTGACCCACGTTATCCTGCTCAATGCGGAATACCGCAACCGTCGCGGTTAATCGACCATCATACCAGGCGGACTTTAGGCCGGTTTCATAGCTTTTGCCGGTAATCGGCGACAGGTATTTGCCGCTGGTATCGCGGTAGGTTTGCGGCAGGAAGATCGAGGTATAGCTGCCGTATGCTGACCAGGTATCGTTGATGTCGTACACCAAACCGGCGTAAGGCGTGGTGTTATTTTTCGTCATGTCGCCGCTGCTGCCGTTGGTGCTCCACTGCGTGTAGCGCGCACCAATAATCAGCGACAGCGGATCGGCCAGCGAGAAGCGCGCGGCGGTGTAAGCGGATTTCTGGCGGAGGGTATCGTCAGCATTCTGATACCAACCTTGCCACTGCGGCTCGGCGATGTTGCCGTTCCAGCTGTTGTTGAAAATGCCCATATCGGCTGAGGCGATATCGTAGTTTTCCAGATCGGTAACGCCATCCTGGCTGTAAGTCGCATTGTGCTGGCGGCTGTAGCTCACGCCCGCCATCAACTGATGCTGACGCCCTAACAGCTCAAACGGGCCGCTGGCGTAGCCATCGAACGAATCCATCTGGCGTTTACCGCGATCCATGCTGCCGTAGCCGGTGGTGCCTTCGCCGCTGTCCTGATCAGGGCTGCCCGTGACATACAGCAACTTATCGTTGAAGGTATTCTCCGCGTGCGTGCCGTTGACGTGGATGTTCCAGCCGTTATCGAAGTTATGATCGATGTCGGCGAACACTTTGCGCGAATTGGTGTTGTAGCGTGCCCAGTTGGCGGCGGAGTTGAGGCTGCGATCGTAATGCGTGGTGGCGTTGTTGCTGTAGAACATCGGCAAACCGCCCCACGTTGGATTGCCGGTGTTGGCATCTTCGTAGTCGTAGCCCAGCGACAGCGTGGTGTGCTCGGTGATATCGGCATCGATCACGCCGTAAAGGAACTTTTTGGTTTTGTGGTAACGATCGAGCCAGCTGTCTTCATCGCTGTAACCGGTCACCACGCGGCCGCGCAGGCTGCCATCCTGATTCAACGGCGCAGAGAGATCGGCAACATAACGCTGTTTGTTCCAGCTGCCGTAGCTGGCGCTGACCGCGCCGGTGAAGGTTTTGCTGTCGGCGTGTTTGCGTATCATGTTGATCGACGCTGACGGGCTGCCCGCGCCGGTCATCAATCCGGTGGCACCGCGTACGATCTCAATACGATCATAAATGGCGGTATCCGAGGCGGCATCGCCGTAGTTCCAGCTGTCATTAACCGACGTGGGGATACCATCAAAGGAGAAGTTGGTGACTTTAAAGCCGCGCGAATAGTATTCCGAGCGCTCACTGTCCATCAGGTTGGTGGAGATGCCGGTGGCGTTGGTCAGCACATCGTTCACCGATTGCAGGTTCTGATCCTGCATGCGCTGCTGCGTCACCACACTCATCGACTGCGGCACATCGCGTGGCGTTAGCAACAATTTGGTGCCCGCCCGCGTGGTTTTCACCGCGTAATCCTGCTTTTCGTTATTATCGCTGTCGCCGGTTGCGGATGCATCGACCACCAAATCCTGCTGCGTGTCGCTGGCCGCCTGCGCCATGTTTGGCGTAAGCAGCGCATGAATCGTCACCGCCAGCAGTGAGACGTTAAAGGTTTTCCTGATGCCAGACATAAAATTTCCTGTAAAAATCGTGTTATAGGAAGCTGTTTTGCTTCGTTTTTTATCGTTTACGGTGTGACTTATCCGCCGAAAAGGGCAGAAGAGCAGGCACGCAAACTGCCACTGCGCATTTATTGAGAAAGCCAATGATAATCATTTGCTTTAAAGAATCTGCGGAAGGTTTCAACTGCAATTGTAATAATGTGTAAGCGGGCTATTAATCAATGGTTTACAGGTGAAAATAACCTGTTAATTGCTAATGTTTTCGTGTTTTTAAAGCGATATCTGGACGTTTTAGGCAAAGAAAGGTGTGCGGCTAGCAAGACAGAATTCACGGCAAAGTAAAGAAGATCGTCGAGAAAGTTGCTAACTTTATGCTAATGCGTATGATTCTCATTCTTCTTGTATTTTCCGTACGCGCGCACGCGCAACGGAGCCGTTCATCCATTAATGGAGTTGAGCATGAAATCGTTATTTAGCCCGCGCAAAGCCGCCTTAGCTGCAGCGATCGTCGCTGCTTTCAGCCTGACCGCTTGCCAGGCTCCGGCTAAAAAAGCCGAAGCGCCAGCCGCTGCTGCCAAGCCAGTTGATACTTCTCTGACCCAGCGCACCCTGGGCGATGGCCTGTATGAAATGGCGTACTCGCCTGCGGCGAAAGCGTTATACGTTGCCAGCGCGCAGAGCTTTAAAGACGTGAACGGCGGTGTGATTTATCGTCTCGACCCAACCACGCTGGAAACTAAAGGCGTGACGCATACCGATCTGAAAAACTTTGGTACGGCGATCGATGAAGCGGGTAGCGTGTTCTACACCACCAACTCGCTGGATGGCGCCATCTCGAAAGTGGATGCGCAAAGCGGCAAAGTGCTGGAACGTTTAGTCTTCCCAGGTAAGAAAGATAAAGAAGGTTATCCGGCGGGCGCGCGTGAAGTGCTGTGGCACGGCAACGAGTTGTATGTCGGTCGCGTGGCCGATCCGGGGTACATCTCGGTGGTTGACGTGAAAACCTTCAGGCTGAAAGCCACCATCAAGAATGCAGGAAAATGGGTAACCGGCATCATCTATTCTCCGCTGACTGAGCGCATTTATGCGACTAACGGCGCGGGCGAGATTCTGGTCATCAATCCACGCACGCACATAATTGAGAAGCGCTGGACGGCGGGCGACGGTAAAGAGTACTTGTTCCTGAATATGGCGGAAGATCCGGCAACCGGTCGCCTGTTCGTTACCGACGATTCGAAAGGCAAAGCCACGCTGGTGTTTGATGAGCGTACCGGCAAAGTGATCAAACGTATTGAAGGCGATGCGCTGGCTATCAAATTCAATGCTAAGCGTAATGAGATCTACATCAGCCAGCGCGAATCGAAGAAAGTGCTGCAACTGGATGCCACTACGTACGCGGTGAAAAACAGCTGGTCGTTTGATAACAATCCAAACAGCCTGCTGATTGGCCCAGACAACAACACGTTGTACGTAACGTTGAAAGCAGAGTTCAACAAAGACTCCTCAACCAAAGGCCAGGATCAGATTGCGCGCATCGCACTGAAATAATCCCCTCAAGCGGTAACGATAATTCCTGCCCTCGTAAGAGGGCATTTTTGTTTCCAATGGCTTATAACTGTGCAGGTTAAGCTGTTTTCCCCTGTTAATGACGAATAAGGCGCCGGCTATGTTTAAAGGATTGAGTGCGTTTCCCCTGACTCCGCTGAATGCTTCTGGAATTGATGAGAAAGCTTTTCTTCATATCCTTGCGCGACTCACGGCAGTAAAAGTCGATTCACTTGGCGTGCTGGGTTCCACTGGCAGCTACGCCTATTTCACGCGCGAACAGCGCAAGCGCATTGCGACGCTGGCGGTGCAGCATGCGGGCGCTATTCCGGTGATGGTCAGCATTGGCGCGGTGAGCACCGATGAAGTGCTGCGACTTGCCGAGGATGCGCAACAAGCCGGCGCCAGCGCGTTGCTGCTGCCCGCCGTTTCCTATCAGAAACTCACTGATGACGAGGTGTTTGGCCTGTATCAGGATGTCACGCGCCACGTTTCGCTGCCGGTGTGCATTTATGACAATCCCGGCACCAGCCACTTTGTCTTCTCCGATGCGCTGCATGCGCGTATCGCCACGCTGCCGCACATCGCTTCCATCAAAATTCCCGGCGTGCCAGCCGAAATTGCGGCGGCGACGCAACGGGTAAACGCTTTGCGCGATCAATTACCGCAAGACGTCACGATTGGTGTTAGCGGCGATGCCTTTGCCGCAGCAGGCCTAATCGCTGGTTGTGAAGTGTGGTATTCAGTGTGCGGCGGACTGTTCCCGCACACCGCTAAAGCAATGACGGATGCGGCGATGGCGGGAGATTTTGCGGCGGTAGCCGAACAGGGACAGCGGCTCGCACCGCTTTGGGCGCTGTTTACGCAACACGGCGGCAGTATCCGCGTCATCGCTGCAGCGGCCAGTGCGCTGGGCCTCGCTGAGTATGATTGCCTGCCGCGCCCACTGCGTTCGCTGTCGGCGGCGGATGTGGTGGAAGTGAAGAGGGTGATTACAGATCTCGAGTTGGCGTAGTGATAATGAGTTGATTAACTGTGATCGCACTAATAGTTAATCTGATAATAGTTTCAATGGTTATTATTATTTCCATCGAAGGCGCACAGCCTTCACATCAAACAACTAAAGGAATACGACCATGAAAACTATCAAAACTCTGACTATCGCCGCTGCTGCCGCTCTTTCACTGATGTCTGCTGCTAGCTTCGCTCAAACCGTTTCAGCTACTTCTCTGACGCTGGATGGTGCTGAAGCCAAAATCGCTGCACAGGCTAAACAGAATGGTGAGCAATATAAAATTCTGGAAGCAAGCAACGGTAACGTCGTACATATGACCGCAGAACTTTACAAATAACGGATGGTTGCATACGGATGTGCCAGAACAGGTCGCCTACGGGCGGCCTTTTTTGTCGATAAAGCATCGGGAACTGTATAGTTACGTAAGTTATCGTGATCGCACTAATGGTTAATATTGAAACGATAACATCAGTTATTATTATTCTCATCGAAGGCACACAGTCTTCTAATTAAACCACTAAGGATTATGACCATGAAAACTATCAAAACACTGTCTATCGCCGCTGTTGCTGCTCTTTCAATGATGTCTGCTGCTAGCTTTGCGCAGAGCGTCTCTGTTGAGTCTTCTACTCTTGATGGCGCAGAAGCAAAAATCGCTGCACAGGCACAAGAGCAGGGTGCGCAGTACAAAATTACTGAAGCCAACACGAATAACCGCGTACACATGACTGCAGAACTGTACAAATAAGTTAATCGCACAAGACGTTGTATTAAGGCCGCCTCCGGGCGGCTTTGTTGTATCTGCATGTCCGTAAATGGCCTGCGCATGTCCCGCCGTCCGCTCGCGCTCTGTGTATCATCAACGCAGTTCTCCTCCACACGGATATCGCATGAAAACCTACGTCAGCAAAAACTTCTCACCTGCTAAAGCCTGGGATGCGCTAGACATCGCCAACTTTGGCGGCACTAGCGTGCGTCTGCACTGGACCAATCAACCTTACAAATGGCACATCAATGATGGCGAAGAAGTATTTGTGGTGCTGAACGGCGCGGTAGAGATGCATTACCGCGATGCGGGCGAGGTGAAAAAAGTGCTGCTCAATACTGGCGACATTTTTTACGCCAGCATTGGCACCGAGCATGTTGCGCACCCGCAAGGCGAAGCGCGCGTATTAGTGATCGAAAAAGAGGGTTCGGTTTAAAGCCTGATACTGACGCACCTAAACACGCTAACGCATCAAGTGTGTCAAACCGGTCGTTGGAAATTCACAATCGTGCGAAAAGTAACCGTCTGCGCGCATCGGGCGCTGTGTGGTGAGAGGCGAGTTTTATCCACAGGTTAACGGCGACTCTACACACGGGGATTGTGGATAACCTTCAGCAAGGTGCCCTTAATGTGGACCTCAAAAATTAATTGATGGCATTCACAAAGCGGCGCGTTATCTGCTGTGGACGCGTAATCGCGCCGCCGACCACCACTGCATGCGCGCCCAGCGCCAGACAGTGCGCCGCCATTTCCGGCGTTTCGACATTCCCTTCGGCGATGACCGGCACTTCTACCGCAGCTAAAACGTCACGCAGGAAGCGGCAATCATCGGCAGCCAGATAACAACCTTGCGTTTCTGCGGTGTACCCGTGCAGCGTGGTACCAACGCAATCGAAACCTAATTCCGCTGCCTGACGCGCTTCTTCCACTGTGGCGATATCAGCCATCAGCAGCAAATGCGGATAGCGCTGGCGAATCGCCGCCACCAATGCCGGCAGCTGCAAATCGCCAGGACGCGTGTGCAGCGTGGCATCCAGCGCAATCATCGCCGGATTCGCCACCATCAACTCATCCACTTCCCGCAGCGTCGCGGTGATGTACACATCGCTGCCGGGATAGTCGCGTTTAATAATGGCGATAATCGGCAAATCCACCGTTTGCATAATCTGCTGCACGTCGAGCAGGCTGTTGGCGCGAATCGCTGCTGCGCCGCCTTCCATTGCCGCCAACGCCATGCGCGACATAATAAACGGGCTGTGTAACGGCTCATCTTCCAGAGCCTGACACGAGACCACCAGTTTTCCCTGAATCTGTGCCAGCATCGGTACTTTCATAGCGCGAGTAACTCCTCTACTTCATTTTTGATAATGGTGACGTGCGGGCCATAAATTACCTGCACGCCTTTGCCACGTTGGATCACGGCGCGTGCGCCGGTGGCTTTCAATGCGTTTTCATCGAGCTTGCTGCTGTCGATCAGCGTGATGCGCAGACGCGTGGCGCAGCAATCCAGTTCGGCGATGTTGTGTTTGCCACCCAAAGCCGCGATGACCTGCAGTGGACGTTCTCCGGCGACCATCGGCGCTGTTTCAATGCTGGCATCTTCACGGCCCGGCGTTTTGAAATTGAAGCGGGTGATCAGCAGGCGGAAAGTAAAGTAATAGAGCAGGAACCACGGCACGCCAACCAGCGGGACATACCACCAATGGGTTTTCGCTTCGCCCTGTAATACGCCGAACAGAATGAAATCGATCAGGCCGCCAGAGAAGGTTTGGCCAATGGTGATGTGCAGGATGTGGGCGATCATAAATGCCATTCCATCAAACAGCGCGTGGATGACATACAGCACCGGTGCAACAAACAGGAACGAGAACTCAATCGGTCCGGTGATACCGGTAAGGAAAGAGGTCAGCGCTGCCGACAGCAGCAATCCGGCCACGCGTTGGCGGTTTTCCGGTTTGGCGGTGTGATACATCGCCAGACACGCGCCGATCAGGCCAAACATCATGGTGATGAAGCGCCCAGACATAAAGCGCGCGGTGCCAAGGTAGAATTGCTGGGTATTAGGATCGGCAAGCTGGGCGAAGAAGATGCGCTGCGTGCCTTCCACCAGATGTCCGTTAACCACTTCGCTGCCGCCGAGCGCGGTGGTCCAGAATGGCAGATAGAAGATGTGATGCAGGCCGAACGGGCCAAGCATGCGCAGCACGAAGCCGTAGATAAAGGTGCCGAAATAGCCGGTGGCATCGACTAATCCGCCCAAGCCAAAAATCAGCTTCTGAAAATGCGGCCAGACAAGGGTCATCGCCGCGCCCACCAGAATGGCGACCAGGGAACTGATAATTGGCACGAAGCGCGAGCCACCAAAGAAACCAAGGAACTGCGGCAGAGCAATTTTGTTGTAGCGATTATGCAGCATGGCCGTCACCAGCCCGATCACCACGCCACCAAATACGCCAGTTTCCAGCGTTTGAATGCCAAGCGCCATGCCTTGTCCCACCGCGCTTAGATTGCCCTGCGCCAGCACGCCAGTTAACGTCAGCAGCGCATTGATGGTGGCGTTCATCACCAGATAAGCCAGCAGCGAGGCCAGTCCAGCGGTGCCTTTGTCGCTTTTAGCTAAGCCTACCGCTACGCCGACCGCAAACAGCACCGCGAGGTTGGCGAACACCACTGAGCCGGCGCTGGCCATAATGGTAAACACGCCTTGTAGCCAGGCGACATCGAGGAACGGATAGGCTTTGATGGTATTGGGATTGGAGAGTGCACCGCCAATGCCCAGCAGCAAACCGGCAGCCGGTAGCACGGCGATCGGTAACATGAACGACTTGCCAAAACGCTGAGCTTTTTCGAACCAACCTCCGGATGAGGCACCGCTGAAAATGGATGACATAAATTTTTATTCCTGAAGTGATGCTGTGGTAAAAATTATTACCACAATCTAATTCATCAGGTGAAAATTTCCATCATTATTGTGATAGCTTTCACTTATGCCCTAATCTGCTGCACACTGTGCGCCATTAATGCCGTGAATCAGAGAGACCGCCATGACGGACAATGAAAACATCTTGCTGCATCTGCGCCAGGGTTTGCCGGGCTACAGTCCAACGCTGCAAAAGCTGGGCGATTTCATCCTCACCGACCCGCAGAAAGTGCTGTATCTCACCATCACCGAACTGGCGCGTGAGACCGACACCAGCGAAGCGAGCGTGACGCGGCTGTGTCGTCATCTCGGCTGCAAAGGCTATACCGAATTCAAAATGGCGCTGGCGCTGGATGTGCAACACAATCAGCCCGCTGCACTTACCAGCGGTGACAGCATCGACATGCTGGTAGAGGAAACGGTGCAGGCGCTGCGTGATACCGGGAAATTCATCAATCGCGAAGTGTTACAGCAAGCCGTGGAAGCGCTGCATCAGGCTAAAACCATCCAGATTTACGGCGTGGCGGCCAGCGCGATTACCGGTGAATATCTGCACTATCGCCTGTTGCGCTTAGGTAAATCGGCGCAGCTGTTTGGTGATATGCATCGCGCGGCGATGAATGCCTCGATGCTAAAAGAGGGCGATTTGGTGATCGCCATCTCTGCATCCGGTTCAACCAAAGATGTGATGCATGTGGTGAAGGTGGCGAAGAAGCAAAACGCGCGCGTGCTGATGCTGAGTAATACACTGCGCAGCCCGATGGGCAGCTTAGCCGATATGCTGCTGGTGGCTGCAAGGCCGGAAGGCCCGTTCAACGCCGGTGCGCTGAGCGGCAAAGTGGGCGCGATGCTGCTGGTGGAAGTGCTGATTAACGAATTGATGACGCACGATGTACGCTATCTGGCGGCGAGCCAGCAAACGGCAACGGCGACATTGCCGATGTTGATGTGATTTGAGCGGGATGGGGGAAGGTCGCCATGAATGGCGACCCTACGGCGTGAGATTTGATTATTCGCTGGCTAACGCCGCTACCGGATCCATGCGCGCGGCTTTGCGCGCCGGAAGATAACCAAAAATCATGCCGATGATGGTGGAGCAGGCAAAGGCCGCGCCCGCCGACTGCCACGAGAAGATCGCCGTAATCATGCCGCCCGCCAGCAGGCTGATAATCGGTCCAATCACCAGCGCTAACGCGACACCGAGCGATCCGCCCACCAGACAGACCAGAACCGCTTCGATCATAAACTGCTGCATGATGTCGCCGCGTCGCGCGCCCACCGCCATACGCACACCGATTTCATGGGTACGCTCGGTTACCGACACCAGCATGATGTTCATCACGCCGATGCTGCCAATCATCAGCGCAATCGAGGCGACCAGCAGAATCAGCAACGTTAAGGTTGCGGCGGCGTCTTCAATCGCTTTACGGTATTTGTCGCGGTTGAACACCAGGAAATCTTTGGTGCCGTGACGCGCGGTCAATAATTGCGTCAGCGATTCCACCGCCGGGCCGCTCACCACATCATCCTTGAGTTTAATGCTGATGCTGGTCAACGCGGTTTGCCCGCTGATGCGATACATCACGGTGCTCCACGGCAGCCACACGCTGAGGCGATTGGGCGACATGCCATCGTTGTTATCCGCCACGCCAATCACCCGCACCGGCACCGAACCCAACACGATCATCTTGCCAATTGGGCTTTGACCCTGTTCGCCGAACAGTTTATTGCGCGTGTTGGTATCAATGATGATCTCCTGACGCGCGTGACGCTCATCGCTGAAGTTGCTGCCTTCCAGCAGTTTGATGCCCTGAATCTGGAAATACTCTTTACCGACGCCATACACCGAAGTTTTGGATGCGTTGGAAAGATAGCGAATCGGCTGATTGGCGATCATCTCCGGACTGACCGCCGCAACAAACTGCTGACGCCCAATCACATCCGCATCCGCCATCACCAGCGTCAGCACTGGATGCGCTTCATCCTCGACGAAATCACCGCCGGCATAAATCGACACCACGTTGGTGCCGAGCCCGGAAATACTCTCCAGCGTTTTTTGCCGCGCGCCCTGGCCGAGCGCCACTACGGTAACCACTGCCGCAATGCCAAAAATGATCCCGGTCATGGTCAGCGCGGTGCGCAGCCGATGCGCGTTCATCGCATTCAGCGCCATGCGCAGCGATTCGCGTAAGCGATCGAGAAAGCCGCGCAGTTTGCTCTGACTTTTACGCGCGGCGGGAGCATATTGCGCACGCGTGGCATCCGGTTTGCGGCCGCTGTCGGCAACAATCTCGCCGTCCTGAATCTCAATAATGCGATCGGCGTGCTGCGCCACTTTCATGTCATGCGTCACGATGATCACCGTGTGACCTTCGCGATTGAGATCGTGCAGGATGCGCAGCACCTCTTCGCCGGAGTGTGAATCCAGCGCGCCAGTCGGTTCATCGGCAAGAATAATTTCGGCACCATTAATTAGCGCGCGCGCAATACTGACGCGCTGCTGCTGGCCGCCGGACAACTCGCCCGGCTTATGATGTTCGCGGCCCTGCAAACCTAAACGCGCCAGCAGATCCGCCGCACGCTGCTGCCGCGCTTTGCCCTGCAGATTGGCATAAATAGACGGGATTTCAACGTTGCTCAGGGCGCTAAGATCGGGCATCAGATGATAGCGCTGGAAGATAAAACCGATGTGTTCGCGGCGTACTTTCGCCAGCGCATCCGGCGACAGCGTGGCGGTGTTCTGACCACTAATCAAATAGTCACCGCTATCCGGCGCATCAAGGCAGCCGAGAATGTTCAGCAGCGTCGATTTACCCGAACCGGACGGCCCGATAATCGCCACCAACTCGCCGCTGGCGATACTCAGATTGATGTCTTTCAGCACATGCAGAGATTGTGAACCGTTAACATAGCTGCGCTGAATGTTTTTCAGTTCGATAATATTCACATCACCACCTTGTCAGCGCCCGCCGTCTGCGTGGCAAGGATCACTTTCTCGCCGGCTTTTAAGCCGCTCAGCACCTGAATATCAACGCTGTCAGTGATGCCGATGGTGATAATGCGTTTCACCGGCTGGTTATCCTGATCCGGGATTTCCACATAGGTTTTGCCGTCGGCATCTTTCTTCGTCGCCTGCACCGGCACCAGCAACGTATCTTTCACCGCATCACGAATGAGATTGACCTGCGCGGTCATGGAGATGCGCAGCGCGTTGTCCGGGTTTGGCACATCCAGCAGGGCGTTATAATAGACGGCCGCATTGGAGATGCTGCTCGACGTGCTCTCGCTATTGCCCATTAGCGCGTCATCTTTCATCACCGATTCGGGTGCCAGTTCGAGGCTGCGTAGCGTGGCGTTGTAGCGTTTATCCGGATTGGAGAAGGTGGTGAACCATGCTTGCTGACCGGGCTGCACATTATTGATGTCGGCTTCGGAGATCTGCACTTTGATCGTCATGGTACCGAGTTGCGCCAGTTTAGCGATGGTCGGCGCCGTTTGCACCGCGTTCACCGTTTGGCCTTGCTTGGTGACAATGGCGATGACCGTGCCATCCATGGGCGCCATGATGCGGGTATAGCCGAGATCGAGCTGCTTTTTATCCACCTCAATCTGAGCCTGAATCACGCGCGCTTTTTGCGCCGTTAGCTCGGCGCGTGCACTGCGCCAATCTTCTTCGGCGGTATCAAAATCCTGACGCGAGATGGCATTGGTTTTAATCATCTGCTGCAAACGCTGATATTGCGCTTGCTGTCGCACCAGCGCGGCTTCGCGGGTTTCCAGATCGGCCTGCGCCACGCTCAGCGCCGCTTGCGCATTACGCAAGTCGCTGCGTTGTGGCTGATCGTCAATTTCGGCGATCAGCTGGCCTTTGCTGACGCTATCGCCCGCTTTGATATAGAGTTTTTTAACCTGCCCGGAAACCTGCGCACCGACGTTAACGCGTTCAATCGCATCCATTTTGCCGGTGGCGGCAATTACGTTTTCGATATTGCCCTTGCGCACTTCGGCGGTGACCACCGCGTTGGGTTTATTGCGTGAACCGGCGTAATGCCAGATCAACAGCAGGAGAATGACCACAGTCAGCGTGGCGAATAGCCACTTTTTCGAGATATTGAGCATAAGCGTCCCTTTTATGAAGTGAGAATCATAATCACTTCAGGCAACAAACTGGAGAAAATTCGCCGGATTTATCTGAGTAACGTGCGTTGGTTGAAAAATGATTAAATTTTTCCGAATAGAAATGGCGGCTGAGTTGTTTACAGCGTATCTGAGTCACTTGTTGCCTCAGCACTGAGTTCCATCCATAACACGCCATGAGGATCAACCATGTATACAATGATGAAATTACGCTGGTTAGCACTGCCCGTATTACTGATGACGCTGCATGCGCCTGCTGCCCTGGCAATGGGCGATGATGACAGCGACAAAAAGACGCCGGATTGCCCGAAAGGCCAGGTTTACGACAGCAAATCTAAATCCTGCGTGCCGGAGAAAACCAGCATGCTAAGTGACAGCGACAAAACCAATTACGCTTATCACCTGGCGAAAAAGGGCGAGTATCAAGCGGCAATCAACTTGCTGGATACGCTGCATAATCAGAACACCAAAGAAGCGTGGAACTATCGCGGGTATGCCACGCGTAAGCTGGGTAAAACCGACGAAGGCATGGCCTATTATCAGAAATCGATCGCGCTCGATCCGAAATATGCCAAAGTGCGCGAATATCTGGGTGAAGCCTGGATGATCAAAGGGCGGCCAGATTTGGCGAAAGAGCAGCTCACCATCATTAAATCGCTGTGTGGCGTGGATTGCGAAGAGTATCGCGATCTCAATGCCGCGATTCAGGGCCATCCGGAAGCCTGATGAACGCCGCGTTTAGAGGACGAAAACATCACCAGCACTGAAGTCCGCCAGCATTTAGCGGCGCATCTGGCCCGCCTGTGGCGCTACGCCATGGTGCTGTCACGCAACCGCGATGTCGCCGAAGAACTGGTGCAATCGACCTGTGTCCGGGCGCTGGAACGCAGCGCCCAGTACACGCCCGGCACGCGTATCGATCGCTGGTTGTTTAGCGTACTGCATTCGGTGTGGATCAATGAACTGCGCGCGCAGCGAGTGCGCCTCGGGCAAGGCTTTGTCGACAGCGACGAGCTTGTTGCGGCGGATCAGCAACAACATGATGAGCAACGTCGGCAATACGCCAAAGTGATGCAGCGGGTGAGTCAATTGCCCGAAGCGCAGCGCAACGCGGTGTTCCTGGTTTACGTCGAAGGATTCACCTATCAGGAAGCCGCCGATACGCTGGCGGTGCCGATTGGCACCATCATGAGTCGCCTTGCAGCGGCGCGCACCACCTTAGCCAGCGCAGCCACTTCGCGCCCGGCTGGACAGGAGAAACGTTTGTGAAGGCTGCACGTTTTAGTTCGCCTTATGCGGACGAGGCCATCGTCGGCTGGCTGGATGGCGAGATGCGCGCGGATGAAGCGCTGGCGTTTGAAAATGAACTTAAGCGCAGCGAAGCGCTGTCGGCGCGCACTGCCGAGCTGATGAAAAGCAATCAACCTTTTGCTGAGGCCTTTGCGCCAATGCTGGATGACGCACCGCTGGAGCGCATGTCGCCGCGCTTGGCGCATCTGCTGGCAACCACACCGTCCGCGCCGCAGGTCAGCCGCCGCGCGCTGATCGCCGCTTCGGTGAGTTTTTTGCTGGTGGGCAGCGGCATCGGTTTTCTGGTGCGACCGGCAATAAAAGCTGAGCTGGGCGAAAGCGAAAAGATCCGCGAGCTGGAAGCACAATATATGTCGCTGTACAGCGCGGAAACGCTGGCCGACGTCGACAGTTCACCGCCGGTGTTGCAGCAATCGCTGGCGCGTACCGCGCGCGATCTCGATCTGCATTTCACGCCGGCGCAGTTAACGCTACCGGAAGCGACGCTGAAAAGTGTGCGCATGCTGCGTTATGACGATGCGCTGATTACGCAGATTGCCTGGAATCACAGCAGTTACGGCCCAATGGCGCTGTGTATTTCGCGCGAAGATCATCAGCAAACCACGGATGTGGCACAGGAGAAACGGCAGGGGATGAATGTGGTGTGGTGGCACAAGGCGGGGTATCAATTTGTATTGATTGGCCGAAATCCTGCGCAGCAGTTGAAAAAGACCGCGCAGGCATTAATACAGGCAATGCTGGCCTAGGGTCGCCATTCATGGCGACCCATTCACTACAGATCCAGTTGGGCTTTCAGCAACGCAATCTCCTCACGCCACTGCGCCTGCAACGCGGGTTTCTGATGCTTTGGCTTGCGCGTCAGATCCTCATCCAGCTTGCTTTCTAGCTCCAGCAGCGCCAGTAGTAATGCATCTTCATCCAACGCTGTTGCCGTCGCAGCAGGTGCGACAAAGTCTGACGTTGTTGTCGCCTGATCAGCACGCAAGCGCTCGGTTACCGCGTCAAAATCGTGCCATTCGCTGAGTTGCTGATCCTCAATCAGCCAGAACCGGTTGCAGCTGTTGGCGATTAACTGACGATCGTGCGACACCAGCAACACCGCGCCCTCAAACTGGTTTAACGCTTCTGCAAGCTCCTCTTTGCCCACCATATCCAGATGGTTGGTGGGCTCATCGAGCAGCAGCAGCGAATAACGCGCCAGCGTTAGCCCAACAAACAGCAAGCGCGAGCGCTCGCCGCCGCTGAGTGAGCCAATCAACTGCTGATGACGCAGATAGGGAAAACCCGCGCCAATCAGCGCCATCTTGCGGTGCTCATCGCTGAGCGGAGCAAAATGCGCCAGCGCGTTACTCAGCGTCTCCTCATCATGCAGCTGATGCAGACTTTGATCGTAATAGCCTAGGCGCGCGCGGGGATGAAACAGCGGGCTATCTGTGTGTTGATATTCCTCCCATAAATGCCGTAGTAGCGACGATTTACCGCAACCGTTGCGACCAACAATCGCTACGCGATCGCCACTTTTCACCTGCAACATCGGCAGTGAAAACAGCGCAGGTGCGTCATCGGCTGGATGAATCGACATCTCCGGCAACGCTAAAACGCGATCGGCATCCAGCGCTTCACCTTGCAGTTGCAGCCGCCACAGCGCTCCCTCGCTCAGCGTGGTTTGTGCCTCTTTCAACCAGCCGGCGCGTTTCTCCATCTGCTGCGCCTTGCGCGACAACCCTTCGTTATCGTAAGCGCGGCCCCACATCGCCAGACGTTTAGCGCTTTTCTCAACGCGCTCAATCTCCCTTTGCTCAGCCTGATAACGCTGCGCATCCGCGTCATCCTGCTCATCCAGCGCCTGACGCGCCGCGCTGCAGGGCAGACGGAAGAATTGCAGACCGCGATCGCGCAGAATCCAGCTGCAGTTGGTCACCCGATCGAGCAAGGTGCTGTCATGGGAAACCAGAACAAAGCTGCCGCTCCAGCCGTTAAGGAAATTCTCCAGCCACAACAGCATCGGCAGATCGAGGTGGTTGCTGGGTTCATCGAGCAGCAGCAGATCAGGCTGCAGGATCAGCGCGCGCGCCAGCAGCAGGCGCATATGCTGGCCACCGCTCAGAGTCGCAGCGGTTTGCGCTTGTTGCTCAGCCGTGAAACCCAGGCTGCCCAACAGCGCTTCGGCACGCCAGCGATCACTTTGTTCCGGCAGGCGCGCCATTACGCTATTCAGCAGCGAATCATTATGCAGCTCTGCAGGCAGATGCTGCTCGATGCGCGCCAGTAAACAGTGATTAGCCGATGTCACGCTGCCGTGGCTGGGTTCCAGATCGCCACTGAGGATTTTCAATAAGGTACTTTTACCGGTGCCGTTATCACCCAGTAAACCGATGCGATCGCCTTTTTTCAGGCTGAAATGGATATCGTGAAACAGCGTGCCGAAGGCGTTATCAAAGCCAACATCGTGGGCAGATAATAGTGTGCTCATGTGCTTACTCATAAGTTGCAGGCGCAAAAAAGCCTGACGTCAGAAATCGCTGACGACAACCCGGTAAGCCGGAGGAAGGGATTAGATTTTCAGTAAACTTCGCTCAGGACGGATTATCGCAGCACGAGTGCGGAAATGCCTGAACGCGGCCAATTACTATAAAAGTGTGAGTAAAGAAACAATTCACACAGCAGCATAGTAATCCTCCTTAGTTATCAGTGGGTGAATATGTAAGCTGATAATAGTGGCGAAAAGCGGCACTTTCCAGTGAAAAATGCCAGAGATGTGGCGGCGATCGCTATGACGTGCCGGGCAGGGTGCTGGCATCGATAATGAGCCTGGTCGGTGAAAATCGCCTTCAGAGGTCTTCTGCAAAACTCCAGCAAAACTCTTCTGCAAAACTGGTTAAAAATAAGCTGCATTTAGGCTTGAGTTTTCTTACTAGATGGCAGATCAAAATAAAGTGGGGAATGCCGCTTCGAGCCAAGAGCTGAAGTAGCTAACAACAATCTGTGTTGATCAAAGGGGAGCGGCCATTATGCGAAATTTCATACTCGCCAATAACCAATATTTCCCTGACCGGAAACAGCGAGTTTCTTCTTAGAAAAACCACTAAGGTGATGCTGATACCACTGGAGGCATCATGAAATATAGAATTTCTGGCCTTAGAGCCGAGCAGTTTACTCATCTTTTTGGGCGTAGTAATGGCTATCTAGGAAGATACGGAGCCGTAAGACAAATTGTCACTAGTTACCCAGGTTATCCCGACAGAATCTCATTATGCGATATACCTGTTGGCGAAACCGCTCTACTTATCAACCACATTTATCAGCCAGCAGATACACCTTATCGCGGCTCTCATGCAATATATATTTGGGAGGGATGTACCGAGCAAGGAATTTATATCAACGAATTACCTGAAGTTATGAATGGCAGAGTCCTTTCATTACGAGCATATAACGAAAAGCACTCTCTAATTAAGGCAGAAATTTGCGAGGGCCAATCTGTAGAAAATTTCATAGATATTTTCTTTGCCGACCCACAGATTAGCTATATCCAGATACACAATGCGAAACAGGGATGCTTCGCATGTTTGGCTGAGCGTTTTAAATGAAATTACAAAATAGAAGAGCCTACAGCGTTCAGTGAAGGACTTTCATGTTAGAAGAGAGCATCCGGTAGGATCACTTGAGGATAAGCAGAATGCTTCTGGAAAAGCTCAGGTTGCTGGAATGCAGCCTTCACGATGACAGGCGAAACGATCGGGAGTGGCTTGAGTGGCTTCTCCACCCTGAATTCCTGGAAATCACAAGGTCAGGCGTGATGGTTGATCGTGCAGAGACGATCACGTCGCTATTAAACGAGAAAACTGCATCACCTATTATCAGCAGTAATTTCCGACTCACCGAAATGGGGGTAGGCTGCGCCATGCTTCACTACCGGACGTCTTATGATGACGGCAGTCGTCCTGCATTGCGTTCTTCCTGCTGGCTATATTCGGATAAAGGACACTGGACTCTGGTTTTTCACCAGGGAACGCCAGCTGAAGACACTGCTTAGGATCGCTGCTGAGATGTTCTGTTCAATTTGCCTGTATAAGGGTTCAGATACAAAAAAGGCCGCCCGTGGGCGACCTTTCCTGGCACTTCCTTTTGCGACCATCCGTTATTTGTATAGCTCAGCGGTCATGTGAACGACGTTGCCGTTGCTGGCCTCAATGATTTTGTACTGCGCGCCCTGCTGCTGGGCCTGCGCGGCGATTTTGGCCTCGGCACCGTCCATAGTCAGGGACGTTGCGGTAACGCTCTGCGCGAAGCTGGCTGCTGACATCAGTGAAAGAGCTGCAACTGCGGCGATAGACATAGCTTTGATAGTTTTCATGGTCTTTATCCTTGGTTTTTATGGTTGAAAGCGTGTTTGCTTTCGATGAGATAATGATAACCAAGGTTACTATTATCACATTAACAATAAGTGCTGATATTGTGATCGTGCTAACTATCAAGGCAATAGGTGTACTCGATGAATGGTTCGGCGCTGGGTTATTATGTTTAATGCGGAGAGCATCCCTGTAGCTATCATTTTGACGTCTGCTATTCGCTCACAGTGGACCTTCAGGTCTGGCAGATAACCGCTTCGTGCCAGAAGCGGACTGGCAAATACTCGCGAGCTGTCAGTAGGGTGAAGGAAGGTCAGAACGATCCCCTCGTGTTGTCGGATGCGAAATTACAATAAACTCTACGGGAGACCCAGTGTCATTTCTGGCTTGATGCTTTGAACCCGGTGGGATTTCCAGGCCCTGCAGAGCCTTAATATTATGAATTTCTCCTTCCAACTCCATGGAAAGAATGCCAGTAATAACAAAGAAAAACTGCCTTGAAACGGAGTGAAAGTGTCGTTTTTCAAAAGTGCCTGGCGGCATTTGTTCATGAATAACCAGCATGTCCGGGCGGTTTAACAGATACCAACCGTCGCAATCGTCGCCCCAGACATAATGCTCTGCATTATCCTTTGAAATCATTATCCTTCTCCTCTATACCTGTGTGCGTCTCTCTATACCTTAAGAAGGTTATACCGAGAGATTCTTTAGATTCACAATAGGTTATGCTTTTTGTTAATTCCTTTAAGTCCCGAACTGCATCATTCAACCTATCTGGCCGTCATGAATGAAATGTTATAGCAGTGTCCAGGCAGGACCGTAACGTCCGTTCTTCGCTCATTGCAGACCGTGCAGCGCACAGGTCAGCTTCGCGTCAATAGCGGACATTTTGTAAGCTCTCCTGGATAAATTGAGAATATGATCATGTGTAAACTTGAGCTGAATTTTAACGCTCAAGAAAAAAACTTCAGCGGAGAACATCTAATTGTTTACTCATATGCGTATTGCCAAACCCGTCTCCAATCTTGAACGATCTTTTCTGATGTATAGTCAGGGACTGGATTTACACAAATTAGCTGAATTCAATGATCATGACGGTTTCAATGGACTGATGTTAGGACGGAAGGGCTTAGACTGGCACATTGAATTCACCTTTTGCCTTAGTCATCCCATTCAACCTTTGCAAACTCAGGAGGATTTACTCGTTCTTTATTATTCAGATGAAAATGCGTGGATAGATGCCTGTGCAAGGATGATAGAAGCCGGATTCAACATGACGAACTCATTTAACCCTTACTGGGATATCAACGGAAGGACATTTGTTGACCCAGATGGATACAGAGTGGTTATCCAAAATAAGACATGGGTATAATTTCAATTATTATTGCCAGTCCACTGGCCGTCTAGTTGCAAACCTGACGGTCTGCTCCTCGCTCACAGCGGACGGTGTTCAAATTAGTTGTTCGCTTAGGGCCATGAGCGGACATCGATGAAAATTCTGTGAATTAAACGTCACGAGATTTCTCTAATTTGATGTCAGTGCCATTGAGATCTGTTTCATTACCCCAACCGAGCTGCATATAAAATTTCGCCGCGCGACTATTCTTATCGGTTTCCAACCAGGCAATATCATGATGTTGGAATAACTCCTGCTCGGCGAGCATAACAAGCCTGCGACCTATTCCTTTGCCTTCATATTCAGGCAGAACAAAGGCCGCAAACAGACAGCCTTCATCCGGAAATATCATGGAGAAGCCAATGATTTTATTATTTTCAGTCGCAACCCATGCGCAAAGACTTTTTTCAACCATATCGCCTACCACGCTTTCGGTAATACCCATCTGCCGCATCTCTTCACGGCTCAGGTGATTCTCGATTACCGATGTTCTGACGTCGAACATTCCCTCGATATCAGAAAGTCGAGCTGTTCTTATGTGGAAACTCATTAGTCTTACTCCATGTATGACGAAATAATTTTGATAATAATGTCAAAAAAAAATCAACGGAATATACACTTTAAGGCGGCAAATTATGTCAGCTTTTCGCTCACAGCAGACGTCGTTTTCCTCGGGCTTGGCCGCTTTGTGATGTGAATTCAACCGATGGATGCAACACACTTATTGAACCGCTCAGTTTTTAATGTAGAGAACGGCCTCCTAAAGTTAACCCAGCATATGATAAAAATAACATTCACTCATTTACAGTATTAGCGCCTCTCTCTGATCGCTGACGCATAGCGCCCGGCGGATAGCCATTGATGCGCTTGAACGCTCTGCTAAACGCTGCCTGCGAGGCATAGCCAAGACGTAGAGCAACGGTGTCAATTGAGATCTTATCGTGAGTAATCCAGTGACCCGCGATGCGCATTCGCACTTCTCTTGCATAGCGCAGGGGAGGTATGCCGATGATTGACTTGAAGCGTTCAGCAAAAACAGAACGCGACACATGCGACTGGGCAGCAAGCTCGGCAACAGACCACTCCCGGCTTGTATCACGATGAATGGCCAGAATGGCGCGGGCAAGTCGTGGATCACGTAACGCAGCGATCAGGCCTGCGGCGTTCTCGCTACCGTTTTCGATCCATCCACGCACAATCATGGCCGCCGCCACTTCTGCGAGGCGTGCCAGAATGCCCGCAAAGCCTGCGCGTCCGGAACAGATTTCCGATTTCATCGCGCCCAGAACGGGAACCAGCCCCGGATAAATTTGTTCGTTTGCCTCAACCACGATGGCTTGCGGCATCAGTTTACCCAGGCCCTGCATTCCA
>NZ_JAINFN010000016.1:0-41876 GCF_026130245.1 Pantoea sp. JK
CCCGCTCGGTGATCTGGCGGACTGCTTCTTCTTTAAACTCAGGGGTAAATCGTGGTGTGCCCATAGACTCCTCCTATGCTCAAAATATAGGGCAGATTTGTCTATGGGCTCGGGGTCACTCCATAAATGACTCTGAGGTGTCTGTTATATCCGTGGCGATTCAGAACTACGTACACTCACATCAGTAGTGATGTAACGAAGTGAATGCCAGATCATCAGCTGCTGTAGCCCTAGTGTATCAACTCAGGCAGCTATTCAATTCATACCGCGCTTTAAATTAAACTAGTAGTGACATAGTAACCGCGTCTTCGACATACACGTAATTGAACTGAGCAATGACTGGTATTAAGTCAAATTACATGTTGTAACCGGCATATACTCAGAGAATGATACCAATGATAAGAAAAATTACTGAATTTCCACTGTTCAAAACTAACTTTTTCATGATAGCTTTGGGCTAAAGGGACACAGATCTAGTTACTTATGTCGCTTCCCTCCTTTAGATCATAAGTTTCACCTGAAACTATATGCGTTTAGTTGCAAGATTTTGGCTGTTGGTTTACTCATTTGATTACAAGGAAATTAAAATGAAAATTATAAATATATGAGTTTTATCTATTAATCAGATGAGTGAGATTTTTATGTCAAAAGTAGCATTAGCCAGTTCCGCAAAGAAAAAAGCGTATGTTCAGATTGTACTGGCCGCACTGGTAGCTTATTTTCCATTCTGGTTAGGCTGGCGAGATACTGGGAGCATTTTGTTTTTCCTTATCCCAGCATTACTCCTTGCCTACATGTCGTTTACGAATTATCGCTATATCGCGGTGTATAATTCATATGAGAGCTATTTCAATGAACGTGGAGATGGTGTTTTCCATCACTATCTCAATAACGGTACGTACATTTGGGAGATGTACATTAATACCAATAATGAGACGGTTCGTTTGCAATCAAATGGAAAGAGACAAACTTTCAGATTTGATGAGATTAAAGGCGCAGAGTATTTTGTAAACTCCTATAGTGGAAGTGCAGGTTTAACACCCGATATTGAAGGGCCGAAATCATTTCGTGAGACAGGCTTCTTTGTGACCACTAAGGACCTGAAAGACCCAGAATGGCACATCCGCTTGATCGCAGAGAATATGAAAGTGAACATGAAAAGTTCTGCATTCTATACAGATATTAAGCGGCAGTGTGATTCATGGATTAATGTTTATGAACAGGTTGTATTTAAAAACCTCTGAATAAACTAGCAACTTGAAGAAAGCCGCCATTACGGCGGCTTTTTAAAAAAATGTATTACTGAACTACCCGCCAGCCTGAATCGCCTTCAATAAATGTCAGTTCACCAGTTGTTTGACGCTTGCCAACGAAGGGGGCAGTCACCTCCATTTCAACCTTACATTTATAAGAGCCATCACTTTGAGCGTCCTGACATGCTAGTTTTTTTATGTTATTAACCTTCATTAGCATATTGTCCGTTAAAGCCTTCCCGCCAATTGATTTCGCCTGTTGGTTAGACTGATCGACGTTCTGCTGAATAGCAGACTGAATGTCACTTTCAGAGGGTTCGCTTTTACATCCGGCCAGCACTGTTGCGCAGCCGATAACCAAAACTGCACCCCAAATTTTATTGTAATCCATGCCAATATCCTTATATCAAATGAAATCCCACGATAGTTATTACCACCGGGGAACGATGAAACTACCAGCACAAATGCTGCCTAAGTCTGTTTAGATCTTCAAGACACATTTACCTGCCTACCTATCATACTTCTTTTTCTTGAGATTAAAATGCTGAGTCATATGATGAGACATCAGGTCTGCTGCGGATTTTGATAGCTTAGTTTTGTTCATAACGGAATCTATTGTCATAATACAAATTATCGGGCTCACCCACTACATTAACGTTAGACTTCTAACTAAAATGAAGATAGGTAAGTAATACAAGGTTCCTGTGGAGATCTACCCTACCCGACCATACTAATGAGTTTACTATCTATAAAGTCAGGTGTATTTTGATACCGTTGGTGCCGGAAATGGGGATTCTGGAACAAGCTCTACATGGACGAGAATGCCTTAACTGCTCGATTGTGATGCTGCTTATAGTTTTGATATATGACCACTATCTCTGTCTTCTGGCTAAATCATAATTTATTTTTAAACCTGAGTTAATATTCAGGATTAAATAATCTCAAAATGGAATTAATATGAAACCAAGACTCATCGCTGCATTATTACTCGCTTCAGCTACCCTAACAGGATGTTCTGCTCTGGATTACAAGTCAGGTACTTCAGTTAGTAATGCGCAACTTGCTGCTTTTAAGCCCGGAAACACAACCCAAGATGATGTTGTTAAAGCTATTGGTAATCCTCCTAAGAAGGATGAAGTCAACGGCAAAGAAATCTGGTCTTACCCATATACAAAAATTGCGGCGATTCCGTTTATGCCAAACGCCAGTGAAACCACAGTATTTGAATGGTCGAAGAAAGGTAAGCTCCTGAACGCTTACAAGAGTGGCGGTACCGCAGGCGGCTCCGATAACCCTCTTCTCAGCGCTGCCGGTCAGTAATACGGTTTAAGGTGCCACCAGACGGGGCGCCTTTCCGTTCTTTAATTCTTATTTTTTTAGCTAATCAAATTCGCCGAATTGGTACTGGATGATGTTCCGTATCGGGTCTAATATCCACCTTCCAAATAATATAAAACTGATATCTGTATTTTCAAATCAAAGGAGATGAAAATGAATAAATCTATACTTGTTATTGCCGTAGGGATGTGCCTTGCAGGTTGTGACAAAAAAGTAGAGGAAAAGCCTGTAAGCGAATTGACGCACGAAGAGCAGGTTGGTTTGTGCAGCAATCCGGCAGTCGTGAAGACGATAACTGATGGTTTTAAAGCAGAAACCGTAAAAAACCTGGATGCAAGCCCTATAAACTATTACCCACTCATAAATGCAAAGCAGGATGAACCTGAGTATAAATATAAAGATTCACCCTTCCTTTATACATCAAAATTTTTTGAAGACGGATTTGGCACAACTGAGCGATTAAAAGTAGATAAAATAACAGTTACAGGCACGCGCTCAGACAGTATAAATTGTGAGGCAACAGTAACTTTAGATAGTGACAGCCTTTACAAAAGAAATATCTCAGGCCCGATGTCATATCAGCTTGTTAAGCAGGGAGATAAATACACCCCTAAAGTTCCTGAATTTGGTATTGTTAACCTCAGATTTTCGATGAGTGATGAACCTACAAATGAGCAAACTGCATGGCGAAATGGATTTTTTGAGAATCTTTCCGCAATTGATAACAAAACAAAATCCATACCGAATGACAGTTTCATTCCCGTATCTCAGGACGACTTATACTATATATATTTTTCACAGGCACCGCGTGAATTCTCAGATGATGAGCTTATGAGCTTCTTCTCAGGAAAGTGGAACAGTACAACAGATTCTTTTGCAAAAGAAGATTTAAAAAAGTATGAGCTGCCAGTAATCAAGGCAAAGATTGCTAAATATAAAGACATCCACAACATCGTGTTTTATGCATCCAGTAATTATGGTTACAACAACAATCCGGACATCCCAGATTTTAAGACAGCTTCAGATGAGAAGGTATTTAACCTCAATGATGGCGCACTAACTCTTCTGGCTGGCGAAAGTTATAACTTCGACATCAAGGGGTATAAATATTCCGGGATTGGTTGTGGCATGGTTAGTGGGCGAAGCTACAGTAATAGAGGAATAACTGTTAGCATCCCGCGTCGTCTTAATGCATGCAATATAGTCATACCTGACGATAAAGCCAGAGATATATCTTCAGCTCTCTCGTCCATTCACTCCAAGCAAAAAAATGTAGAATACTTCGACAAATATTACCTTCACATTGATAAGGTAGATGGAGATTCAAACATAATTTCAACTGCGCTGGTTCGTGAAGAACTGAAGATTTATGATCCAGAGAATCATCAGGTGATAATCGAAACTACTATTAAATAGAGGTAACCACCTCAGAGATATAAGCTACATAAAGTAATTAGCGAAAACATGAATTGACTTAAGTTTGCATTAAGCTTAAGTCAATCACCTCAGAATTATAATATTTTAAAAATCTTAATAGTTTATCAGTTTTTTTTTGCCGGTTCGTTATAAGTAGCTTTTAAGGACGGCATTTGCAACTTAGGCTGCATGTTATTGATGGTCACCAGCAGTCAAGAATCAATTACTGCCATGAGCGCACCATAACAATCAATTTTGAATGGACTTATTGTCCAGATATCGCTTTGACAGAGAATCAAACGATGAACATAAGAGACGAAGAGTTGCCAAGCCGCTCAGGCTAAATGCAATATGTTTACCGTTTGTGTCGCTGAACTCAACCCAGCCGCCTATTCTGAACGTATTAACTTCATATAATTGTATTTTTATGAACTGGGAGGGGCTAGCACTCACCTACTGAACGGGGCTTAGTACTAACCTTAACCTTATATAATTAACATTATATATCACCACCCCAACCCAGCGCTTTACTGCTCACTCAAATCATCAAGGTAGATACTAACTTCATATAATGGGCTTTTTATAAAGCTAGCAGAAATACACTCTCAACTTTAGTTATAATTTAATTAAGCCCCTAGCCTTATAATCATGTGAGTTTAGAGCTTTATCACTATTGTATTAGATTATTGTCTTTCGTTAAAACTTGAAAAAAATAAGCGAGGGAAGATAGGGAGTATACAAAAAACACTTACTTATTTAATGAAATATCTTTAGACTAGGTATTCGGTATAACACCAATCAGACTTAATTGAAATCTTTTTTATTAGGTAGGAAACATCAGGATTATTTCCGGTCATAGCCGCATCAACTTTGATAGCGCCTGGAGATTCATGAAGCGGCGATGGAGAAAAAGGCATCGCTTAATTTCCATTTTTGATGATAGAAAATGATGTCAGCGACTATTAACTGTTCCTTTTATTCCGTAAGTAGGGTGCCGCTAAAAAATCCATCAACATTATCTACCTAACCGAAAATATCATTTTTTTTGTGCTGATGTTATTGCCCAAGTTAATGAATATTTTAACTTATGATTAGCCATTCCATTTTACCGTTACGGCTCTTGCCTTGGACATCCTTCAAAATCGCCACCTTAAGCCGACTTTTTCGAGCGAAATTACTCATAACTTTATTGGCCCAAGCATTTTTGAATACAAGTCGTAATTTTCCTCATCAAAGCAAACCAAATTTACTTGCTCTATGCTGGGGTTGTCACGCAAACACTGATTAATCATACCTAATGCGATTTCAGCCGCCAACGCTTTAGGAAATCTGTATATGCCCGTACTGATGTTAGGAAACGAGACGGTTTGGATGCCGTATTCCTCTATCAGTTTAAAACAGCTCAGATAGGCATTTTTCAATAGCGTTTCTTCATCATGTTCCCCGTCTTGCCAGTGTGGACCAACGGTGTGAATGACGTATTTTGCTGGCAAATCACCCGCCGTGGTGATCACTGCATCTCCGACTTTGCAGCCACCTTGTCGATTTCTGATTTTCTGACACTCAGCCAAAATCGCTGGCCCACCCGCACGATGGATGGCGCCATCAACTCCGCCCCCCGCCCAGCAAGGATGTGTTGGCGGCGTTAACAATGGCATCAGCTGGAATTTTGATTATATCTTCTTTGAGCAAGGCGATTTTGTTCATGTTACTTCTAATCCTCAGTTTCAGCAGTCTTAGCCAGAAGTTAAGTAATCATCCTCTCATTCCATCCGTCCTTAAACACAATATTGCCGTCCACGTATTTCCAAGTGATCTTTTCATATTGGAGCTCAATATTTTCCAGATCCGTGCTGGTCTGGCCGTTTGGCAACAGGGCCGGAGAGATACTGGATAATTTGACGTTTTCCAGGAGAATATTAAAATACTCAACTTTAATACCTGCTTCGTTAATTCAGTACATCTTAATGGTCGCTGATTTAAGCGTTCTGGCCTGCCACCGTGCACGAAGCAGCGTTAGTGTTGTGCGGTCAAATTCATTCTGAATTGTGATTGGGTATCCACCCGCGTTCCCGTCAATCTGCCCGTGTGCTGATCTATCGGAATAGGAATGTTGTGCATCACCGTGTTCAGTTCAATCGAACCGAGGCGCGTAGGCATCGTACAGAAACCCACAATCGGCGGGCCGCTTTCATCTTCCAACCATAAATGCGCTGGAACAGATACATTTAATTCTTTAAAGTTTTCGAAATTTATAAACAACAAAAATATACACACACAGGTAAACGAACCCCACGCTCAGCATGCCGCTGTCAGGTAAACGGTAAAATTGCAACATGCCATACAGCACAGTAACAATAACCGGCACGTAAATACGCAGCAGCATTTTTGATTGTGACCTCAGCCACTGCCTTAAGAAACGTTTCATGCCCTTACCATCAGTTTAGCGAGCACCTGAGCAAGTTTATACTCTGAAATCCATGAATTATTAAGCGAACTTACTGACTTAATTGG
This sequence comes from Pantoea sp. JK, assembly GCF_026130245.1. Lineage (NCBI taxonomy): Bacteria > Pseudomonadati > Pseudomonadota > Gammaproteobacteria > Enterobacterales > Erwiniaceae > Pantoea > Pantoea sp. JK. The sequence continues at coordinate 6,522 of NZ_JAINFN010000016.1, forward strand.
AAGCTTCATCAATAACGCCAAAAGCTAAGCAATCATCCTCTCATTCCATCCATCCTTAAACATAATATTTCCGTCCACGTATTTCCATGCAATCGTTTCATATCGTGGCTCAATATTTTCCAGATGCGTGCTGGTCTGGCCGTTTGGCAACAGGGCTGGAGAGATGCTGGATATTTTGACGTTTTCCAAAAGAATATTGAAATACTCAATCTCAATGCCTGCTTCGTTAATTCGGTACATCTTGATGGTCGCTGATTTCAGCGTACGGGCCTGGCACAATGCACGAAACAGTACCGGTGTTGTTCTATCAAACTCTTTTTGAATGGATATGGGGGAATGAATCCTCGTGGCTGTAAGCCTTCCCGTGTGCTGATCTACCGGGATTGTGATGTTATGCATCACCGTGTTCAGTTCAATCGAACCGAGGCGGGTCGGCATCATGCACGAACCTACAATTGGTGAACCACTTTCATCTTCTAACCAGAGATGTGCTGGAGTTGACATATTAAATCCTTTAAATTTAACGAAATTTATAAACAGAGATTATTAGCGTGAGAAGATATACAAGGCCCACGCTCATCATTCTACTCTCGGGATAGAGATAAACTTTAAGCACACCAAACACGAGAGCACATAAAACCGGCACATAGATGCATAACAACAATTTTAATTGTTCTACCAACCATCGCTTCAAATATGCCCTCATATTTCACTCCAACCTACTCGTATACAAGCCTGAAGAGCATTATTTTTCACCACGCTAAGCATGCTCTATTTTACTCTTAGACTTAACGACATTTGTAGATAACAAATGATAGAGAGCACAAATAAAATATCCCTACACCTAACATACTGCTATCTGGAAAAAAGTAGATTTGTAGCAGCGCAAAAATTATCGTTGATACTATCGGCACGTAAGTGCAGATCAGAAATTTCGATTCTGATATTAACCATTGCTTTAAAAATTTCTTCATCACTTCCCCACTAACTTCATCAATACTTCAGCGACTTCGTAATCCGAAAGCCATTGATTTCTTAGCGCACCAGCCCGCATGAATGAAGGTTCAATAAGGAAATACATCATTTCGAGTTCTCGCATATACAATGCGTGATAAAAAGGAGGATGCATTATTTGCAAGCGCTTTGCGCTGTCTGCTGCGTTTTGAACTATGGCATAAATTCCCAATAATGACGCTGCCGCGCCAACTGCAGTACCAACATTACGCCCAACAGGAAGCGTTATATTCATCCCCAGAACGACAGCCATAGTCGCACCAGCACCAAATGCGCGAGTAGTCAGTGTGCTGGCTGCGATGTGAATGTTGGCTCGCATCAGATGCATTTTAATTACTTCAAGCTGCCTGTATGATCTGTGCTCAAGCTGATAGTCAATGTAAGTTTTCACCAGCGAATAAATAATATCTCTATCTTTGATTAACCGTATGACCGCTTTTCTGAAACGATTATCTTCCAGCACCTGATTTTTACAGACGTCTATGTATTCATCAGTAAAGCACGATGCATAAAATGAAAGCCGGGTCGCCCCTTTATTGATCTTACTGACTTGTTCGGAAACTGCATCAATAACGCCTGAAACGGCGTTATCGAGCTTTTCTGCCAGAATCCTTTGCGCCTGAAGCTGCTTTATGACCGCATCACTGTGGTACATATATATCCCTATAGTTAATTCCGTTAACCATGAAAACTATAGGGTAATGATATAACTCCGTGAAGCTAAATTTTAACCAGATGTGATCCTTATTCATAAAATAATGATGTGTAAATCCGCATTTAAATGTGTGTTTTATTCGTTTCACTAAAGAAAACACTGAGATGTGTTGGTGTTTGAAATATCTATCATTTAATACGTAATTGCGTACAGATATATGTCATTCGTCTTGAGCTTATTAATGCGAAACGGTCGCCATTAATGGCGACCCTACGGGTTAATTCATTACTAATCCGCCATCAACGTATAACGTTTGTCCGGTGACAAACTCGCTCCAGTCGGACGCCAGAAACAGCACCGGGCCGGTGACATCTTCCGGGCGCGCGATGCGGCGCAGCGGGGTTTGCGCAGTGAGGAAATCGCGCACCTCTTCGCGCGTTGCCTGGCTGGCATCGGTGGGATACACCAGACCGGGCGCGACGCAGTTAACACGAATCCCCAGCGGGCCAAGCTCCGTCGCCAGCGTGCGGCTAAAGCCGGTCAGCGCCGCTTTCGCGGTGATGTAATCGTGATACGGCACCGAAGGACGCGCTACCAAATCGCTGGTCAGATTGACGATACTGCCGCGCACGCGCGCACGCATTAAAGGCAGCGCCGCCTGGCAGACGTTATACGCGGCTTTCACCGCGCCATCGAACTGCGACTGATAGCCCGACCATGGCGTTTCCCAAAAGCGTGAACGATTTTCGGTGTCGAAAACGTATGGTGCGAAAGCATTGTTGATCACCGCATCGAGGCGGCCGGTGGCGTTGACGATCTGCTCCATCATCGCGTTGACCTGCTGCACACAGGTGACATCTGCGGCAATCGCCAATGCGTCGCCGCCTAATGCGCGGCACTCTGCAACTACGCCCGCTGCAGTAGCTTCATTGCGCAAATAGTTCACCACCACGAATGCGCCTTCAGCGGCGAAGGCTTTAGCGATTGCCGCACCAATGCCGCGACTTGCACCGGTTACCAGAACGGTTTGGTTGGAGAATTTCATTGTTAATCCTTTGGATTAAGGTACGTTTCAACCAGGTGCGCATTAATGCGCACCCTACAAAACCGGTGCGTCGTAGGGTCGCCATTCATGGCGACCGCGTCAGTCCGCATAAGGCGCAAACCCTTCTGCCGCCGCTTCTGCGCCCTGCTCGATCTCCGTGATGGTCACCAGATCGAGCAAACTAAAACGCCCGTCGTGATGCCAGCCCGCTTCCGGCGAGGTCATGTTGCCGAACGCGGCGATGCGGGTAACACCCACTTGCCCAAGAAGAGCGGAGATGCGGAACAACTCATTCGGCGCGGCCGCCACGCCTGCGGTTTGCAGAAAATGCCGCTGCTGCGCCACCAAATCGACCACTTCCTCCAGCGCATCCACGGACACCACTTTCAAGGTGCGGCCAAGTGCAGCAGGCGATAAAGGCTCTGCATGATCAACACTCACCACCGCCCAACTGTCTGCCGCCTCGCCGTAAAGCGTACGATCGCCACCCAGCGCCCGGATCTCCTCGCCATTACGCCACGCGGCAATGCTGTTCATCTCATCATTAGCCAGCGGACGGCGCGGATGTTTATGCGCCAGCGCAGCGAGTTCATGGACGATATAGCTGGCGAACTCATCCGGCGACACCTTGCCGCCGCGCTCGACAAATAGCATTTGTGGCGAGTAGCAACCGGCCTGGTCGTAACGCATCACGTCATAGGCCACACGGCGCGCCAGCTCCGCGCCCTGCCGAGTATTTAACGCCGAACGCGCCACCATTCCGAAACTGATTTTGTGTCCGTGCGGCAGAAAGCGCGTGGTAACCGGCAAACGTTGTTGGATCGCCGCCAGCGTTGGGTTGCTGCCATAAGCCACCAGTGTATCGGGCTGGCGCAGCCAGGTTGGCTCGGTTTGCGCATCGCCGCCTTTCCACCACACCACCGCGATGCACTCGCCGAGTTTTGGATCAATTTCCGCCAGCAACTGCGTGAACCAGCTTGCCATCAGCGGCTCATTGCCCGGCAGTTTGCCGATGGTGCCCGCCTTGACCAGCAGGCCGCAAATCAAACTCCACAGCGGCAAACCCGGCACGTTGCCCGCCCAGATATGCATCAACAATTGCGGGCCAAACGCGCGTGCAAAGCCGCCTTTGGGGCGTGGCTGGAAATCGTCGAGCATCTGCGGATCGGTGAAATCCTCCGCCAGAAAGCGCTTCAGCTGCGGCTGACGAAAGGTTTTCAGGTAGCCGGTGAGGCCAAGCCGCACCATTTCGGCATCGTAACCGGTGACGATGGGCAGCAGCTTTTCGGCTTTGATACGCATTGGATGATGGCGATCGAGCAGTCGCGCCACCGCTTCATCAATGATGGCGATGATCTGCGCAACGCTCAGCTGGTGGAGATAAGCGCGGGCGTTGGTGCGGATGCGCGCTGCGAGCGCCTTTATCTGCGCGTCATCAAGTTGCGGAACGCTAACCTCGAGGCTTGCGCCACGATGATTGAAACTCAGCGTATGCCACTGCACTTCGTCGGCGGAAAGGCCCGGCAGATGTCCGGCAACTTCCTTCACAACTGTGCCTGCGCGCTGGCGAGAAACGCTGCCATGGTCAGCGAACAGCCTTTGGCATCAGCGCCGGTCGCGCGTCCCAGCAGATGGAATCCGCCGGGCACCATCACGCCCGCATCTTCGGTTAACAAGGCGGAAACCGAGTTGAAATGTGCCAGATCGTGATGCACCAGCACGCCAATCTCGCCGTCCGGCACATCATCACCGGTAAGCGGATTGACCACGCGTGTGCGGATCCAGTGTGGCCCGGATTTTACCGGCGGGCAGCGTTCATTGCCCGCATCGTAAAACTGCGTGCTGATTTCCGTCATACCGTACATGTTGATGCAGTGTGAGCGCGGGATGCCGAAGGCGTGAGAGAGCGAAGCGTAGAAATCCTCTGCGCCAATCTCGCGTGACTGGCCTTTGAAACCGCCGGTATCGAGAATGCGACTGCCAGCAGGCAGCGCGAAGCCGCGTTGCTGGCGCTGCATTTCATCCAGCAGAGGCACGAAGCTGTAGCTGGCACCCAGCAGCGCATAAGGTTCGCCGCTGGCTTCGGCCTGTTCCAGCGCACTGAACAGGCGATCGATATCGAGGCCATGCTCGCCCACCATTCCTTCGCTGTCTGGCGTGCCGCACTCCTGCATCGCCAAATCGAGATAGGTCGCCAGCGAGGAGTTCGGCATCGCCACGGTATCCGGGAATAAAATGCCCATGCGCATGCGTTCACTGCCCGCCATAAAGCGACGGCGGAAGTTGAGCAGCATCGATTTCTTCCACACGTCCAGCGTCGGATGGTAGCTGCGCCCTCTTACCGCGCCGGTGGTGCCGCTGGTCATGAAGATTTCGGCAATTTGGTCAGTGGGACGGCAGCTGAGCGTCAGATCTTTAAAGGCATTAATCGGGATAGCAGGAATGTTGCGCCAGTTTTTCACCGTCAGCGGCGTGCGTCCGCGCTGGATGGCGAAGCGGCGATAAGGTGGGTTGTGTTCGAATTGATAAGCGAAGATTTCGAGGGCCAGCTGGTTGAAATCGTCGTCTGAGGACTCTTCGCGCTGCAGGAATGTCAGCAAAGCCTGGATGATGTGTGTTTCGTTCATGTGTCGCCACCTTTGCGATTGCGCAGAGACTCTCAGGCAACGCCTGAAGAGCGCGAACTGTCCGCTACAAAGCACAAAGAGGGAATCAGGGCGCAATATCGCCCTGCGGTTCCGCATCCCTACGCCGGTATTAGCCGGATCAGGTTCGGAGGGTCACTACGTTGCCAGCGCATACACGCCAGCCGGTAGAATCTCAGCCCCTTAACAGAGCACCCCTTGGAACAAGCCGCAGTCTAGGATGGCGCGCGATGATGTGTCAACCTTGTTAAATTCTGGCCTGTCCGGCATTCATTACGCCATGTCTTATACTTTGGGCATCAGTATTTGTGGAGGTGAAGTATGGCTGGCGGTTGGTCAGAAGACGGTGCAGTGCACAAACAAATTGATGCCACGGTTGATGACGCGGTGGCCCGCGCACGCGAGAATCTCGGCCACGGTGAAAGCGCCGAGTTTTGCGACGAGTGCGGCGCACCGATCCCGGAAGCGCGTCGCGCGGCATTAGCTGGCGTGCGTTACTGCGTAAATTGCCAGAACAAGATCGATAAAAAACAGGCGGCGACCAGCGGTTATAACCGCCGCGGAAGCAAGGATAGTCAGTTGCGGTAGTTTTTATTGATGATGCAGTAACACCACCAAAAACGCGCCAATCCTTTGTAGGGTCGCCATTTATGGTGACCGAAATTCGCATATATGTCTGGTTATGCTTGAATCGGTCGCCATGAATGGCGACCCTACGTTGCTTTGGCGTTATTACAGCTGAATATTAATCAGGGTTTTGTACCATCGGCCAAATGAAATAATTTAACGCGCAAAGCAGCCAAATCGCTCATCAAGTAACGGATAATTTTTCGCGTCAGGAAGTTCGAAGTGCCACCATTCCGTTGGCATGGCGACAAAGCCGCCGCCAAACATAATCGCGTTCAGCAGCAGGCGATTACGTTGCGCTTCGGCGGGGACATTCGGATGATACGGATGTGATTCTGCTTCCATCGCATCAAAGGCGGTGCCCATATCCAGCGGCTGGCCTTGTGCATCAAGTAACGTCAGGTCAATTGCGACGCCGCGACTGTGATTCGAACCCTGCGCGGGCGGCACCACATAATCTTTATCTGGACAGGCATCCCACAAGTGCCACTGCGCTTGCTGCGGCCGATAGGCATCGAGTACCAACAAACTGAATCCCGCCAGCCGGGCGATCTCAATGCTTTTTGCCAGTGCGTTGGCGGCGGCCGGATGCAGCAGCGCTTTGGCCTCCTGGTAAATGGCATAGCCCGCGATGTTATCCGCCGTGGCATATTTCAGATCGAAACGTAAAGCGGGAAAGGTTACGGCTAAATCAATCAGTTCAACGTCCTGCGTCATAATACATCCTGCTCATTACTGGTCCGGCAATGATAATAACTGACGCGGTAAATTTGTCAGCCGCTCTGCACCAGCGGGCGTAACGCGCACCGTTTCGCTGAACGCCAAACCTTGCGCGGAAATATACATGTGGAACACCATATTCTCTTCCAGCAGCCACTGCGCGTTAGGGTAGAAACTGCAGGAAAAATCACTGGGTCGTGGCGTGCGTGTATAAAGCCCCAGCGCATAACCGGTGATATTGGGATAATCCGCGCGCAATCCTCTACTCAAAACCGCATCGCGCACGATGGCATCCACGTCGTGCGCCGTCATGCCCGGTTTCATGGCGGTAAATTGCTGATCCTGAATCGCGATCAGCTGTGCTGCCACTTCGGCACGCTGCGCCGAAATCTCCCCGACGATATAAGGCCGCATCAGGCGCGCGCTGTAATGTTTCACTTTTGGTATCAGCTCGACATGCAGCACATCGCCTTTTTCCAGCCGCTGCTCGTGGCCACTAGCATGCAGAAAACCATTATCACCGCTGGCGATCACTATCGGTCCGGTTTCGCCGGTATCCGCGCCAAGCTGTAAAAACTCTCCGGCGGCCAGCGCGGCGACATCGCGCACGCGCCAGCCGCCCTCCACTTCCGCGCCAATCGCCATCATTGTGGCATCGGCAATGGCAGCAGCCTGACGCAACGCGGCGATTTCCGCCGGGAATTTGACGCTACGCAGCCGGTCGCTCAAGCCGGTTAAATCATGCCACGTCACGTCTGGTAGATAGCGCGAAAGCTGCTGCCAGCTGTGTACCGTCATGCCGTAAGAGTAAAAGTCCGCGCCGATGCGCGCCTGTTGATATCCGCGACGGATTAGGCTTTGCGCCACCGTGTGCCAGGCATCCTGATCATCGCGATAGCTTTCCACGTCCAGCGTCGGCGATTGCGTGCGGCATGGCGCCTCATCCAGTTGGCGCAGCACCATCCAGGGTTCGCCGTTGAGCGGCACCAGACAGGCGCGATACAAGGTTTCGGAGACGGTAAAGCCGGTGAGCCACGCCAGCAGCTCACCGTGATCCACCAGCATGATATCGACCGTGTTCTGCTGCATGGCGGCGCGCAGACGCATCAGCGCTTCGGCGTGCATTACGCGGCCTCAACCGGCTGGCAAATCTCCAGAATGGCCAGCAAATAGATGCGCACCATATCGAGGAATTCACTGATTTCAACCCGTTCATCCGGCATGGTGTTGTATTTGCCGCCCGGCCCACAGACGATCCCTTCCATGCCCGCATGCTGATAGAGATGCGCCGCGTCAGTGCCAAAGAATGCCGGAGGCGTGATCACGCCGGTCGGCTGCTCGGTTCCGCGCACGGTTTTCCAGCCGCGATTCACCGCTTTAACGATGGCCGATTCCGGTGACACTTCGAACGGCAACATGGTCGGTTTATCGCGGATGCCATCATCGTAAAGTTCAGCTTTCAGGCCCGGATAACGCTGGCACAAGGTATTCAGCAATGCCTGCAGATCGGCGAGCACACCTTCCACGGTTTGCCCCGGCGCGAAGCGTGCCGAGCCTTTTAAGCGCACAAAGTCAGCCACCTGCGGCGGTCGCCACTCTTCCAGATCGCGGCCCAACGCGCCATGCACGGTACCGATATGTCCACGGTTAATCTTCAAATGCTCAGCAGTTTTCGCACCGCTAAAGGTCATAACGTTAATCTGCGGAATCAGTTCGACGGCGGCGCTGATCGCATCCACCGCTTCTTCACGCTTGGACAAATGACGCGTATCGCCGGTGAGCTCAATGGTAAACATCAGCGAACCGGCGTGCATAGTTAGCGCTTGCAGGTCGGTGGGTTCGGCGTTGATGAAGTAGTCGGCGCGCACACCTTGCTCAATCGCCGCCAGCGTGCCAATGCCGCCCTGCAACTCGCCCACCACGTAGGTCAGAATCACATCGCCTTTCAGCTTCACACCGGCATCAATCAGGGTTTTCAAGGCGCAAAAGTAGGCGGCATCACCCGCTTTCATGTTCGACACGCCGATACCGTAGATGAACTGCTCGTCAATTTTTCCTTCCCAGGGATCGACGGTCCAGCCCTCGGTGACCGGATTGGTATCCAGATGTCCGTTAAACAGCAGGCTTTTGCCGCCGCCGCTGCCTGCTAGTCGTCCAATTGCGTTCAGTCGATCGCTAGGCACGTTTTGCAGTTCGGTTTCCAGGCCCAGCTGCGCCATCTGCGCGGCCATGTATTTCGCCAGTTCACGCTCACCATCGGTGGCGCTGTAGCTTTTGTGCTGCACCATTTTTGCCAGGAAAGAGAGGCAAAAGTCGCGATCGATATGATGAATTAACTGTTCAGGATTCATGTTTTTCTCGTCATGCAACGGACTTGGATAAGTCGGGAATATGCACCGCATCAAGCAGTGCACGGGTATAAGGATGCTGCGCCAGTGCCGTCATGTTGTCGCCGGGCAGCACTTCCACCACGTCACCGCGATACATCACCGCCACGCGATGGGCGATCTGGCGAATCAGGTTGAGATCGTGGGTAATAAACAGATACGCGGTGCCGTAGCGGCGACGCAGTTCCAACAGCAGCTCGATGATGGTGGCCTGCACCGAGACGTCGAGCGCGGCAGTGATCTCGTCACAAATCACCAAATCCGGCGGATTAGCGAAGGCGCGGGCGATGGCGACGCGCTGCTTTTGGCCGCCCGACAGCGCATGCGGATAACGCTGCGCAAACTCCGGCGGCAAACGCACTTCCTGCAGCAAACGCGCCACCGCCTGCGCTTCGGTTTCGCCCGGCGATAAACCGTACAAGCGCAGCGGTCGCGCAATGATTTCGCCGATGGTCATACGCGGGTTCAGCGAAGCATCGGGATGCTGGAAAATCATCTGCACGCGTCTGCGATACTCTTTGTCCATCTGCGCGCGGCCATGCAGCGTGTAGCCACAAAAATCGAGCTCGCCGCTGAACGGCACCAGTCCAGTGATAGCTTTACCCAGCGAGGATTTACCGGAACCCGATTCGCCGACCACGCCGAGAATTTCTCCCTGATGCACAGTGAGCGAAACCGCATTGGCGGCGCGCGTGGTGTTGGCTTCACGCTTCAGCAGGCGATCGAGAAGACCGTGTTTGCCGTAATCGATAGTCAGCTGCTTCAGACCGAGTAACGGTTGATTGCCCGGCGCGTCCTGCACCAGCCGGTGTTGCGGATTAGGCACCGCCTCAATCAGCTTGCGCGTGTAGGCATTTTGCGGCGCGTTAAACAGGCTATGCGTGTCGGCCTGTTCGACTATGCGCCCTTGTTCCAGCACACAGACGCGATTGGCGACTTTGGCGACTAACGCCAGATCGTGCGAGATATACAACGACGCGACGCCGGTCTCTTCGCGCAACCGCTCGTAGAGATCGAGGATTTGCGCCGAGCTGATTACATCCAGCGCGGTGGTTGGCTCATCAAAAATCATGCAGTCCGGCTGGCAGGCAAACGCGGTGGCGATCAGGATGCGCTGCTTCTCGCCCCCCGAAACCTGATGCGGATAGCGGCGCATCATGCGCACCGGATTTTTGAGTTCAACGTCGTGCAGCAGCGATTCGCCCAGCTCCTGCGCTTCACGCGCGGACAAACCGCGATGGCGACGTAGCACTTCGGTGACCTGCTCACCTAAGGTCAGCGTGGGATTGAGCGAGGCGCTGGGATCCTGAAAAATCATGCCCAGTTTGGCTCCGCGCAGCGCCGTCAGTTTGGCCGCTGGCAAGGTCAGCAGGCTGTCGCCGCTCAGGCGGATATCGCCTTGCAGCTCACGCGCATTGCCCGCCAGCCAGCGCATAATCGCCCAGCCGAGCGTGGTTTTGCCGGAACCCGATTCGCCCACCAGCCCCAGCACTTCGCCGGGCATCACCTGCAAGTTGATATCACGCAGTACCGGCAAAGCATGTCCTTTGGCTAACGCGTAATCGAGGCTGTAATTTTCCACCGACAGCACCGGTGCAAGCTTGTCACTCATCAGTGGCTCCTTGGGTTGAGCACATCACGCAGCCCGTCACCCAGTAAATTAAAACCAATGGCGACCAGCGCGATGGCGAGGCCCGGAATCATCATCATCCACGGCGCATTGAAGAAGTAAGCGCGCGCTTCTGAGACCATCAATCCCCACTCCGGCTCTGGCGGCTGTGCGCCTAAACCCAGGAAACTCAGGGTGGCAAACAGCATGATGGCGAAGGCAACGCGAATGGTGGCTTCAACGATGATCGGCGCCAGAATATTCGGCAGCATTTCGCGCAGGATGATGTAGTGCCCGGCTTCGCCGCGCGCGATGGCAGCGTTGATGTAATCCTGCTGACGGGCGGCCAATGCCACGCTGCGCGAGATGCGCACCATGCCCGGCACAAAGGCGATAGTGATCGCCAGCACCGCGTTCATGCTGCTCTGCCCGAGCGTGCTAACAATCAGCAACGCAAACAGCAGGCTGGGAATCGCCATCACCGCATCCATGGTGCGCATCATGAACTCATCAAATTTGCCGCCCAGATAGGCGCTGGCAGTGCCGAGCACCGAACCGATCACCATCGCCAGCGCGGTAGCCAGCAGCGACAGTAAAATGGTTGAGCGCGCGCCCACCATCACGCGGCTGAAAATGTCGCGGCCCATCTGATCGGTACCAAACCAGTGTTCCGCACTGGGCGGCTTATAGCGCGTCAGGATGGAAATTGATTCAGGATCAAAAGGCGCAACGTGCGCACCGCCCACCACCATCAGCAGCGCCAGCAAAATGATCAGCACGCCAGCGGCGCCCTGCGGTGAACGCAGCAAACGTTTCAAAATATCAGGCATAGGAGATCCGCTTATCGAGAGTGACGTAGGCCAAATCAGCCAGGAAGTTCACCACTGAATAGGTCGCGGCGAGGATCATCACGCCAGCCTGAATGGTGGGCAGATCGCGCGCCTGCACGGCGACAATCAGTTCGCGGCCAATGCCGGGAATGGCGAAGATCTCCTCCACCACCACAATGCCGCCCAGCAGATAACCAACATCCAGCGCCACAATGGTGATGGTCGGCAACAAGCCGTTTCGCAGCGCATGTCGCCAGAGAATGCGACGACGCGATAAACCTTTCAGCCACGCGGCGCGGATGTAATCGGTATGCAGCACATCGACCATTTCTGAGCGCACCATGCGCGAGACGTGCGCCACCAGAATCAGCGCCACGGTGACCGACGGCAGAATCAGGTGCTGAATGCCGCTGACGAAGTTCTCACTGAGCGGCACATAGCCGGTGGCGGGCAAAATCTGCCAGACATCGGCAAACAGCAGCAAGACCAGCGTGGCGGTGACGAATTCCGGGAACGAGATGCCGATATAGGAGATAACGCTCACCAGCACATCGGCGGTTTTGCCGCGACGCACCGCCGCCCAGATACCGAGGGGAATGGCGATAATCAGCATCAGAATTAAGGCGCACACCGCCAATAGCAGCGAACGCGATAACGCCGTTAGCAGTGTCGGTGCCACTTCGAGGCCATTGCGCATTGATACGCCAAAGTTGCCTTGCAGTGCCTGCGTCAGCCAATGCCAGTATTGCAACCACGCTGGGGCATCCAGCCCCAGACGTTCACGCACCGCCGCCAATGCTTCCGGCGTGGCGTTTTGTCCCAGCAAGGTGACAGCCGCATCGGCCGGTAACAGTTGAGTGATGCCAAAGACCAGCAGCGACACCACTAACAAGGTGTAAACCATCAGCAGAAGGCGTTTGAGCAGATAACTTGCTGTCACGTTCGCTCCTTACACTGCGCGCTTCGGCGCTTTGTCGGTCAACCAGATATGGTCAAGACGGAACACCGCACCACGCGGATGCAGGTGATATCCGCCGACATAATCGCGGCTGGCAGCAAGCAGATCGAAGAAGGTTGGGATCACCGACGGCACTTCGTCATGCATCAGTTGCTGCGCTTTGCCATACAGCGTGGCGCGCTGGGCTTCATCGCGGGTTTCACGCGCTGCACCGACCGCTTTATCAAACTCCGCGTTGTTCCAGCGCGTTTCATTCCAGGATGCGGTTGAGGTGTAGAGCAGAGAAAACACTGCGTCTGGCGTCGGCTGCATGTTGTAGAAGCCGACGTAGAAATTGCCTTTCTTCCACACCTGATCGAGATAGGTGCTGTGCGCCATGGTCTGCACGTTGATGCGGAAACCGCCCTGTTTCGCCATCTCGCGCAGCGCGATGCCTAGCTGGGTGCGGGTGGCCGGTTTGTCGGAGGCGATAAGCGTTAAATCCAGACCGTTGGGATAACCGGCATCCGCCAGCAGCGCCTTGGCTTTGCTGTAATCCACCGCTTTTTTCGCCAGGTTGGCGAAGAATGGATACGCGCCGTTGATCGGCGTGTCATTGCCCGGTGAACCCAGGCCATCCGCCACGAAATCCACTGACGCCTGACGATCAACACACAGCGCCAGCGCCTGACGCACTCGCACATCGTTGAAAGGTTTTTGATCGCAGCCCATGTTCACATTAAGGAACTGGCCGGAGGCCACGCGCAGCGGCAGCACACCGGAAGATTTGGACAGGCGCGCGAACTCGCTCGACTGCGCGCTCAGCATCAAATCGGTGTCACCGGCGATCAGCGCAGAACTTTCCGCGATGCCATCGGGATAAACCACCACTTCCACGCCATCCAGATAAGGACGCGCCGGATCGTAGTAATGCGGATTGCGCTTCACCACAATTTTGCGTTCTGGATCATAGGACACCAGTTGGAAAGGCCCGGCGCCGAACGAGGCTTTACTCAACTTGTCAAACTGGCCTTGCGCGATGCTGGCCGGGATAATTTTTGCGTCCGGATAAGCCAGCATCACCGGCAAATCGGCGTAAGGCGCATCGGTTTCAATCAATACCGTATCGGTGTCTGGCGTGCTGACGGCTTTAATCGGCCCAATGTTATGCAGCGCCGGTGAGGCATTTTTTGGATCGAGCAGCGCCTGCAGGCTGGCGACCACATCCGCTGAGGTTAACGCGGAACCGTCGCTGAACTTCAGGTTCGGGCGCAGGGTAAATGTCCACTGCTTGAGATCGGCGCTGGCCTGCCAGGATTGCGCCAAATCGGCTTCGGCTTTCATCTCCTGCGTCAGACGCGTTAAGCCGCTGTACAGCAGTTCCGCCACCAGATATTCCGGGTTGACGCGAACCTGATGCGGATTGAGCACGCTGACGGCCTGGTCAACGCTGATGCGCAGCACGCCGCCTTTACGCGCGGTGCCGCCCGGCGTAGCGCTCATCACCTGCGCGGCATGGGCCGAGAACGACCAGGGCAGCATCGCTGCGCCCGTCAGAGCGGTAGAACTGGCGATAAACTGTCTGCGGTTTAACCCTTTCATTGCGCACATCTTCTCTTCCTCGTTAAATAGTTAATTACCCTGGGTTGGCTGAAAATCATCGGCGAGATACGCCAGAATGGACTGCGAAAGTGCGATCAAATCTGCCAGCGTGGTGTACTCATCGGCGGCATGAATGCGATTGTCGGGACGGGCGAGGCCGCCGAGTAAAATCTCCTGAATCCCGGCTTGCTGGACCCAGCCCATATCAGAACTGGTGGACGATCCCCAGGGTTTGAACTCGCTGGGTTGGAAACCAAATCCTTGACTCAGCGCCGCCTGCCAGCGCGGCCAATGCGGGCCGTCAGGATTTGCGACCGGCGCCAGATGACCAATCATTTGCAGCGTGACGTCGAGTGCGCGGCTATCGCGCATCGCGTTTTCCACGCAGTGCGTCAGCTCTTGCCACACCGCGTCAAAGCGCTCCTCCGGCGCGTAACGGCGATTAATCAGCAGCTCAAAACGTTCCGGGATGGTCGAGCCTTTGCTGCCGCCCTGTGCGGCAGCCAGCGTTAACAGTGACGTCAGCGGTTTGCCCTGATAATGCGGCGGAGAAGGCATCGCCGAGGTGCGTTGTTCCACCTCGAGCTTCAGCTGGTAAAGCGCGTTCATCAGCGGCAGCGCCGCTTCGATAGCATTGATGCCGTTAACCGGATCGCCAGAGTGCGCCGAACGTCCGGTGATAATTACCTTAAGATCGATGCTGCCAAAGCAGCCGGCCCAGATGCGCGGCACCGCACCACCGTTGAAGCTGAGCAAGTGACCGGAGAAAAGCTGTTGTTCCGCCAGGTAACGGATACCGGGATACAAGCCGCCCTCTTCATCGCTACACAGTAAAAACACCGGGTTAAATCGCAGCGGAATCGCCGCCGCCTGCGCCGCGCGTACCGCCGCCATCGCCGCAACAATGGTGCCTTTCATGTCTGCCGCGCCGCGCCCAAACAGCTTGCCTTCCGCTGCAGTCAGCGTCAGCGCCGGAAAACGCCAGCCATCACCGGCGGGCACGGTATCGGTATGGAAATAGAGATTGCAGTTTTCAGCCGCACCGGCATCAAGGGATGCCAGCAGATTGACGCGTTCACCGTACGCGCTGCCGTCCGGTGCCTGCCACAAATGTTCCGGCACCGAGACGCGCGCAAAGCTAAAATCCAGCGGCTGCAACAGATGCGTCACCACGTCAGCAAAAGCGCCATAACCGTTGCCCGGCGGGAAGCAGGTATTGACCTCAAGCATCTGTTTGAGGTCATCGGTCATTTGCGCGCCGTCATTAGCAATCATCGCTAATGCACTGTTAAAGCGTGAATTTTTCATCATAGGATTATCGTCTGTTGTATTTCTATATAGTTTATAGATAATGCAATTCAACCACGGCGGTCAATCGGTAATCGGAAACATGCAAAAAAACTATGACGCGAACGATGCTCAACCTTTCGCCAGGCTCAGCGAAGGTGAAGGTGCGCCGCTGTATGAAGTAGTCAAGCGCCATATCAGCGAATCGATCCTGCAAGGCGAACTGCCCGCAGGCACGATTTTGCCGAGTGAAAATAGCCTGGCGGCGAAGTTTGGTGTGTCGGTTGGCACGGTGCGAAAAGCGCTGGCGGCGCTGACCACGGAAGGCATGCTGATGCGCCGTCGTAAAACCGGCACCGTGGTGACCGGCTGGGCGCCGCTGCACAACCTCAGCCATTTTTTCCAGTATTTCCGGCTGCACGATAAAACCGGCGGATTGCTGCAATCCGATACCCGTTTACTCGATTATCAGCTCAGTCATGCCAGCGCCGACGAGGCGGAGAAACTGCAAATTGCTCAGGGTGATAAGGTGATCCGCCTGAAGCGTGTGCGTCGTGTGAAGGGAATTGCCGCAATGCATGAAACGCTGGTGTTGCCGTCGGCGCGGTTGGTCGATTTTCCTCCCGCCGATCAGTTGCCGCCGCTGCTCTATCGCTATCTGTTTGAACGCTACGATTTGCGCGTCGCTGCGGTGCGCGAGCAAATCACCGCCACGCTGGCGAATGAAGAGGATGCCGCACTGCTGGAGCTGAGTTTGCCGCACGCCGTGATGGTGATTGATGAAGTGTCGTTTGATCAGAGCGCCCTTCCGGTGATTCTGGCGCACCACCGTTTTAGCACCGAAAACTTTATGTACGTGAATGAGATTCGCTGATCGCGCGGCATGAACCGCCGTTTGAGTCAGGTTAAACAGCGCAGATGCGCCGGGTTTCTGGAAGTTTCGGGAAAATGTTCTACGCTTTGAAGGTAGTTAAACGTATTCCACTGAAAGGAACTCATCATGATGAATAAAACAGTACTGGCAACGGCATTTCTTGGCACTTTTATGGCAATGACATTAACCGCTTGCTCTTCTAATCAGGCGATTAAAACCACCGACGGACGCACTATCGTGACGTCGGGTAAGCCGCAAATCGACAGCGACACAGGCCTTGTTTCTTACAAGGATGCGCAAAGCGGTAAAACTGAGCAGATCAATCGCGACAAGATTACCAACATGAGCGAACTGGATAATTAATATCCTTTAACTAGCCTGGAGAGACTAATGAAAAAATCAATTTTGCTTTCTGTTACTGCGCTTATTGCCCTGTCTGCTCTGACCGGCTGTACACGGACCTCGTACGCCATCCACACCAATGATGGACGTACCATCGTGACCGATGGCAAACCACAGGATGCCGAAACCGGCCTGCTGGGTTATGTCGATGCCAATGGTGTTAAGCAGCAAATCAATAAAAGTGACGTGAAAGAGATCTCTGAAGTTCCTAAGAAATAACTTTTCTGCCTGAAGCCGCCCGCTATAGTGGATTTTCGCCATAGCGGGCGTTTGTAATGACCTGATGCACTTGCTTCAACCGAAGTCGCTCTGCAATCCATCGATATACTTTTTACTCTCCCTAAGCACTTCAACAATTCGTTCCAGTCCCACTGGCGTATCACTGCGTACCGGCGTGCTGTCAGCCAGTCGATGCATACGCAGTGGAATTTCCAGCGTACAAGGAATATCTTGCGCAGCCAGTGACTTGATGAGCGGCTGATAATCTAAGATGCCCTGTCCAATGGGCGGAAAGTGAAACTCTGCGCCCTGTTTATACACATCTTTAATGTGGCAATGACGCATCTGCGGCAACAGTTGCATTATTTGTTGTATCGCATCCGCCTGAGGTCGCAACGACACCATATTGCCGGCATCGCCATTAAACGCTACAGCTGCACTGCCCACCTCTCGCAGCAACTCTTCACCCTCGGCTGCCAGCGCAAACGCATCATAATTATGGTCGCCGCCATTCTCGATCAGTACACAACAACCAGCATGCTCAAGATGCGGCGCGATCTGACGTAAATTACTCACCAGCGCCGCATAATCCTCACGCTTTGCCGTGCAGGCGTTGAGTAGCTTGACGCCTATCGCCTGAGCAAAGCCGATGCGTGTTTGCAGATACGCAACCGCTTCGGGTCGCGCCAGATTAAAGGTGCAACCGAGCGCCAATGTTTTCAACTGATGCTTGTCCAGCAGTGTCCGAATGCGTTGCGCATTGGCCGGGCTAAACAGGCTGTCATCCAGGTCACCGACATAACCTTGGTTATAAGCGACCTCAACGTACTCATAGCCTAACCGGCTAATGATTCCGAAGGCGACATCCATGTCGTGCCCATCGAAAATCGAGGTGTTAACACCGAGTTTAAGCGAATTTGGCATAGCGAAGATTCTCCTGATAATCGGATATCGAACGATAACTGGGAATCAAATCGCGCCGGCTGCCATACGCACCAGCAAGCGGAAAGCGTTCTCAAACGCCGATGGCGTTGCAAGATTTTGCCCATATAAGTTGTATGCGGTGCCGTGATTGGCGGTCGCAATCGGAATCGGCAGCCCGCCCTGTACGGTAATACCGCGTTCGAAGCCAAGCATTTTTAACGCGGTGGCGAACTGATCGTGGTACATCGAAACCACAGCATCCAGATGCTGTGTCTCTACGGCTTTGTAGGTGGTATCGGCTGGATAAGGGCCATAGACATCAATACCTTGATCTTTGGCTTTTGCCATCGCCGGTTTAATGATGGTTTGTTCCTCATCACCAAACAGACCATTCTCACCACCATGTGGATTCAGGGCCTGCACGGCAATTTTCGGCTTAGCGATGCCCGCCTGACGCAGCGTGCGATCCATCAGCGCAATGGTATCGACTACGCCTCCAACGCTGAGGTTCTTCACAATATCGCGGAAGGGAATATGCGAAGTGGCGCGTCCAGCCCAGAGGTCATCCACCACATTCACCTCACAGCAGAAACTATCCCACTTCAGTAGTTCGGCGAACCAGTGCAATTCATCGCGATGCTGCAGCCCTCCCATATGCATCGCTTGCTTATTCAGCGGCGCAAAACAGACGCCTTGCGTAATGCCCTGCTTGGTCAATTCGACCGCACGCGCCAGCGTTTCCAGGATATACACGCCGCTCTGCTCGCTTGCATTGCCATAATCAAAAGGCGTGCGTGAAGACCAGTCATGATTGAGCAGCAACGGTTTACCTGACGTGAACCTGATATTTGCGGTATCAGCGATTTCGTCATAGTCGAAACGCTGACCGGCAATAGTCATGCCTTTTTCCAGCTCCTGGCGGTCGGCAATGATAATCACGTTAGCCAACTCACGTAGCGCCGGCTGCGACAATACTTTGGCCACCAGCTCTGGACCAATACCTGCTGGATCGCCCAGCACCAGTGCAACAGAAGGTTTTTTCATCAGTATTTCCTCAGTGATAAGCATTATTTGCGGGCTGTACTTCACCGCGAGAAGGGGAATCTTCAGACAACGGAATGTCCGGGCGCATAAAGAAGGTAAGCACGATGCCGACCATCAGCAGCACAACCGAGCCATAAAATGGCAAGCTCCAGTTGCCGGTTCTATCAATGATGATGCCAAACAGAATCGGCGAAATGATGCCCGCCACCGCTGAGCCGGCATTAACCAGGCCACTGGCGACGCCAACGAACTTAGGCGTGATCTCCATTGGCACTGCCCAGATAGGCCCAATGGTCAGTTCCAGGCAGAAGAAGGCCAGACCGAGACAGGCGGTAATGACCGTCATGTTGGTGGAGCTGATCACCGGAATAAGCAGCAAACCGGCGCTCAGAAAGCTAAAGATAATGACGTTACGTCGCGCCGCCACTACATTGCCGGTGCGTTTCAGGATTTTGTCACTCACGATGCCGCCGACGGTATTCCCCACCACACCCGAGAGAAATACTGCTGAGGTGAAGAGTGCGGATGATTTCAGGTCCATGCCGCGACCGTTCATAAAGAAAGTCGGAAGCCAGGTGAAGAACAGCCAGCCGGTCCAGCCGTAGCAAAAATAGACGCCCATGGTTGGTCCAATACGCTTGAGCAGCGCTTTCCATGGCGTGGGGGCTTTCACTTTGTCCGTCATGTAGGCGTCAAGTTTTGGCAAAATCTTGCGTTCTTCTTCGCTCATATCGGCAATGTGATGCGGGTTATCGCGGAAGCCTGCAATCCAGAAACCGAGCCATACGGCGGTGATAACGCCCAATGCGATAAATGAGAAGCGCCAGGAGTGCATCAGTACTAACAGCGCCACCAGCGATGGCGTAACAGCATTACCAAAGCGTGAAAATGAGTGGGTGATACCTTGTACAAAGCCACGCTTCTCGCTGGAGAACCAGAATGTCATGGCGCGTGCTTGTGACGGCAATGCCGCCCCTTCGCCTACGCCAAGCAGCATGCGTGACAGGAACAGCGAAGCGAAACCACCCGCGAAACCGGTACAAATGGTCGCGACAACCCAGATGCTGCCGCAGATGATGATAGTCTTGCGTGCGCCGAAGCGGTCAACAAACCAGCCACCGATAATCTGAAACACTAAATAGGTGTACGCGAAGGCCGAAAAAATTAGCCCGAGGTCGGTGTTATTGAGGCCAAGATCCTGCTTAATTAGCCCCGCCGCAGTCGACAGGTTGACGCGATCGACGTACATCAGAAATGACAGGGCGCAGAAAAGCGCCAGTACTTTCGTACTGTATCGTTTTTTCATGGATGAACCTTTTGGGTTTAGGTCAGAGGTTGTAGGCTGCACCTTGCTCAAATGAACGCTTGTTGTTCATTTGTTATATTTTATCGCTTATTTTTCGCCTGCTCATTGTGAGCACCATCACAATAAGCCTGCTAAGTAGTTTTCAGCGTTCAAGGTGTGATCGTCATCTCAGCATTGCCCGCTGACGATGAACATATGCACAATCAACCACTAAGCCATAAACAAAAGCTCATGGGATAAACGTTACGGTCTGTTCCTAATGCGTACATATGCGCAGTGAATGTTGCGTAGTGAAGCTGGTTTATCGGTCGCCATAAATGGCGACCCTACCGTTGTTTGGCGAGGTTTTTGTAGGGTGCGCATTCAGGCGCACCTGGATAAATAGACAAATTAATGTGTCGCTACAGCGCGTGTCGCATTTCGTCTCAACGCTTTTTAAGCGATGTAAATAAGATAGACAGCCAGATGCACCATAGCGCAAACGCTAATAACCATCAGCAATGTCAATACGCCTTTGCCAGGATTCAACGCGTAGAGTCCCTAAAACGTATACGTCACCGCCGCTGTTGCGGTCAGCTGGTTCTGCCTAAACACAAAAGGACTGTCCGCCGCGTGATCGTCCAGCCACGTGTAACCCGCGCTCATTGCGCCGCCCCAGTGCTGCGTAAACTGATGACTCCATGTCAGGTCGGTTTCTACCCCATAAAATCCGGCTGCAGGCGAGTAAATCGTATAGCCACTTTTGTCGCTTTGACGCGCGTTGACGCCGTACCAGGTTTGCATGTAGCGCGCATCTCCAAACAGCGCGGAGGTCTGCAAGGAAAGGTTATCTTCCTGGCTTTGCAGCGGAATCAACGTCAACGAAGTGCGATAATTTACGCCCTGGCTGGCTGTCAGCGGCAGCACGGCTTTCGCTTCAAAAATTAACCACGGCGAGATCGCCCAACCGGCAGCAATTCCGGTGTTGAACGTGGCATTGATTGTGCCCATGCCACGCAGCTTGTCAGAACCATCGCGCCAGTCGGAATCCTTGTCCGCCCTGCCCAGGCCATATCCCAATGTCTGCTCAAGATACAGGCCACTGTCACTTTGCAAATCGTAGCCAACACCCTTTTGCGAATCGATGAAAAATGCGCCCTTTCGGGCCTGCACCATCGGCACCACCTGCCAGCGTTGCTTATCTGCGCCGCTGTATTTCGGTGTGGTTTGCGCGCCCACGCCCATCATCACGCCATCCTGCGCTGCGCTGTCATCGGCGCGCGTGCTGGCACTGAAACTGACCAGTAACAAACAGCCACTGTACAGCGCCTTTTTTCTGGTTATCATCGTGTCACCTCAGTTACCCATCTGTTTTTAGCCCCTTGCCCGGGCGTTACGTCACAGGTCGGAGTATCCCGAAGCAATGTCAATTAAGTGCCAGGGATTTATGAAGAAACTGTCAAGGTGAGCCATGAACAACAGACGAGTATTGGTTATTGAGGATGATGCAGACGCGGCAGACGTGCTGGAAGCCTATCTGCTACGCGAAGGATATGCCGTGGAGATTGCCGGTAATGGGCTTAACGGACTTGAGCGCGTAGAGAAGTGGAAACCCGATCTCATTCTGCTCGACATCATGTTACCCGGCATGAACGGCACCGAGGTGCTGGCTGCCGTGCGACGCCGCGCTGACACGCCAGTGATTATGATTACCGCGATGACGGACACGCCCGACAGAATCGGCGCGCTGCGCTTAGGCGCGGATGACTACGTGGTGAAACCCTATCATCCGGGTGAAGTGGTTGCGCGCGTGCAGGCCGTGCTGCGCCGCAGCCGTGCGGCAGTTGCCGAGGATGAAGTGCTGCGCTGGCAAGCGCTGGAGGTTAATACTGCGGCGATGACCGCCGTTGTCGCGCAGCCAGAGCAGCATCCAACCCGCATTGACCTCACGCCAACCGAATTTTCTCTGCTGGTGACGCTGATGCGAGCGCCAGTGCGCGCGCTTAGCCGTCAATATCTGATCGAAACCTGTATGCCTGAAAGCGAGGCGCTGGAAAGGGTGATCGATACCCACGTCTACAACCTGCGTAAGAAGCTCGAAAACGCCGGGTTGTCAGAGATATTACTCAACGTGCGCGGCGTGGGTTACAGGTTCAGACAGCCATGAAAAAGTCACCTCCTCAAACGCTGTGGCGCTGGATCTGCGTGCGTATTTTGACACTGGCCATCGTCACGGTTATTGCCGTCGCCGGGATTATGTTCCTGCGCTTTGCGCTGCAAAACCTGTGGATCATCCACCATATGCCGCCGGACATGCGCCAGGAATTTCTGACACTGCGCGCGCATCCGCAAACCAATCTGCCGCGCTTCCACGAGATCGTTGATGAACGCTGGGGCGTGCGCTACTCGGATCCTTCGGTCGGTGCCGCTGACTGGTTGATGGTGATCATCCTGATTTTCATCATTACGCCGTTTGTTGCTTTCACCGTTCTGCGCTACGCCCGTCCGCTGGCGTTGCAGTTTAGCCACCTGAAAAAAACCGCTGATCGGGTATCCGAAGGGCAGTTTGGCTCATCCGCCACCATGGTAAAAAGCGCCCCGGCGGAGCTGCTGCACTTCGCTCACGACTTTAATCGCATGAGCCAGCAACTGGCGCTCTACGATCGTGAGCTGCGCGCCTCGCACGTGGCGCTGGCACACGAACTACGCTCGCCGCTGACGGCCGCCATGGGTCGAATGCAAGGTCTGCTGGATGGTGTGTTTCAGCCTGAACCGCAGCAGCTGGAAATGGTCATGAAACAGTTGCGTCATATGAGCCGACTCATTGATGAGCTTCACCTGCTGTCGCTGGCCGACGCCGGGCAACTTAAGCTGGATCTGCATGTGATCAATCCGGGAGAACTGGCACGCGAGCGCGTGGCCTGGGTGCGACCGCAAGCCGAAGCCAGCGGCATGATCATTAGCGTGGTAGCAGACAGCACGCTCACCTGCCGCGCCGATCCCTTCCGGTTGGGTCAGGTTTTTAGCGTGTTGATTGAAAACGCCTTGCGCTATGGCAAACCTGCGGGCCAGTTGCAGATTATCGCCCGGGCGGTACCGGGAGGCTGCAGTATTGAATTCAGGGATGATGGCCCCGGCGTCACACCGGCGTTTCTGCCAGAGATGTTCGAACGCTTCACGCGCGGCGAATCCTCACGCGCGCGACACTCCGGCGGCAGCGGACTTGGCCTGTCGATCGCCCGCGCCATCTGCGTGGCGCACGGCGGCAGGATTAGCGCCAAACTCCCCAAAGAGGGTGGTCTCAGCCTGGCAATTTTTTTGCCTAACGTCAGTACGGAGCCGTTGTCGCGCTCTTGACAGGATCTTGACTCGCCGTACAAAGAATCTCGACAGTAAGCCGTTTTAATGGCGCCAAATCCTTGTACGGAGAGGCGCCATGACAGACTCTTTCACCGGCCTGGTCAAACAGGCCGCCAATCATCTTATCGATGCACAACGCTTAATAGCGTTGCTGCCGTTGTTGCCCTGCATGGTGGTCATCGCCTTATCGCTCACCGCCTGCGGGCCACGCGATCCCTTACCCCCGGCGCCTCCCCGGCCGGTAAAATTCATCATCGTGAAGCCTGCCACGCAAGGGCGGCAGGTGCAGATGACCGGTGATATTCACGCCCATGACGAAACATCGCTGGGTTTCAGGTTGGATGGGCGGATTCTGGCGCGATCTGCCGAAGTGGGCGACCGCGTCAACGCGGGCCAGGTGCTGGCCACGTTAGAAAGCAGCACGACCCAAAACGCGTTACAGAGTGCGATGGCTGACACCGACAGCGCACGGGCAACGGAACGCGTCGCGGCGCTGAATCTGCATCGCATGAAACAGTTGATGCCTTCCGGTGCGATTGCGCGGGCGCAGTTAGACAGCGCGCAATCCGATTGGCAATCCGCCGCTGCGCGTCTGCAGAGCAGCGAAGCCGCACTTAACAACGCGAAAGAAAATCTGCGCTGGACCCAGCTAACGGCCCCTTTTAGCGGCGTGATCACCGCCGTCAGCGCATCCGCCGGACAGGTCGTGAGCGCCGGTCAAACGGTGATGTCGCTGGCAAGCGGTACACAGCGAGATGTGGTGATGGATGTACCTTTCCCGGCGGCATTTTCCTCGCTCCCCGGCGACGCCTTTCATGTATCCCTGCTCGCTTCACCGGCGATTATCGCACAGGCGCATCTGCGCGATATCAGCCCGCAGGCTGATCCACAGACGCGTACCTGGCGGGTTCGATTAACGTTGAACGACCCGCCGCCAGCAATGCTGCTGGGTGCCAGCGTCAGCGTTGCGCTGCCAGAAAGCGATACACGCACCTTCATCCTTCCTGCATCCGTGCTGACTCGCCTGGCGGGCAAGCCGGCGGTGTTTGTGCTGGATGCACAGCGCGGCAAGGTAGCGCGCCGCATAGTGGTGATTTCCCGCTTCACCGCCAGCGAAGTCTATATCGCGAGTGGTCTCACGGCGGGCGAAAGCGTGGTCACGGCCGGCGTGAGCACATTGCGCGATGGCGAAGCGGTTTCGCTGGGAGATGAGCAGCCATGAGTGAACATTCAGCTCGCGCTAAATTCAACCTTTCCGCCTGGGCGCTAACTCATCAACAGCTGATGGCTTTTCTGATGCTGATGATCCTTGGCGCGGGCGTGCTCAGCTATCAGGCGCTGCCGCGTAACGAAGATCCTGCCTTTACTATCAAAACCGCCGTGGTCTCCGCGCAGTGGCCCGGCGCCGATCTCAATGATACGGTGCAACTGCTGACTGAACCGCTGGAGAAGAAGCTGCAGGAAGTGCCGTATCTGGATTACGTGCAGAGCGAAACGCATCCCGGCAAAACCGTTATCTTTGTGAATCTGCGAGATAGCACGCCGCCCGCCAAAGTGCAGGACATCTGGTATCAGGTGCGCAAGACAATGCAGGATGTCAGCAGCACGCTGCCTGCGGGCGTTGCGGGCCCGGCGGTCAATGACGATTTTGATGATACCTTTGGCACGATTTACGGTTTTACCGCTGAAGGATTCAGTGCACGTGAATTGCGCGATCGCGTCGAATCCATTCGCGATCGGCTGATGAGCGTGCCAGACATCGGCAAAATTGCGTTGCTCGGTGTGCAGGAGGAGCAGATTGTTGCCCGCTTTTCTCCGCGCAAACTCGCGGGTATGGGCCTGAACTTGCAGCAGGTCACCGATGCCTTGCAGGCGCAGAATGCCTTATCACCCGCCGGCGTCATTCGCACCGACAGCGATAACATCGCGCTGCGCGTCAGCGGTGCCTTCAACTCGGAACAAAGCCTGCGCGACGTGACGCTGCATCTCAACGATCGTTACATTCCCCTGACCGATATCGTCACGCTGTCGCGTGTGCCTGCCGAACCGCCAACGCCGCTTTATCGCGTCAACGGTAAGCCCGCGATTGGGCTGGCGATCTCCATGGCACCGACCGGCAATATGCTGGATTTTGGTAACGCGTTAACGGCTAAGATGTCGCAAATTGCCCGCCAACTGCCGCACGGCATTGAGGTTACAAAAGTGGCCGATCAGTCGCGGGTGGTCAGCAATGCGGTCAGTGGATTTGTGCGGGTGCTCGGCGAAGCTATCGTTATTGTGCTGGCCGTCTCTTTCGTGTCGCTCGGATTGCGCGCCGGTTTAGTGGTGGCAGCGGCAATTCCATTAGTGCTGGCGATGACGTTTACCGGCATGATGCTGGCGGGCATTGGGCTGCAACGTATTTCCCTTGGCGCGCTGATCATTGCGCTGGGCTTGTTGGTTGATGACGCGATGATCGCGGTGGAAACCATGGTCGCTAGACTTGAAGCCGGTGATTCCCGCTGGCGCGCCGCCACGGTGGCCTTTGAAACTACCGCATTTCCGATGCTCACCGGCACGCTGGTGATGATTGCCGGTTTCATTCCCGTCGGCTTCGCCGCATCCGGCGCGGGAGAATATTGCTACTCGCTGTTTGTCGTGGTGCTGATCTCGCTGCTCAGTTCCTGGGTTGTCGCGGTGCTGTTCTCTCCGTTGACCGGCAGTTGGACCCTGTCATCGAGGCCAGTTAAATCGCACGCTAAACCCGGTTTATTGCTGCGTTTTTATCGCCATCTGATTTCACAGGTCCTGCGCCATCGAAGTTTCACGCTCGGTCTGGCGGGTGCTTCGCTGATGGTCGCCATCTGGGGCATGAGCCATATGCAGGGCGAGTTTTTCCCCGCCTCCGATCGCCCGGAGCTGCTGGTCAGCCTCACGCTGCCCGCGAACGCATCGCAGGCGCGCACGCTAAGTGTGGTGGAACAGCTCGAAGCGAAACTCAGCGGCAACGCGAATATTGACCACTTCTCCTCCTACAGCGGCAGCGGCGCCGTGCGTTTTTATCTGCCGATGGACGTGCTCAACGATGATGAAAACATTGCACAGTTGGTGGTGGTGGCCAAAAATCTGACGGCGAGAGATCGGCTCAAAGCCGAACTCGACCGTCTGCTGGCACGTGAATTCAGCGATGTGGTGACGCGCGTATCGCCGCTGGAACTGGGGCCACCGGTCGGTTGGCCGATACGCTATCGCATCAGCGGGCCGCATTACGATCGGGTAAAACAGTATGCAGAAAAGCTGGCCGGCATCCTCGGGCAATCACGCGCGACGCGCAGTGTAAACATGACGGCGGGCGAGCCGGAACGCGTCATCACTTTTGTGGTGAACCAGACTGCAGCCCGTGCGGCTGGCGTCTCTTCACAGGATATCGCGCAGCTGCTGAACCGCGTGTGGTCCGGTCAAAGCGTGACGACCGTGAGAGATCATAATCGGCTGGTTGATGTAGTGTTGCGCGCCAACGATGCTGACCGGCTGGATTTGAGTAGCCTCGCTGCGCTCAAACTGACCACCGCAGCAGGCACGAAGATCGCCATCGGCCAGGTGGCGACGCTGCAGTGGGGATTGCAGGATCCGGTGATGTGGCGTCGACAGGGTTTTCCCTATGTGGTGGTACAAACGGATGTGGCGGCAGGCATGCAGGCGGAAGCCACATCCGCGCAGCTCAGTACGGCTGTTCAGCAGCTGCGCGCCGGATTAGCGCCGGGTTACACGCTTGATGAAGAGGGCACGGTTGCCGAATCCGATAAAGGTAACGGTTCGGTGTTTGCCGTATTGCCGGTGACGTTGTTTGTCATGCTAATTCTGCTGATGGTGCAGCTGCAACGAATATCGCGCATGTTGCTGGCATTGGCGATGGCGCCCTTTGGGCTTCCCGGCATTGTTTTGGCGATGCTGCCCAGCGGTACGCCGATGGGATTTGTCGCTCTGCTCGGGATGATTGCGTTAGCTGGCATGATCATCCGCAACGCGGTAATCCTGATCATGGAAGCCGATAGCAATCTGCGCGTTGGCATGTCACGCAACGATGCGTTAAGCAAAGCGGCAGAGCATCGTGCCCGCCCGATTATTCTCACCGCCTGCGCCGCGATTTTAGGCATGATTCCCATCTCGCATCAGGTATTTTGGGGGCCGATGGCCTACGCCATCATTGGTGGGTTGCTGGTGGGAACGCTGATGACGCTGACGGTGTTGCCCGCAGCGCTCAGTCTGGTGATGCAGCGTGAATCAGCGTCTTCATCTAAATGACAAAGTGTTGGCTGGCTTTACGCCAGCCAACATGACTTAACGTGCCAGACGCCAGCCGCGTGTCAGGCGCTTCTCTATCTCCACCAGCACAAAGATCCCAACACTCACCGCCAGTGAAATCAGCCAGTATTTAAACGGCAGCGGCGCGGTGCCAAACAGCGTGTTCATCAATGGTACATAGATAATCATCGCCTGCAGCGCGATAAGCACCACGGTGACCAGCCAGATGCCACGATTTTTCAGCAAGCCGGTATCCAGCGAGAATCCGTTACTGTTGCGGCAGTTCAGCATGTAAACCCACTGCGCGGTGACCAGCATCTGCAGCAGCACGGTGCGGATGAACTCCGGCGTATAGCCGCGCGGCTGAAGCCAGGCTTCCAGCACGAAGGCGCTAATCGAAATCAGCAGGCCGACGAAAATCACGCGCCAGATGGCGTAACCATCCATCACCGGACTGCGTGCGTTACGCGGCGGTCGGCGCATGATGTTGCGCTCTGCCGGTTCGAATGCCAGACCAAACGACAGCGTCGCCGAGGTCGCCATGTTCATCCACAGAATCTGCACCGGCGTTAGCGGCAGCAGGTTGCCCATCAGAATCGCAATGATGATCAGCAATCCCTGCGCGAGGTTGGTCGGCATGATAAACAGAATGGTTTTCTTCAGGTTATCGTAGACGCGTCGGCCCTCTTTCACCGCTGCCGCGATGGTGGCGAAGTTGTCATCGGCGAGGATCATATCCGCCGCCTCTTTGGTCACTTCGGTGCCTTTGATGCCCATCGCGATACCGACATTAGCCTGCTTCAGTGCAGGCGCATCATTAACGCCATCACCGGTCATACCGACGATCTCACCGCTGCTCTCCAGCGCTTTCACCAGACGCAGCTTATGCTCGGGGCTGGTACGGGCAAAGATGTCGTACTCACGCGCCGCCACGCCCAACTCGGCATCATCCATGTGCTCCAGCTGATAGCCGGTAATCGCAGAATCGCTGTTACCAATGCCCAGCATCTGGCCAATCGCCATGGCGGTTTCCGGGTGATCGCCGGTAATCATCTTCACGCGAATCCCTGCCTGCTGACAGTCGCGAATCGCGGTGATGGCTTCCGGACGCGGCGGATCCATCATGCAGGCCAGGCCCAGCATCTTCATGCCGTTGCGTAAATCATCGTGATCGATATGATGCTGCGCTTCCGGCAGCCAGCGCCACGCGGCGGCAACGGTGCGCAACCCTTCGCTGGCGTAAGTGGTGATAGCCGCTTCCCAGTAGCCGCGATCAATCACTTCCGCTTCGGTTGCGCCCTGCTGCTGCTGACACAGCGACAGCAACACATCGGGCGCGCCGGTCATCAGCAGGCACGGTTTGCCATCAATCAGGCAGCTCACCGCCATGTATTTGTAGGCAGAATCAAACGGCAGCTTGCTGAGAATCTGCACCTTGTCACTCTGGATCCCCGCCTTGGCGGCCAGCACTTTCAGCGCCCCTTCGGTTGGTCCACCCACAATGCCCCAGTTGCCGTTGGCATCCTGACGCAGCTGACTTTCGTTACAGATATCCACCACCTGCAAGAAGCCCTGCATCAGCGCATCGCTCTGCTGGCCCGCTTCAAGGGCAAATTCGCCTTTGGGTTCGTAACTGTTGCCGCTGATGCGCCACTGGCTGTTTGCCAGCACCACCGCTTTCACCGTCATCTCGTTCATGGTCAGCGTGCCGGTTTTATCCGAGCAGATCACCGTCATGGCACCAAGCGTTTCGACCGTCGGCAGTTTACGAATGATGGCGTGATTTCGCGCCATTGACTGCACGCCGAGCGACAGAATGATCGAGATTATCGCCGGTAAACCTTCCGGCACCGCCGCCACCGCCAGGCTGATCACCGACAGCAGCAACTCCGTCACCGCGATGTCGCGCAGCAGATAACCAAACACGAACAGCGCAATCATCATCAGCATAATGATGGCGAAGATGGCTTTACCGAGCTTGTCGATCTGCACCAGCAGCGGGGTTTTCGCCTCCTCAATCGAGGAGATCATCGCATTGATGTGACCCAGCTCGGTGTCGCCGCCGGTGGCGATCACCACGCCCAGCGCGGTACCTGAACTGACGGTGGTGCCGGAATAGGCCAGATTCAGGCGATCGCCGAGCGCTTTTTCGCCCTCAAGCGCCACGGTATTTTTTGACACCACCGTTGATTCGCCGGTCAGGATTGCCTCTTCGACGCGCAGGTTATGCACCTCGAACAGACGCAAATCCGCCGGGATCTTATCGCCAGGACGCAGCATCACCACATCGCCCACCACCAGATCCTGCGTGGCGACGGTGATCTGCTGGCCGTCGCGCAGCACCATGGCATCGCTCGACATCATGTTCTGGATGCTTTTCAGCGACTTTTCGGCGTTGCTCTCCTGAATGAAGCCGATCATCGCGTTGATCACCGCCACGCCGAGAATCACAAAGGTATCCACCCAGTGGCCCATTACCGCCGTGATCACCGCCGCAGCCAGCAGGATATAGATCAGCACATCTTTGAAATGCGCCAGAAAACGCATCAGCAGTGATTTTTCCGCTTTCTGCGGCAGCACGTTCGGCCCGTTGGCGTCGAGTCGTTGCTGGGCATCGTTGGTGCTCAACCCCGCAGGTGAGCTGTTTATTGCGTTAAATACCGCAGCGTTATCCTGCTGATAATAGGGTCGCGCGGATGCCTCCGGACGTTTTGGCTGAATAGGAATAACAGTCATAATTAACCCCGTGCTAATGAATTGAAAATAAAAAAGCGTGCGAAAATAAGAAAAACATTTTAATTATATTTTCCCGAAGCATACTGACCGTGGTCATGTTTTTACCGATTCAGAAGTGTGATGCTAATAGTGACAGCACTGATTGCGCAGCGTTATTATTTAAACGCAAATAGAAAGAGTGCGTAACGCATATTAATTTTACTTTCATCACGGAATCTATTATTCATAGGGAGAATTATTATGAATAAAATACATAACCTGACAATACCGATGATTATTTCCTTTATTATCATTGCGGTATCCTCAGCTACCGCCATCGGCTTACTCTCTTACCATGTGGTTTCGCGCATGGTGGCATAATTGATTTCGCCATGCACAGCTAAATTAAACCAAGGTTAAACACACAAAATTCATTTCCTCTAATGGCCCTTATTTTGCTGAGGGTCATTATTCCCTCCTTCAGACAATGGCATATTCCCGCCCTTTCTCTCTTATTGAGGCTGGGGCATGAATAATTGGCCAGTGCTGGGCGCACTTCTAATTTGTTTGGTTTTGATCGGTTGTGACAATAAAAGCGGTGATGAAATCAGCGCACCGCGCGTAATTAAAGCGCTAACGCTGACGGAAAATACCACAGAAAAAGTCAGGATATTCCCGGCGCGTATTTCAGCGGGCGACTACACCGAACTGGCCTTTAAGCGTACCGGCCGACTGGCGCAGTTGCAGGTACGTGAAGGCAGCCATGTTAAGGCTGGCGAGGTGATTGGCCGACTGATCGATACCGATGCGCAGCTGCGGGTCAACGATCAGCAGAACAGATTCCTGCTGGCAGATCGCCAGTATCAACGCTTCAGTGCGCTGGCAACGCGCAGTGCGGTTTCGCAGGCGGATATGGATGTGCAAAAGGCGAATCGCGACTCCGCTGCAGTGGCGCTCAACATCGCCAAAGAGGAGCTGGGTTATCACACCTTGCGCGCCCCCTTTGACGGCATCATCACCAGCGTGGCATCGCAAAATCATCAGGTGGTCGCCGCTGGACAAGCGGTGGCGGTGATCAGCCGCAACGATGTGCTGGATGTGATTTTCAGCGTGCCGGAAAACCTGTTCACCAGCCTCGACGTGCAGAACGTAAGTTATCAGCCAGAGATCAGCCTGAATGCGCTGCCGGGCCGGACGTTTCGCGCAGCATATAAAGAGCATCGCGCAGAAGCTGATGCCGCCACGCTAACCTGGCAAGTGGTGCTGACCATGCCGCGCCCGACGGATTTACCGCAGGTCAGCGGCTTGAGTGGTACGGTGAAAGTGCAAATGCATAATCTGCCCACTTCCGATGGCACGCCACTGCTGCGCGTGCCCGCCAACGCGGTGTTTAACCCGGATCGCAGCCTGCCGAATCAGCCTTACGTGTGGCTGGTGAGCGGTGAAGGCGATGTGCTTAACGTTCAGCAGCAGCCAGTTGTAGTAGGAAAACTCAATGCGCAGGGCATCGAAATTCTCTCCGGCTTGAAAGTGGGCGATCGCATTGTGGTCGCGGGCGTCAGCGATCTGCGTGATGGTCAGGCGGTGCGCCTGTGGACACGCGAGCGAGGTCTGTGATGCGCCTGCTGGAACCGTTTCTCAAACACCCGATTCGCAGCTGGCTGGTGATCCTGCTGCTCGGCGTGGGCGGCATTTTTGCGCTGCTCAATATTGGCCGACTGGAAGATCCGCTTTTCACCATCAAATCGGCGGTGATCGTGACGAACTATCCCGGCGCATCGGCGCAGCAGGTGGAAGAGGAAGTCACGCTGCCGCTGGAGAACGCCTTGCAGCGTTTGCCATCGCTCGACAACGTCAGTTCGATCTCCAGCAACGGCTTGTCGCAGATCACCGTTACGATTCACAGCCACTATCGCGCCGATGACTTGCCTCAGGTGTGGGATGAACTGCGTCGCCGCGTTGACGATGCCACACGCCAGTTTCCGCCCGGCGTCAGCGCACCGCTGGTGAATGACGACTTCGGCGATGTGTACGGTTACTTCTTTACCCTATCGGGCGAGCACTTCACCAATAGCGAGCTGCGTACCTACGCCGATCAGCTGCGGCGTGAACTGAATCTGGTGCCCGGCGTGGCGAAAGTGGCGATTGCCGGTATCGAGCAGGAGCAGGTGAATATCACGCTCTCCAGTCAGAAGATGGCGGCACTGGGTGTGACGCCGCAGCGCGTGGCCGCGTTGCTCAATAGCGTTAATGCCGTTTCCGATGCGGGCCAGATTCGCCTCGGTAATGAAGCCATCCGTTTCCATCCCACCGGCGAATTTCAGTCGCTGGACGAAATCGGCGCGCTACCCATCTCTGCGCCCGGCAGCAGCCAGCAAGTGTTGCTGCGCGATATCGCCACGCTCAGCTATGGCGTGACCGACCAGCCGGGCAATCTCTATCACGCGAACGGCAACGCCGCGCTGGCGATGGGCGTTTCCTTTGCGCCTGGCGTCAACGTCATCGACGTCGGCGAGGCGTTAAGCGCCAAAATTCAGCAGCATCAGCAGGCCAAACCGCTCGGCATGGATCTAAACGTGTTTTATAACCAGGCGCAGGAAGTGAAACAGTCGGTGGATGGCTTCATCAATAACTTCCTGATGGCGCTGGCGATTGTGGTGGGCACGCTGCTGCTGTTTATGGGCGTACGCAGCGGCATGGTGATCGCCGCCTCCCTGGCGCTCAATGTGCTGGGCACGCTGCTGATCATGTATCTGTTTAAGCTTGAGCTGCAGCGCGTGTCGCTGGGTGCGCTGATTATCTCCCTCAGCATGCTGGTGGATAACGCCATCGTGGTGGTGGAAGGCATTAAAGTCGATCGTCAGCGCGGTAAGCCGCTGCAACAGGCGATGATGCAGATGGTAAAACGCAGCGCGCTGCCGCTGCTCGGCGCTACGGTGATCGCCATCATTGCCTTCGCACCGATTGGGTTATCGCAGGATTCCACCGGCGAATACTGTCAATCGCTGTTCCAGGTGCTGCTGATTTCTCTGTTGCTCAGCTGGATCACCGCGCTGACGCTGACGCCGGTATTCGTGCAGTGGATGGATGGTCGTCAGGAGATCAGCAAGGACACCACGCAGCCGTATCAGGGCGTACTGTTCCGCCTGTATCGCCGTGTGCTCACCACGCTGATGCGCTTCCGCATTACCACGTTGGTGCTGATGGTCGCGTGTCTGGCCGCCTCGATCTATGGCTTCGGTTACGTGAAGCAGAACTTCTTCCCTGCCTCCAATACGCCGATTTTCTTTACCGATCTGTGGCTGCCGTATGGCACCGATATCCATTACACCGCGCAAACCGCGCGCGAAATTGAAGGCTGGATCAACCAGCAGCCAGGCGTCACCAGCACCGTGACCACCATCGGTCAGGGCGCAATGCGGTTTACGCTGACCTACGATGCGACACGTCAGTATAGTAATTACGGACAGATTATGGTGCGCGTGCAGGACGCGAAGCAGCTGGAAACGCTGGCGCAGCAGACCGAGCAGCACATCCGCGATCATTTCCCTCACGTAACGGAGCGCATCAAACGCATCAATTTCGGCAGTGCCAGCGACAGCGCGATTGCGTTACGCGTCACCGGCCCCGATCCCATTATGCTGCGGCAGATTGCCAGCCAGATAGACGACATTTTCCTCGCCGAAGGCAGCGCATTTCCGCCGCGTAATGACTGGCAGGCGCGCAGTAAAGTGATCCGTCCGCAGTATTCGCCGCTGCGCGGTCAGGAGCTGGGCGTGGACAAGCGCGATATCGACCGGGCGCTGCGTATCAACTTCAGTGGCGATAGCGTTGGCTTACTGCGCGAAGGCTCACGCATGATGCCGATCATGCTGCAAACCTCAGAACATGAGCGGCAGAATATCGATCATCTTGGCAATATTCAGGTATGGAGTCAGGCGCAGCAGCGCTATGTGCCGCTGGCCAATCTGGTGAGTGATTTCCAGCTGGAATGGGAAGACCCGCTGATTATGCGTCGCGACCGCATGCGCGTCTTGACGGTGCAAACCGATCCCGATCCCGCCAGCGGCCGCACCGCCGCAGAGATTGTGGCGCGCGTGCAGCCGGCCATCGATCAGTTGAGCTTGCCCGCTGGCTATCATCTGGAATGGGGCGGCGAGCTGGAGAGTTCCCGTGATGCCCAAAGCGGCCTGCTCGGATCGCTGCCGTTAGGTTTCCTCGCGATGTTTGTGATTACCGTGCTGATGTTTAATTCGCTGCGTGATGCGCTGGCGATCTGGATTACCGTGCCGCTGGCGTTGATTGGCGTCACCTGCGGCTTCCTGCTCACCGGCATTCCTTTTGGTTTTATGGCGTTGATCGGTTTGCTGAGTTTGTCGGGCATGTTGATTCGTAACGGCATCGTGCTGGTTGAGGAGACGCGCCAGCTGGCGCGGCATCAGCCGTTGCAGCAAGCGATTCTCGATGCCGCAACCTCGCGTCTGCGCCCGATTCTGCTCACCGCCTTCACCACCGTGCTCGGCCTGTTACCGCTGCTGCGCGATGTGTTTTTCCAGAGCATGGCGGTAGTGATCATTTTCGGTCTGGGGTTCGCTACGGTGCTGACGCTGCTGGTGTTGCCGGTGCTGTATCAGAGTTTTTATCCGGATAAGAAGGTTTGATGCTTGGGGTTGAGGTCGCCATAAATGGCGTAATGCCGATCAGTTAAGCCCGAAATGATCGGTTGAACGATCCTCCAGTTCTGCAAAAATCCGTAATCTCACAGGAATTACGGATTTTTTTATGTTACTCAGTCAGGCTCTCGATGCCGTTCTTAACTTTACGCCCAAAGAGTTCTCCGCGCTCTCCGATCTGCTCTCGCCTGAACTCATCGACGAATGCCTGGCTGAT
>NZ_JAINFN010000017.1:0-26140 GCF_026130245.1 Pantoea sp. JK
CCGTTCTTCAAAGGCTACCGTCCTCAGTTCTACTTCCGTACTACTGACGTGACCGGTGACGTTCAGCTGCCAGAAGGCGTTGAGATGGTAATGCCAGGCGACAACGTAAAAATGACCGTAACTTTGATCAAGCCAATCGCTATGGATCAGGGTCTGCGTTTCGCAATCCGTGAAGGCGGCCGTACTGTTGGTGCGGGTGTTGTTGCTGAAATTATCGCTTAATTGCGATAATATTTGACGCAATGCACAAGGAAAGGGCATCATTTGATGCCCTTTTTGCACGCTGTTACATAGAACCTGGCTCATCAGTGATTTTCAATCATAATCATTGTTGAGACAGGCTCTGTTTCACGGCGTTGGATACCGAGTTACGCTCAAAAGCTCATTCGGTTTGGATGCCTCGCTCTGCGGGGCAGAATAGTTTCTGAATTATTGTGGCAGGTTGGTTTATGAGTGCGAATACCGAAGCTCAAGGAAGCGGGCGCGGCCTTGAAGCGATGAAATGGGTAGTTGTGATCGCATTGCTCCTGGTAGCAATTGTCGGCAACTATATTTATCGCGATGTAACTCTGCCGCTGCGTGCGCTGGCTGTAGTAGTGCTGATTGCTGCAGCAGGCGGCATCGCACTGCTGACAATCAAAGGCAAAGCGACTGTGGCATTTGCCCGTGAAGCAAGAACCGAAATGCGTAAGGTCATTTGGCCAACTCGCCAGGAAACATTGCACACCACGTTAATCGTTGCCGCGGTAACTGCCGTGATGTCACTGATTTTGTGGGGGCTGGATGGTATTCTGGTCCGTCTGGTATCGTTTATCACTGGCCTGAGGTTCTGAGATGTCTGAAGCTCCAAAAAAACGCTGGTACGTCGTTCAGGCGTTCTCCGGTTTTGAAGCTCGCGTAGCTAAATCGCTGCACGAGCATATCAAACTGCACAACATGGAAGAGCTTTTTGGCGAAGTCATGGTGCCGACTGAAGAAGTCGTCGAGATCCGTGGTGGCCAACGTCGCAAAAGCGAACGTAAATTCTTTCCTGGCTACGTATTGGTCCAGATGGTAATGAATGACGCCAGCTGGCACTTGGTACGCAGTGTACCGCGTGTGATGGGCTTTATCGGCGGAACGTCCGATCGTCCTGCGCCAATCAGTGATAAAGAAGTTGATGCGATTATGAACCGCCTGCAGCAGGTTGGTGATAAGCCGCGTCCAAAAACGCTGTTCGAGCCAGGCGAAATGGTGCGCGTCAGCGACGGTCCGTTTGCCGATTTCAACGGTGTGGTCGAAGAAGTGGACTACGAGAAGAGCCGCTTGAAAGTTTCTGTTTCCATCTTTGGCCGTGCAACGCCAGTGGAACTCGACTTCGCTCAGGTGGAAAAAGCTTAACCCTATTGTTCACTTTTTAGCTCTTGCGGAAGGCGCGAAATTTACCTATAATTTCGCGCCTTTTGTTTTTATGCGCTGCTATTAGCGTGTAAATCGTTACCACGGGGAGCCTGTTTTTCAGGCGCTAAAACCCAATTGAGGAAATATCATGGCCAAGAAAGTACAAGCCTACGTCAAGCTGCAGGTTGCAGCTGGTATGGCTAACCCAAGCCCACCTGTTGGTCCAGCTCTGGGTCAGCAGGGTGTTAACATCATGGAATTCTGCAAAGCGTTTAACGCTAAGACAGAATCTCTGGAGAAAGGCCTGCCTACTCCAGTTGTTATCACCGTATACAGCGACCGTTCCTTCACTTTCGTTACTAAAACGCCTCCGGCTGCCGTTCTGCTGAAAAAAGCAGCGGGCATCAAGTCTGGTTCTGGTAAGCCGAACAAAGATAAAGTCGGTAAAGTGACTCGTGCTCAGGTACGTGAAATCGCAGAAACTAAAGCTGCGGACATGACAGGTTCTGACGTAGAAGCGATGACTCGCTCTATCGAAGGTACTGCTCGTTCCATGGGCCTGGTAGTAGAGGATTAAGAAATGGCTAAGCTGACCAAGCGCATGAGCGTAATTCGCGACAAAGTTGACGCGACCAAGCAGTACGACATCACCGAAGCTGTTGCTCTGTTGAAAGAACTGGCTACCGCTAAGTTTGTTGAAAGCGTTGACGTTGCTGTTAACCTCGGCATCGATGCACGTAAATCTGATCAGAACGTGCGCGGCGCGACCGTTCTGCCACACGGTACTGGTCGTTCAGTACGTGTTGCCGTCTTCACCCAAGGTGCAAACGCTGAAGCTGCTAAAGCAGCTGGCGCAGAGCTAGTTGGTATGGAAGACCTGGCTGAGCAGATCAAAAAAGGCGAAATGAACTTTGACGTTGTTATCGCATCTCCAGATGCAATGCGCGTTGTTGGCCAGTTGGGCCAGGTTCTGGGCCCACGCGGTCTGATGCCAAACCCGAAAGTTGGTACTGTAACCCCTAACGTTGCTGAAGCAGTTAAAAATGCTAAAGCAGGTCAGGTTCGTTATCGTAACGACAAAAACGGCATCATCCACACCACCATCGGTAAAGTGGATTTTGACACTGACAAATTGAAAGAAAACCTGGAATCCCTGCTGGTTGCGCTGAAAAAAGCTAAACCATCTCAGGCGAAAGGCGTGTACATCAAGAAAGTCAGCATCTCTACCACCATGGGCGCCGGCGTTGCCGTTGACCAGGCTGGTCTGAGCGCATCAGCAAACTAATTGCTGCTTGTAACGGGCGAAAAATTCATCTAGAATCTTACGCCCGTTGTTCTGGTTGTTAACGCAATTCAGAACCCAGATTCAAAGTGAGTGAATGACAAAGTCTAAACGCTTAGTTATTCAATCGCTTAGGTTGGAGCCAGGCCTTATCCTGGCCTCCGTCCGAGACCGCAGGAGCAGAATATTTTCGGATATCTTGCTTAATACCCTGCGTAGACGGTGACAGAACCAAAAAGAATTTTTTCTTCGCTGGATTCTGCTCACCGTGTAATAGCGCTTATCGCCTTCGGGTGAATGAGTGAAGTGAGTTCCGGGAAATTATTCCCGGCCAATCCAGGAGCAAAGCTAATGGCATTAAATCTTCAAGGCAAACAAGCGATTGTTGCTGAAGTTAGCGAAGTAGCCAAAGGCGCGCTTTCAGCGGTTGTTGCGGATTCCCGCGGCGTAACCGTTGATAAAATGACCGAACTGCGTAAAGCAGGTCGTGAAGCTGGCGTTTACATGCGTGTTGTTCGTAACACCCTGCTGCGCCGCGTCGTTGAAGGTACTCCTTTCGAGTGCCTGAAAGACACGTTTGTTGGTCCGACCCTGATTGCATACTCTTTGGAACACCCGGGCGCTGCTGCTCGTCTGTTCAAAGATTTCGCTAAAGCGAATGCAAAATTTGAGGTCAAAGCTGCAGCCTTTGAAGGTGAGCTGATCACGGCGGCCAATATTGACCGTCTGGCAACTCTGCCGACTTACGAAGAAGCACTGGCACGTCTGATGTCGACCATGAAAGAAGCCGCTGCTGGCAAACTGGTCCGTACTCTGGCTGCTGTGCGCGATGCAAAAGAAGCGGCTTAAGGCCAAATTCTTTTCCTTCGTGCTTGCTAACGTATAAACTTTTTCTGATTTTTAGGAACAATCGATATGTCTATCACTAAAGACCAAATTCTGGAAGCTGTTGCCGCTATGTCCGTAATGGAAGTAGTTGAGCTGGTTTCTGCTATGGAAGAAAAATTCGGCGTTTCTGCTGCTGCTGCTGTAGCTGTTGCTGCTGGCCCAGCTGAAGCTGTTGAAGAGAAAACTGAATTCGACGTAATTCTGAAAGCTGCTGGCGCTAACAAAGTCGCAGTAATCAAAGCGGTTCGTACTGCAACAGGCCTGGGCTTGAAAGAAGCTAAAGACCTGGTTGAAGCTACTGGCGCAATCAAAGAAGGCATCAGCAAAGATGACGCAGCTGCTCTGGAAGCACTGCTGAAAGAAGCTGGCGCTGACGTTGAAGTTAAGTAAGACAACCTTCGGGTTGCAGCCTGAGTTACATTAGGCTGATGGCTGGTGACTGTTTAGGTCACCAGCCTTTTTGCGCTACAGGGGAATGATGGCGTTTCGCACTGTTTGTCCGTCATTCCTCTTCAATATCTTTTTCTATCGACGCCTTAATATATCGCTCTCCTGCAAAGGTTCCCTGCCTAAGCAACGGCGATGAAATGATTTAAGAGTGATAGAAAGATGTATTGCATGGGGTGCTGCGCATCGCATGAAAAACAAAAAATAGTGTTGCATGAACTGTCCTTTTCAGGACGGACAGCGTGGTTCGACATGTCAGCTAGCTGAGGAACCCCATGGTTTACTCCTATACCGAGAAAAAACGTATTCGTAAGGATTTTGGTAAACGTCCACAAGTTTTGGACATACCTTATCTCCTTTCTATCCAGCTTGACTCGTTCCAGAAGTTTATCGAGCAAGATCCAGAAGGCCAGTACGGTCTGGAAGCAGCCTTCCGCTCCGTATTCCCAATCTCAAGCTACAGCGGCAACTCTGAGTTGCAGTATGTAAGCTACCGTTTGGGTGAGCCTGTCTTTGACGTAACTGAATGTCAGATCCGTGGCGTGACCTATTCGGCACCGCTGCGCGTGAAACTGCGTCTGGTGATCTACGAGCGCGAAGCGCCGGAAGGCACCGTAAAAGACATTAAAGAACAAGAAGTCTACATGGGTGAGATTCCACTCATGACGGACAACGGTACCTTTGTTATCAATGGTACTGAGCGTGTTATCGTTTCTCAGCTGCACCGTAGTCCTGGCGTGTTCTTCGACAGCGATAAGGGTAAAACGCACTCTTCCGGTAAAGTGCTGTATAACGCACGTATCATCCCTTACCGCGGTTCATGGCTCGACTTCGAGTTTGACCCGAAAGACAACCTCTTCGTCCGTATTGATCGTCGTCGTAAGCTGCCGGCCAGTATCATTCTGCGCGCGTTAAACTTCACCTCAGAACAAATCCTGGATCTGTTCTTTGACAAAGTCGTTTACGAAATCCGCGATAACAAACTGCAGATGGAACTGGTGCCTGAGCGCCTGCGTGGTGAAACCGCCTCCTTCGATATCGAAGCAAACGGCACGGTCTACGTTGAGAAAGGTCGTCGCATCACTGCGCGCCACATCCGTCAGCTGGAAAAAGACAACATTCAGCACATCGAAGTGCCAGTTGAATACATTGCTGGCAAAGTGGTTGCTAAAGACTACGTCGATCTGAACACCGGCGAGCTGATCGTTCCAGCGAACATGGAATTGTCACTGGATCTGCTGGCGAAGCTGAGCCAGTCAGGCCACAAGCGCATTGAAACGCTGTTCACCAACGACCTGGATCACGGTGCGTACATCTCCGAGACCCTGCGTGTTGACCCAACCAACGATCGCTTAAGCGCGCTGGTTGAGATCTACCGCATGATGCGTCCTGGTGAGCCACCAACGCGTGAAGCCGCTGAAAACCTGTTCGAGAACCTGTTCTTCTCTGAAGATCGTTACGATCTTTCTGCGGTTGGCCGCATGAAGTTCAACCGTTCTCTGCTGCGTGAAGAGATCGAAGGTTCAGGTATCCTGAGCAAAGACGACATCATCGAAGTGATGAAAAAGCTTATCGGTATCCGTAACGGTATCGGTGAAGTGGATGATATCGATCACCTCGGTAACCGTCGTATTCGTTCTGTTGGCGAAATGGCAGAAAACCAGTTCCGTGTTGGCCTGGTTCGTGTTGAGCGTGCAGTTAAAGAGCGTCTGTCTTTGGGCGACCTCGATACGCTGATGCCTCAGGACATGATCAACGCTAAGCCGATTTCGGCGGCGGTGAAAGAGTTCTTCGGTTCAAGCCAGCTGTCCCAGTTTATGGATCAGAACAACCCGTTGTCTGAGATTACGCACAAACGTCGTATCTCTGCTCTGGGCCCAGGCGGCCTGACCCGTGAGCGCGCCGGTTTCGAAGTACGTGACGTACACCCAACCCACTACGGTCGTGTATGTCCTATTGAAACCCCGGAAGGCCCGAACATCGGTCTGATTAACTCACTCTCTGTTTACGCGCAGACTAACGAATACGGTTTCCTAGAAACCCCGTATCGTCGCGTTGTTGACGGAAAAGTGAGTGATGAAATTCATTACCTCTCTGCAATTGAAGAGGGTAACTACGTTATCGCTCAGGCGAACACCAACCTCGCAGAAGATGGCAGCTTTGTTGACGACCTCGTCACCTGCCGTAGCAAGGGTGAGTCAAGCCTGTTCAGCCGCGATCAGGTTGACTACATGGACGTTTCCACCCAACAGGTGGTTTCTGTCGGTGCGTCACTGATTCCGTTCCTGGAACACGATGATGCTAACCGCGCCTTGATGGGTGCGAACATGCAACGTCAGGCGGTTCCAACTCTGCGCGCTGATAAGCCGCTGGTTGGTACCGGTATGGAACGTGCAGTAGCGGTTGACTCCGGTGTAACTGCCGTCGCGAAACGTGGTGGTACCGTTCAGTACGTTGATGCTTCTCGTATCGTTATCAAAGTTAACGAAGAAGAGATGTATCCGGGCGAAGCGGGTATCGACATCTATAACCTGACCAAGTACACCCGTTCTAACCAGAACACCTGCATCAACCAGATGCCGTGTGTCAATCTGGGTGAGCCGATTGAGCGTGGCGACGTGCTGGCAGATGGCCCGTCTACCGATCTCGGTGAACTGGCGCTGGGTCAGAACATGCGCGTGGCGTTCATGCCATGGAACGGTTACAACTTCGAAGACTCCATCCTCGTATCCGAGCGTGTGGTTCAGGAAGACCGTTTCACCACTATTCACATCCAGGAACTGGCATGTGTGTCTCGCGACACCAAGCTGGGGCCAGAAGAGATCACCGCTGATATCCCGAACGTGGGTGAAGCTGCGCTTTCTAAACTGGATGAATCCGGCATCGTGTATATCGGTGCGGAAGTGACCGGTGGCGACATTCTGGTTGGTAAGGTAACGCCGAAAGGTGAAACCCAGCTGACGCCAGAAGAGAAACTGCTGCGTGCGATCTTCGGTGAAAAAGCCTCTGACGTGAAAGATTCGTCACTGCGCGTTCCGAACGGCGTATCCGGTACGGTTATCGACGTGCAGGTCTTTACCCGCGATGGCGTGGAAAAAGACAAGCGCGCGCTGGAAATCGAAGAGATGCAGCTGAAGCAGGTTAAGAAAGACCTGTCTGAAGAACTGCAGATCTTTGAAGCGGGCCTGTTCGGCCGTATCCAGGCAGTACTGATATCGGGTGGTGTTGAAGCTGAGAAGCTGGACAAACTGCCACGTGAGCGCTGGTTGGAGCTGGGCCTGACTGACGAAGAGAAGCAGAATTCTCTGGAGCAGCTGGCTGAGCAGTATGACGAGCTGAAGCACGAGTTTGAGAAGAAACTTGAAGCGAAGCGTCGCAAGATCACTCAAGGCGATGATCTGGCACCAGGCGTGCTGAAAATCGTTAAGGTGTATCTGGCCGTTAAACGTCAGATCCAGCCTGGTGACAAGATGGCAGGTCGTCACGGTAACAAGGGTGTTATCTCTAAGATCAACCCTATCGAAGACATGCCTTACGATGAGAACGGTACGCCGGTCGATATCGTACTGAACCCGCTGGGCGTACCATCGCGTATGAACATCGGTCAGATCCTGGAAACTCACCTCGGTATGGCGGCGAAAGGCATTGGTGAAAAAATCAATGCGATGCTGAAGAAGCAGGAAGAAGTCTCCAAACTGCGTGAGTTCATCCAGCGTGCTTACGATCTGGGCACTGATGTGCGTCAGAAAGTTGACCTGAACACCTTTACAGACGACGAAGTGCTGCGTCTGGCAGAAAACCTGAAGAAGGGTATGCCAATCGCGACTCCGGTGTTTGACGGTGCGAAAGAGAGCGAAATCAAAGAGCTGTTGCAGCTCGGCGGCTTGCCTTCTTCCGGTCAGATCACCCTGTTCGACGGCCGTACCGGTGAGCAGTTTGAGCGTCAGGTAACCGTAGGTTACATGTACATGCTAAAACTGAACCACCTGGTCGACGACAAGATGCACGCACGTTCTACCGGTTCTTACAGCTTGGTTACTCAGCAGCCGCTGGGTGGTAAAGCGCAGTTCGGTGGACAGCGCTTCGGTGAGATGGAAGTGTGGGCACTGGAAGCATACGGTGCCGCGTATACCCTGCAGGAAATGCTTACCGTTAAATCTGATGACGTTAACGGCCGTACGAAGATGTATAAAAACATCGTCGACGGTAACCATCAGATGGAACCGGGCATGCCGGAATCCTTCAACGTACTGTTGAAAGAGATTCGCTCGCTG
The DNA here is from genome assembly GCF_026130245.1 of Pantoea sp. JK. Classification (NCBI taxonomy): domain Bacteria; kingdom Pseudomonadati; phylum Pseudomonadota; class Gammaproteobacteria; order Enterobacterales; family Erwiniaceae; genus Pantoea; species Pantoea sp. JK. The sequence goes on from NZ_JAINFN010000017.1 coordinate 8,272, forward strand.
GGTATCAACATCGAGCTGGAAGACGAGTAAGTACTCGCAAGTACTGGTTACGGGACGTGCACTTCGGGTGCGCGTCCCTGAGAGTTCCACTCCGACGGGAGCTAATCCGTGAAAGACTTACTTAAGTTTCTGAAAGCGCAAACTAAGACCGAAGAGTTTGATGCGATCAAAATTGCTCTGGCCTCGCCAGACATGATCCGTTCATGGTCTTTTGGTGAAGTTAAAAAGCCGGAAACCATTAACTACCGTACCTTCAAGCCTGAGCGTGACGGTCTTTTCTGTGCCCGTATTTTCGGACCGGTAAAAGATTACGAATGCCTGTGCGGAAAGTACAAGCGTTTAAAACATCGCGGCGTAATCTGTGAGAAGTGTGGCGTTGAAGTTACACAGACCAAAGTACGTCGTGAGCGCATGGGCCACATTGAGCTGGCTTCTCCAACTGCGCACATTTGGTTCCTGAAATCACTGCCTTCGCGTATCGGCTTGCTGCTGGATATGCCACTGCGTGATATCGAGCGCGTGCTGTACTTCGAATCTTATGTGGTTATCGAAGGCGGCATGACCAACCTGGAAAAACGTCAGATTCTGACGGAAGAGCAGTACCTTGATGCGCTGGAAGAGTTCGGTGACGAATTCGACGCGAAGATGGGTGCGGAAGCTATCCAGGCGCTGCTGAAAAATATGGATCTGGAGCAGGAGTGCGAGCAGCTGCGTGAAGAGCTGAACGAAACCAACTCCGAGACCAAACGTAAAAAGCTGACCAAGCGTATCAAGCTGCTGGAAGCGTTCGTTCAGTCTGGTAACAAGCCAGAGTGGATGATCCTGACCGTTCTGCCGGTTCTGCCGCCAGATCTGCGCCCGCTGGTACCGCTGGATGGTGGTCGGTTCGCTACGTCGGATCTGAACGATCTGTATCGTCGCGTGATCAACCGTAACAACCGTCTGAAACGCCTGCTGGATCTGGCTGCGCCAGATATCATCGTACGTAACGAAAAACGTATGCTGCAGGAAGCGGTTGATGCACTGCTGGATAACGGCCGTCGCGGTCGCGCCATCACTGGCTCGAACAAGCGTCCGCTGAAATCTCTGGCAGACATGATCAAAGGTAAACAGGGTCGTTTCCGTCAGAACCTGTTGGGTAAACGTGTTGACTACTCTGGTCGTTCAGTTATCACCGTTGGTCCATACCTGCGTCTGCATCAGTGCGGTCTGCCGAAGAAAATGGCTCTTGAGCTGTTCAAACCGTTCATTTACGGCAAGCTGGAACTGCGTGGCCTGGCCACCACCATCAAAGCCGCGAAGAAAATGGTTGAGCGCGAAGAAGCTGTCGTTTGGGATATCCTGGACGAAGTGATCCGCGAACACCCGGTACTGCTGAACCGTGCACCAACTCTGCACCGTTTGGGTATCCAGGCGTTTGAACCGGTTCTGATCGAAGGTAAAGCGATCCAGCTGCACCCGCTGGTTTGTGCGGCATATAACGCCGACTTCGATGGTGACCAGATGGCTGTTCACGTACCGCTGACGCTGGAAGCCCAGCTGGAAGCGCGTGCGCTGATGATGTCGACCAACAACATTCTGTCACCCGCGAACGGCGAGCCAATCATCGTTCCTTCACAGGACGTTGTTTTGGGTCTGTACTACATGACCCGCGACAAAGTGAACGCCAAAGGCGAAGGCATGGTGCTGACTGGCCCGAAAGAAGCTGAGCGTGTTTACCGCGCTGGCCTGGCCGAGCTGCATGCACGCGTTAAAGTGCGTATCACTGAATACACAAAGAACGAGCAGGAAGAGTTCGTTGCGAAAACCAGCATTATCGACACCACCATTGGTCGTGCGATTCTGTGGATGATCGTTCCGAAAGGCCTGCCTTACTCCATCGTCAACCAGGCGCTGGGTAAGAAAGCAATTTCCAAGATGCTGAACACCTGTTACCGCATCCTGGGCCTGAAGCCAACCGTTATCTTTGCTGACCAAACCATGTACACCGGTTTTGCTTACGCAGCCCGTTCAGGTGCCTCTGTAGGTATCGACGACATGGTAATCCCAGCGAAGAAAGCGGAAATCGTAGCCGAAGCGGAAGCGGAAGTTGCTGAGATTCAGGAACAGTTCCAGTCTGGTCTGGTAACTGCTGGCGAACGTTACAACAAAGTTATCGATATTTGGGCCGCTGCTAACGAACGCGTTTCCAAAGCGATGATGGATAACCTGCAAACTGAAACCGTGATCAACCGTCATGGCGAAGAAGAGCAGCAGGTATCGTTCAACAGCATCTACATGATGGCCGACTCCGGTGCGCGTGGTTCTGCTGCACAGATTCGTCAGCTGGCCGGTATGCGTGGTCTGATGGCTAAGCCAGATGGCTCAATCATCGAAACGCCGATCACCGCGAACTTCCGTGAAGGTCTGAACGTACTCCAGTACTTCATCTCCACGCACGGTGCGCGTAAAGGCCTTGCGGATACCGCACTGAAAACTGCTAACTCCGGTTATCTGACGCGTCGTCTGGTAGACGTAGCGCAGGATCTGGTTGTTACCGAAGATGACTGCGGCACGTTCGAAGGCATCATGATGACTCCGGTCATCGAAGGTGGTGACGTTAAAGAGCCGCTGCGTGAGCGTGTACTGGGTCGTGTAACGGCTGAAGACGTTCTGAAGCCGGGCACTGCAGACATCCTGATCCCGCGTAACACCCTGATCGATGAGCACTGGTGTGATGTGATCGAACTGAATTCAGTCGATGCGATCAAAGTGCGCTCGGTTGTTGGCTGTGAAACCGACTTCGGTGTGTGCGCACACTGCTACGGTCGCGATCTGGCACGTGGTCACATCATCAACAAAGGTGAGGCCATCGGTGTTATCGCAGCACAGTCCATCGGTGAGCCGGGTACTCAGCTGACGATGCGTACGTTCCACATCGGTGGTGCGGCATCTCGTGCGGCTGCTGAATCCAGCATCCAGGTGAAGAACAAAGGTACTATTAAGCTTACCAACGCGAAGTCTGTAACCAACTCCTCAGGAAAACTGGTTATCGTTTCACGTAACGTCGAGCTGAAGATGATCGACGAGTTCGGTCGTACCAAAGAGAGCTATAAAGTCCCTTACGGTGCGGTTATGGCTAAAGGTGATGGCGAGCAGGTTGCAGCGGGCGAGACCGTAGCAAACTGGGATCCACATACCATGCCGGTAATCACCGAAGTGGGCGGTTTCATTCGCTTCACTGACATGATCGACGGTCAGACCATTACGCGTCAGACTGACGACTTAACCGGTCTGTCATCGCTGGTGGTTCTGGATTCTGCAGAACGTACTGCGGGTGGTAAAGATCTGCGTCCTGCGCTGAAAATTGTTGATGCCAACGGAAATGATGTTCTGATTCCAGGTACCGACATGCCAGCACAGTACTTCCTGCCGGGCAAAGCGATTGTTCAGCTGGAAGATGGCGTTAAGATCAGTGCCGGTGATACGCTGTCGCGTGTTCCGCAGGAATCTGGCGGTACCAAGGATATTACCGGTGGTCTGCCGCGCGTTGCTGACTTGTTCGAAGCGCGTCGTCCGAAAGAGCCAGCAATCCTGGCGGAGATCAGCGGTATCATCTCCTTCGGTAAAGAGACCAAAGGTAAGCGTCGTCTGGTAATCACGCCGGTTGATGGTAGCGATCCGTATGAAGAGATGATTCCAAAATGGCGTCAGCTTAACGTATTCGAAGGTGAGCGCGTAGAACGTGGTGACGTCGTATCTGACGGCCCAGAGTCTCCGCACGACATCCTGCGTCTGCGTGGCGTCCATGCTGTTACCCGTTACATCACCAACGAAGTGCAGGAAGTTTACCGTCTGCAAGGCGTTAAGATTAACGATAAACACATCGAAGTCATCGTTCGTCAGATGCTGCGTAAAGCAACCATCTCGAGCGTGGGAAGCACCGACTTCCTGGAAGGTGAGCAGGCTGAATACTCTCGCATCAAGATCTCTAACCGTGAACTTGAAGCGAATGGCAAAATCGGCGCGACATTCATGCGCGATCTGCTGGGTATCACCAAAGCGTCACTGGCAACCGAATCGTTCATCTCTGCAGCATCGTTCCAGGAGACCACACGTGTCCTGACCGAAGCAGCAGTTGCAGGTAAGCGCGATGAACTGCGCGGCCTGAAAGAGAACGTAATCGTGGGTCGTCTGATCCCAGCCGGTACCGGTTATGCTTATCACCAGGATCGTATGCGTCGCCGCTCTGCGGGTGAAGCACCGGTTGCACCGCAGGTTACTGCGGATGAAGCCTCTGCTAGCCTGGCTGAATTGCTGAACGCCGGTCTGGGCGGAAGCGACGACGAGTAATTCGTCTGCTAAAGCTGACCAATAAAAAACCCTGCCTCGGCAGGGTTTTTTTTCGTCTTGATTTTGTCAGAACTTACGGCAGACATCTTCGCGTGTCAGTCCGATATCCCGCAGCTGATTGTCACTCAGTTTTGACAGGATGCGATGCGTTTCCCGCCGTGCTTTCCAGTGTTTAACCATACGTACTGCGCCACGGAAGATATCCAGTAAAGTGACATCAAAAGGTTTAGCCGCGCGGTTTTGATCGAATTCCATAATCCTTGCCCTCAGTAGGTTGCCTGAGATGCATTGTCCAATGCCTGCGTATTATGATACAGACGCAAAAATCACTTATCTTTAACATACAGATTGCGCTGTGATGAATCTGAATGGTAATAATAAGGGCTATCTGTACTGGTTTGTTATGATCTAAGGCTGAGTGAGGCATACGATGACGCGCTACCAACATTTGGCATGTTTGCTTTCGGATCGAATTGAGCAAGGGCTGTATCGCAGCGGCGAGCGCTTGCCATCGGTGCGCACGCTTAGCCTGGAACACGGCGTGAGTATCAGTACCGTTCAGCAGGCATATCATCTGCTGGAAGAGAAACAGCTGATCGTGCCGCAGCCTCGATCCGGGTATTTCGTTGCAACGCGCAAATCGACGCCGCCGATGCCCGCCATAACCCGACCGGCACAGCGCCCGGTGGAAATCACACAGTGGGAATCTGTGCTGGAGCTGCTCAGCAGCCGGACTAACAGCGATGTATTGCAACTCGGCAGCGGTATTCCCGATCTCACTCAGCCCACGTTGAAACCGCTGTGGAAAATTCAGAGCCGCATGGCGCAGAGGCAGGAAATTGATCAGCTCAACTATGACAGTTTGTTGGGCGTCGCGGCATTGCGTGAACAGGTTGCGCGTCTGACGGTTGACAGCGGTTGTCAGCTCACGGCAGAAGATATCGTGATTACCACCGGCTGCCATGAAGCGTTGTCGATTTCGATTCGTGCAATATGCCAGGCCGGCGACATCATTGCGGTGGAATCGCCGACTTTCCACGGCACCATGCAAACCCTGCGCGGCTTCGGCATTCGCGCTATTGAAATTCCTACCGATTCGGTCACAGGCATCAGCCTGGAAGCGCTGGAACTGGCGTTCGAGCAGTGGCCGATCAAAGCGGTGGTGGTAGTGCCCAACTGCAATAATCCGCTGGGCTTCATCATGCCGGAATCTCGCAAACGTGCGCTGGTTACGCTGGCGCAGCGTTTCGATGCCGCGATTATTGAAGACGATGTGTATGGTGAGCTGGCGTGGGAATATCCGCGTCCGGTTACCATCAAGTCGCTGGACCACGATGGCCGCGTGTTGCTGTGCAGTTCGTTCTCCAAAACGCTGGCGCCGGGATTGCGGGTCGGTTGGGTGGCGCCGGGGCGCTATCGCGATCGCGTGCTGCATATGAAATACATCAGCACCGGGTCGACGGCCACACAGCCGCAGCATGCGGTCGCCGAGTTTATACGCCTTGGTCATTATCTGCCGCATTTGCGGCGCATGCGTCAGGTGTATCAACGCAACTACGAAACCTTTAGCTGTTGGGTGCGCCACTACTTCCCGTGCGGGATTTGTGTGTCGCGTCCGCAGGGCAGTTTCCTGATGTGGATTGAATTGCCAGAGGCGTTTGACGCGGTCAGGCTCAATACCGAATTGCGTGAGCTGAACATGCAGGTTGCGGTGGGCTCGCTGTTTTCGGCCTCGGGCAAGTATCGCAACTGCTTGCGCCTGAATTATGGTTTGCCAATGAATGAGCATACGGAACAGGCGATAGCCCAACTCGGTGCAGCAGTAGAACGTGCCATGCTGGCTTGTAGTGTGGAAACCGTACATACCTCCTCCCTGACTATGTGAAGAAAGGCAGGGCTGGGAGAGGTTAAGACCAGCCCTGGCCCGCTGCAAGCGACAGCGGGCAGGCACACTTTAGCTTTATCAGGAAAGGGCGCTAGCCATCACATCACGCTGCTGCGCGACAGATTCCAGCGTTTCATCCTCACTTACCACGCATTACATTACTTTTGCAGGTTCGATTCCATTTTCCACCAGTGACAGCAACTGCTGCGTTGCTGCGCGCCAGTCTGAGGCCTGGGTAATCGCACTCACCACAGCAATACTGCCCACGCCGGTAGCCAGCACTTCAGGCACGCGCGCCAGTGAAATACCGCCAATCGCCACGGTTGGCACATCCTGTAAACGCGACAGATGGCGTTTCAATTCCACCACGCCCTGCGGCGCAGATGGCATGTCTTTGGTTTGCGTAGGATAGATGTGGCCAAGCGCAATGTAAGAAGGGCGCAGCGCCAGCGCTCGATCCAGCTCGGCATCGTCATGCGTCGATAAACCCAGGCGCAATCCCGCCTCACGAATGGCCGCCAGATCGGCGACATCGAGATCTTCCTGGCCAAGGTGCACGCCATAAGCATGATATTTAATGGCTAAGCGCCAGTAATCATTGATAAACAGGCGTGCCCGATACTGTTTGCCAAGCGCAATCGCCTCGCGCACGGCATCTTCCACCTCATGATCTTCACAATCTTTGATGCGCAGCTGAATGGTGCGCACACCGGCTTCCAGTAAGCGCGCGATCCATTCCACGCTATCGACAACCGGATACAGCCCCAGTTTTGGGGCCGTGGCAGGAAAGGTGTCGGTCATACATTTTCCTCTTTAAGGGTATCGGCAGCGTGATAAAGCTCGCCGCCACGATTGCGGAAGGCATCCGACATTTGCGCCATTCCCACCTCAATCGGCTGAGCTTCAGCCTGCTGGCGGGCGGCAAACTCGCGCACTTCCTGAGTAATTTTCATTGAGCAGAATTTCGGGCCGCACATTGAGCAGAAGTGCGCCACTTTGCCTGATTCCTGCGGCAAAGTTTCATCGTGATAGGCGCGTGCGGTGTGCGGATCGAGCGCCAGATTGAACTGATCTTCCCAGCGAAATTCAAAACGCGCTTTCGACATCGCATTGTCGCGGATCTGCGCGCCCGGATGGCCTTTCGCCAGATCCGCTGCGTGCGCGGCGATCTTGTAGGTGATCAGCCCTTGCTTCACATCCTCTTTATTGGGCAAACCGAGGTGCTCTTTCGGCGTCACGTAGCACAGCATGGCGCAGCCGAACCAGCCAATCATGGCCGCGCCGATGCCGGAAGTGAAATGGTCATAGCCGGGCGCGATATCGGTGGTGAGCGGGCCAAGCGTGTAAAACGGCGCTTCGTGACAATGCTCAAGCTGTTCGGTCATATTGCGACGAATCATTTGCATCGGCACGTGTCCCGGACCTTCAATCATCACCTGCACATCGTATTCCCAGGCAATTTTGGTCAGTTCGCCCAGCGTATGCAGTTCGGCAAATTGCGCCTCATCGTTGGCATCCTGAATTGAACCGGGACGCAGGCCGTCGCCGAGCGACAGTGCCACATCGTAGGCGGCACAAATTTCACAAATCTCGCGGAAGTGCAGATAGAGGAAGCTTTCGGTGTGATGCGACAGGCACCATTTCGCCATAATCGAGCCGCCGCGCGACACAATGCCGGTCAGCCGGTTGGCCGTCATCGGCACATAGCGTAGCAATACGCCAGCGTGAATGGTGAAGTAGTCAACGCCTTGTTCCGCTTGCTCCAGCAGCGTGTCGCGGAAAATCGCCCAGTTGAGATCTTCTGCAATGCCGTTCACTTTTTCCAGCGCCTGATAAATCGGCACTGTACCAATCGGCACCGGGCTGTTTCGCAAAATCCACTCGCGCGTTTCATGGATGTAGCGGCCGGTTGAGAGATCCATCACGGTGTCTGCGCCCCAGCGCGTCGACCACACCAGCTTCTCCACTTCTTCTTCAATCGATGAACTCACCGCCGAGTTACCAATATTGGCATTTACCTTCACCAGGAAGTTGCGGCCGATGATCATCGGTTCGGATTCGGGATGGTTGATGTTAGAAGGAATGATGGCGCGGCCGCTGGCGACTTCCTGGCGAACAAATTCAGCGGTGATATTTTCCGGCAGATTAGCGCCAAAGCTGTGGCCCGGATGCTGCTGTAGCAGCACTTCACCGCGAATACGCTCGCGGCCCATGTTTTCACGCAGCGCAATAAACTCCATCTCCGGCGTGATGATGCCCTGTCGCGCATAGTGCAGTTGGGTAACCCGGCGACCCGCTTTGGCGCGGCGCGGTTGTGGCAGATGCTCAAAACGCAGGTGATCCAAGCCTTCATCCGCCAGACGTTGCTGCGTGTAGCTGGAACTTAGCTGGTGGATAGTTTCACTGTCGTCACATTCTTCGATCCAGTTAGCGCGCAGCCTGGCGAGTCCCTGATGCACATCAATAGTGGCTTGAGGATCGCCATAAGCACCGGCGGTGTCGTATACCGGCACCGCTTCATTCGGCTCATATTGCGGATGTTCTTTGCTGCCGCCGATGTGTGTCGGGCTGAGCTGTATCTCACGCATCGGCACGCGAATATCCGCGCGGCTGCCGGTGATCCAGATACGTTTGGAGTTGGGGAAAGCGGTTCCCTGCAGGGAATCGATAAATTCTTGCGCCTGAGCGCGCTGTTCACGACGAGACGTTTTAGCAGACATAGCAAGTTTCCGGTAACGGTTGGAAGTTGCTTGTCCAGAGTTCGGAAGGAGTAACAGCGACGATGCTGGGCGCCAGCTTGCAACGTGCTGATGATGTCTACTCTTGTTCCCTTCGCAGGTACTAACCTGATCAGGTTCCGCGGATCCCGAATTAACGGTCTCAGCCCCGGAGGGCACTCCGACAAGGTTGTGTTTTGTGGTTTAAGCTACTTTGCTTGCCATTTTGCACCTGGGCAGTGCTCGTGACCGTCACGTACTACGTGTACGCTCCGGTCCCTGCGCGCTGTCCGAGTGCAAACTGGCTGCGCACGCTACGCTTAAACCGCAAAATTTGGCTCTTCATGTTTTGAAGAGGCAATAAAAAAGCCCATTCAGCATAAGAGGGCTTTTCTTGAATAACAAGTTTTTTACAACTTCAGGATGTTAAGCCGGGCGGGCGATGACGCTGTCATTGGCCACCGGCGGGCGCGCCAGCTGGTGATCCCAGGCGAGCTGTACCAACTTATCTTCCAGCGTAAAGCGCGATTCCAGCACTTCACCGACTTCGGAGAGCGCGGTTTGAAAATCCACGCAATTATCATCGTTAATTGCTTGCTGCAGATGGGTGTCGTAAAGCTGCATGATGCGATCGGTATTCGCCTCAAGTGCCGGATAAATCTGCGCGGCCACGATTAATGGGCTATCACCCTGCATCTCACTAATGATGTGTTCATACACGCTGAAATGGCCGGTAGACAGGTAATCTACCAGGTTGTGACAAAACGCATCCAGCGCCTGTTCATCCAGCGCAGTTAACGCATCTTTTTGTGGCTTCATGCCAATAAGCTCGTAGTAAGTGACGAGCAGCTGTCGACGGGCGCGCAGCCATGAATCCACCAATTCATTTCTGCCACCGACACGCTCTGTCAGGTTCTCTAACTGGTTAAGCATATGGGGCTCCAGGTAGGTTATAGTTGTTAATTACACACTTAATATTAGGATTTCAGCGTGCGATTTGACGCTAAGGACAACGATTAAGATGCAACGTGAGATCTCAAGCTTAGACGCTGGTTGGTGGGTTGTCAGCCATGAGCAAAAACTTTGGATGCCGCAGGGTGAATTGCCGCATGGCTTAGCCAGCGATTTTGGCCTGAACGGCAGCAACGGCATGTTGATTGGCGAGTGGCAGGGCGAGAATGTCTGGCTGGTACGCGAGTCGCGCCCGGACAGCATGGGCTCGGTGCGCCAACTGATTGATGAGGATGTCGGCCTGTTCCAAATCGTCGGGCGTGGCGTGCAGCTGGCGGAGTTTTACCGTTCGCATCGCTGGTGCGGCTATTGCGGCCATGAGATGCACATCAGCAAACGCGAATTTGCCTGCTTGTGCAATCATTGCCGCGAGCGCTATTACCCGCAAATTGCGCCGTGCATCATCGTGGCCATCCGTCGTGGCGATGAGATCCTGCTTGCCAATCATGCGCGTCATCGCAACAACATCTATACCGTGCTGGCAGGGTTCGTCGAAGTGGGCGAAACCTTAGAACAAGCGGTAGCGCGGGAAGTGATGGAGGAGAGTAACGTGCGGGTGAAAAATGTGCGTTACGTGACCTCGCAGCCGTGGCCGTTCCCGCATTCCCTGATGATGGCGTATATGGCGGAATATGATGGTGGCGATCTGCAACACGACGGCAAAGAGCTGCTGGATGCCGGTTGGTATCGCTATGACAATCTGCCGCTGTTACCGCCGCCCGGCACGGTGGCGCGTCGCCTGATTGAAGATACTGTTGCCCTGTGTCGCGCCAGCGCGGCGTGAAAATGCTACACTGCCGGCCTTAGCATGAGAGAGCCCATTATGAGTGAACTGAAGAACGATCGTTATCTGCGCGCCCTGTTACGTCAGCCGGTAGATGTCACGCCGGTATGGATGATGCGACAAGCCGGGCGCTATTTGCCGGAGTACAAAGCCACGCGCGCTGAAGCCGGTGATTTTATGTCGCTGTGTAAGAATGCTGAGCTGGCGTGTGAAGTCACGCTGCAACCGCTGCGTCGCTATGCGCTGGATGCGGCAATCCTCTTCAGCGATATCCTCACCATTCCGGATGCGATGGGACTTGGGCTCTACTTTGAGACCGGCGAAGGCCCGCGTTTCTCCAACCCGATCACCTGTCGTGCGGATGTCGACAAACTGCCGGTGCCGGATCCAGAGCATGAACTCGGTTATGTGATGAACGCGGTGCGTACCATTCGTCACAACCTTAAAGGCGAAGTGCCGCTGATCGGTTTCTCCGGCAGCCCGTGGACGCTGGCAACCTACATGGTTGAAGGCGGCAGCAGCAAAGCCTTCACAAAAATCAAAAAGATGATGTACGCCGAGCCGCAAACCCTGCACAAATTGCTGGATAAGCTGGCGGACAGCGTGATTCTTTATCTCAATGCGCAGATCAAAGCTGGCGCGCAGTCGATCATGGTGTTCGATACATGGGGCGGCGTGCTGACCGGACGCGACTATCGCGAATTCTCGCTCTATTACATGCATAAAATCGTCGATAGCGTGCTGCACGAGAACGAAGGTCGTCGCGTACCTATTACGCTGTTCACCAAAGGTGGCGGCCAATGGCTGGAAGCGATAGCCGCGACCGGCTGTGATGCGCTGGGGCTCGACTGGACCACCGATATCGCCGATGCGCGTCGTCGCGTAGGTGACAAAGTGGCGCTGCAGGGCAACATGGATCCTTCCATGCTGTATGCACCGCCTGCGCGCATCGAGCAGGAAGTAGCCGGGATTCTTGAAGGTTTTGGCGCGGGCGAAGGCCACGTGTTTAACCTGGGCCACGGCATCCATCCAGACGTACCGCCTGAGCATGCCGGTGCGTTTGTAGAAGCGGTGCATCGTCTGTCACGTCCTTATCATCAGGGCTGATGGTGGATTTAGCCGCACTACGCCAGGAACAGTTGCAACGCGCTGCTGATGTGGTGCGGCAGGATGATTTCGACGTGCTGCCGCCGCGTTTTATTGGTGGCGCCGACGTAGGTTTTGAACAGGGCGGTGAGATCACACGCGCTGCTCTGGTCATCCTCGAGTATCCATCCTTAACGCTGGTGGAACATCGCATTGCACGCGTGGCCACTACCATGCCGTATATTCCGGGCTTCTTATCCTTCCGCGAAATGCCGGCACTGCTGGAAGCCTGGCAGCAGCTCTCCCACATGCCCGATCTGCTGTTTGTTGATGGTCACGGTATTTCCCATCCGCGTCGGCTTGGCGTGGCGGCGCATTTCGGATCGCTGGTGGATGTGCCTACCATTGGCGTAGCGAAGAAGCGTCTATGCGGGCGTTTTGCTGAGCTGGACGCTGAGCCAGGCAGCCGTCAGCCGCTGCTCGACAAAGGTGAGCAGATTGGCTGGGTATGGCGCAGTAAAGCGCGCTGTAATCCGCTGTTTATCTCGACCGGCCATCGGGTCAGCATGGATAGCGCCTTGCATTGGGTGGAAGCCTGTACCGCAGGCTATCGTTTGCCGGAACCGACGCGTTGGGCGGATGCTGTCGCCTCTGGACGCCCGGCCTTTCTGCGCTGGCAAAATACGCCTTAACGCTGTTTGTGCCCGGCTTTTGCGGTACACTGCCGCCAGCTAACCTATTGAGAGTAAGTTTGATGTTACAGAATCCCGTCCATTTGCGTCTGGCGAAGCTTGAAAGCTGGCAGCATATGACTTTCATGGCCTGCCTGTGCGAGCGTATGTTCCCCAACTATTGGGCTTTCTGTCAGCAGACCGAATTCGCCGATCCGCAACTCTATCGCCGCATCCTCGATCTAATCTGGGAAAGCCTGACGGTCAAAGATGCCAAAATCAATTTCGACGGTCAGCTGGAGAAATTTGAAGCGGCGATCCCTAATGGTGATGATTTTGAGGTTTACGGTGTGCATCCGGCGATTGATGCCTGCGTGGCATTAAGTGAACTGCTGCATGCACAACTCAGCGGCGAAACGCTGGAGCACGCCATTGAAGTCAGCCGTACATCGATCACCACCGTGGCGATTCTGGAAATGACGCAGGCCGGTCGCGAAATGACCGACGAAGAGCTGCGTGGAAATCAGGCGGTAATCGATGAATGGGACCTGCAGTGGGAGATTTTCCGCCTGCTGTCAGAGTGCGAAGAGCGCGACCTCGAATTGATTAAAGGCCTGCGTGCAGACCTGCGCGAAGCGGGAATCAGTAACATCGGTATACTTTTTCAGCAATAAGGCAAGAAAACGTGACTTCAGGCCCGAATTACCGCGCCTGGAGGCTTCACATCGGCCCCCTGTCTGGTCTACATTTGGGGGGCTGAAAATTGTGGCTATCGGTGCGTGCCGGCTGAACAAGGCCTGAGAAGGGCTTTTCCCTCGCACTCGTTGCTTAGCAAGCGATAAATACACTTTAAGGATAACTTATGAACAAGACTCAACTGATTGATGTGATCGCAGAGAAAGCTGACCTGTCTAAAACCCAGGCTAAGACTGCGCTGGAATCTACCCTGGCTGCGATCACTGAGTCTCTGAAAGAAGGTGATGCTGTACAACTGGTTGGTTTTGGTACTTTTAAAGTGAACCACCGCGCTGAGCGTACCGGTCGCAACCCGCAGACTGGCAAAGAGATCAAAATTGCAGCGGCTAACGTGCCAGCGTTCGTTTCAGGCAAAGCTCTGAAAGACGCTGTTAAGTAAGTTTCCGCATTGCGGTTTAGCTTTAAAAGAGGGGGCGTTAGCGCCCCTTTTTGTTGCCGGGACCTGCCATGCTGAATTCAATTCCTCAGCGCGTGTGCGCCCTGTTATTCGGTGCGCTACTTACGGGCTGTAGCTCCACTCCTGATCTTCCTGCCTTTACGGCGAGCGGCTATCTGGCCGACCGCGGCACCGTGCGCATCTGGCGCAAGAATAGCGACCATCAAGTGGTTCATCTGCGAACGGTCTTCACGCCCTTTAATGGCGATGCGATGGAAACCACTGATTACAACTGGCAGCAGCAGAAGCTGATTAGCGTCGAACGACGCGTCGCGGGTGCACAGCCGGATGATGTCACCTTACGCTTCGATCATCAGGGCAATCTCAATTTCATGCAGCGCCAGCTGGCGGGACGACGTGAAGCAGTCAGCGCTGATAGCGTTGAGCTGTATCGCTTCGATGCGCAGCGCATGCTGGATCAGAGCAATGCGTTGCTTGCAGGCCGCGTATTGCTGCGTCAGGGCCATTGGCTGGGCGGCAATCAGGTACGAGAGTGCGATGACAAGCTGGTGAATGCGGCCTTTGATCGCGTCACGCTGTATACGCTAAGTCGCCAGCAGCAGAGCCAGTCTGCGCCGTTGATGGTGTCGTGGCTGGAAGCGCCGGAAGGTGTGCAACTGCTACGTGCTACACCGGATGACGAATGCAGCTGGCAGCCAAAAGAGAGTGATTTCTAGCAGGCAGATAAGAGAAGGGGCACATGCTGTGCCCCTTTGCGTACTTATTTGCGGTTAATGGCGCGATAACCGATATCGCGGCGGCAGAAGCTGCCATCCCACGAAATATGCTGCGCCAGCGCATAAGCGTTCTTCTGCGCTGCGGCTACATCGTCGCCCAGCGCGGTCACGCACAGTACGCGGCCACCGTTAGTCACCACCAGATCGTCTTTCATGGTGGTACCAGCGTGGAACACTTTGCCGTCCGGCACTTCTTCCAGCGGCAGACCATGAATCTGATCGCCTGTGTTGTAATCGCCCGGATAACCACCCGCCGCTAACACCACGCCGAGAGAGGGACGCGGATCCCACTGCGAGGTTTGCTGATCCAGTTTGCCATCGGTAGCCGCCAGACACAGCTCAACCAGATCCGACTGCAGACGCAGCATGATTGGCTGAGTTTCCGGATCGCCGAAGCGGCAGTTAAACTCGATCACTTTAGGTTGACCGGCTTTATCGATCATTAAACCGGCATACAGAAAACCGGTATAGATGTTGCCTTCAGCTTTCATACCGTTAACGGTTGGCCAGATGATCTGATCCATTACGCGCTGGTGGATCTCATTGGTCACCACTGGCGCCGGAGAATACGCGCCCATGCCGCCGGTGTTTGGACCGGTATCGCCATCGCCGACACGCTTGTGATCCTGGCTGGTGGCCATCGGCAGCACATTGTTGCCGTCGACCATCACGATAAAGCTGGCTTCTTCGCCATCAAGGAACTCTTCAATCACGATGCGGTGACCGGCATCGCCGAACGCATTGCCAGCCAGCATATCCTGCACAGCGGCTTCGGCTTCCGCCAGTTCCATCGCCACGATCACGCCTTTACCGGCGGCGAGACCGTCAGCTTTAATGACGATCGGTGCGCCTTTCTCGCGCAGATAGGCCAGCGCAGGCTCCACTTCGGTGAAGTTCTGGTATTCGGCGGTTGGGATCTGCTGACGTGCCAGGAAATCTTTGGTGAACGCCTTTGAACCTTCCAGCTGGGCGGCGGCTTGCGTTGGGCCAAAGATCTTCAGACCTGCCGCACGGAACGCATCAACCACACCCATCACCAGCGGCGCTTCCGGGCCAACGATGGTCAGATCGATTTTTTCCTGCTGCGCAAAAGCCAGCAGCGCGGCAACGTCGGTGGCGCTGATTGCCACGTTTTGCAAAGCCGGCTCAAGCGCGGTGCCCGCATTGCCAGGCGCGACAAACACGGTTTCGGCCAGTGGCGATTGTGCCGCTTTCCATGCCAGCGCGTGCTCACGTCCGCCATTACCAATCACTAAAATTTTCATCTGTACTGCTCCCAACAATTAATGGCGGAAATGACGCATGTCAGTAAAGATCATCGCGATGCCGTGCTCATCAGCGGCGGCAATCACTTCATCATCACGGATTGAACCGCCTGGCTGAATCACGCAGCTGATGCCGACAGCCGCTGCGGCGTCGATACCGTCGCGGAAAGGGAAGAATGCATCAGACGCCATTGCGGAGCCTTTCACTTCCAGACCTTCATCACCCGCTTTGATGCCGGCAATTTTGGCCGAGTAAACGCGGCTCATCTGGCCGGCGCCAATGCCGATGGTCATATTGTCACGTGCGTAGACGATGGCATTGGATTTAACGAACTTCGCCACTTTCCAGCAGAACAGCGCATCACGCAGTTCCTGCTCAGTTGGCTGACGCTTGCTGACGACGCGCAGCTGGCTAGCATCGACCATGCCCAGATCGCGATCCTGAACCAGGACGCCGCCGTTAACGCGTTTGAAATCCAGCGCCGCAACACGACCTTGCCACTGACCACACACCAGAACGCGCACGTTCTGCTTGGCCGCAGTCACTTTCAGCGCTGCTTCGCTGGCGGATGGCGCGATGATCACTTCAACAAACTGACGGCTGATGATCGCCTGTGCGGTGGCTTCGTCCAGCTCGCGGTTGAAAGCGATGATGCCGCCGAAAGCAGAAGTCGGGTCAGTTTTGTAGGCACGCTCGTAAGCGTCAAGGATCGAACCGCCAACCGCCACGCCGCATGGGTTAGCGTGTTTGACGATCACACAAGCAGCTTCGTCGAACTCTTTCACGCACTCGAGTGCGGCATCGGTATCGGCGATGTTGTTGTAAGAGAGCGCTTTGCCCTGAACCTGCTGCGCGGTGGCAACAGAAGCTTCAGCAACATTCTCTTCTATATAGAAGGCTGCATCCTGATGGCTGTTCTCGCCGTAACGCATATCCTGCTTCTTGATGAAGTTGAGGTTAAGCGTGCGCGGGAAGCGGCCGGCCGGCTCTTTGCTGTCGCTGTGATAAGCCGGCACCAGGCTACCGAAGTAGTTGGCGATCATGCTGTCATAAGCGGCAGTGTGTTCGAAGGCTTTGATGGCCAGATCGAAACGCGTTTCTAGCGTGAGCGAGTTTTCGTTGGCATCCAGCTCAGCAATGATCGCCTCGTAATCGCTGCTCTTGACCACGATCGCCACGTCTTTATGGTTCTTCGCCGCTGAGCGAACCATGGTCGGGCCACCGATATCGATGTTCTCAACCGCATCAGCTAATGAGCAATCAGGTTTGGCAACGGTTTGTGCGAAGGGATACAGGTTGACGACCACCATGTCGATTGGGTTGATGGCGTGTTCAGCCATGATCGCATCATCCTGACCACGACGACCCAAAATGCCGCCATGCACTTTCGGGTGCAGCGTTTTGACGCGTCCATCCATCATTTCCGGAAAACCGGTGTAGTCAGAAACTTCGGTGACGGGCAGGCCCGCATCTGCCAGCAGACGTGCGGTACCGCCTGTGGAGAGCAGCTCAACACCACGACTGGAGAGTGCCTGAGCAAATTCGAGGATACCGGCTTTGTCAGAGACACTGAGTAGAGCGCGGCGTACAGGACGACGTTGTTGCATGGTGGTTTTATCCCTTGGCTTTGTTTCGCGTAAAAAAGAGCGTTACATCAAGCTTAGTGTCTCTCTTCTATATAGAAGGAAACGCTTGCCTCATGTAACGCCCCAAAAGGGGCATCCTTGACGTCGCCGGGCATTGTAGCGAAAACGTTTGCGTGATGCTCGCCTAAATTCATTTGTGCGGCAGAGTGTGGATAACACTGTGTGTAACTGCGTATAAGGCGGGGTTTTGCTGTGGAATGCAGCGAACGGTTGTTTTTATTGAATTTAGCGGTTGCGCGCTGAGAACAACTCCCTATAATGCGCATCCATCAACACGGCACAACGGTTTACGAAATGCGGTGTTGGTGAGGAAGATTCGACAAGAACTTCCGCCGGATGAAAACACTGAAAAAAGTGTTTGACTCCGAAGGAGAGTAGCGTAGTATACGCCACCTCGCGACAGACGGTTCAGCCGCTGTTCGCAACGCTCTTTAACAATTTATCAGACAATCTGTGTGGGCACTCGCAGGATTGATATCAGCGTCTTAGGACGCAACAAAATATCAAAGCCTCACGAGTGAACACATAATGAAATTCATTAT
>NZ_JAINFN010000018.1:0-25614 GCF_026130245.1 Pantoea sp. JK
CTACTCTCCTTCGGAGTCAAACACTTTTTTCAGCGTTTTCATCCGGCGGGATGAATTTCTTCACTCCCTGCTGAGCCGTCTGCGTTGCCGCTTTGCCGTCTCAGTGGTGGCGCATTATAGGGATCCGAATTTTTTGCACAACCCCTTTTTTCGATCTTTTTAATCGACTGCCGAGTTTTCACTCTTTTCGCTGCGATCGCGAGCGATCCGCTCAAAAATCATCTTGTTTATCCGACTTTTAAGCCGCAGGCTTGGTAAAAACGTAAAAGGAGAAGCTCATGTCTACAGCCCTACGACCTTATAAGAACCATTTTCCGCAACAAGGCGACCGCGTGATGATCGACAGCAGCAGCGTGGTGGTGGGTGAAGTACAACTTGCCGATGACGTAAGCATCTGGCCGCTGGTTGCGATTCGCGGTGACGTCAATAAAGTGATGATAGGTAAAAGAAGCAATATTCAGGATGGCAGCGTACTGCATGTCACTCACAAGTCCACCAGCAACCCAGAAGGTTATCCGCTGATTGTCGGCGAAGATGTCACAGTAGGGCATAAGGCGATGCTGCACGGCTGTACTATCGGCAATCGCGTACTGGTTGGTATGGGATCCATTCTACTGGACGGCGTGATCGTTGAAGATGATGTGATGATTGGCGCTGGCAGTTTGGTGCCGCCGGGTAAACGGCTGGAAAGTGGCTACCTGTATTTAGGCAGCCCGGTTAAACAAGTGCGCCCACTCAGTGAAGCGGAGATTGCCGGGCTGCTTTATTCGTCCAACAACTATGTGGGTTGGAAGAATGAATATCTCGATCAGGAAAGCCAAACTCATCCCTGATAGCCAACCTTATCCCTGCTGCATCGACTGCTTTAGTTTGGCAATCACTGGCGTGATCTCTGGCATCACGCCATGCCATAAATGGAAAGCATGAGCGGCTTGACCCACTAACATACCAACGCCATCCGCCAGCTGCTGCGCGCCCTGCTGCTGACACCACACTAAGAATGGTGTCAAACCTTGTTGATAAAACATGTCGTAGCACCGCGTTTGCGCATGAATTAGCGATGTGGCCAACGCCGGAACTTTGCCATCAACACCACTTGAGGTCGCATTAATGATCAGATCAAATTGCTGATCTGCTAATTGCTCTAAGCTGGCCGCTTTAATATCCCCGCTATGCTGGAAAATCTCTACCAGCTGCTCGGCGCGTTCCACGGTGCGATTCACCACCACCAGCGAACATCCGAATGAAAGCAGAGGCAGGATCACACCACGCGCAGCACCACCGGCGCCCACCAGCAGAATTTGATCGCCGGGATGGATCATCTGCAATCGTTCCAGATCGCTGAGCAAGCCGATGCCATCCGTGTTATCCCCGAAGATCTTGCCCTGCGCATCTTTCTTTAATGTGTTAACCGCACCAGATAATGCCGCGCGCTCGCTGAGCTCATCAGCAAATTCCCACGCCTGCTGTTTAAAAGGCAGTGTGACATTGGCACCTTTACCGCCTTGCGCAAAAAAATCCGCGATCGACTGTGGAAATCCCTCAAGTGGCGCGCACTCCTTGCCATATCGATGCTCAATGCCAGTTTGCTCAGCGAACAGGCGGTGAATGAAAGGAGATTTGCTATGCGCAATGGGATGACCAAAAACGGCAAAATTTTCCATGTATTAGCCCTGACGGATAAGTTCACCGCTAATGACGTCGCGGATTTCAGAAGGATTCAGTCGCCCACCTGTTTCAGCATGCAAGACCGGGAACTGCGGACCAAATTGCTTAGCAACCTCATCCGCATTACGGCATGGCGGTTCGCCGGAAAGATTGGCGCTGGTCGAAACCAGAGGTTTACCAAAACCACGACACAAAGCCTGTACGTGCGGATGATCGCTAACGCGGATGGCCAGAGAGTCAAAACGCCCGGTTAACCAGCGCGGCGTATGTGGCGAGGCGGGCACCACATAGGTTACCGGGCCAGGCCAACTTTCAAACATACGTTCGCGCTGCAGCACCGAGAGTTCACGATCCGCGATATAAGGTTCCAGCTGCGCGTAATCGGCTGCAATCAAAATGAGTCCCTTCTCGACTGGACGCTGCTTGAGCGCCAAAAGCGCCATTACGGCTTCTTCACTGTCGGGATCGCAGCCCAATCCAAACACGGCTTCGGTTGGATAGGCGATAACTTCCTGTTGCTGTAGTTTCTCAATGCAATAATCGAGACTACCCGCTGGATACTGACTTGGCTTCATGATGATGATTCGTCCTGGACGATAGGCTTACCGCAGCGTTTGCTGGCGCAGAAGCGCTTCATGCCTTGTGCGGTTTTCTTCTCTATTAATAATGGGAACTGGCAATGCGGGCAAACGCCTTCAACCGGCGCTGCGTTAAGGGCAAACTGACAATCTGGATAGCGATCGCAGGAGTAGAAGGTTTTGCCATAGCGCGAGCGCCGTTGTACCAGTTTACCGTTCTGACATTGCGGACAGGCGATAGCTGTTTCATCTGGCTTATCGATGGTTTCGGTGTAATCACATTCCGGATAATGACTGCAACCCACGAACATGCCAAATCGTCCCTGACGCAGAACTTTGTCTGCGCCACACTGCGGGCACGCATGGCCTTCCAGTACTTTAACGACATGACCATCTCCCTGACTTTTCAGCGGGCGGATGTAATCGCAGGTGGGATAATTCACACACCCCAGAAAAGGGCCGTGTTTGCCAGAACGTATAACTAATTCTGCCCCGCAAGCGGGGCAGGGATCGTGTTTAGGCACGGAGAATAGTGCTGATTTACTCATATTACCGGTTGCATCAATCGCAGATTATTAATGCAGCATACCTTCATTGACGTCGAATAACAGTTCTTCCATTTGCTGATAGGCGTTTTCACATCCTGGGATGTTAAACAGCACCATCAACACCACCCATTTGAGATCTTCAAGATCGAATTCGAGGGTATCAAGGGCCATTACACGTTCGATGACCATTTCGCGCGTTTCCATATTCAGCACCTGGACCTGTTCCAGGAACAAAATAAAACCGCGACATTCTGCATCTAAGCGCTGGTTTTCCTCTTCGGTGTAGATTCGCATTGAGAGCGGATCGTTTGCCATGAGTACAGGCGCAACCAAGCCTTCCTGATAATCCGCTAACCGTTCAAGCCAATTCAACGCATTGTAGATATCTTCACGATGAAAACCGGCATCGGTTAAATCATCGGTCAATTTATCCTGATCAACGCGCATTTCAGCTTCGTTGTGGATATACGTCTCAAACAAGTACATAAGTACGTCGAACATGGCATGCCCTCCTCAATCGGACATAGCCGCCGGGTACAGCTGCGATCCATCCTGCTAACTCCAGCTCCAGCAGGTGAGCTGCGATAACTGGCACAGGTTGGCCGGCACGTTCAGCGACGACGTCAACAGGTGTAACCTCATCACCTACGTTAGCCAACACAGTTGCAAATGGCAATGGCACATCGTCACTGTGTTGTGAATATATTGTTTCTGAACTGCTATCAGGCAACCATTGCAGTGTTGAATGTAAATCTTCAAGGATATTGTTGGGATGCGCCACCAGCAGCGCGCCTTGCTGGATAAGCCAGTGCGTTCCTTCACTGCCGGGATTGCCTAGCGCGCCGGGTAACGCATAAACGTTACGATTTTGTTCCAAAGCGTAGCGTGCCGTCACTAGCGATCCGCTTTTCAAAGTGGCCTCAATCACCAATACGCCAAGGCTTAAACCACTGATGATGCGATTACGTCGGGGAAAATTCACCGCATGCGGTGCTGTATCAAGGGGGAATTCCGAGATCAGTGCGCCACCGCCAGTGATGATCTCGCGTGCCAGCGCTTGATGACTTTTAGGGTAAATATGCTGTAGTCCGCTACCTAACACTGCCACAGTTTTACCTTGCACTTCTAGCGCGGCCCGATGCGCCACGCCATCAATTCCGCGCGCCAGACCGCTGGTGATGGTCAATCCACTCAGCGCCAATTGCTGAGTAAACCAGCTTCCCCATTGCTTACCATAATGCGTGCAATGACGGCTGCCCACGACACCGAGTTGAGGCGTCTGCAAGACATCCAAATGTCCAGCGACATACAGCAATGAGGGACGTCGACTGATTTCCGCTAACGCCAAGGGATAATGCTCATCGATACAGAAAACTAAGTGATGCTGTTCATCCTCAAGCCACAGACGCGTTCGTTCTAACTGGCGTGGACACAGCACTTTAAACTGTTGTCGCTGGGTTTCGTTTAATCCCTGATCCTGTAAAAGATCGTCATCAACCTGAGCATTACTCTGCAATGCATGAGCTAACTGTCTGACAACCTGACCGCTTAAGCCTTTCACATTTGCCAGCCTAAGCATCCATTCAATTCTCTCCATGCTGCACTCCCTGTCAGCCGCGCTATCATGCGGTGCAATGCTGTCAATCAGGCATCAAAAAGTCTACAATATGAGGCAGTAATCTTTTCTTTAACGCATACAGATCTGGATATTTATGTCAGTTTTGCAGGTATTACATTTCCCTGATGACCGCCTTCGCAAAATCGCTGCGCCGGTGTCAACCGTAAACGCAGACGTTCAGCGTATTGTCGACGACATGTTTGAAACCATGTACGCCGAAGAAGGTATTGGTTTAGCGGCGACTCAGGTCGATATTCATCAGCGCATCATTGTTATTGATGTTTCAGAAAACCGTGACGAGCGTTTGGTGCTGATCAATCCGGAACTGCTGGAAAAAAGCGGTGAAACCGGTATTGAAGAAGGCTGCCTTTCCATCCCTGAACAACGTGCATTTGTGCCGCGCGCAGAGTGGGTAAAAGTGCGTGCGCAGGATCGCGACGGCAAAAGCTTTGAGCTGGAAACCGACGGTCTGCTGGCGATTTGTATCCAGCATGAAATCGATCATCTCGATGGCAAACTTTTCATCGATTATCTGTCGCCACTGAAACGTCAGCGTATCAAACAGAAGCTGGAAAAATTGGCCCGCCTTAACGCACGCGAAGATTAAGTGCTAATAGAAGGTTAAACTGTGTCTGCACCGCTCAAAATTATCTTTGCCGGTACACCTGACTTTGCAGCGCGTCATTTAGACGCGCTGCTTGCTTCTGAGCATCAGGTTGTTGGCGTCTTTACCCAGCCCGATCGTCCAGCTGGACGCGGAAACAAGCTTACGCCAAGCCCGGTCAAAGTCCTGGCACAGGCGCACGATATCCCCGTATTTCAGCCGAAATCCCTGAAGCCTGAAGAGAACCAGCATCTGATTGCCGATCTACAGGCCGATATCATGGTGGTGGTCGCTTATGGCTTGATCCTGCCGAAAGCCGTACTGGTGATGCCGCGCCTGGGTTGTATTAATGTGCATGGTTCGCTGCTGCCACGCTGGCGCGGTGCGGCACCCATCCAGCGCTCTCTCTGGGCCGGCGATAGCGAAACCGGTGTCACCATTATGCAGATGGATGTTGGCCTTGATACCGGCGACATGCTGCATAAACTCTCCTGCCCAATTACGGCGGAAGACACCAGCGCTTCGCTGTATGAGAAGCTGGCGCAACTCGGTCCACAAGGCATGCTGTTAACGCTGGATCTGCTGGCAAGTGGTAATGCTAAGCCAGAAGTTCAGGATGAAGCGCTGGCCTCTTATGCCGAGAAGCTGAGTAAAGAAGAAGCACGACTCGATTGGTTACTTTCAGCAGCGCAGTTGGAACGTTGTATTCGTGCCTTCAATCCATGGCCAATGAGCTATTTCATGATTGAAGAACAACCGGTAAAAGTGTGGCAGGCAACGGTTTTGCCGCATCAGAACAAACAACCCGGTGAAATCGTTCATGCTGATAAACAAGGCATTCAGATTGCAACGGCCGATGGTGTGCTGAATCTGGTATCGCTGCAACCTGCCGGTAAAAAAGCCATGTCCGCTCAGGACCTGCTCAATTCGCGCCGCGAATGGTTCGTACCTGGAATCGTTCTGGCCTGATCCTCCAAGCCCGGTTTGACCGGGTTTTTTGTTTGATGAAATAACATGAAAAAAGCTACCAACTTGCGCAGCCTGGCCGCGCAACTCATTGAACGCGTTGTGGACAAAGGCGAATCGCTGAGTGCCATTTTGCCGAGCGCGCAAAAGAACCTATCCGATAAAGATGGCGCGTTACTGCAAGAGCTCTGTTTTGGCGTGATGCGCACGCTGCCGCAGCTGGAAGCCTTAATCGGCAAATTGATGGAGCGCACCTTAACCGGTAAGCAGCGAGTATTGCATTACCTGTTGATGGTTGGCCTTTATCAGCTGCTTTATACCCGCGTACCAGCCCATGCTGCACTGGCAGAAACCGTAGCAGGTGCTGAAGTGCTGAAGCGTACGGCTTTGAAAGGCCTGTTAAACGGCGTGTTACGCCAGTTCCTGCGCCAGCAAGAAGCGCTGTTAGCCGAAGTCGATCAGGGTTCGCAACGTTACTGGCACCCAAGCTGGTTGCTGAAACGTATGCAAGCTGCATGGCCAGAACAGTGGCAACAGATTGTTGAAGCCAATAATCAGCGACCGCCGATGTGGCTGCGCGTCAATCGCCAGCATCACAGTCGTGATGCCTGGCTGGCGCTATTGCAGGCAGAAGAGAAAGTGGCTTTTCCCGGCGATGCGCAAGATGCATTGCGTCTGGAATCACCCACTCCAGTTAGCCAGCTGCCGGGTTTCGATCAAGGTTGGGTAACGGTGCAGGATCTTTCAGCACAACGTTGCGCACTGCTGCTTGAGCCAAAAGACGGGGAATCTATTCTCGATCTCTGCGCTGCTCCGGGTGGTAAAACCACTCATATCCTCGAAATCGCGCCGCAGGCCAAAGTATTAGCGGTCGATGTTGACCCGCAACGCCTGCTCCGCGTGCATGAGAACTTGCAGCGCTTAGGCATGCAGGCTGAAGTGCGTCAGGGCGATGGCCGTACACCGGCTGAATGGTGCGGTGATATGCAGTTTGATCGCATCCTGCTCGATGCGCCCTGCTCTGCCACAGGTGTAATTCGTCGTCATCCAGACATCAAGTGGCTGCGTCGCGATCGTGATATTCCTGAGCTCGCGAATCTGCAGCGTGAAATTCTGGAGGCCGTTTGGCCGCGTCTGAAATCTGGCGGCACGATGATTTATGCCACCTGCTCAATATTGCCGGAAGAGAACCACAACCAAATCAGCGCCTTTTTGGCAGCGCACAGCGACGCCGTGGCTGAGACGTTGCCTCAGGGCCAAGCCAATGGCTGGCAGGTTTTCCCGACCATCGATGGCGGCGACGGCTTCTTCTACGCTAAGCTGATGAAAAAATAGTGCTGCGCACGCTGACAAGAGCATCTAAGCCATGAAAATTATTATCCTCGGCGCCGGCCAGGTCGGCGGAACCCTGGCAGAAAATCTGGTCGGGGAAAATAACGATATTACCGTGGTCGACAGCGATGCCACGCGTTTGCGCGTGTTGCAGGACAAATTTGATCTGCGCGTAGTGCATGGCCACGGATCCCATCCGCGTATTTTGCGTGAAGCCGGTGCTGAAGATGCGGATATGTTGGTTGCGGTAACCAACTCCGATGAAACCAATATGGTGGCTTGTCAGATTGCGTATTCGCTTTTCAATACGCCCAATCGTATCGCGCGTATTCGCGCCGCTGAATACTTACGTGATGCTGAAAAGCTGTTTGTACCGGAAGCTGTGCCGATTGATCATCTGATCTCTCCTGAGCAGTTGGTGATCGACAATATCTACCGTTTGATTCAGTATCCTGGCGCACTTCAGGTGGTGAATTTTGCCGAAGGCAAAGTGAGCCTCGCGGTGGTAAAAGCCTATTATGGCGGCCCGCTGGTCGGAAATCCTTTGTCGATCATGCGGGAACATATGCCGCATATTGATACGCGAGTCGCGGCGATTTTTCGTCAGGATCGCCCAATCAGGCCGCAGGGTTCTACGATTGTGGAAGCTGGCGATGAAGTGTTCTTCATTGCCGCGAGCCAGCATATTCGCGCGGTGATGAGTGAGATGCAGCGTCTGGAAAAACCATATAAGCGCATCATGCTGGTTGGTGGCGGCAATATCGGCTTTGGATTGGCGCAGCGCCTCGAAAAACAGTACAGCGTGAAACTGATTGAACGTAATCAACAGCGTGCGGCGGAACTGGCCGAACGATTACACGATACCATCGTGTTTTACGGCGATGCTTCGGATCAGGAATTGCTGGCCGAAGAGCATGTCGATCAGGTGGATCTCTTCATTGCGGTCACTAACGATGATGAAGCTAATATTATGTCGGCAATGCTGGCCAAGAAAATGGGCGCTAAGAAAGTGATGGTGCTGATCCAGCGCCGCGCCTATGTCGATCTTGTTCAAGGCAGCGTGATCGACATTGCGATCTCGCCACAACAAGCCACCATCTCAGCGCTGCTTAGCCACGTACGTAAAGCAGATATCGTTGGCGTTTCTTCGTTGCGTCGCGGTATTGCAGAAGCCATTGAAGCTATCGCACATGGCGATGAAACAACTTCTCGCGTGGTTGGACGCCTAATAGAAGATATTAAGCTGCCGCCGGGAACCATTATCGGTGCTGTAGTGCGCGGTGATGAAGTAATTATCGCCAATGATAACGTGCGTGTTGAACAGGGCGATCACGTAATTATGTTCCTGACGGATAAGAAGTTTGTACCCGATGTTGAGCGCCTATTCCAGCCAAGTCCATTCTTCCTATAAAAGCTGCGGGCAAAGGCCCGCCGTGAAAATTTTGCTTAATCCATTGTTCTAATGGCAATTGCACAAAGGTTTGTTAGACTTTAGCCATTGGCCAAGGCAAGGAGATAACAATGAGTTTATTCAAAGAGTTTCGTGATTTTGCAATGCGTGGAAACGTGGTTGACCTGGCAGTCGGTGTCATCATCGGTGCCGCTTTTGGTAAGATTGTTTCTTCACTGGTTGCCAATATCATCATGCCGCCACTTGGGTTGCTGATTGGTGGCGTCGATTTCAAACAGTTCAAGTGGGTACTAAAGCCAGCAGAAGGTGATATTCCTGCTGTAGTGATGGAGTACGGTAACTTTATTCAGACAGTGTTTGATTTCGTTATTGTTGCCTTCGCGATCTTCCTCGCAATTAAAGTAATGAATAAGCTGTATCAGAAAAAAGAAGTTGAAAAAGCGGCACCTAAGCCAACAAATGAAGAGTTACTGCTTACTGAAATCCGTGACCTGTTAAAACAACAAAATCACGATAAATTATGATGAAAAAGCCGCCCAAATGAGGCGGCTTTTTTGTCTCTAAAGAAGAAGGCCAGTGATAAACTTTTCTGCTTATCACTGGCCTCCCAGTTACGTCCTTTTGCGTGTTTGTTTTTACGTTGATAGCTGCCTTTTCCTTTCTGATTCTTCTCAACGCGCTGCCTAAACAGTGGATCATGTAATAATGCTTCAAGTGCATTGTTGTTGATTTTACCTTTTTGGTGCTGATAGCGAGTCATCTCGTCCTCCGGTTATTAACGGCGCAACTATATTCCTTCCAGCGCAAAATTCAATCCTTGCTACAACACATTTCAGGCTGCGGCTCCTCACCTTTTTCCAGAGCTTCCAAAATTGAACAGCAGGCGCTGCTATGCACGTCGCCGCAGCAGGTGTCAGCCAAACGATGCAATGAACGCTGGATCGTCTGCAGTTCAGCGATCATGCCGTTCACTTCATCCAAACGCTTCGCCACAATTGCTTTGGATTCCTGGCAAGTGTGATGTTCAGGATCGATGCGGATCGACAATAAGCCCCGAATTGATTCTAAGCTGAAGCCGAGCTGGCGACCATAGCGAATAAAACGCAGCCGCTGTAAATCATCTTCACTATAAAGGCGAAAGCCGCCCTCAGTGCGTACCTCGTGATTCATCATCTGCTGTTTTTCATAAAAACGGATGGTATCTGGCGTAACATCCGCCAATTTTGCCAGCTGGCCAATACGGTACATGCTATTTCTCCCGCTGAAAATGATGATGGATGGTATCGCTGTAATCGCCGCGCAAAAATTCGGTGCTGATTCCGGCTTGCTGGAGTTTTATTTCTAATAGCGCTAAGCGTTTCGATAATTCTCGCGCCTTGCCATCGTCAGGATCAAGTTCCCGTAGCAGATCGTTTAGCGCCAATGCTTCACGACGCATTTCAAGTTCCGGGGGTAAGTAACCAGAGTTTTTCAACAGACGATATGCCGTGCGCAGTTCAACCGGCACTCCGCTGTCATCATCTATGATTAAAGGCGCGCCTTCGCCGGGCAGATTACTCAGTTCACCTTTTTCCTGAGCTTCACGGATGTGCTGCTCAACAAGTTGGTCAATTAACCACATAAGAACGCTCCTGACGGTGTATCTGCCATCAGCATAGCGAAAGGGGAGTAAATGGGAAGGAATTACGGACAATAAAAAACCCGCCGAAGCGGGTTTTCTACGATACTGCAAATTACTCTGCAGTAGCTTCTGCTTGAGCTTCTGGACGATCAACCAGCTCGATGTAAGCCATCGGAGCGTTGTCACCAGCACGGAAGCCACACTTCAGAATACGAGTGTAACCACCGGCACGGCTCGCGAAACGCGGGCCCAGCTCGTTAAACAGTTTTGCCACGATCTCGTTATCACGAGTGCGGGCGAATGCCAGACGACGATTAGCTACGCTGTCGGTCTTGGCAAGAGTAATCAGCGGCTCAACTACACGACGCAGTTCTTTGGCTTTCGGCAGAGTCGTTTTGATGATCTCATGACGAACCAGAGAACCAGCCATGTTGCGGAACATAGCCTGACGATGGCTGCTGTTGCGGTTCAGTTGACGACCACTCTTACGATGGCGCATGACCTTATCCTTCTCAGTGAAACCTTAACCTGTGATCTGATTATTCATCAGCAATGCTTGCTGGCGGCCAGTTTTCCAGGCGCATGCCCAGAGACAAACCACGTGAAGCAAGCACATCTTTAATCTCGGTAAGAGATTTTTTACCCAGGTTAGGCGTTTTAAGCAGCTCAACCTCGGTACGCTGTACCAGATCACCGATGTAGTGGATAGCTTCTGCCTTAAGGCAGTTAGCAGAGCGGACAGTCAATTCCAGATCGTCAACAGGGCGCAGCAGGATCGGATCGAATTCTGGTTTCTCTTCTTTCACTTCTGGCTGACGTACATCACGTAAGTCAACGAAAGCTTCCAGTTGTTCTGCCAGGATGGTTGCCGCACGACGAATCGCCTCTTCAGGATCGATTGTGCCGTTGGTTTCCATTTCGATGACCAGCTTGTCCAGGTCGGTACGCTGTTCTACACGCGCTGCTTCAACATTGTAGGCAATACGGTCTACAGGGCTGTAGCAAGCGTCAACCAACAGACGGCCGATTGGGCGCTCATCTTCTTCCGAATGAATTCGGGCAGAAGCCGGCACATAACCACGACCACGCTGAACTTTGATACGCATGCTAATAGATGCGTTTTCGTCGGTCAGGTGGCAGATCACATGCTGCGGCTTGACGATTTCAACATCACCGTCGTGGGTGATGTCGGCTGCAGTCACAGGGCCAATGCCAGATTTATTCAGAGTAAGGATGACTTCATCTTTACCTTGAACTCTTACCGCCAACCCTTTCAGGTTAAGCAGGATTTCCAGGATATCTTCCTGTACGCCCTCTTTGGTGGAGTACTCATGAAGCACACCATCAATCTCAACCTCGGTCACCGCGCAACCCGGCATGGAAGAAAGCAGAATACGGCGCAGTGCGTTACCAAGAGTATGGCCAAAGCCACGCTCTAACGGCTCAAGGGTCACCTTGGCGTGCGTCGAACTCACTTGCTCGATATCTACCAGGCGCGGTTTTAGAAACTCTGTCACAGAACCCTGCATTGTGTCCTCTCTTTGGTACTAAGCTTTACTTAGAGTAAAGCTCGACGATCAGGTGTTCGTTAATGTCCGCAGACAGATCAGTACGTTCAGGAATACGCTTGAACACACCTTCCATCTTAGTAGCATCAACTTCCAGCCAGGTTGGCTTTTCACGCTGCTCAGCCAGCTCCAGAGCGGCCTTCACGCGAGATTGCTGTTTGGCTTTCTCACGGATGCTTACGACATCATTCGGAGATACCTGATAAGAAGCGATGTTAACAACGCGACCGTTCACCAGGATAGATTTATGGCTAACCAGCTGACGTGCTTCTGCACGAGTAGCGCCAAAGCCCATACGGTAAACAACGTTATCCAGACGACCTTCCAGCAGGGCCAGCAGGTTTTCACCTGTGTTGCCTTTCAGACGTGCTGCTTCTTTATAGTAGTTGCGGAACTGACGCTCCAGCACGCCGTACATACGACGAACTTTCTGCTTCTCACGCAACTGGCCGCCGTAGTCAGACAGACGCGGTTTACGCGCACCATGCTGACCAGGTGGTTGTTCAATTTTGCACTTGGTATCGATCGCGCGAACGCCAGACTTAAGGAATAAGTCGGTACCCTCACGACGGCTCAGCTTGAGCTTAGGACCCAAATATCTTGCCATTTTCTTTCTCCAACTAACCTAAAAACGGGCGATTAAACGCGACGTTTTTTCGGCGGACGACAACCGTTGTGAGGGATTGGAGTCACATCAGTAATATTAGTGATGCGGAAACCAGCAGCGTTCAGAGCACGAATTGTTGATTCGCGACCTGGACCTGGACCCTTAACCATAACTTCCAGATTCTTAATACCGTAATCTTTCACTGCTTCTGCACAGCGCTCTGCAGCTACCTGAGCAGCAAACGGAGTAGATTTACGTGAACCGCGGAAACCGGAACCACCGGCGGTTGCCCAACCCAGTGCGTTACCCTGACGATCAGTAATGGTAACGATGGTGTTGTTAAAAGATGCATGGACATGAGCCACGCCATCTGAGACTTGTTTTCTTACACGCTTACGTGCACGAACTGGTGCCTTTGCCATTATTTACTCACCCCGATTATTTCTTGATCGGTTTACGCGGACCCTTGCGGGTACGTGCATTGGTCTTAGTACGCTGACCGCGAACTGGCAGACCACGACGATGGCGTAAACCACGATAGCAACCAAGGTCCATCAGACGCTTGATGCTCAGGGTGATTTCACGGCGCAGATCACCTTCAACAACGAATTTACCAACTGCTTCACGCAGCTGTTCAATTTGTTCTTCAGACAGCTCTCTGATCTTAACATTTTCAGCAATACCCGTTGAAGCGCAGATGGCTTTAGAACGAGTTTTACCGATACCGAAAATCGAAGTTAATGCGATAACGGTATGTTTTTGATCAGGAATGTTAATGCCTGCTATACGGGCCACTATGCACTCCTATAATTAAACAAATGCGTCCCATGCTGAAAAGCCCGTTTTCAGGATACTCAAATGGTAACGCATCGACATACAAAAGATTGGCTGGCTAATCTAGCCAGCTCAACCCGACTTTGCAAGAAAAATATGTGACAATATCAGCCTTGGCGCTGTTTATGCTTTGGCTCGGCGCTGCAGATCACACGTACGACACCGTCGCGGCGAATGATTTTGCAGTTACGACATAATTTCTTGACGGAAGCACGAACTTTCATTTTTACTCTCCGTAACTTCTCAAGCACCCGAATTAACGGCCGTAGCCTTTCAGGTTAGCTTTCTTCAATGCAGACTCATACTGACTTGACATCATCAGAGTTTGCACTTGAGCCATAAAGTCCATGATGACGACCACTACAATGAGCAGCGATGTGCCGCCAAAGTAGAATGGAACTTTCATAGCATCACGCATGAACTCCGGGATCAGGCAGATAAAAGTAATATACAGTGCGCCGATTAAGGTCAGACGTGTCATTACTTTATCGATGTACTTCGCCGTTTGCTCTCCCGGACGAATTCCCGGTACGAATGCACCAGACTTCTTCAGGTTATCTGCTGTTTCACGTGGGTTGAAGACCAACGCCGTGTAGAAGAAACAGAAGAAGATGATTGCAGTCGCATAGAGTAGCACATAAAGCGGCTGTCCTGGTTGCAAATACAGCGAAATTGTTGTCAGCCAGTTCCAACCGGTACCGCCCCCGAACCATGATGCTATAGTCGCCGGGAACAGAATAATGCTGGAAGCAAAAATAGCTGGGATTACGCCCGCCATGTTCACTTTCAACGGTAAATGTGTGCTCTGTGCAGCATATACACGACGACCTTGCTGACGTTTAGCGTAGTTGACCACAATGCGGCGCTGGCCACGCTCAACGAAAATAACAAAGAACGTCACTGCAAATACTAGAACTGCAACCAACAGCAACAGAAGGAAGTGCAGGTCACCTTGCCGCGCTTGCTCGATGGTATGGCCAATGGCCGGCGGGAGGCCCGCAACAATACCTGCGAAGATAATGATCGAGATACCGTTACCGATACCTCGCTCAGTAATCTGTTCGCCCAGCCACATCAGGAACATTGTCCCGGTAACCAGACTTACAACAGCGGTAAAGTAGAATGCAAAGCCTGGATTCATTACCAGCCCCTGCATTCCAGGCATATTCGGTAAACCGGTAGCAATACCGATCGACTGGAATACAGCCAGAACCAGTGTGCCGTAGCGAGTGTACTGGCTAATCTTACGACGACCAGCTTCACCCTCTTTCTTAATCTCAGCTAACGCTGGATGAACCACCGTTAACAGCTGGATAATAATAGAGGCCGAAATATACGGCATAATACCCAGTGCGAAGATTGAGGCACGACTAAGAGCACCACCAGAGAACATGTTGAACATTTCAATGATGGTGCCACGCTGTTGCTCAAGCAGTTTGGCAAGTACAGTGGCATCGATACCGGGGATTGGAATAAAAGAGCCAATTCGGAAGACAATGAGTGCACCGATTACAAACAACAGTCTGCGCTTCAGTTCACCAAAGCCACCTTTGGCACTTTGAAAATCTAATCCCGGTTGCTTTGCCATCTGCTACTTATTCCTCGATTTTACCGCCAGCAGCTTCGATTGCAGCACGAGCACCTTTGGTGACACGCAGACCGCGAACCGTTACCGGTGCAGAAACTTCACCAGAAAGAATCACTTTCGCGAATTCAATCTGAACACCGATAATATTGGCCGCTTTCAGCGTATTCAGGTCAACAATACCGCCTTCAACTTTCGCCAGATCAGACAGACGAACTTCT
Organism: Pantoea sp. JK; assembly: GCF_026130245.1. NCBI lineage: Bacteria > Pseudomonadati > Pseudomonadota > Gammaproteobacteria > Enterobacterales > Erwiniaceae > Pantoea > Pantoea sp. JK. Next base: position 15,162 of record NZ_JAINFN010000018.1, read on the forward strand.
GTCGTGATCATTGCTTTGCGAGAGGTGAAACCGAATTTCGGCAGACGACGATACAGAGGCATCTGACCACCCTCGAAACCGCGACGTACGCCACCGCCAGAACGAGAGTTCTGACCTTTGTGACCACGACCACCAGTTTTACCGAGGCCAGAACCGATACCACGACCCAGACGCTTAGAAGCGTGTTTAGACCCTTCGGCCGGAGACAGAGTGTTTAAACGCATCTCTTACTCCTCCACTTTCAGCATGTAGGAAATCGCGTTAATCATACCGCGTACAGCAGGCGTATCTTCACGCTCAACGGTGTGATTGATGCGACGCAGACCCAAGCCAACCAGAGTCGCTTTGTGCTTAGGCAGGCGGCCGATTGAACTGCGGGTTTGTGTAATTTTAATTGTCTTAGCCATCGTGATTACCCCAGAATTTCTTCAACGGATTTACCACGCTTGGCAGCGACCATTTCCGGAGAATTCATATTGCCCAGGCCATCGATAGTTGCACGAACCACGTTAATCGGGTTGGTAGAACCATACGCTTTAGCCAGAACGTTATGTACTCCAGCAACTTCTAAAACAGCGCGCATTGCACCGCCGGCGATGATACCGGTACCTTCAGAAGCTGGCTGCATGAACACACGAGAACCTGTGTGAGCACCTTTAACAGGGTGCTGCAGGGTGCCGTGAGTCAGCGCGACGTTAATCATATTGCGACGGGCTTTCTCCATCGCTTTCTGGATCGCTGCTGGAACTTCACGCGCTTTACCGTAACCAAAACCAACGCGGCCGTTACCATCACCCACTACAGTCAGTGCGGTGAAGGAGAAAATACGACCACCTTTTACAGTTTTAGATACACGGTTTACCGCGATCAGTTTTTCCTGCAGTTCGCCAGCTTGTTTCTCGATGTTTGACATCTTAGACCTCTACCTTAGAACTGAAGGCCAGCTTCACGGGCAGCATCTGCCAGTGCCTGGACACGACCATGATATTGGAACCCGGAACGGTCGAAAGAGACATTAGTAATGCCTTTCTCAACAGCGCGCTCAGCCAGAGCTTTACCTACAGCTGCAGCGGCGTCTTTGTTACCGGTATACTTCAGTTGTTCGGCAATAGCTTTTTCTACAGTAGAAGCAGCAACCAGAACTTCGGAACCGTTCGGGGCGATCACCTGTGCGTAAATATGACGCGGGGTACGATGTACCACCAGGCGAGTAGCACCCAGCTCTTTGAGCTTGCGACGTGCACGGGTCGCACGACGGATACGAGCAGATTTCTTATCCATAGTGTTACCTTACTTCTTCTTAGCCTCTTTGGTACGCACGACTTCGTCGGCGTAACGAACACCCTTGCCTTTGTAAGGCTCAGGACGACGGTAGGCGCGCAGATCAGCTGCAACCTGACCAATCAGCTGTTTATCAGCGCCTTTCAGCACGATCTCAGTCTGAGTTGGACATTCAGCAGTGATGCCGGCCGGCAGTGCATGGTCAACAGGGTGAGAGAAGCCCAGGGCCAAGCTCACAGAGTTGCCTTTAACAGCTGCACGATAACCAACACCAACCAGTTGCAGCTTCTTGGTGAAGCCTTCGGTAACACCGATAACCATGCCGTTCAGCAGCGCACGAGCAGTACCTGCTTGTGCCCAACCATCCGCATAACCTTCGCGTGGAGCGAAAGTCAGGGCGTTGTCTGCATGCTTAACTTCTACAGCACTGTTGATAGTACGAGTCAGCTCGCCGTTTTTGCCTTTGATCGAAACTTCCTGACCGCTGAGTTTTACCTCTACGCCCGCAGGAACAACGACAGGTGCTTTTGCAACACGAGACATTTTATTCCTCCGATTACGCTACGTAGCAGATAATTTCGCCACCAAGACCAGCTTGGCGCGCTGCACGATCAGTCATGACACCTTTAGAGGTAGAGATTACAGCGATGCCCAGACCAGCCATTACTTTTGGCAGCTCATCTTTTTTCTTATAGATGCGCAGACCTGGACGACTAACACGCTGAATGCTCTCTACCACAGCCTTGCCCTGGAAATACTTTAAAGTAACTTCCAGCTCAGACTTGATATCGCCTTCGATTTTAAAATCTTCAATATAGCCTTCTTCCTTCAGCACGTTGGCAATTGCCACTTTCAGCTTGGAGGAAGGCATAGAGACCGCAACTTTGTTCGCGGCCTGACCGTTACGGATACGGGTCAGCATATCCGCGATCGGATCTTGCATGCTCATCTGTGTTACTCCCGTGATTCAAATGGTGACAATTACCAGCTAGCCTTTTTAAGGCCCGGGATTTCACCGCGCATTGCGGCTTCACGGACCTTGATACGGCTCAACCCAAACTTCCGCAAGAAACCGTGCGGACGACCTGTCTGACGGCAGCGGTTACGCTGACGGGAAGGGCTGGAATCACGCGGCAGACTCTGCAGCTTGAGAACGGCATCCCAACGATCTTCGTCGGATGCGTTCACATCAGAAATGATCGCTTTCAGTTCTACGCGCTTGGCGAAGAACTTGTCTGCTAATTTTACACGCTTAACTTCGCGTGCTTTCATCGATTGCTTAGCCATTAAGTAACCCTACCTTACTTGCGGAATGGGAATTCAAAGGCAGCCAGCAGAGCACGGCCTTCATCATCAGATTTCGCAGTAGTGGTAATGGTAATATCCAAACCACGAACGCGATCGACTTTGTCATAATCGATTTCTGGGAAGATGATCTGCTCACGAACGCCCATGCTGTAGTTACCACGACCGTCGAACGACTTCGCAGATAAACCGCGGAAGTCACGAATACGTGGTACAGCAATAGTGATCAGACGCTCAAAGAACTCCCACATACGCTCACCGCGCAGAGTTACTTTACAGCCGATCGGATAGCCCTGACGGATTTTGAAGCCTGCAACTGATTTGCGTGCTTTGGTGATCAGCGGTTTTTGACCGGAGATTGCTGCCAGGTCAGCTGCTGCGTTATCCAGCAGTTTCTTGTCAGCGATCGCTTCACCAACACCCATGTTCAGGGTGATCTTCTCGACCCGAGGGACTTGCATGACAGAATTGTAGCCGAACTCTGTCATGAGTTTCTGGACTACTTCGTCTTTGTAGTAATCATGCAGTTTCGCCATCGTACTACTCCAAATTACTTGATAGTTTCGCTATTAGACTTGAAGAAACGGACTTTTTTGCCGTCTTCGAATCTAAAGCCTACACGGTCAGCCTTGCCGGTTGCCGCATTGAAGAGTGCAACGTTGGAAGCTTGAATAGCAGCTTCTTTCTCAACGATGCCACCTGGTTGGTTCAGGGCCGGGACCGGCTTCTGATGTTTCTTAACCAGGTTGATACCTTCAACGATGACTTTACCAGAAGTCAGGACGTTCTTTACTTTACCGCGTTTACCTTTGTCTTTGCCGGTAAGCACGATAACTTCGTCGTTACGACGGATTTTCGCTGCCATTGCTCGCTCCTTAGAGTACTTCTGGTGCCAGAGAGATAATTTTCATGAACTTTTCAGTACGAAGTTCACGAGTTACCGGCCCAAAAATACGCGTACCGATAGGTTGCTCGCTGTTATTGTTTAAAATAACGCATGCATTACCATCGAAGCGAATGACAGAACCGTCCGGGCGACGAACACCCTTCCTGGTGCGCACCACTACCGCTTTCAGGACATCACCTTTTTTCACCTTGCCACGAGGAATTGCTTCCTTGATGGTCACTTTGATGATATCGCCGACGCCTGCGTAGCGACGGTGCGAGCCACCCAGAACCTTGATACACATTACGCGACGTGCACCGGAGTTGTCGGCGACGTTCAGCATAGTCTGTTCTTGGATCATTTTAGTGCTCCGCTAATGTCAACTACTACTTCGGGACCCAAACCTCAGGTCGTTAAAAAGCCCCATAATTGAGGGCGCGGCATTATAACACCGGTTCTCGCACATGGGTAGAAAAAATGAACGGCTCAGACGAGCCGTTCATTTTATTTTTTAGAGGAAGCGGATTCTATTACAGAATCGCTTTCTCTACAACGCGAACCAACGCCCAAGACTTAGTCTTAGACAGTGGACGGGTTTCGCGGATTTCTACCACGTCACCAATACCACATTCGTTGTTCTCGTCATGGATGTGCAGCTTAGTCGTACGCTTGATGAATTTACCGTAGATCGGGTGCTTCACGACACGTTCGATAGCAACAACTGCAGATTTCTGCATTTTGTCACTAATAACACGACCCTGCAGAGTACGGATTTTATCGGTCATTACGCCGCCTTCTCAGTCAGTAAAGTCTTAACACGTGCAACATTACGACGAACTTCTTTCAGCAGATGGGTTTGCTGAAGTTGGCCGGATGCTGCTTGCATGCGCAGGTTAAACTGCTCACGCAGCAGGTTAAGAAGCTCAGTGTTCAGCTCTTCAACGCTTTTTTCACGCAGCTCATTTGCTTTCATTACATCACCGTCTTAGTAACAAAGGTGGTTTTGATAGGCAGTTTTGCTGCTGCCAGCTTGAAGGCTTCACGGGCCAGCTCTTCCGGAACGCCGTCCATTTCATACAGGACTTTACCCGGTTGAATGAGGGCAACCCAATACTCCACGTTACCCTTACCTTTACCCATACGCACTTCCAGCGGCTTCTCGGTAATTGGTTTGTCCGGGAATACACGGATCCAAATTTTACCTTGACGCTTAACTGCACGGGTCATAGCACGACGTGCTGCTTCGATCTGACGAGCAGTCAGACGACCACGGCCAACAGCTTTCAGACCGAAAGTACCGAAGCTGACATCCGTACCTTGCGCCAGACCACGGTTGCGGCCTTTGTGCACTTTACGGAATTTCGTACGCTTTGGTTGTAACATCAGCGACTCTCCTTACTTACGGCCTTTACGCTGCTGCTTTTTAGGTTGAGCAGCCGGTTCCGGTTGTTCAACAGCAGCCATACCACCCAGGATCTCGCCTTTGAAGATCCATACCTTAACGCCGATTACACCATAAGTGGTGTGCGCTTCAGAGGTGTTGTAGTCAATGTCTGCACGCAGTGTGTGCAACGGTACGCGACCTTCACGGTACCATTCGGTACGTGCGATCTCGGCACCGCCCAAACGGCCGCTGACTTCAACTTTAATACCCTTCGCGCCCAGACGCATTGCGTTCTGTACAGCACGCTTCATAGCACGACGGAACATCACACGACGCTCCAGCTGTGAAGTGATGCTATCAGCAACCAATTTAGCGTCCAGTTCCGGCTTACGGACTTCGGCGATGTTGATCTGTGCAGGAACGCCAGCGATTTTCGCGACGACCGTACGCAGTTTTTCTACGTCTTCACCTTTCTTACCGATAACGATACCCGGACGAGCAGTGTGAATAGTCACACGGATGCTCTTAGCCGGACGCTCGATAACGATACGAGATACAGACGCTTTAGACAGTTCCTTGGTCAGGAACTGACGGACTTTAAAATCGCTGTCCAGGTTGTCAGCGAATTCTTTGGTGTTCGCAAACCAGGTAGAGTTCCATGGTTTTACAATACCCAGGCGAATACCATTAGGATGTACTTTCTGACCCATTGCTAGTCTCCAGAGTCTCAGCGATCGGACACAACCACAGTAATGTGGCTGGTGCGCTTCAGGATGCGATCTGCACGACCTTTCGCACGCGGCATAATGCGCTTCATGCTTGGGCCTTCGTCTACGAAGATTTTCGCGACTTTCAGATCGTCGATATCAGCGCCATCGTTGTGTTCGGCGTTCGCAATGGCAGATTCCAGGACTTTCTTAACCAACACAGCAGCTTTCTTGTTGGTGTAGGTCAGAATATCCAGAGCCTGCGACACTTTCTTACCGCGAATCAGGTCTGCCACCAGGCGAACCTTCTGAGCAGAAGAACGAGCATGGCGATGTTGAGCAATAGTTTCCATCTCTTCCTCCTACTTATTTCTTCTTGGCTTTCTTATCTGCAGCATGGCCGCGATAAGTACGTGTCGGTGCAAATTCACCCAGTTTGTGGCCGACCATTTCGTCGGAAACAAAGACAGGAACGTGCTGACGACCATTATGGACAGCGATGGTCAAACCGATCATGTTAGGGAAGATCGTTGAACGACGGGACCAAGTGCGCAGGGGCTTCTTGTCACCGCTTTCCACCGCTTTCTCTACCTTCTTCAGCAAGTGCAGGTCAATAAAAGGACCTTTCTTGAGAGAACGTGGCATGGCTTATCCTCTAAAATTATTTGCTACGGCGACGTACGATAAATTTATCAGTACGCTTGTTGCTACGGGTCTTCTTACCTTTGGTCTGAACGCCCCACGGAGTTACCGGGTGCTTACCAAAGTTACGACCTTCACCACCACCGTGCGGGTGATCGACTGGGTTCATCGCAGTACCGCGAACGGTAGGACGAACACCACGCCAACGGGTTGCACCAGCTTTACCCAGTACGCGCAGCATGTGCTCAGAGTTGCCGACTTCGCCGAGAGTTGCACGACATTCGGATTCAACTTTGCGCATTTCGCCTGAACGCAGACGCAGGGTAACGTAGGAACCTTCACGCGCAACGATCTGCACGTAAGTACCAGCTGAGCGAGCAATCTGACCGCCTTTGCCTGGTTTCATTTCTACGTTATGAACGGTAGAACCCACCGGGATGTTACGCATCGGCAGGGTGTTACCTGCTTTAATCGCAGCATCAACGCCAGATTGAATCTGATCGCCGGCTTTCAGGCCTTTAGGGGCCAGGATGTAACGGCGCTCGCCATCTTTGTACAGAACCAGTGCGATGTTCGCAGAACGGTTCGGATCGTACTCAAGACGCTCAACAACTGCTGGAATACCATCTTTGTTGCGTTTGAAGTCAACAATACGGTAAGCCTGCTTGTGACCACCACCGATATGACGGGTAGTGATACGACCATTGTTGTTACGACCACCGGATTTGCTGTTTTTTTCTACCAGCGGAGCAAATGGTTTGCCCTTGTGCAGCTCTGGGTTCACCACTTTAACTACGTGGCGACGACCCGGAGATGTCGGTTTACATTTAACAACTGCCATTGTCTTTCTCCTCCGACTTACTCAGCGCCGCCGACGAAGTCCAGATTCTGGCCTTCCTTCAGGGTGACGTAAGCTTTTTTCCAGTCGCTACGACGACCGATACGCTGTCCGTGACGCTTAACTTTCCCTTTAACTACCAGGGTGTTTACGTCTTTAACTTCCACTTCGAACAGCTTCTCAACAGCAGCAACGATCTCTGCTTTGGTCGCGTCTTTAGCAACTTTGAGAACGATGGTATTGGTTTTTTCCATCGCAGTAGATGCTTTTTCTGATACGTGCGGTGCACGCACTACTTTCAGCAGACGTTCTTCACGGATCATGCCAGCATCTCCTCAACTTGCTTAACTGCTTCCGCAGTCATAACGACTTTGTCGAAGGCGATCAGGCTAACTGGGTCGATGCCCGCTGCATCACGCACGTCAACCTTGTACAGGTTACGCGCAGCCAGGAACAGATTCTCATCCAGTTCACCGGTGATGATCAGCACATCTTGCAGCGCCATGTCTTTCAGTTTCTGTACCAGCAGCTTAGTTTTAGGCGCTTCTACAGAGAACGTCTCGACAACGATCAGACGGTCCTGACGTACCAGCTCGGACAGAATGCTTTTCAGCGCGCCGCGGTACATCTTTTTGTTAACTTTTTGACTGTGGTCCTGTGGACGTGCAGCGAAGGTCACGCCACCTGAACGCCAGATCGGGCTCTTTACAGAACCTGAACGCGCACGGCCGGTACCTTTCTGGCGCCAAGGCTTTTTGCCTGAACCAGTAACTTCAGCACGAGTCTTCTGCGCACGAGTACCCTGACGAGCACCAGCGGCATAAGCAACAACAACCTGGTGAACCAGCGCTTCGTTGAAATCACGACCGAAGGTAGTTTCGGAAACAGTCAGCGCGCTCTGCGCGTCTTTCAGTACTAATTCCATTGCTATCCCCTTACGCCTTCACAGCTGGTTTAACAATCAGATCGCACCCAGTTGCACCCGGGACGCCACCTTTGACCAGCAGCAGGTTGCGCTCAGCGTCAACACGTACTACTTCCAGGCTCTGAACGGTTACGCGCTCATTACCCAGCTGACCAGCCATTTTCTTGCCTTTGAACACTTTGCCCGGAGTCTGGTTCTGACCGATAGAACCCGGAACGCGGTGTGACAAGGAGTTACCGTGTGTAGCGTCCTGGGTACGGAAGTTCCAGCGCTTAACGGTACCTGCGAAACCTTTACCTTTAGAGGTACCGGTAACGTCTACTTTTTTAACGTCAGCGAAAATTTCAACACTGATGCTCTGGCCAACAGAGAAATCTTCACCTTCGGTGCGGAATTCCCACAGACCACGGCCAGCGTCAACGCCAGCTTTAGCAAAATGACCTGCTTCAGGCTTGCTCACACGGCTTGCTTTTTTAGCACCGGTGGTAACCTGGATAGCTTGGTAACCATCGTTGTCCAGGCCTTTGACCTGAGTAACGCGGTTTGCTTCAACTTCGATAACGGTTACTGGGATTGAAACGCCATCTTCAGTGAAGATGCGGGTCATACCCACTTTTTTACCGACTAAACCAATCATTGTATCAACCTCTCAATCGCTCGATGACCTGATTAACCCAGGCTGATCTGCACGTCAACACCGGCAGCCAGGTCCAGACGCATCAGAGCATCAACGGTTTTTTCAGTTGGCTCAACGATGTCTACCAGACGCTTGTGAGTGCGGATTTCGTACTGATCACGCGCGTCTTTGTTAACGTGCGGAGAGATCAGAACGGTAAAACGCTCTTTGCGGGTTGGCAGCGGGATCGGACCACGTACCTGCGCACCAGTGCGCTTGGCAGTCTCAACGATTTCCGCGGTTGATTGATCGATCAGGCGATGATCAAACGCTTTAAGACGGATACGGATTCTTTGGTTCGACATGAGACCAAGGCTCCAAACATTTTATAAACGAAAAGAATTACTACCCACATCCATTACGATTGATGGAGGAGTGTAATCGTTCAGCATATAACTCCCCAATTGGGAGTATTGTTAGGCGATACATAGACAGCTATCCCCTGCGATTCTGCTCGAATCGCGCCGCACCAATATCGGCAGGCCCGCGCATTATACGTAAATCTGTTTAGGAAGCAACCCGTGTTGTGTTTTTAACCACATCTATCTGGCTTTAGCCCAAAAAAACCCGCGGCAATCGTTTTTGACTGGCGCGGGCTTGCATGACATTGCTGATTGGGCATGAGACTAATGTTCGTTTTGATCTTTTAATTGAGACTGAAGATAATTTTGCAGGCCGAGTTTGTTCACCAAATCGAGTTCAGTTTCCAGCCAGTCAATGTGGCCCTCCTCTTCCGTCAGAATTTCAATCATCATATCTCTGCTGACATAGTCATGAACCTTGTCGGCATAGGCTATCGCTTCGCGCAAATCCTTCGCGCCTTCCAGTTCTAATGCCAGGTCAGACTGCAGCATTTCCGGCACGTCTTCACCGATGCGTAATCGACCGAGATCTTGCAGGTTAGGAATCCCTTCAAGAAAAAGAATGCGTTCGATGTACTTATCCGCATGCTTCATCTCATCAATCGACTCATGATACTCAACCTCATTGAGCCGGGTCAGACCCCAATTTTTGAACATACGCGCATGAAGGAAGTACTGATTAATTGCAACCAGTTCATTCCCCAGCAATTTGTTGAGATGATTTATGATTTTACCGTCGCCCTTCATTTTGCTTCCTCCGCTTCCAACTAAATAGAGCGTAGATGCGGATGAAAGGAAGTCAAAAAAACGCGACAGTTATTGTGGGTATTGAGAAGTGCAGAATTAAGCTATCAGGCTATCTCTTTGTAGAGCGGCACGTTTTGCAGTTCATCTTCCATAATTTCCCGTGCAAAGCGCACGCACTTCCCACATTGCTTGCCAATGGGAACCAGTTGACGCAATTGTTGAATCGATTTGGGTTGATAGCGGCGAACCACTTCGCGCAGAGTTTTATCACTCACGGCATTACACAAGCAGACGAACATTTACTGCGGACTCCCGTACAATTTATGATCAAATTGTAAATGAGAATGGTTTTTATTTCAAACGCAGCTTTTATGTGGGATTAATCGAGACGGTAAAGTTCAGACATAAAAAAAAGAGCACCGAAGTGCTCTTTTTCATACTGCGATGACTGCCGAAACAGCCATCAACCTTAACGCAATTAAGCGATAATTTCAGCAACAACACCCGCACCAACAGTACGGCCGCCTTCACGGATTGCGAAACGCAGACCCTGATCCATAGCGATTGGCTTGATCAGAGTTACGGTCATTTTTACGTTGTCGCCTGGCATTACCATCTCAACGCCTTCTGGCAGCTGAACGTCACCGGTCACGTCAGTAGTACGGAAGTAGAACTGAGGACGGTAGCCTTTGAAGAACGG
>NZ_JAINFN010000019.1:0-22766 GCF_026130245.1 Pantoea sp. JK
TTATATCGAAGTGTTCTACAACCGGACCCGACGCCACAGCCACTTGGGAGGCGTCAGTCCAGAGGCCTTCGAAAAGGCCTCGTCGTGAGGACAGCGAATGTCTACGGGAATGGGGTCACTCCAGTCCGGAACACGTGTGTTCTGCTCCAGCATAGTTGTGTATAAACACTGAAAAAGCGTCTTGTCATCCAGGCTGACTGCGTTCATTGCCTCTGGTTTATCTACAAACTCAGGCATGAGGCCTAACGCAATGTTGTTAATTCGTTTTAGAAGATTGAGCTGATATTCATTAAGGCCAGCAGTAGGAACCTGATCTTTATCGATAGTTGCATTGATCATGTTGCACCTCCATTTGACGAACATTACATGCTCAGTTTACCAGTACGTCAATTTGATATGGTTAACTGGTAAACTAATGTGGTTGTTTAGGAGCAACTTAGACAGAATCGGTAAATTTGGAATAATAGACTTCTACACACAGAAGAGCATATGAACATCAAATGGCAGCTTTCGACCACAGTAGTTGATTAATTGTCCTCTCAATGCATCCCTCTAAGCATCTTTATCTCATAGGTTTAAAAAATTAGCCATAGAGGTACTATTACCTCCTTTTAATTGATATTTTTGAACCATTGGCTTGGTGAGGTTTGAATTTAATGATATAAAGGTATTATGAATACCGTAAAATCTTCGAAAATAAACCATCTATTGAGTACCACTCCGGTTGGAGTGGTACTCACCTCTGCATGGCTAACAGAGCAGGGATACAGCCTGGAGTTGCAGAAGCAGTACCGCAAAAGCCACTGGTTCAGGTCAATAGGGACGGGAGCAGTGATTCGCGAAGGCGATCAGGTGGACTATCTGGGGGCAATTTATGCACTTCAGACGCAGCTAGGGATGACAATACATCCCGGGGCCAAAACGGCGCTGGCGCTGCAGGGTAGGGCGCATTATCTGGGCCTGAACGATAAACGTGCAATGCTGTTTGGACCGCCAGGAGAGAAATTACCCAACTGGTATAGCAATTATGACTGGGGGGTGAGTATTGATTGCAAGTCTACCGGCTTCCTGCCACCAGACCTCGGGCTGATTGAAATCGAGCACAAGCTGTTCAGAATAAAAGTCTCAAGCCCGGCAAGAGCCATCATGGAGTGCTTCTACCTGGCTCCCGATCACCAACCGCTGGTGGAAGCCTATGAGCTCATGGAAGGCCTTAATAACCTGCGGCCGGCCTCTGTGCAGAAACTGCTCGAAAACTGCACATCAGTTAAGGTAAAACGGCTGTTTATGTATATGGCGGAAAAAGCCGGCCATGACTGGGTCAGCTTCTTGAAAACCGAAAAAATAGATCTGGGCAGCGGAAAACGAGTCATCGTTCCGGGTGGACGTTTTAATTCAAAATATCAGATCACCCTTCCAAGGGAACTGGAGTCAGCACAATGAAGGATACATACAGGAAACAAGTTCAGCTTCTGTTGGATGTGCTACCTGAAGTGGCTAAAGAAGCATGCTTTGCCATGCATGGCGGCACTGCCATCAATCTTTTCTATCGCGATATGCCCAGACTTTCCGTAGACATTGACCTCACCTATGTACCAATAGCCGACCGTGCCGAAAGTCTGGTGGGCATCAACCAAGCCTTGCAGCGCATTCAGCAAAATATTTATGCGCTCAGGGGCAGCATACAGGTACAGCACCGTGCAGATGTGTGCAAACTGCAGGTCACCGAAAATGAGGTGCTGATAAAGCTTGAGGTCAACATGGTGGGCAGAGGCCTGATCGCTGATTCGGTGAAAATGCCACTGTGCGAAATGGCACAGGAAGCATTTGACGCTTTTTGCGCTATTCCGGTGGTAGCTAAATCCCAGCTTTTTGGGGGTAAGCTATGTGCAGCGCTGGACCGCCAACATCCACGGGATTTATTTGACGTAAAGTTGTTGCTGGATAACGATGGCTTTACGGATGACATAAAGCGCGGCCTGATTTATGGATTGGCCAGCAGTACGCGACCTATGTATGAAATGCTGGATCCAAATTTACAAGATCAGCGGAGCGCATTTGAAAACCAGTTCATTGGCATGAGTGATATTCCATTCAGCTATGCAGATTATGAGCAAACAAGAGATGAGCTAATCAGGATAATACGTGCGAGCCTGACATCAGAAGATAAAGCTTTTCTGCTGAGCTTTAATCGTCTTGAGCCCGACTGGACGATATACAACTTTGAGGAATTCCCTTCTGTGAAATGGAAGCTTCTTAATCTGGAAACATTCCGGAAGAAAAGCCTGTCAGAGTGGCAGTTACAGAACGATAAGCTGGAAGCAGTTTTCAAGCTATAAAATATTTATTCTTCGCTAATGGGGCCTAGCTTACAACTTGGTTTCATTAAGACCCACTATTCACAATTAAAAATATGTACTGACGTTCTATCCCGTTCTGGCCGAATTTCAGACCGGGAAATTCGAGTGTGAGATAACCTATAGTTTAGCAATGTATCTTGACTTTTTATTTCAATTACTTATGACTTGTCCTTTGTCTTGAGACCAAGGACAATGTGGAAGTTGATGATGAAATAAAGCGACTAAACATCAGAGAACTAATAAATGAAATTTTGGATTAGCACGCTCCCGTAATGAACTTACATGCCTGCAATGCGATATGGTGTTTTGTTCCCAACGATTTCCATCAATACGTCCAGTAAGGCGTCTGTAAAGACTGGCCGATTCGTTTTGATGATTTAGATGATTTTCACTATCAGGCAGAAGTGATCGCGGGGGTAAGCCTCATCGCACACTAACTGCGTGATGGCTTTTTATTTCAATATATAAACACATGATTCGTTTCCATTTGACAATTTTTAAGCAGAACCATGACATTACCACTGATGAAAACACTTTACTTATTCCAATTCAGAATGCGAAGTAGGCCTGAGTGTCCTTCATGCAAATAAATTAAACTGCTTACAAGAATATTTTCTCGTGCGCGAGGCGATCTTCATGATCCCATCCCTTAGGTTCTAAAACCTCTATAATATATGTGGCATCGACTTGATTCGTTATTTCCGACATGAGCTCATCTTTAAAAAATAAGGCCTTCGATTTTTTTATATCAGTCAATATCCAAGCGTGGTCTTGGTTTTCCTAAAGCATCTATTTTTATACTTTCTCTATGAGCAATTGTAGGTATTCTATATCTATATATAGGTCTATGACAAATGAGAAAAGTATGTTGAAAGTTTTAATTGTAGACAACCATCCATTTATTCGTTTTGGAGTGAGGGTATTACTAGAGAAAACAGGTCACAAGGTTATAGGTGAAACTGATAATGGATTTGATGTCATGCGTATGGTGCAGGAAATCCGCCCAGACCTTATCTTGATGGATATCGGCTTACCCGGACTAAGTGGCCTCGAGGTGATAGATAAACTACGCAGAATCTCTGATTCGCCAAAGATCCTGGTTTTCACCTCTCACGTTTCTAAAAACCTCATCTTACGCTGTCAAAAGATGGGTGCTAACGGCTTTTTGGCTAAAACTGAAGACCTTTCAGTACTGTTAGAAGCCCTCAAAGTAGTTGAGCGTGGCTATAATTACTTTAGATTTTCAGATGATGAGTGCAAATGGCACTATGATGAATCATCGGTAATCGACACGAGTCGATTGATGTCACAGCTATCAACACGTGAAATCAGTGTGCTCACAGGTTTAGTAAGTGGATTAAGTAACAAAGAGATCGGTATAAATTTGTCCCTCCATGAAAAAACCATAAGCACTTACAAACAACGGTTGAAAGCTAAGCTAAACGCAAGATCGATTATTGATCTTATTGACTTCGCTCGCAGGAACCAACTGATTGAATAGACGTATAGGCACTACTCTTCTAATATTACTAGTAATTTTACCTCTGCCCTTTCGGCTGGCCCATGCTGAAAAGTGGGAGTTGTTGACTCACGCAACTCTGACGGATGTTAAGCAACTACCCGTCACTGCTGAACAGCGGCTGTGGCTGCAGCATAAGCAGACATTGACTATGGGTATTCTTTCCTATGATACACCTCCATTTAGCTTACGTACGCTCACAAATGGATATGAAGGATTGAACGCTGACTACATCGGGTTGGTGGCTGAGCTGTTAGGATTAAATGTCAGACTGGTTCAGTATGGTAGTAGCGAGCAGCGCTGGCGCGCACTGACAAATGGTGAGATTGATGTCATTCCAAACGTAACCGTTTCACAATTCTCCCAAAAATTTGTTTTGTCACTACCTTACTATGAAGAAAATCCGATTCTGGCTGTAAAAACATCAGATCGAGAGGCTTTATCTGCAGATTTATCTGGGGTAAAAGTGGCAATGGTCAAAGGTTACGTTGCGCTCTCTACCGTAACGCAGCAATACCCTCAGGCGCAAATACAGGTTTATGATAATTACCAGGAAGCTTTAAGTGCTGTGGCTTATGGTTCAGCACGTGTTTTTCTTGGAAGTAGATATCCCGTAGATCGAAACTATCTTAACAATCTGCGCATAGTGAGGTTTGCTTCCTTACCAAAGAGACAAGTTAGTTTTGCTTTGCGTCAATCAAGCTCACCATTGGAGGCTTTGTTAAATCAAGCTTTGGCAGGTATTTCCCCCGAGAAAAAAACAGAAATTATGCAGATTTGGCAGTCTGACATAGCTAATGGTATTAATCAGCCTCTTGATTTGACCCCCTCCGAACAACGCTGGATTAGCGTTCATCCCGAAATTAACGTGCTGCTTTATGGCAAAGACAACACTGCTCCAGCCGCATTTATAGATGATTCTGGCATGATTCGTGGCATAGCTGCTGATGTACTTGCATTAATGGCATTAAAAACAGGCGTAAAATTTCGTTTTCGCTCCGTTGAATCATTGCAGGATTTAACCCGCCTGCTTAGTTCGCATGAGGCGGATATGGTTGCTGCGCTTGCCCCTAGTCCTGGGCGTAGCCAGGAAATGTTGTTCAGTGACCCTTTTGTGCGTACGGCATTTGCTCTGGTTACAGCTGAAGACAATAACATTGTCAAAAGACTGTCTGATCTGCGTGGGAAAAAACTCGCACTTGTCGGACAGGCTGCACTATCAAGTGAGATTGCTACGCGATATCCGGAAATTCGCCAAGTCTTATTCGATACTGATGAGGACATGTTTAAAGCTGTAGCGCGCGGCGATGTAGATGCTGCAGTGGTGCTATTACTAACAGCAAATTATCAGGTCAACAATCGATTTCGCAATAAAATTAAAGTCGTTAACACTTTAGGTGATATTACTGCGCACATTGCTTTTGCAGTAAGCAAAAATAGTCCGGAGCTATGCAATATATTAAATAAAGTTTTAAGAGCCTTGTCTCCAGGTGAGATGGAATTGCTAGCACAGCGCTGGCGACCAAACAATATGGTCATTGTTAACAATTTCTGGGGTGAAAATAGGACATTTATAATATTATCTGCTGCTGTTCTTTTACTTGTATTTTCGCTGGCAATGGTCCGCACTTTCTGGCTCAGGCGTAAGGTGCTTAACGCGTCTAATCAGATAAAGACATTACAACACCTGTTGAATGCAATGCCTTTCCCGCTCACGTTGCGTGATTTGGAGGGTAGATTAACATATTGTAATAAAGATTATTTGAAACTTGTTAATGCTCGATTCGAAGAGGTAAAGGATAAAAAAATCACTGACCAGCCTCGAAATATAAGTTATGAGCAAGCCGCTTATTTCCAGAGAATAGCTGATGAGATAGCTATCACCGGTAAGGCCCATATCGAAGACTTGGAAATCACTCTTTTTGACGCGGAGGGTAACCCAGAGCGAGTTCTAACTGCCAATATTTGGATGCTGCCCTGGACTAATTCCACAGGACGAATCGTTGGTATAGTTGCTGGATCATGGGATGTTTCGGAAAGGAACTTTTTACTGAAACAGCTTTCCGAAGCTTCGGAGCGTGCAGAAGCATCGAACCGTGCGAAATCTACTTTTCTATCTACCATGAGTCATGAAATTCGTACACCGATGAACGCCATCATTGGCATGCTGGATATGGCAATTAAACGCGGAAGAATGGGAGAACATGATTTACAGGCGCTTGAGGTGGCTCAGCAATCGGCTGAAGGATTAGTAGGACTCATTGGCGATATTCTTGATCTTTCACGTATTGAAGGCGCCCATGTTGAATTCAGACCGGTAAAAATTAATCTGAGTGAATTGATTCATCAGTTATTGGTAATTTTTAATGGGCTTGCAATTGATAAAAATATTTATCTAAAAAAAATTCTTCCATCTGAAAATACTCCAGACGTCGTTGGCGATCCACTTCGTATCAAACAAGTCCTATCCAATCTGTTAGGGAATGCGATTAAATTCACTGACTTCGGTGGAGTCACGTTAAAATTGCATCAGGACACAGATCTCAAATCCGATCAGATCAGATACGTTGTTGAAGTGATTGATACTGGTGTCGGCATCGATGAAGCGCAACAGGATGCATTATTCCAGCCATTCGCTCAAGCAGATAACCATCGTGCGGGGACAGGGCTAGGTCTTTATATCAGTCGGAACTTGTGCGAATCGATGAGCGGTAGTCTTACGCTAAAAAGCGAAATGGGTAAGGGCACTTGTGTCCGTGCTGAGTTCAATTTGCCGATTGCACAAATGGAGGAGGAGCCTGAGAGTGCTATTGAAAAATACACAGGAAAGGGGCTGCCACTTAAAGTATTGGTGGTTGATGATAATGCGGCTAATCGCATGCTTCTCGCAAAGCAACTTGCCTGGTTGGGACATCATGCACATGTTGCTGCCGGCGGGGCAGAAGGAATCGAATTATGGCAGCAGAATACGTTTGATGTGATTGTTACAGACTGCAATATGCCAGAAATGAACGGCTATGAGTTTACGAAGCGCATTCGCGAACTTGAAGTTCAAACTGGACAGCCTCGAGTTTACATTCTTGGATTCACAGCTAATGCAATGCACGAAATTGTTGAACGCTGTCTTATTGCTGGAATGAATGGATGCTTGTTTAAACCCTGTTCTATTAATAATCTTGCTGAGGCGTTAAACCGTGTTGAGGGTAATTTTAGTTCAACACTTAATTAAGCAGAATGATTTCTCAGGGCGTCATCATAAGACGTGAGTTGTGTCAAAGGCTCAAACTTTCTTTGCAGGATTATTTTCAAGCGATTAAGGAAGCGGTAGCAAATTACGACTGGCGGAAGGAAGGCGATATTTCACATCGAATGATCGGCAGCGTAATCATAATACAAGAAACAGAGTTAGCCGGAGCATGCCGGACAGTTGAGGCCGCCTGTTGTGCTGAATCCCTTGTTTTGTCCTCTTGTAAATTAAGCTGGAAGAACTTGAAAGATCATATTGAAAAAAGGTTGGCCAGCGCGCATGAGCAACAGCAGGAGCATTGATTTGCAGGAGTGAAGCCGGCATTTTCCTGGCCATATACTTTAGCGAATGCCGCCGCTCTGTTAACTAAAATCCATGACGACGCGCAATATCAATGACATCACGTACGTCATTCGTATGAAACTTTTCCATAATATTGCGTTTATGAGTGCTGATAGTTTTGTTGCTGAGGCAAAGTTCTTTAGCGATTACTTTATTGGTTTTACCTGCCCCAATTTCACGCAGAACCTGCATTTCTCTGCCGGTCAGACTGCGCAAAGATGACAATGCATGTGCTGAAACACTGTCGTGCGGGGGGACCATTTGTAAATCCATCAACAGCGGCCTATTGAGATTCGGCTTGCGCAAAATGCTATAAAGCGCCTCCAATGGCTGGCTTTTACTCAAGTACGCCATCCAGTCAAGCTGATATCCGCGTAAAATATGATAAACACTTTCAGAACCCGCATAGATAATGATGTTCAGTTCATTTAAGAGTCTCTTTAACTCGCAGAGTCGGGAAATATACTCTTCTTTCAATGAAGAAGGATCGATGATGACAAAGTCTGGCTTCAATAAAATAACGTAACGAAAAAGCTCATCAGGATTAGCAGTACATCCAACCGCACTGAAGCCTTGCTGTGTTAATAAATGCTTTAACCCACTGATTATCATTGGGTTATCATCATAAATAACGATTCTTTTCGGCATTGCATTCTCCTTGTTTTTAACCACTATTAGTCCATCATATCTTTAATAAAATAAATACAGGACCGTTCCTAGCTTGGATATTTTAATTCAGCTAATCAGCGTTTTTTTCAAGCTTTTTTAGGATATCAGCATTAACCTGATTTAAATCAATATAAACCTGTGATGTTAACTTCAAGAGCTCTTCATTAGTGATGGATTGTTCACAAGCCAGTTCTAATGCCTCACAAGATTTATATAAGTTAGCCGCTTGCAGCATGGTTGCTGTACCCCGTAAACGATGCGCCAGTCGACCACAAGCCACGACATTACCCTCTGCGAATGATTGGCGTAACTGTGCTTCATCCTGTTTATTAAGCTCAACTATTTCCAATTTATGCGCCTCGCTTTTATCCGCCATCACTACAGAACTTTTGCTCACGGGATTCAAATCTGGAAAATAACGTTGCATCACCATTTGTAGTGCTGCAGGTGAAATTGGTTTGACCAGACATTCGTTCATCCCTGCGGCAAGACAGCGCGCGGCCGTTTCAAAACCGGTCATCGCCGTCAGGCCGAATATCGGTAGCGGGGGGAGTTTATACTTGTTTTCTTCCTCACGAATCATTTTGGCGAGATCAAAACCGTCGATAATTGGCATAGTACAGTCGGTAATAATTAGATCGTAGGATGAGAGTTTTTCCTGCCACAGTCGAAAGGCCTGTTCCCCATCATTCGCTTGATCGATGTGGTGTCCCCATCCTTCAAGTTGCTGTTGTAGGGTGCGACGTCCTGGAGGATAGTCGTCAACTATCAAGATATTTAACTCGCGAGTAGAGAGGGTCCGTTCAGCGGGGACATTTTCTGCAGAGGGCTTCGCATTGAAATGGAAGCTAATCGTAGTGCCGTCTTCAGGGTCGCTCTCAATGACCAGCTCTGCATTATTGGCGATGGCCATTTGCCGACAGGCGGACAATGTCATTCCTGTTTCTTGCCAGCTGACGCTTACTGCATCAGCCATCTTATTCACACGGCTTAAATCGCTGATTTCGCCACTGTTAGCAACTTCTATCACCAATGGATATGGTAGGTCTTCACCTTCTGGTCGCCCCTGATATAGCGCTACCGAAATGGTATTCCCGCGGCTATGCTTGATTGCATTACGTAGAAGACTCGAAAATATGCGAATAATGAGTAGAGAATCTGCATCAAAACGCGGTGTATTCAGAGCTGTTTCAATATCCAGCGTCAATTCTTTCTCTGCAAGCTGGTTGCGATAAAGTGCAACGATGCTCTCAATCAATTGTGGCAGGTTTACACTGCGCACGACGCCACGTAGCGAAAGGTTGTCAGCACGGAAAATATCGAACACGTCACCTATTAAGGAAAGCAAATTGCCAGCTGACTCCCATATTAAAGGCATGTTTTCGCTAACATGACCGCTTTCCTGCTGACTTTGCAATTCCAGCTCCAGTAAGCCGATAATGGCATTTAATGGAGTGCGAACTTCATGTCCCATGCTTTGCATAAACGTGGCTTTACTGGCGTTAGCTTGCTCAAGGTCGGCGTATGCTTGATGAAGACGGGTAATTAGAGCCTGATTCTCAGTGGTATCCAGCCAGCCTCCGATTAAGCCACCAACCTCACCGCGATTGTTATGCCAGGGTACGGTCCAGCCTTCCAGAAAACGTTCCTGACCATGAAATAGGTAGGGCCCTGACCAACGTATAGGTTCACCCAGTTCAATTACCTGTCTGTACTGTGCTGCCAGCTGAGCCTTTATTTCAGATTGCATACTTTCAATCTCAGTGATCGCACGTCCTTTTAGTTTCTCTCCATTTTCATCGACGGTTTCGCTCCAGCGCAGATTGTAATCCAGCAAGCGGCCTTCGCGATCACGGGCATATAGCGCGATAGGCGCGTTATCAATCAATGTTCTGGTAAAATTTAGCTGATTGGTTAAAGCTTCCTGAGAGACCTGCCCATTTCTCAGCGCAGTTCGCAAGCGTCGGATCCATACGCTGCTTACAAATAAAATAATCATTGTCAAGCCAGCCCAAATCATTGACTGCAGTAAATTTCTGTCGCTAACACCGGGGACCATCGAGGTCTTGTGCTGATGCCAGGGCTGTGCCAAATCAATGTAATCTTCCGGCGGTAAATCCATCAATGCCTTGCTAACGATACTCAAAGGAACTGAGGATGAGTCAATGGCGCTCATGACCAAATGCGGGGAGGGTATGGGTACGGTAAGTGCGATATCATATGCGTTATTATCAGCAGTTGCTGCTAAATATCGAGCCACAAATTGTGGCGCAATGATTCCGCGAACGTTGTTATTTTTAAGCAGCTCTAATGCCTGGTACAAATCATCAGTCAAAATCAACTCAATTGACGGGTACCAAGTTGTTAACCATGAAATAAGGGGGTTGTCACGATTAATGGCAATGCGTTCTCCCTTCAAACCAGTAAAATCTTGCGGGATGTGCACTGATTTCTGCATCATGACAACCATCGGTGAAGTGAGTAGCGTCGAACTTAGCGACACATCGGTATCACCTCCGGGCGTATCTACAAGTCGCCATTTGTTTGCCAGCAGAGCCTCAGGTTGAGAGTTTTGCAAACTCTCAACCGAAGTTTGATCATTTGCCATCAACAGAGTGAAGTTTAAGCCATAGCGCTCTGTAAGGGTATTGAGCATATCGACAACTAATCCCGCCGGGACCCCATTTTGCAGAAAACTAATTGGCGGTCTGCGCTCATCTATAATGACTGGAATTCGTTTATGGGTGTGCAGCCACTGCTCTTCTTTCGCATTTAGGCCTAATGGATTTCGTGTGATTACTGCTTCCCGGGAAAGCCCCCAGCCGGTAGCAATACGCATACGTGACACAAGTGGCATCTGCTGCAAGGTAGTATCAATAGCCTCACGTAACTGCGGAAGTTGCCGATCGATGCCGAAACTAAGGTTCAGGTTAGGTAGCACTGAGCTGGATATGGATTTAAGCCCGCTAATTTGCTGGTAACGCATTAGATAATCGGCAGTGGCTCGATTGATCCATAAGGCATTAACTTGGCCATAGGCGACCGCGTTCATTGCCTGGTCAAATTCAGAAAAATAGCGTAATAAACTGCCAGGATACTGTTCCAGAAGCGGTGCGGAGGGAAAATCGTTCGTCACCACGCCGAGCGTTAGATTGTCCAGCGATGCTGGCGTATTGTCATCACTATCCTGCATAACCAATACAGATTTGTCTAACAACCACGGCGAAGTTGCCTGAGTTACGCTACTCGGCCACCGGACTGAATTCCACATTGCGAGCATTTGAATTTCATGCCGACTAAGTGCTGCGAGCGCATCATTGCTATCTTCAAAGTAATGCAGACGAAACTTTACCTGAAGACTGCTTTCCAGCATTGCCAGATAATCTGCAGATATACCCTGAAACTTGCCATAGCCCATCCCTTCGCCGATTGGGGGATGAGAGGGTCCCCACACGCCAACATTGATTTCATTGTTATCAGCAACCCATGATTGCACATCAGCGCTTAAGCTAACATGTGGAGCATTAACTTGAATTCGTGGTTGCAACTGGAGTTCTGTCGCGCTAAGCCACCCACTCGATACTAGTGCAGCGATAAAAATGACGTACTTAATGAGCGAAAGGCGCATGGTGCAGCTATATTCCTGTAAGAACTGAGTGAGAAGGTCTCGGTGACCAATGAAAACACATTTAATATTATCAATGCTTTCCGCTGCGCGGTGGAAATATCTTAGATAAGTTTTTGCTGAGATGTTGTCTTCAAAACACAATATTTCAGCTCATTATTATTTATGACCAATAAAAACAAAGCGCCAGGCGGCGTCTTGGATAAAATTTTTCTAGCACATAGCGTGATCTGTTCTTCAAGGATGGGATTGTCCTTAGTTAACCAAGACCTAGCTGGTAGGAAATTTCTTATAATTGAGCGAAACTGCTGTCATCATATCAACTGCACGCTCATTTCGTGCCGACACCATTCAGAGGCAACATATGTCACTTTTTGACCATAAGAAGATCCGCATTGCACTGCTTGATGATCATCCGATTACCCGCCGCTCTCTTGAAGTTGTTGCGGCCTCTGAACCCGACATTGAGGTGGTTGGAAGTTTCGGCCATAGCCGTGAGTTGAATGCATTTCTTCGCGACGAATCGGTAGATGTACTGGTGTTAGATTATATTTTGAACCCGGATGAACTTGATGGCTTATCGCTAATCAAGCAATTAAAAGCCCATTATCCAGAGATGAAAATTTTGCTGGCTTCCTCAATTGAAAGTATCGCGGTGATTCGTGCGGCCTTTATGGCCGGAGTAAAGGGTTATATTGGCAAGCGCGAGGAAGCACCGGTTTACTTCAATGCGATACGTACCGTTGCAAACGGGCAGCGCTTCATGCCGGTGGATATTTCAACAGCATTAGCCCAGGTTCCTACCCGTAAACGTGATGAGGGATTATTGGATGGAAATGATCCGATTGAAGGGCGCAAGGCTCCAGTATCGGAGCTAAGTAATTTGTTAACGCAGCGTGAGGCCGAAGTTATACGATGCTTCCTGGATGGTATGGAAATTATTGAGATTGCTGCTAAATTAAAAAGAAGCCGTAAAACTATCAGTGGTCATAAACAGACAGGCATGAAAAAACTGGGGCTCAGTTCAGACCTTGAGTTATTTAAATATCGCGACGATCTTTTTCGTTAAATCTGTTAACACTTAATCCTGTCTCAAAGTGAAGCTGGTTACTTTATAGCGCCAGCTTTTTATTTTTTAAGTTCCATCTAATTCTTGCCTCATGATGTTTTCAGTTGCATCCCGAATGCGTCTGCTTTTTATCCTGCCTATGCTTTCTGCTCAGTTTATCTTCCCACCGGACTTGAAATTAATCTCCATTGATAAAAATCAGATAAAAGTAAAAATACAAGTCAATAAAGGTGATCTAATTTTTAAGTTTTTATGTATAGAGGATGTTGAAGGCTTAAGGGCAGGAAGTGACGGTTAAAAAATGGGAAAAGGGCCTTTTTTACAGGCCCTTATATTAGCTTTTCTGAATTATTATTAGGAGTTAATGTTTTAATGCACAATGTGCTCCATTGATATCCAGCTTATAAAATATTTAAAACTTTCCATTTCAAACCACTCATTGCCTAACCCAAGTGCTACCATTTGAAGTGTAGAGATAAGTCTCTCCAATTGTCGCTTTGAATGTTGTCCCGTTTACGGTTATATCTGCATTAAATGTCGCGTTATTTATAATCTTCACAGACTTACCGCTCAGGCCTGAGGCAGCAGGAAACGTGATAGATGGAGCCCAGTGTCCATTATAAAGATTCACGAATACAGCTTCTGTATTTGCAAGAGCATTGGTAATCATTTGAGCACTCACCGCCTGCGTGCCTGATATCACTATCTCTGGCATTTTGAAGACTATCGTGGGTGCATTCACCGCGGTACCGCCATTGATGCTTGCGGTAATAATCGCTTGCTGCTCTCTAGTGCCTTTTAATGTCACAGTAGTTTGACCAGCATTATTTGTTAGAGCACTTGCACCTAACGTTGTGCTCGTCGGATTTTTGGCCCAA
The DNA here is from genome assembly GCF_026130245.1 of Pantoea sp. JK. NCBI lineage: Bacteria > Pseudomonadati > Pseudomonadota > Gammaproteobacteria > Enterobacterales > Erwiniaceae > Pantoea > Pantoea sp. JK. The sequence continues at coordinate 13,710 of NZ_JAINFN010000019.1, forward strand.
ACAACGGTTTGACCACTGACCGGATTATCAAAGGCGTCTATCACCGTCGCTGTGAATGTGACCGTATCTGCATTATTCGCTGATAGAGTAGTTTTATCCGCGACGATGCTACCAGCGTTTATTTTAGCTGTCGTGACGTCCGCGATAAGAGTAACTTGCACGGTGGTTAAGGCAAAAGCTGTGCCGTTTACCCGAACAGTTAGGTTAGCACTGCCCGCTTTAGTACCGGTTAGTGCTGTGGTGTAACTCCCATCATGGTTATCGGAAACAGTGCCAACATTGCTACCTGTCAGATTACTGTTAATCAATACCGTCTGGCCATTCACCGGATTGTTATTAATATCTCTCAGAATCAGAGTAATATTTGACGCTGCAACACCATTAGCGACGATGGTCGAAAGTGATACGGTCAATACGGATTTGGTTGCATCCAGATTGCCGGCATCGGCTATAAGGGAAACCTGCGCTGCGCTAACGGCTAGTGAAGTGCCGTTGACCATCACAGTGATATTAGCATTTCCAGCTTTAATTCCGGTGAGTTCTGCACTGTACGAGCCATTACCGTTGTCTCTGACGCTACTTATCTTGCTTTCTGCCAGGCTACTGATGAACGCTACTTTTTGAGCGCTTACCGGGTTGCTGTTGATGTCCTTCAGCGTCAGGGTGATCGTGGACGTTTCGATATTATTGGCAACAATACTCGGCTTCGATGCAGTTAGTACAGACTGACTCGCGTCAAGATTTCCAGCATCACCTTTGAGGGTAATCTGCGTTGTTATCGTACCCAGTGCAGCATCGTTTATCGTCGCTGTGACATTAGCGACGCCAATTTTGTTGCCGGTAAGCGTAGCGCCATAGCTGCCATCACCGTTATCGCTAACATTGTTAATGAAGCTTCCCGTTAAGCTGCTGAAAAATTGCACATTTTGACCGCTGACGGGATTGTCATTTACGTCCTTAAGCATCAGCACAATTGATGAGGCCTCAGTGTTGTTAGCCACAATAATAGCTGGTGTGGCGCTCATCACTGACTTGCCTGCGTCGAGATGCGCTGCGTCTGCCATAAGAGTGACGTGTGCTGTTGTCACGTTGAGCACCGCACCATTTACAGTTGCAGTGATGCCGGTAATCCCGGCTTTGGTGCCGACCAGGACGGCTGTGTAGCTACCGTCGCCGTTGTCCTTAACATTACCCACGGTCGTGCCTGTCAGGCTGCTATTCAGCACGACATTTTGGCCGCTAACCGCATTGTTATTAATATCCTTCAAAACCAGGGCAATCTCGGATGTATCTCTGTTATCGGCTACGATGCTGAGTTGCGAAGCGGTTAATGCAGATTTGCCTGCATCAAGGTTGCTGGCGTCGGCCGTAAGGGTAATCTGTGCTGAGGTGACGCCTAACGCTGCGCCGTTTACCGTGGCAGTGACGCTCGTTACACCGGCCTTAGTGCCGTTAAGAACGGCGGTGTAGTTGCCGTCTCCATTATCAGTAACATTACCGACGACAGTGCCTGCAAGAGCACTGACAAATTGTACCTTTTGTCCGCTGACCGGATTGTTGTAGACGTCTTTAAGCGTAAGTGTAATCGTTGAGGTTTCATTACCGTCTGCCACGATGTTGGTCCTAGAGGACGTCAGTACGGATTTAGCTGGGTCGAGGTTGTTGACATCAGCCTTTAAGGTGATCTGCGTTGTTATAACACCAAGTGCCGAGCCGTTGACCTTAACTGTGATAGAAGTATTGCCGGCTTGAGTACCCGTCAATGAGGCGCTGTAGGTGCCGTTCCCGTTATCAGTAACGCTGCCGATGGTGCTCCCTGTCAGGCTGCTTACGAATAACACGTTTTGATTGCTGACAGGATTGTCATTGACATCCTTCAGAACAAAAGTGATCAGTGAGGCGGCGATGTTGTTAGCCACGATAGTGTTTGGTGCGGCGCTCAGCGTGGATTTTCCCGCGTCCAGATTACTGGCATCAGCCTTTAATGTAATTTGCGCCGAAGTAGTGTTCAGTACAGTGCCATTTACCTTCACAGTGACAGTGGCAATGCCCGCTTTAGTGCCTTTAAGTAAGGCGGTGTAACTGCCATCGCCGTGGTCGATGAGGCTATCCAGGATAGTACCTGCCAAACTGCTGATGAACTGCACGCCTTGGCCGCTGACCGGGTTATCGTTAGTGTCCCTTAGTGTCAGAAGAATTGAGGACGTATCTGTATTGTTCGCGACGATAGTTGGTTGCGAAGCGGTTAAGGTGGATTTACCTGTATCAAGATTGCTGCCATCTGCCGTGAAATGAACCATTGGAGCATTAGCACGTGCGCTATTATTCAGACCCGCACTGACTTGGATTTCAACTGCCTTTTTACTGGTTAAGTGGGTTTCCGCCTTGCCACTCTTATCCGTGATACTGGTTGCGGTACTTAATTCACCTCCATCCGCATCCCAGTTGACTGCAATGCCTGATACAGCGTTCCCGTTTGCATCCTTTACGCCTACGCTATAAGTGATTCTGTCGATGCCATTAGCGGTGGCTGTAGTGCGATCGGTTGTCAAACTGCCGTTGACCAAGCCGGCAGAGGCATTATTGGCGATAAAGTTTGCGACTATCTTAGCACTGTTGCCGTTTATGGTGGTCGCGGTGACCGTCACAGCCTCAGCGACATTATCAGTAAACGAAACGCTGACGTAACCGCTTTTATCACTAGTTGCGGTAAGGCTGCTGCCGGCAGCGACTTGCGCAGAGCCATTAAGCGTAAAGCTGACCTCGATTCCTTCTACCGGATTCCCCATAGAATCTGTGATACGTGCCCGAACCTTACTCTGTGTTGAGCCATCGGCAACGACATTATCGGTTAAGAGTGTCAAATCACCGTCTTTAATTACGGCGGATGCGGCATCGCTTATTAACCTGATTGAGGCGGATGGCAGGTTAAGTTTGCCAAGTGCAGGGGTGACAGACACTTTTGCTGTACGGGTGCCAGAAGTCAGAATGACCTGATAAATACCGTTGCCCTGTTCAGTGATGTTGCCCAAACTTGCTGAGCTACCAATGGTAGCTTTATTGGCAGTCTTCATTTTTACGCTCTTTGGCTCCGCCTCGTCCTCTTCGCGGATGCCGAGCGAAAGGTCAGCAAGCATGCCATTAACCGGACTTCCATCTTCGCTAGCGAGCGTAATGATCATCTGCGCAGTTTCCTTACCATTGGCAACAATGGTTTCTTTTAAAAAGCGAGTACTGCTTTTGGCTGCGCTAACCTGTGGAGCAGTTACCTTAATAGTGGTAGTGGCTGCTTTTGATCTGTTATTACGGTTATCATAGGCGACGCCGCTTAGCGTATAGCTATTTTCGGAACCGGCGATGTATGCCGGCATCATTACCTGATAAACCCCTATACCAGCATCAACAATTTTTCCTCCGGCGGCTTGCAGTGCGGTTTCATTCCACTTGATTTTGCTGAGCCCATATTTTGCTTCCAGCTTGTAATTAATGGGCTGAAGACTACCGGCAGCACCACTGATAACTTGCGGTAACGCGAGTCTGACCATCTCCTGCTTGCGGTATTCCAGTACGATATTGTTGTTACGCTCAACTAAGTCCATACGGCTACCCGCAAGAGTACGCTTCAGGTCAACGCTTGAGGGATCGAGCTGCGATGAGAGCGATTGTCCGAGTTGCAGGTTAAACTGCAGTCCAAAAAGTGTTTCGCTCTGGCCGCCGCTTTTTTTGTGTTCTGCGGTAAGTGACACAAGCGGGACAGGCGTCCAGTTAATCCCAGCCGTCAAAGCTTGAGGATTGTTCTGGCGCTTATCTTTGCCAAACAGGGCCACTTCATTACCATAATACTTTTCATAACTTAGGCGAGCCCCAATTGCCGGATAAAAGGGCAACCAGGCTTCAGTGCGCACATCAAAACCGTTGGCAGGCCGGGCATCATAATCAACCACGTCTTGCGAATTACGCCAGTCAGAGAGGCGATAGTACCCATTACCTGAAAGCTTCAAATAATCACGCCACGCTTCAACTCCTGAGCCGATGCGCTTATGACCACGACTGAAGTTTTGATCGTAAAAGGCGTTGTAGCCTATCATCCAGTCATCTGTAAAATAACGATGACCAAGCCCGAAGTTGCCCGTGAACTGACCATCTACGTTGCGTATGCCATTTTGGGTAAATAGCAGATTCGATTCATTTGAGTAGAGCGGCACTAAAAGGTCCAGCGAACCTGTATGTGGCTTAATACGGCTGTCGGTGCCGATTTCAACACGCGCTGTACCATATTGCCGCAGCAACTGTTCAACACTCTGTACAGCTAACCCTGAAGCTTGTTGTGCTGCAATCCCATTGAGTCTGCCTGACTGCATAGCCTGACCCAGGGATTTTAGTTGACCTGCGGTAGCTCCAGATGATGCGTCATCCTTAGAGGACAATACCGATGCATTGACGGTAGTCGTCCAGAAAGGCGTGAGTGCCACACCTGTCTGAACTGCTATTTGAGTAAAAACCAAACCGCGAAGAATTGACGCTTTTAGGCGGCGTATACTGCTGAGAACAAGCATTAAAAAACTCCACTTAAAAAGAAAGTTACTCCTGATCCGCCTGTTAGAAAGAGGCTTGTAGAGGAGAAACCACCAACATAAAAGTGGGATAATTCTTACAGTGTATTTTTCTTATGGCTCTGGGCCAGGTCTTGGTTTTTTTTAAAGCTATGTGAGACTTCACTCGCCCAGCTTCTTTACGCGCAGCCTCAATGAAAAAAATGAAATTTGGAAATAAAAATCGGACAAATATAAATTTGTGGATTTGTTCACGGATTAAAAATCTTCTAAATCACGATTCTTTATTTAATTTATGATGTTTTTTATATCTATTTCTTCAAGCGCAGTAGTGGTTGCCGCTTCTAATGCCACTGTCACTCCTAAAGCACAGTTATCACAAGAAATCTGATTCCACAATTTTGAGTGAGTGGCATTAACAAGATTTTCAGCATCTTGTGAGAAAGAAGTTTCGTGTTGTACCGGTTCTTCAGCTACAAATAATTCTGGCTCTACTGTGTTTAGCACCATGGGAATTTTCAGCGACGTTTCGATTACGCTTTTATTTTCATCGGTAGCTTCATTAATATGAGAAAAATCTAAGAATAACTCAGGCTCCATGATTGCCATATGTAATGATAATTCGGAGTTTGATTGAGTTGGTCCGGTGGGTTGAAGAATGAAATCATCCAGCCATATGTCATATTTTAGCGAGCCTAAATCAACGGGAATGATCGTCAAATTCACTTTTTCTGAACTGATGGAAATAAACTCAGCTTTCATGACAAAGTGGTCGCCTTCGCGGTTGATTTTCATTTCGTGATTTTCACCACTGATATTGATTATAAAGCAGGGGGGCTCTGAGCTTTCATTGATCAATAACGACATCTGGAATACGTAATGCTGGTTTTCAATCAGCTCAAACTCGTGTGAAAGAAGTGGCTCTCCTTCATGAAGTGACCGTTCATTAAAGTGTAAACGACCATCCTCCAGTATTTGCTCAGCATTAAGTGGCTCTCTCAGTATCCAGTCATCAAGTGATAGATTGTCAAAATTAGCTATGAATGCCATTGAGCTTGGTGAATTTTCGTTCTGCCCATCAATATCAGAGATTTCGACGCTCTCAAAACGCCCTCCAACGACTAAAGGCGTGTCACTAATTTCTAAAATTGTTGGGATCGTATGAAGTGTTTTCGCTTCACCTGAAGATGTGAGTGCGCTACCCGGTGTTAAGGTTAACGTGTCGACTAAAGAAGGAGTATCTCTCAGGAACGGTGTAAAAGATGATGAATTTGTTGAATTTTCGTTGAATAATTTTGACCCCGGGCTGTCTGCTGAACTGGGGGGGGGCTCACTGGTAATTGAGGATGTTAGCGCGGATTGCTCAAGCACAGGTGGTGAAAAATCATTGGCAAAATCCACTGTATGTAACGTTTGAGCGCAGCCACTAAGATGGTGCCGATGATGATATTGTGCGCCGTGGCGCTCCTTGACTTCATTGCTGTCAAATGAGTCTAGCTTAACATTATGAAATCTATAGAATAACTCGCCTTTAGGCTGTTTTGCTTCAGTGCTGGTAGCGTTGAGGCGCTGGATCTTTGATACCATTTTTATGCCTTTTCAATAAGAGCAGGAAATCGAACCTGCAAATATCGAAAATTGTACTGAAGATAGGCACTGTATCCGCCAGGCTCGGTCTTGGTTGAAAGTTATCAATCGCTGTAACCGGCATTTATCACGCATTTCGTTGCGAAGTAAAAGGATTCTTTGCGTCAGTCTGGAATTCGGCTTGTGCAGTTTTCGTCCGAGCATGTGCAAATCAAACATTCTGCCGTTTCGGCTCGGTGTTACCAGAAAACTTCGAGGGTCTGCCATTTCATCATGTTGCTTAGCAACGGCGTCCTGATGAAACTTCCGGCATCCTAAGTGATGACCAGCTCCCTACCTGGAGTTAGTTACAATGTTTATCCGCAAACATCAACTCGGTTGACATCGTACAACGCAACCAAGACCGCGCTCGTATTTAACCTCAGGACTCGTCTGTAAATTCCCATGTTATCTGGGCCAGGATCAATTCACCCAGGCATTCACCCGTTACGACGGGATTGGGTTAAATACAGTGTAAAGGGTCTTTATGAGTCTCAATAAAGTTAACGTAGCGATGGTGGAGAACAATACCATTGTTAAAACCGATGTATTACGTGCTGAAAAGGCCGGTTCAGCAGTAAAAATAAAAGCTGTCAAAGGTGCCAAGTACATCCTTGCCGAGGGTGAGAAAGGATATGCACCTGAGAACATCACGGTTAAGCGTGTCGGTAAAAATCTGCATGTGATCTTAGAGGGAACCGACGAAAATCAGCCTCAGTTGATTATTGAAGACTTCTTTACTAACCCTGGAGAATTGGTTGGTAAAGCTGAAGATGGCCAATGGCACGAATTTATCTCGTCTGACGGTGACAGCGATCATGAGGCTGCGTTCCTGATGGACGGCGAATCATCGGCGTTAGTGCTCGGTGCAGGTACGATTGGCGCACTAGATGGTTTGGTAGTGGCACCCTTTGCTCTTTCACCAGCGCTGCTGGCGCTGGGTGCGCTTGCAGGTATTTTAGCCGCTGCAGGTATTGCAACCGCAATCGCGCACAATCGTGATAATTCTGGAGATCACGATGGCAACAATGAAGGTAGCAGTGGAAGCGGCGATGGCGGTGCTATAGGAACCGTATTAAAAGTGCCAGTATGGTCAGGAGTTGTTGATGATCATGGTGATTTCCAGGGCCCCATCAGCAATGGTGGCTTAACAGACGATAATACACCAACTTTTAACGGGAGCGGCACTCCAGGCAACATCATTATTATTCGCGACAAAGGCGAAATTGTTGGTTCAACAATTGTTGATGAAGGCGGTAAATGGACATGGACTCCAGAAAACCCACTAACCGACGGTGAACACCACATTACCCCAGTAGAGCGTGATGATCACGGAAATGAAAGTGCGCCCGGTGAGGAGTTTATCGTTATTATTGACACCGATCCGCCCGCACGCCCAGAAATTGGGCAAGTCTTCGATGATGTCGAACCTAAAGTGGGCCCGGTGGCTAATGGTGGTTACACCAATGACACTTCGCCAACATTCAGTGGTGCGGGACAGATCCCCGGCGACACCATTATCATTGTTGATAATGGTAAGGAAATCGGTTCGGTTGTCGTCGGTCAGGATGGCTCATGGTCTTTCACCCCGGAGCAACCGTTTGAAGATGGTGATCATAGCGTTGAAATTGTTGCCCGCGATCCCGCAGGTAACCGCTCTGAGCCATCCGAACCTTGGTTAGTTATCGTTGATACTGAAATACCGGGTAAGCCAGGCACTGGCAATACACCTGGCCTTGACGACATCATTGATGATGTTGGTCCTATAACCGGTTCGATTGCCAAAGGCGGCGTCACTGACGACTATACGCCAACACTTGAAGGTTCTCATCAGCGTCCGGGTACGATCGTTACCATCATCGACAACGGTCAGAAAATTGGCAGCACCGTGGCCGATGCAAATGGCGGCTGGCGTTTTACCCCCCCCGACTTGCCAGAAGGCGATCACAACTTTTCAATTATTATCGAAACACCTACGGGTTATGTTTCTCCAGAATCGGATCCATGGTTAGTCGTTATTGATTTGCAAGCCCCGGCAGCACCGGTTATCCGGGAGATCCTCGACGACCAGGGCGCGGTAACCGGGCCGATCAGCGATGGCGACGTCACCGACGACGCGCAGCCGAAAATCAGCGGTACCGCAGAAGCGGGCAGCACGGTCATCGTCTACGACAGGGGCGTGGAAATCGGCAGGGTTCAGGCGGATAACGCCGGCAACTGGTCATTTACGCCGGTGCCACCGCTGCTGAATGGCGATCATGAAATCAGCGCCAAAGCGCAGGATGCGGCCGGCAACATCGGCGACGCGTCCAACAGTATTGGCTTTGCGCTGATTGCGGGAGGCAACGCCACGGCACCTTCGATCACCGGCGCATGGGATGACGTTGAAGCCTTTACCGGCCTGCTGCAGAGCGGTTCCAAGACTAACGACGCGCGTCCTGAGCTGCGCGGTACCGCGCCGGCGGGCGAAGCAGTAACTATCATTATGGACGGCAAGGTGCAGGGCACCGTGACTGCCGACAGTAACGGCCAGTGGAGCTGGACGCCAGCCGCAGACGTTACGGACGGCGCGCACAACTTCCGCGCGGAAACGCAGGACGGCGCGGGCAACCCGGCGGCGACCGGCAGCTTCCAGCTGGTGATCGACACCCAGGCACCCGACGCGGCAACGGGTATCGTGGCGGACGACAACGTTGGCCCGGTCGTTGGCCCAATCAGCAACGGTGACACCACCGACGACAGCACCCCGACCATTGGCGGGGAGGGTGAGCCGGGCGGCACCGTGATCATCAAGGACGGCGACGCCGTTATCGGTTCCACCGTTGTTGGCGATGACGGCCACTGGTCGTTTACGCCGGACACCCCGTTGCCGGACGGC
>NZ_JAINFN010000002.1:0-630252 GCF_026130245.1 Pantoea sp. JK
ATGGCGATGGCGGGAAGCTTCGTGCTGCCAACCCGGCGGACGAGACATTATCCGCGAGCGGTGAAAAAGAAGCCGAAACGCTATGCGTTCCGGCATGATTAAGTCTTAACTGACGAGCATTACACCATAAATGGCGACCCTACGGCGGCGGCGGATGCTGTCACTGTTTAATCATTTTACTGTCATCAAGCTTTCATCCGCTTTGCCCGTAATAGCGGGCAATCAACACCTCAGAAGAGATGGAGTGCAACATGGCACAGGCATTACTGAAAACCGTGGTCGACAATCCTTACCCGCATGTTACAGGGCAGGGCAACAAGGTGTTGTCGGTGCAGGGATTGTGCAAAACCTACGGCGCCAATCAGGTGCTGGATAACGTCAGCTTCGATCTGCATGCGGGCGAGTTGGTGGCGGTGATTGGCCGCTCAGGCGCAGGCAAATCGACACTGTTACACATGCTGAACGGCACCATCAGCGCGTCGCAGGGCGCGATCCTTAGCAATCGCCACGGCGAAGTGGATCGCGATGTGGTGACGCTGAATAGCCGCCAGATGCGCGAGTGGCGCACCGAATGCGGCATGATCTTCCAGGACTTCTGTCTGGTGCCACGCCTTGATGTGCTGACCAACGTACTGCTCGGTCGTTTGAGCCAGACCTCGACGCTGAAATCGTTCTTCAAGGTCTTCTCCGAAACCGACCGCGCTCGCGCTATCGAACTGCTGCAGTGGATGAACATGCTGCCGCAGGCGCTGCAGCGTGCGGAAAACCTCTCCGGCGGCCAGATGCAGCGTGTGGCGATTTGTCGGGCGCTGATGCAGAACCCGCGCATTTTACTGGCGGATGAACCCGTGGCGTCACTCGATCCGAAAAACACCAAACGCATCATGGATGTGCTGCGTCAGGTGAGCGAGCAGGGCATCAGCGTGATGGTGAACCTGCACTCCATCGAACTGGTTAAAAGCTACTGCACCCGCGTGATCGGCATTCAGCGCGGCAAAATCCTGTTTGATGGACATCCTTCCCAGTTGACCGACGGCCTGATGCATGAGCTGTACGGCGACGAAATTAACCAGCTCCACTAACTCCCACAGCAAGAGAAAACCTAAGAATGAAACTGACTTCTTTAGCTTTACTGACTATTGCGATGGCATTTGGCGCAAACGCAGCGGATGCACCAAAAGAGTTGAACCTCGGGATTCTTGGCGGCCAGAACGCCACGCAGCAGATTGGTGACAACCAATGTGTGAAAGATTTCTTCGACAAAGAGTTGCAGGTGGATACCAAACTGCGCAACTCGTCTGACTATTCAGGCGTGATTCAGGGCTTGCTGGGTAACAAAATCGATCTGGTGCTGAGCATGTCGCCGGCTTCGTATGCCTCGGTTTACCTGCAAAACCCGAAAGCGGTGGATGTGGTGGGCATCGTGGTGGACGACAAAGACGGGTCTCAGGGTTATCACTCAGTGGTGATCGTTAAGGCTGACAGCCCATACAAAAAGCTGGAAGACCTGAAAGGCAAATCGTTCGGCATGGCCGATCCCGATTCAACCTCGGGCTTCCTGATGCCGAACCAGGCGTTCAAGAAAGAGTTCGGCGGCACGGTGGACGATAAGTACAACAACACCTTCTCCAGCGTCACCTTCTCCGGCGGCCACGAGCAGGACATCCTCGGCGTGCTGAACGGTCAGTTCGACGGCGCGGTGACCTGGACGTCGCTGATTGGCGACCGTGAAACCGGTTATACCTCGGGTGCCTTTGGCCGTTTGATTCGCATGGATCATCCTGACCTGATGAAGCAGATCCGCATCATCTGGCAGTCGCCGCTGATCCCGAACGGTCCGATTCTGGTGAGCAACAATCTGCCCGCTGACTTCAAAGCGAAGGTGGTGGCCACCATCAAGAAACTGGATAAAGAAGATCACGGCTGCTTTGTTAAAGCGGTTGGCGGTGCCCAGCACATCGGTCCAGCGACCGTGGCGGATTATCAGAACATCATCGATATGAAGCGTGATTTGATGAAGGGTACGCGCGGTTAATTTAGGTGGGGTGCTCGCTGTCCCCCATCCCGGCCTTCCCCCACAAGTGGGGGAAGGAGATGCTGCCACATGCAACTCCCAAACTCGCATTTTGCAGCATCTTCCTCCCCCATTAATGGGGGAGGACCGAGGAGGGGGACAGCGAGCACACTCCAGTCCCCAACCAACAGGAATCCCCCCTTGACCGATTTCGAACACTACTACCAACGCATCCGCCGCCAGCAAAAGCGCGACTCGCTGCTGTGGTCGCTGCTGTTGCTGGCGCTCTATCTGGCCGCGGGCAAGATGGCGGAATTTAACCTGCTTACCGTCTGGCAGTCGCTGCCACACTTTTTTGACTACATCGGCGAAACTATGCCGGTGCTGCATCTTTCACTGCTGTTCGCCGACGGCAAAACCGAGGGATCGCTGGCCTATTGGGGCTATCGCTTACACTTCCAGCTGCCGTTGATCTGGGAAACCTTGCAGCTGGCGCTGTCGTCCACCATCGTGGCGGTGGCCGTTGCCGGCGTGCTGGCGTTCTTCGCCGCCGATAACACCCAAACCCCGCGCAGCCTGCGCGTGGCGATCCGCGCCTTTGTCGCCTTCCTGCGTACCATGCCGGAACTGGCGTGGGCGGTGATGTTCGTGATGGCGTTCGGCATTGGCGCTATTCCCGGCTTCCTCGCGCTGGCGCTGCACACTGTCGGCAGCCTGACCAAGCTGTTTTACGAAGCGATTGAGAGCGCCTCGGATAAACCGGTGCGCGGACTTGCGGCGTGCGGTGCCAGCAAACTGCAGCGCATGCGCTTTGCCTTCTGGCCGCAGGTCAAACCGACGTTTCTCTCCTACAGCTTTATGCGTCTGGAAATCAACTTCCGCTCCTCAACCATCCTTGGTTTGGTCGGCGCGGGCGGTATCGGGCAAGAGCTGATGACCAATATCAAACTCGATCGTTACGATCAGGTCAGCATCACGCTGTTGCTGATCATTGTGGTGGTGTCGCTGCTGGATACGCTGTCCGGCTGGCTGCGTCGCCGCGTAGTGGAAGGAGACACAGCATGATCGCCTTAGCGCCGGATGTCGCCAAACTCAAGCAGGAGCATGCCGCCCTGTTTGCCGCGCAGAACCGCTATCTGCACCGCGTTGCGCTGGTGGCGCTTGCCATCGCGCTCTATTACCTGTTCTTCTTCGAGTTCTTTGGCATTGAGTGGAGCCGATTTCTGATTGGCTGCCAGCAGCTCAGCCGCTATTTCCTGCGCATGTTTGTCTGGCAGGATTTCCTCAACTGGCCGTTTGGTTACTACTTCACGCAGGTCGGGATTACGCTGGCGATTGTGTTCTCCGGCACGCTAACCGCATCTTTAATTGCCTTGCCGGTCTCGTTCCTGGCGGCGCGAAACGTCATGCACGATCCGGTTACGCGACCGATTTCACTGGTGGTACGCCGCGTGCTGGATGTGCTGCGCGGCATCGACATGGCGATTTGGGGGCTGATCTTCGTGCGCGCCGTCGGCATGGGACCGCTGGCTGGCGTGCTGGCGATTGTGATGCAGGATGTCGGCTTGCTCGGCAAACTCTATGCCGAAGGGCACGAAGCGGTGGAGCGTTCACCGAGTCGCGGCCTCAGCGCGGTCGGCGCGAACAGCCTGCAAAAGCATCGCTACGGCATATTCACCCAGTCGTTCCCGACCTTCCTCGCGCTCAGCCTGTATCAGATTGAGTCCAACACCCGCTCCGCAGCGGTGCTGGGCTTTGTCGGCGCGGGCGGCGTGGGTCTGGTGTATGCCGAGAACATGCGTTTATGGAACTGGGATGTGGTGATGTTCCTGACCCTGATTCTGGTGGCGGTGGTGATGATCATGGATGTGGTCTCCAGCAAGCTGCGTAAACGTTACATCACGGGGAAAGGGGTGCCGTTGTGGCAGCCTGCCGCGCGCGACTAAGCCGTTCACTGCGCTGCCAGGCGCGCTCCAGCGCCTGCACCAGCTGCGCCTGATGCCAGGGTTTCGCCAGCCGCTCACACAGCGGCAGCGTCACCTGCGTCTGGCGCAGATCCTGACCGCTGATCAACACCGTCGCCAGATGTGGCCACTGCGCCTGCGCCTGGCGAATCACATCCGCGCCGTTGATGCCGCCCGGCAGCATCAAATCACTGATTAACAGATCGATATCCGGCGTCTGGCGCAGCAGCGTCAGCGCGCTTTCGCCGTCGCCACACTCCAGCGTCAGATAACCCAGCTGATGCAGATGTTCGCACAGCGTTTGTCGCACCGTCGGTTCATCATCCAGCACCAACACCAGCCGATCGTTGCTGGCCTGCGGCACCAGCGGCGGCGGCACGTTGAGCGGCTGTGCCGCTTCGGGCGCGCGCGGCAATAACAGCCGCACGGTGGTGCCTTGCCCCGGCGCGGTTTCCAGCTCGATCTGGCCGCCGGATTGACGCACAAAGCCATACACCATCGATAAGCCCAAACCGCTGCCGCTGCCGATCGCTTTGGTGGTGAAGAACGGCTCGAACACCTGTTCGCGCACCTCGGCCGACATGCCGCAGCCGTGATCGATTACTTCAATGGTGACGCGATCGCGCTTGCCGTCGGCTTCCTGTTTGCGCTGATTCCAGATACGCAGGCGGATTTCGCCGCTCTGCTGCGCCATCGCATCGCGCGCGTTGACCACCAAATTGATCAGCGCATTCTCCAGCTGTCCGGCATCGATCCACGCTGGCCAGCCGGGACGTTGCGCATCGATCACCAGCTGCTGGCCGGGCAAAAGTGCGTGTTGCAGCAGCGAATGCAGATTGTCCACCAGCTCCACTACCGACACCGCGCGCGGATAGAGCGCCTGTTTGCGCGAGAACGCCAGCAAACGCTGCGTCAGCTGCGCCGCGCGGTCGGCAGCCTGACGTGCACGATCGATACGGCTGGCGAGCGTGCCGGGCGGCAGCTGATCGACGGTTAACGCCAGGCTGCCGATGATCACCGCCAGCAGATTATTGAAGTCGTGCGCCAGTCCGCCGGTGAGCTGTCCAACCGCTTTCATCTTCTGGCTGTGCAGCAGCGCCTCTTCCAGCGCCTTGCGCGTGGTGCGCTCCAGCACGGTATTCACCATGCCGCGCCGTGGCACCGGGCTGAAACGCAGCTCCAGCGTGCGTCCATCCGCCAGCCGCACTTCCTGCGCATCGGCTAAGCCATTGAGCTCAACATCGACGCGTTTTAAAAGCTGTTGATAGTGCAAGCCGCGATGCAGTTCGCGCGGCGCAATACCCAGCAGTTCGGCATATTGCGCATTCCACACCACCAGCTGGCCGCTGTTATCAAACAGCGCAAAGCCGTCGCGCATCGCGAGAAAGGTCGATTCCAGCTGGTTGCTTTTCTCTTTTAGCAGGCGTGAGGTGTGCGCCAGCGACGCGGTGTTGCGCGCAAACACGTTGAAGGCGCGTGCCAGATCGCCCAGTTCATCGCGGCGCGCCAGACCCGGCACGTTGACGCTTTTCTCACCCTGCGCCAGCCGGGTCATGGCATGGGCGATGGCGGTGAGACTCGAACCGAGATTGCGGTAGATGTAGTAACCGGCGTAACCGGTGATCAGCAGCGCCAGCAGCATAAACAGGCCGATAAAGCCGATGATCGAATCCAGCTCTTCATGGGTTACCGCGCTGCGGGCGTCGCTCTGCTGCGCCACCAGCTGCACGTAATGGGTGATGTCGTCGTTGAGCATCGCCACCAGTGCTTTGATGCGATAGGTGGCGTAGGCGATGGCGATATCACTCTGTTCCAGTTGCTGCGCCACCGGCTGCAAATCATTGCTGGTGGCGATCAGCCGCTGTACTTGCGTATTCAGCACGCCGTTGAGCCTTAACGCCCGCCACTGACTGAGCACCGATTGCAGCTGCTGCACTGCGGCCTGCGGCGCGCTGGATTGAATCGCCACGCTGAATAAGCTGCGGGTTTGCTGGCGCAGTGCGGCGGAAGGGGAATCAGCGCGCGTTAGCAGGTCAATGCGATTGAGTAATAGCTGCGATTGCCACAAGCCGCTGAGCATGACGTTGCGCTGCAGATGGCGCTGATGTCCGGCGCGCAGCAATTGATTGATGGTCTGTTCCAGCATCTGGCTGCGCTCGCGGATGCGCGTCAGCAGCTGCGGCTGCTGCGACGCCAGCGGCGCATTCGCCAGCAAGCTCAGCGACCGCTGCAGCTCCAGCTGCGTCTGCTGCAGGCGCGCCGATTCACTCTGATACTCCAGCGCGCCGACCACCTGCGATAAACGCACCGCAGCGATCGCCACATTGGCGGTATCGCGCGCCAGCGCCAGGCTGCCGTTCATATCGGCCAGCGTTTGTGCCTGCGCCTGTTCCTGAATGTGACCTGCGTGGCGAAATCCAAAAATCGCTACCAGGCTCACCGCCAGCGTCACCGACATCACCAGCAGATTAAACAGCAGCAGACGACTGCGCGCGCCCGCGTGCCAATGCAGACTGTGACTCATGGCTGCCACTCCTTACCGCTCAACTGCTGGCGAGTATAGAAGCGCCGGCAGAGCGAAATATGACAAATATGAATGACCGCTGACATTTTCCATTTATCTAAGCAGGCTTTACTCGCTGCAACCTTTGCCAGCAGGAGCCTCGTTATGGCGACAGCACCGATATTAGAAATGCGCGCGATCACCCGACGCTTCGGCAACTTCTATGCGCTGAAAGGCGTCGATCTCACGGTCTGGCCCGGTGAAGTGCATGCGCTGATGGGCGAAAACGGCGCAGGCAAAAGTACATTGATGAAAATTCTGGCCGGTGCTTATACCGCCAGCAGCGGGGAAATCCTTATCGACGGCCAGCCGTACACCATTAAAGGCCCAAAAGAGGCGCTGGCGGCGGGCATTACCCTGATTTATCAGGAGATCAATCTGGCACCGAATCTGACGGTGGCGGAGAACATCTTTCTCGGCAGTGAAATCACCCGCGCGGGTCTGGTGAAGCGTCGCCAGATGGCGGAAGAGGCGCAGCGAGTGATTGATCGTTTGGGCGCGCAGTTCAGCGCCACCGATCGGGTTAGCCGCCTGAGCATTGCCGAGCAGCAGCAGGTGGAAATCGCCCGCGCGCTACATCGCAACAGCCGCATTCTGGTGATGGATGAGCCGACTGCCGCACTCTCGAACCGGGAAACCGAGCAGTTGTTTGCGCTGATTAAACGTCTGCGCAGCGAAGGGATGGCGATCATCTACATCAGCCATCGCATGGCGGAGGTGTATGAGCTGTCGGATCGCGTTAGCGTGCTGCGCGACGGACAGTACGTCGGTAGCCTGACGCGCGAGCAGCTTAACGCCAGCGAGCTGGTGCGCATGATGGTCGGGCGTCCGCTCAGCGATCTGTTCAACAAAGACCGCAACATTCCGCTCGGCGACATCCGTCTCGCCGTCAATCACCTGTGCGACAAACACAAAGTGCATCCCAGCAGCCTGTCGGTGCGGGCCGGTGAGATCGTCGGTCTGGCGGGCCTGGTCGGCGCCGGGCGCAGCGAACTGGCGCAGCTGATTTTTGGCGTGCATCAACCGAGCGGCGGCGAGATCTGGATCGACGGGGAAAAAGTGCAGATTCACTCGCCGCGCGACGCGATTGCGCGCGGCATCGGGTTTCTCACCGAGAACCGCAAAGAGCAGGGCTTGTTCCTCGAACTGGCGGCGCAGGACAACATCGTGATGGCAACGCTGGAGCGCGACGCCAGCTACGGCCTGCTCAATCGCCGCAAAGGGCAGAAGATCGCCAGCGAGGCGATTGATGCGCTCAACATCCGCGTGCCGCATGCGCAGGTGCGCGCGGGCGGCTTATCCGGCGGCAATCAGCAAAAGTTGTTGATTTCACGCTGGGTGGCGATTGCGCCACGCATCCTGATTCTCGATGAGCCGACGCGTGGCGTCGATGTCGGCGCCAAGAGCGAAATCTACCGCATGATGCAGCAGATGGCGCAGCAGGGCGTGGCGATTTTGATGATCTCCAGCGAGTTACCGGAAGTGGTGGGCATGAGCGACCGCGTCTATGTGATGCGTGAAGGTGCCATCGCCGGTGAGTTGAGTGGGGCAGAGATTAGTCAGGAAAACATTATGACACTGGCCACCGGCGCGCAGCCGGTTCAGGCCTGAGGAGAGCGCAATGACCAGTGAATCCGCACGCGTAAAAAGCCCAACCCTAAAGCGCGCGTTAATGAGTGACCTGCTGCAAACCGTCGGTATCTTGCCGATTCTGATCCTGATCGTGGCGGTATTTGGCTTTGTCACGCCGAACTTCTTCACCGAGGGCAATCTGCTCAACATTACGCGTCAGGCCTCAATCAACATCGTGCTGGCGGCGGGCATGACCTTTGTCATTCTCACCGGCGGCATCGATTTGTCGGTGGGATCTATGCTCGGTACCACAGCGGTAGTGGCGATGGTGGTGTCGCTCGATCCGGCGTTTGCATCACTGACGATTCCAGCGGCGTTAGGTGCCGGGCTGATTATGGGGTTGTTCAACGGCATTCTGGTGGCGTGGGCAGGGCTGCCGCCCTTTATTGTCACCCTCGGCACCTACACCGCGATGCGCGGCGCGGCTTATCTGCTGGCGAATGGCACCACGGTGATCAACTCGGATATCAACTTTGAGTGGATAGGCAACGGCTATCTCGGTCCGGTGCCGTGGCTGATCATCATCGCCTTCGCGGTCATCGCGCTGTGCTGGTTCATTCTGCGTCGCACCACTTTAGGCGTGCACATTTATGCGGTCGGCGGCAACGTGCAGGCGGCACGCCTGACCGGCATCAAAGTCAGTGTGGTGCTGCTGTTTGTCTACGCCATGAGCGGTTTGCTGTCGGGGCTGGCCGGCTTGATGAGCGCCTCGCGGCTCTACAGCGCCAACGGCAACCTCGGCGTCGGCTATGAGCTGGATGCGATAGCGGCGGTGATCCTTGGCGGCACCAGCTTTGTCGGCGGTATCGGCACCATCACCGGCACGCTGATTGGCGCGCTGATTATCGCCACGCTGAATAACGGCATGACGCTGATGGGCGTCTCCTATTTCTGGCAGTTAGTGATTAAGGGCGCGGTGATCATTATCGCGGTGTTGATCGATAAGTACCGGACGCGGCATCACGTGGGTTGAGTTATATCGTGCTTGCTGTCCCCCATCCCGGCCTTCCCCCGCAAGCGGGGGAAGGAGACGTAGCCACATGCAGCTTCAGTACGAGCATATGGCAGCATCTTCCTCCCCCACTTGTGGGGGAGGACCGAGGAGGGGGACAGCAAGCACCCATCATAAAAACCAAAAAGCAGGAGAACATCGACTATGCGTTTTAATCCGATTCTAACCGGACTGCTGGCGGCTACGCTTCTGAGCGCGCCATTGGTGCAGGCCAAAGAGCTGAAATCCATTGGTGTGACCGTCGGCGATCTCGCCAACCCGTTCTTCGTGCAGATCACCAAAGGTGCGGAGCTGAAGGCGCGCGAGCTGGCGGGTGACAAGGTCAACGTAACGCTGGTCTCTAGCGGTTACGATCTTGGCCAGCAGGTGGGGCAGATTGATAACTTCATCGCCGCCAAAGTGGACATGATTATCCTCAACGCCGCTGATTCCAAAGGCATCGCACCCGCGGTTAAACGTGCGCGTGATGCCGGGATTGTGGTGGTGGCAGTCGACGTGGCGGCAGACGGCGCTAACGCCACGATCACCTCCGATAACACCGCCGCCGGTGCCATGGCGTGTAAATACATCTCCGATCGCCTGAAAGCCAAAGGCAACGTGGTCATCATTAACGGACCGCCGGTTTCTGCGGTGCAGAACCGTGTGGAAGGCTGCATGAACGAGCTGAAAACCCATCCGGACATCAAGTTGCTCTCCTACAACCAGAACGCCAAAGGCAGCCGTGAAGGTGGCCTGGAAGTGATGACCGGCCTGCTGTCGGCTAATCCGAAGATTGATGCGGTGTTCGCGATTAACGACCCAACCGCGATTGGTGCCGATCTGGCGGCGAAACAGGCGCAGCGCAATGAGTTCTTTATTGTCGGCGTCGATGGATCGCCAGACGGTGAAGAGGCGCTGAAACGCAAAGGCTCGCTGTTCGTGGCCACGCCAGCGCAGGACCCGCAGGTGATGGCGGCGAAAGCGGTGGAGATTGGCTATGACATCCTGCAGGGCAAACCCGCGCCAGATAAGCCGGTGCTGATTCCGGTGACGATGATCGATCGTAACAGCGTTAGCAGTTACAAGGGCTGGACGGTGAAATAATTGCGGGTTCCCCTCACCCTAACCCTCTCCCATCAATGGGAGAGGGGATAGTTAGGTTTGCTCGGTCAGCTCCCTCGCCCGCTTGCGGGAGAGGGCTGGGGTGAGGGCCAGCGAGTAAAGGAGGAGACGATGCAACGCTCTGAAGTGAATGCGATCCTACAACGTACCCGCGAATTCTTTATGCGCCAGGATGTGCATCTGCCGCCGTGGGCCGATTACGGCCTCAGCCAGTGGCGCGCGCTCGATAAACATGATGCCGATGAACTGCTGGCGCTGCACCTCGGCTGGGATGTCACCAGCTTCGGCGCTGACGATTTCAATCAAACCGGTTTAACCCTGTTCACTTTGCGCAACGGTTCGCGCGGTGGCCAGCCGTGGGCCAAACCCTACGCCGAAAAGATCATGCATGTGCGCGAAGGGCAGGTCACGCCGATGCATTATCACCCGCAAAAGATGGAAGACATTATCAATCGCGGCGGCGGCAATCTGATCGTTACGCTGCATAACCGCGCAGGCAATCAGCTGGCCGAGACGGCGGTCAACGTCACGTTGGATGGCATTCGGCAAACCCACGCCGCCGGTTCGCAGCTGCGTTTATCGCCGGGCGAAAGCGTCACTTTGCTGCCGGGCATCTGGCACAGCTTTTGGGGTGAAGAGGGTTACGGCGATGTACTGGTGGGCGAAGTCTCAATGCCCAACGACGACGAACACGACAACGTGTTTCTTACCCCGCTGGCACGCTTCAATCCGCTTGATGAAGATGAAGAACCGCGCTGGCTGCTGTGTAACGAATATCACCGCTGGCTGGCCTAAAGGAGCCTGATATGGCACTGATTTCCCTGGCGCAGGGTTTGGCCCATGCGCAACAGAACGGCTACGCGCTCGGCGCGTTTAACGTCCTCGATACCCATTTTCTGCGCGCGCTTTATCAGGCGGCTGAGCGGCAGCGCTCGCCATTTATCATTAGCATCGCCGAAGTGCATTTTAAGTATGTCAACCTCGAACATCTGGTCGCCGCCGTGCGCACCGAAGCGGCGCTGCACGATATTCCGGTGGTGCTGCATCTCGATCACGGCCTGCATTTTGAGGCGGTGATGCAGGCGATTCGTCTTGGCTTTACCTCGGTCATGTTCGATGGCTCGACGCTCAGCTACGAGGAAAACGTCCGCCAGACGCGCGAAGTGGTGAAGATGTGCCACGCGCTCGGCGTTTCGGTGGAAGCCGAACTGGGTGCGGTGGGCGGCGATGAAGGCGGGGCGCTGTTTGGCGAGGCCGACAGCGATAAATTTACCGATCCGGCGCAGGCCGCTGATTTTGTGCACGCCACCGGCATTGATTGTCTGGCGGTAGCAATTGGCAATGCACACGGCAAATACAAAGGCGAACCCAAACTCGACTTTGACCGGCTGGCAGCGATTCGCTCGACCGCTGGCATTCCGCTGGTGCTGCATGGCGGTTCCGGCATTAGCGATGCGGACTTCCGCCGCGCCGTTAGCCTCGGCATCAATAAAATCAACTTTTACACCGGCATGTCGCAGGCGGCGCTCGGGGCGATTGAAGCGCAGATCACTCAGCGCGATGCACGCTACGACGCCTTTGCCGAATTGCTAATGGCCGTGGAGCGTGACATCGCCAACGTGGTGGCGCAGCAGATGCAGGTGTTCGGCAGCGCCGGGAGGGCCTGAGAGTATGGTGCGTAACGGAATCATCGGTGCCGGCAGCATGCTGGTGGATCACGTGCAGCGCATCAGCCACTGGCCGGAACAGGGCTGGCTGACGGAGATTCAGCACAGCGAGAAGTGCAGCGGCGGCGCGGCGCTCAACGTGCTGTTTACCCTGGCGCGCATGCAGCTGAATTTGCCGCTGGCGGGCGTCGGCATGGTGGGCGAGGACAGCGACGGCGACTACATCCTGCAACTGCTGGACGATCATCACATCGACCGCCAGTTTGTGCAGCGCACCGCAGGCATCAACACGGCGATGACGCAGGTGATGACCACGCCGGACGGCCAGCGCACCTTCTTTCATGCTCGCGGTGCCAATTGCAAGCTCGATTTGGCGCATTTCGCCGACGTCTCCACATCCCATCGCATTTTCCATCTCGGTTATTTGCTGCTGTTGGATAGCCTTGATGTGCCGGAGAAGGAATACGGCACGCGCAGCGCACGATTGCTGGCGCAGATGCAGCAGCGCGGCTATCTCACCTCACTCGATTTGGTGTCGCGCGTGGGCGAATATCGCCCGCTGGTGGTGCCCGCGCTGCGCTGGCTCGATTATTTGGTGATCAACGAACTGGAGGCGCAATCGCTCACCGGCATCAGTTTGCGCACGCCGCAAGGGCTTGCCGCGCCTTCAGCGTTTGCCGAGGCGGCGACCTGGCTACTGCAGCAAGGCGTACGTCAGCGGGTGGTGATTCACGCACCGGAAGGGGCGTGGGGCCAGCAAGCAGAAGGCGAAGGGCGTTGGCAGCCCGCGTGGTGTTTAGCGCCGGAAGAGATCGTGGGTAGCGTTGGCGCGGGCGATGCGTTTTGCGCCGGTGTGCTTTATGCCAGCCACGAAGGCTGGTCGCTGACGGAAACGCTGAAGCTGGCGCACACCTGCGCCTGTTTTAATCTGCATGCCGCCAACGCGCTGGACGGCACGCGGCCATTAGCCGAGATGCAGCGCTGGATGGATCAGGCGATTTGCGTTTCACGCGCCGAAGAGGCAGGACGCATCACATCGGCGGAGAAAACATAGCCGAGACCGCGAATGGTGCGGATCAGGCTCGGTTGATGCGGGTTGCTTTCGATCTTGCGTCGTAGCCGCATAATCAGCACATCAATGGTGCGATCAAACACCTCGAGGCTTTCGCTGTGCGTCAGTTCGAGCAGTTGATCGCGGGTTAATACTTTGCGCGCATGCGCCACCAGCGCACGCAGTAGCGTGTATTCACCTTGCGTCAGCGGCACGCTTTCGCGCTGTGGATTGAACAGCTGACAGCGCGCATCGTCCAGCCGCCAGCCGTTAAATTGCCAGCCTTCATCCGGCAACGCTTTCGGCTGCGCCAGTCGTCCGCAGCGACGCAGTGCAGCGCGCGCTCGTGCCACCACCACGCGCGGGTTGAACGGCTTGGCGATGTAATCATCCGCGCCCATCTCCAGTCCCACCACCATATCTGCTTCCGAACCCATGCCGGTCAACATAATCACCAGCAGATCGGGACGCTGCCGCTGCATTTGCTGCAGCACCAGCAAGCCGTTGGTGTCTGGCAGCATCATATCCAGCATCACCAGCGAAATTTCCGGATGTAGCGCCAGCAGAGCCAGCGCATCTTTACCCTGATGGCAGCAATAAACGGTAAACACATGTTCATTCAACACATCGTGCAGCAATTCGCACACTGCACGATCATCATCGACCACCAAAATCGCGGGCTTCATGGATGCGCCTCTTTTGTTACGAAAGGGTTAAATGCAGTGTAACCCGATGTTTTTTAGCTGCAGATTCAAGCAACAGAAACGTGAGCGCCATCGCCTGGCAGAGTGCGGAAGCGTGCAGTGCCGCACTCTTTTTGCCAAACAATCGCAACGAGGGAAAACGATTGCGCGGCGCTGGTGCAATGCACCATAATCGCGCCTCATTCTGGTTCGGAATTATCCTAAGCGAAGCATTATTCGGAAACGTAATCGATTGCGTAGGGTGATGGCATAGCTATTGCTATGAGGACAGGGGAAGGTTAAACGCCTTGCGTCCAATACAACAATAAGTCTGTAAACCACATTGGCAAGGAGCGCGCGCATTCGTGCCGACTCCGCTCATGAGAGATGATGATGTTAGAAAAACTCTTCAAATTAAAAGCGCACAACACAACGGTTCGCACAGAAATCATTGCGGGTATCACTACCTTCCTGGCAATGGCTTACATCCTGTTTGTTAACCCGAGCATTCTCGGTGCAACCGGCATGGATAAAGGTGCGGTCTTCGTGGCGACCTGTCTGGCTGCGGCGATTGGCTGTGTGTTAATGGGCTTGATCGCTAACTATCCGATTGCACTCGCACCGGGCATGGGCCTCAACGCCTTCTTTACCTATACCGTGGTTCTGCATATGGGTTACACGTGGCAAGTCGCGCTGGGCGCGGTGTTCTTGTCGGCGGTGATCTTCTTTGCCATGTCGCTTTTCAAAATTCGTGAGTGGATTATTAACAGCATTCCGCTGCCGCTGCGTGCCGGTATTGGTGCCGGTATCGGCCTGTTCCTGGCGATCATCGCGCTGGAAGGCGCGGGTATCGTGGTGGATAACCCAGCTACGCTGGTTGGCCTGGGCGACCTGACCAAACCGGGCCCGCTGCTGGCGCTGCTCGGCTTCTTCATCATTGTGGTGCTGGAAGCGCGTCGCGTTACCGGCGCGGTGCTGATCGGCATTTTGGTGGTGACCTTCATCTCCATGGGCATTGGCCTGACGCCGTTTGGCGGCGTGTTCTCTGCTCCGCCTTCTATCGCGCCAACCTTTATGCAGCTGGATATTGCGGGAGCCTTTAACGTTGGCCTGGTCAGCGTGATCTTCGCCTTCCTGTTCGTGGACGTGTTCGATAATACCGGCACCTTGCTAGGTGTGACCAAGCGTGCTGGACTGGCGGATGAGCAGGGCAACGTGCCGAAAATGGGCCGTGCGTTGATCGCAGATAGCGCCGCCGCGCTGTTCGGCTCGCTGCTCGGTACGTCAACCACCACCAGCTATGTGGAATCTGCTGCGGGCGTCAGCGCCGGTGGCCGTACCGGTTTGACGGCAATTGTGGTGGCGATTCTGTTCTTGCTGAGCCTGTTCTTCTCGCCGCTGGCGGGCAGCGTACCGGTTTATGCCACCGCGCCAGCGCTACTGTTTGTTGCGGTGCTGATGGCGTCTGGTCTGGCAGATATTGACTGGAAAGACATCACCACCGCCGCGCCGGTAACCGTGACAGCGCTGACGATGCCGCTGACCTACTCAATCGCCAACGGTATTGCCTTCGGATTCATCACCTGGACAGTGGTGAAACTGCTGAGCGGTCGCACCAAAGAGGTCAACCCGGCGCTGATCATTCTGTCGATTCTGTTTGTCATCAAACTGGGCTGGCTGAGCGCGTAAATCTTGCTTAACGGAAGCCCGCTCGGGCTTCCGTGTCTGCTGTTGCATCCCTTCGTTTATTTTCTGCGTGTCACCTCGCAATCCTTTTTGATACTCACTTTCCTTCAATCTCAAAACGGCCCAGGCTGTGCGTGTTGTGTAAACCTGCCCGCAAAAAATGTGCTGCGAATGGCGGGATCGTGGAATGTTAACGCTGCGCAAATCTGTTTCACTGACGGTGTGGTGGAAAGGTTGAGCAACGCGATGGAAGAGGATTCGGTAATGGATTACCCCATTAGCAATACAACTCGTGTGTTCCCACCGCTTATTTTTGACGTTGGAAACAAAGGAGACCATCAAATGGAACAACTCACCAAACGGGTTGAACAGCTGGAAAAAACCACGCAGCAGATTCAGACAGATGTTGCGGTGCTCACGGCGCGTTCAGAACACTTTGCCACCAAAGCGGATATCGAAAAGGTCAGAGCCGAGCAGGGCGTAATGCGTGTGGAGATCATGGGCGAGCTGGGGGCGCTGGAACAACGTATCGATAAGAAGTTTGAGCGAATGGAAGAAAAGTTCGACCAAAAATTCGACAAAATTGATAAAAAGTTTGAAAAGATAGACGAGAAGTTCGAGAGGATTGATGAGAAGTTCGAAAGAGTTGACCAACGATTCAATCAGTTGGAGGATAAAATAGCTGCCTTCAATAACAGCATAACCTGGAAAATCATGATACCGACCGGCCTTCTGGTGTTGGCGTGGTTTGTGCAGAATATCGTTTTGAAAATGTCATAACGCGTTTTACTGCAATGTTCCGGCCCTTTAAGGGCCGGAACGCCATCATCATTACCTGAACGGTGGCTCGTTAAAGGTTCTCAGCTTCCTTGAATGTAGCTTATCCCCTTCAGCTCGCAGCAGTTCCACCGCGCAGATGCCAATCTGCAGGTGCTCTGAGATTGCGCCTTCGTAGAAACGGTTTGCCTGGCCCGGTAGCTTGATCTCGCCGTGCAGCGGTTTATCCGATACGCACAGCAAGGTGCCGTAGGGCACGCGGAAGCGGTAACCCTGCGCGGCGATGGTGGCGCTTTCCATATCAACCGCAACGGCGCGGCTCAGGTTGAAGCGCAGCGCTGAAGCGGAGTAGCGCAGCTCCCAGTTACGGTCATCGGTGGTGACCACGGTGCCGGTGCGCAGGCGCTGTTTAACTTCTTCACCGGGCATGCCGCTCACCGCTTTGGTGGCGTCATACAAGGCGCGCTGCACTTCGGCGATGCTTGGGATTGGGATATCTGGCGGCAGTACGCTATCCAGTACGTGGTCGTCGCGCAGGTAGGCATGCGCCAGTACATAGTCGCCGATGGTCTGGCTTTCGCGCAGACCGCCGCAGTGGCCAATCATCAGCCAGGCGTGCGGACGAATCACCGCCAGATGGTCGCAGATGGTTTTGGCATTGGACGGGCCAACGCCGATGTTCACCAGCGTAATGCCGCGACGATTCGGTGATGTCAGGTGCCAGGCGGGCATTTGGTGCTTCTTCCACGCCAGATCGGACATCATCGCCGTGGGGTCTTGAGTATCGGCAGTGATCACCACTTCACCGGCGCAGGCCAGGCTGTCGTAAGGCGTGTTGGGATCCTGTACTTGCTCAATTGCCCAGCGCACGAACTCATCAACGTAGCGCGTGTAGTTGGTGAACAGCACAAACGGCTGAAAGTGCTCTACGCCGGTGCCGGTGTAGTGGCGCAGGCGAGCCAGTGAGAAATCGGTGCGCAGCGCGTCAAAGTGCGACAGCGGGAAAATCGCATTGGCGTGGAACAAGCCGTCGGCGGTTTCATCACCGATCTGCGACAGTTCGGTGGTCGGGAAATGGCGTGCGATGCTGGCGCTCATTGAGCGGTCCAGTGACAAGCCATCAATCACATAAGGATAAGGAATTTCCTGCTCAGAGGGAGCGACCTCAATCAGCACGTCGTACTCTTTCTCCAGCATCTGCAGCTGCTCGCTGAGATAGTGACGCAGCAGCGCCGGGCGCGTGATGGTGGTGCTGTAGCTGCCGGTATGGGTAAAACGTCCCCATGCGCGGGTACGATTTTTTTGCGGGCCTTCGCCCAGCCAGGTGATGCGCAGCTGCGGATAGACAAACAGCCCTTGCTGACGAGCGCCTTCATCCGGCAACTGCCCGCTGGCGGTGAAATCGCGGATGGCGTTGCGCAACGCGTCAACGGCTGCATCGTACAGGCGTTCTAATTCGTCCAGCGCTTGCTGGCTGCTCAATCCGTTCCGTTGTGTATTCATGGGTTCTCCTTTAGGAAACGTGGACCGTTTTCACCAGAGCATAGCGGATAAACCCAGCGCGACGATGAAGAATCTGTGATCGACCGCATTCTGCACCATCACGGTGCTGGTGCGTGGCGTAACCACAGCTATGTTTATGATCAGCAGGGATGTTACATCGCGTGTCTCCTGTTCTGGAGCGATGCCCGAGTAATAAATTGTCTACCTTCGCGGTATTGGCGAGCTTATTGCTTAGTTTTCAACCGTGGCCTTAATGAATCGATGTCTTTACTGAAAGAAGGTCGCCATGAATGGCGACCTTACGGGTTTGTGGGCCGCATGCTGTTTTGCCAAAGTTTCAGAAATTGATTTCTCCCATGCCGTGGTATGGCTCCGTTCCTGACCCGTTGAGGATTGAAAGCA
Organism: Pantoea sp. JK; assembly: GCF_026130245.1. NCBI lineage: Bacteria > Pseudomonadati > Pseudomonadota > Gammaproteobacteria > Enterobacterales > Erwiniaceae > Pantoea > Pantoea sp. JK. Next base: position 18,056 of record NZ_JAINFN010000002.1, read on the forward strand.
TGTCTTTGAAATTCATAAAACACCCAATGAAGGTGGCGATTGCAGGTTGTTTAAGCGTGGCCTTTTACGCTCAGGCAGATATTAAAATTGGTGTGGCCGGTCCGTTCTCTGGGCCTAATGCGACGTACGGCGCGCAATACTGGAAAGGTGCGAGCCAGGCTGCGGAGGATATCAATGCGGCGGGCGGCATCAATGGCGAGAAAATCGTGCTGGTGCAGGGCGATGATGCTTGTGAACCGAAACAGGCGGTATCCGTCGCTAACCGTCTGGTTGATCAGGACAAGGTGATGGCGGTGGTCGGCCACTTCTGCTCCTCATCCACCATGCCCGCCTCGGAAGTCTATGATGAAGCCGGCGTGCTGGCGATCACTCCTGGATCAACCAATCCGAAAATTACTGAACGCGGCATGAAAACCCTGTTCCGCATGTGTGGCCGTGATGATCAGCAGGGCGCTATCGCCGCGGATTACATCATCGACAAGCTCAAAGCCAAGAACGTGGTCATTATTCATGACAAAGACACTTACGGCCAGGGGTTAGCGGATGCCACCAAAGCCTCGCTTGAAAAGCGTGGTGTGAAAGAAGTTTTGTATGAAGGCTTGTCGCGCGGTGAGAAAGATTTCAATGCGTTGGTAACCAAAATTGGCGCGCTGAAACCGGACGTGGTCTATTTCGGTGGCTGTCATCCGGAGGCCGGTCCGCTGGTGCGTCAGATGCGTGAGCAGGGCGTTAATGCCGCCTTCTTCTCCGGTGATTGCATCGTGACTGAAGAGATGGTGACGGCAGCAGGCGGTCCGCAATACACCAAAGGCGTTTACATGACCTTCGGCAACGATCCGCGCACCATCGCCGATGGCAAAGCGGTGATCGAGAAATTCCGCGCCAGCGGATTTGAGCCAGAAGGTTACACCCTGTATGCCTACGCCTCCGTGCAGACGCTGGCGGCTGCTTACAAAGCGGCAGGCAAAGACAACGCCAAGGCCAGTGATTGGCTGAAAGCCAACAGCGTCGATACCGTGATGGGCAAAAAAGCCTGGGACAGCAAAGGCGATCTCAAGGTGTCGGATTACGTCGTGTATCAATGGGACGACAAAGGCAAATATCACCAGCTGTAATGTGCCACGCGGCCCCGCGCAGTGCGGGGCCATTCGCGATTGAGCGCGAGGTGTGCGCTCCCATTGAGTACGAGACGACATTATGGACGCCTTCTTCTTACAGCAACTGATCAACGGCTTAACGCTCGGTGCCGTGTATGGTCTGATCGCCATCGGTTACACCATGGTTTACGGCATCATCGGCATGATCAACTTCGCCCACGGCGAGGTGTATATGATATCCGCCTATCTGTGTGCCATTGGCTTATCGATACTCAGCTTTTTCGGCATTCACTCCTTCCCGCTACTGATTTTTGGCACCTTAATCTTCACCATCATTGTCACTTCGGCTTACGGCTGGGCGATTGAGCGTATCGCCTATCGGCCGCTGCGCAACTCGACGCGCCTCGCACCGCTGATTTCAGCGATCGGGATGTCGCTGATTCTGCAGAACTATGTGCAGCTCAGTCAGGGACCGAATCAACAGGGTATCCCTACACTGCTCACCGGCGTGTTGCGCATGGAGTTTGATGGCGGCGTGGTGCAGATCACCTGGACCAAAATCTTCATCCTGATCGCCGCATTTTGCGGCATGGCGCTGCTGACCTGGATTATCCAGTACACCAAACTCGGGCGTATTTGCCGCGCGGTGCAGCAGGATCGGCGTATGGCCTCAATCCTCGGTATCAATACCGATCGCGTTATCTCGCTGGTGTTTGTGATTGGTGCGGCGATGGCGGGATTGGCTGGCGTGCTGGTGACCATGAATTACGGCACCTTTGATTTTTACGCCGGATTTATCATTGGCATCAAAGCCTTTACTGCGGCGGTGCTCGGCGGCATCGGGTCATTGCCGGGCGCGATGCTCGGAGGATTATTGCTGGGCGTCGCGGAAGCGCAGTTCGCTGGCATGGTGAATTCTGATTACAAAGATGTGTTCTCGTTTTCGCTGCTGGTGGTGATTTTGATCTTCCGCCCGCAAGGACTGCTGGGACGGCCGCTGGTCGCTAAAGTGTGAGGAAGCCCCGATGAATGCAATGACGCAAAGTCCTGTGCGGCAGGCGCTGTTCGACACGCTGCTGGCGGGATTGGTGGCGCTGGTGGTGTTTGGTCCGATTGTTGGCGTGGTGCTCGACGGTTACAGCTTCAAGCTGTCGCCCCAGCGCGTGGCGCTGCTGGTGGCGGTGGTGATGGCGGGGCGCTTACTGTTTAGCGTGTTTCTGCACGCACCTTTTGGTCAGCGCATCATGCGCAAGTTTGCCAGCAGCGATGACGGTGTTTACGTGCGCGAGCCCGGCTATCGTTCGCGTCTGCGCTGGATATTGCCGTTGCTGCTGGTCGTAGCGCTGGTCTTTCCCTTCCTCTCCAGCAAATACCTGCTGACGGTGGCGATTCTCGGCCTGATTTATGTGCTGCTCGGGTTGGGCTTGAATATTGTGGTTGGCCTCGCTGGATTACTCGATCTCGGCTACGTCGCCTTTTATGCCATCGGTGCCTACGGCCTGGCGCTCGGCTATCAATATCTCGGATTGGGTTTCTGGAGCATGCTGCCGCTGGCGGCGCTGCTGGCGGCGTTTGCCGGTGCGCTGCTTGGGTTCCCGGTACTGCGTATGCACGGCGATTATCTGGCGATTGTTACGCTCGGCTTTGGTGAAATCATTCGTCTGGTGCTGACCAATTGGGTAGCCTTCACTGGCGGTCCGAACGGGGTTTCCGTGCCGTCGCCGACTTTCTTTGGCCTCGAGTTTGCCCGTCGCGCGCGCGATGGCGGCGTGCCGTATCACGAGTTTCTGCATGTCACTTACAACCCCAATATGAAGTTTATCTTCATCTACGTAGTGCTGGTTCTGGTGGTGTTGCTGGTGCTGTGGATCAAGCATCGCCTGACGCGCATGCCGATTGGTCGTGCCTGGGAAGCGCTGCGTGAAGATGAGATTGCCTGCCGCGCAATGGGGCTCAATCATGTGCTGGTTAAGCTTTCGGCCTTTATGCTGGGCGCGTCAACGGCGGGCATTGCTGGAGTGTTTTTCGCCAGCTATCAGGGCTTCGTCAATCCTACCTCGTTCACCTTTTTTGAGTCGGCGCTGATTCTTGCCATTGTGGTGCTCGGCGGCATGGGATCGACGCTTGGCGTGGTGCTGGCGGCGTTTGTGCTGACGGTAGCGCCGGAGCTACTGCGCAGCTTTGCCGAATACCGCGTGCTGCTGTTTGGCATGTTAATGGTGCTGATGATGATCTGGCGGCCGCGCGGGCTGGTGCGCACCGCACGCGTCGGCGTGCCGTTGCGAAAAGGAGTGCGCCATGAGTGATGCCATTCTGCAAGTGAACAATCTGATGATGCGCTTTGGTGGCATTAAGGCGCTCAATGATGTCAGCCTGGCGGTGGAGCGCGGTTCAGTGACCTCGCTGATTGGCCCCAACGGCGCAGGTAAAACCACGGTGTTCAACTGCCTGACCGGTTTTTATCGCGCCACCGGCGGGCGCATTGTGCTCAACGCCAACCAGCGCAGGACCGATGTGATTCAGGTGCTGGGGCAGAAAATCCATGCGGGCGACTGGATCAATCCCAGCCGGCTCGGCTCGCGGCTCTGGTACAAAATGTTTGGCGGCGCGCATCTGGTGAACCGCGCCGGGTTGGCGCGTACGTTCCAAAATATTCGGCTGTTCCGTGAAATGTCGGTGATTGAGAACCTGCTAGTGGCGCAGCATATGCAGGTCAATCGTCAGCTGCTGGCGGGCGTGCTGAACACGCGCGGCTACCAGGAAGCGGAGAATCGCGCGCTGGATCGCGCTTTCTACTGGCTGGAGAACGTCGACTTGGTCGCCAGCGCCAACCGCCTGGCCGGTACGCTCTCTTACGGTCAGCAACGGCGGCTGGAGATCGCGCGCGCCATGTGTACGCGGCCGGAACTGATTTGTCTGGATGAACCGGCGGCTGGGCTGAATCCGGTGGAAACCGAGGCGTTGAGCGCGATTTTGCATCGTCTGCGCGCCGACCATCGCATCAGCGTGTTGCTGATTGAACACGACATGCCAATGGTGATGCGCATTTCCGATCACATCGTAGTGCTCGATCATGGCGATGTGATTGCCCAAGGCACGCCGCAGCAAATTCGTCACGATCCCAAAGTGATTGCCGCCTATCTCGGCGCAGAAGAGGAGAGCGATCATGGCTGAACCGATGCTGGCTTTTGAGCAGGTCGATGTGTTTTACGGTCCTTTGCAGGCGCTAAAGCAGGTATCGCTGACGGTAAATCAGGGCGAAACCGTGGCGCTGATTGGCGCTAACGGTGCGGGGAAATCCACGCTGCTGATGTCAATCTTTGGTCAGCCGCGCATTGCCAGCGGCGAGATTCGGTTGCGCGGTGAAGCCATCAGCCAGCGCTCGACCCACTTCATCGCCGCTAGCGGCATTGCCCAGGCACCGGAAGGGCGGCGCATCTTTCCTGATATGACGGTGGAAGAGAACCTGCTAATGGGCACCATCGCCATCGGCGAGCGGTTTGTCAAAGAGGACAAAGATCGCATGTATCAGCTGTTTCCGCGCCTGCTGGAGCGGCGCAAGCAGCGCGCCATGACGCTCTCCGGCGGCGAACAGCAGATGCTGGCAATTGCCCGCGCGCTGATGAGTCGACCCAGGTTGTTGCTGCTCGACGAACCCAGCCTTGGCCTCGCGCCGATTGTGGTAAAGCAGATCTTTGGCATTCTGCGCGAGTTGACTCAGCAAGGCATGACGCTGTTTCTGGTGGAGCAGAATGCCCGCCATGCATTGCAGCTGGCGGATCGTGGCTATGTGATGGTGAACGGCGAGATTCGTCTGAGCGGCAGCGGTGCCGAGCTGCTCAACAATGATGACGTGCGCAGCGCCTATTTGGGGGGCGCAGCCGATCCTGCGGTAGTGGCGACAAAAAGTTTGTAATAATGATTAAATGGTGAGGGGAAACACTTTGCATAATTGTCAGTGGCCTATCATCATTATTACTCTTCTTCCTCTCCAAAGTGATTTGGTAATCCCTTGCAAAATCCTGGCGTAGCAGTGATGCGGGCGGTCAGAAATACGGCGTGGTATTCCAAACGCCGCTCTTACCGTACGTTGTTCTGGCGAGAAATCACCCCATTAGCCGTGCCCATCTTTATCGAAAACCTGTGCGTGATGCTGATGGGCGTCCTCAGTACCTTCCTGGTGAGCTGGCTGGGTAAAGAAGCGATGGCGGGCGTCGGTCTGGCCGATAGCTTTAACATGGTGATCATCTCCTTCTTTGCCGCCATCGATCTCGGCACCACGGTGGTGGTGGCGTTCAGCCTGGCAAAACGCAACGGCAAACGAGCGCGAGCCGCGACGCGACAGTCGCTGGGATTGATGACCGCGCTGGCGTTTGTGCTGGTGATCGCCATCGAGTTTTGGGGACATCTGATCATTGATGTGATTGCCGGCAGCGCCGATCCCAAAGTGAAAGAGCTGGCGCTGAGCTATTTGCAAACCTCGGCGTGGAGCTATCCTGCTGCGGCGATTGCGCTGATTGGCAGTGGCGCGCTGCGTGGTGCGGGTAATACCAAAATCCCGATGCTGATCAATGGCGGCATGAACATTCTCAACATCGTGATCAGTAGCGTGCTGATTTACGGCTGTATGGGTTGGGAAGGGCTGGGCTTTGTCGGTGCCGGATTGGGTTTAACCATCTCGCGCTATATCGGTGCGGCAGCGGCGATATACGTGCTGTATCGCGGTATTACGCCAGCATTGAAGATCTCCATCGCCAGCTATTTCCGGCGCTGGGACCGCAACATTCTGATGGAAGTGTTGGGCATTGGCGTGCCCGCCAGTATTGAATCGGTGCTGTTTAACGGCGGCAAATTGCTGACGCAGATTTTTGTCGCTGGCATGGGCACCAATGAAATCGCCGGTAACTTTATTGCCTTCTCAATTGCTTCGCTGATTAACCTGCCGGGTAACGCGCTGGGATCGGCATCGACCATTATTACCGGGCGCAGGCTTGGGCTGAATCAGGTGATGCAGGCGGAACGGCAAATTAAACACGTGTTCTGGCTGGCGATGATCGGATTGTGTTCGCTGGCGTTGATCACCGTGCCGCTCGCCGGCACGCTTGCGCAGTTTTACAGCCGCGATCCCGAAGTAATTTCGGTCACCAAGCATTTGATTTGGCTCAATGCCGCCTTTATGCCGATCTGGACTGCGTCTTGGGTGCTGCCCGCCAGCCTGAAAGGCGCGCGCGATGCACGTTACACCATGTATGTGTCGATGTTCAGCATGTGGGGCGCACGCGTGGTGGCCGGTTATTTCCTCGGGATTGTGCTGGGAATGGGCGTGATTGGCGTGTGGCTCGGGATGTTCCTCGACTGGACGGTGCGCGGCGTATTCTTCTGGTGGCGACTCACCAGCGGTAAATGGCTGAACAATTATCGCAAGATGATGGCGAAGAGTCGGGGATAACGCATTGGGCAGGTCGCCATTAATGGCGACCCTGCATATATGCAATATTTGGCAAAGAAGCGCACAACTAATCGTTTTGGTTATATGTGTGAATGCGGTTTACTGTCAGCCTCAATCATTTGTGGAGAAGCTGGCAATGAAACACCTCTTGCAGCAGTGGTTTAACCAACTGATCAATGGCGAGACTGGAACCGCAGAAGAGCGCGAATTCGATCTCAGCAACCATATCGACCTGCTGATTCCCATCAGCCAACTTTACGGCGTTGAGTTCCATCCTTCGGTGTATCGCTACTATGAGAGATAAGCGCCTGCACCATGTGATCCGCTACAGCTACTGGAATGAACTGTGCGCTGATGAATAAAGAACCCGCTCTTAGGCCAGCGGGTTTTTTTATGTCTGTGATCACGCGCGAAAGACGCGTTACAGTTCGGTCACGGCCAGTAACGTCATTCTGCGTGCGACATAATCAAGTACGAGATTACGCTGTTCTTCAGGCATATGGCTTTCAGCGTAGGTAGCAATGATCAGCGAGTGACTCTTCACCACATCGACCAACCATTTGCGGGCCAGCGCGGGTTGAATATCCATACCCTGAGCAAGCAGGATAAAGTCCGCACCGACATATTCCCCATAGCCTGAATCAATTCCTGGCGCGCTCCCGGCATCATTTTCTTCACATTCAAGCAGAGGCAGCGCTAAGTACTCGCCGAATGCAGCGGGATAGGGCACCACGCTAATAAAATCATACACTGGTGCCAGGTAAGCGGGTCCTGCTTCGGGAAGTATGATCCCGATATTACGCAGATGAAAATCATTATTCCCGAGCACATAGGCATAGACGATGCGTAAAAAAAGGTCGCGCTTACTGTTTAAACTATTGCTGACTGCGCTATTCAGAAATTTGGCAGCCCTCTCGTAACTGATGGCTTTTTTATTATCAATTTTGCCATATTTATCATCGAGTCCCATCGCGCCATCCAACTGCTCCTGATGTAATCGCGTTAGGTCTTCTAAGCGATCATATCTTTTGATCACAAAGGCCAACTCATTTGGTCGGCCTTTTTCTGCTTGAAAGGGGATTAAGCCAAAGGGAGGAACGTTAAATCTTAGACGTTGCATGACGCACATTGTGGCATGCTCATTTTCCGCCAGATGTGGGTACGCTTCAGGTGAGGGTTTAAGAATATACGTGCCGTTATTACTGACAACCTGCAGTTCCCCCTCTTCCAGACACAGCGAAAGCTTCGGTTGATAGCCGGAAATACTCATGCCTTTCTGACGTTCAGGCAATTCCTGAATAAACTGACTTCGCGTAAAGGGCAAACTAAGGGCAACGTTTACACTACCAAACAGATGTTTAATGCCTTTAAGGGAATAGTTCGTATCAAGCTCGGATTCCTTGAGTTGAGCTAAATTTATCAGGCAGCATGCTGAATTCATGATGTTATCTCCTTGAGTACTACTGCACCAAGCAAGTCGTTACCGTTCTGCATGAGTAATCCAAACAGATCTTTATCATCAATTTTTTGAATTTCAGAATATCGTTTACGCAACCAACCTTCTGGTGCCAGCCCTTTGAAGAAAGGATGGAGCTCTTCATTAAAATAAGGTTCTCGCCTTACCGGCATACTTAATGAAATCGCGCGACCGTTATAATTGGGCCGGTAACAGAAAGTGAAACCGGCGTCCTCCTCTGTCAAGGTACCGACAGACTTGTCATAGAGCCACACCTCTATTTTTCGAGCCATACTTTTACTCCGAGTTCCTTAAGTAAGGCATGAAGATTCATCGCCTTTGCGGCTGCGGGATTGGCGATCATTCTTTTGAAGGTTGAGATAGACACGCCAATTTGCATCGCCATCTCTTCATAGGTGATATTTTGCCGCTTCAACTCATTGGTCAGTATGGGTGGCAGTAATGAAAGCTCAAGGGCGCTCAGTATTGGCTTATCGGATGCTGCGAATTCAGTGAAAGGTTGAACATCAAGTGGCCACTCAGCGAGCAATTTCTGCTTGTCTGCATGAGAGAGGCTTTTAAGTAGAGACCTAATTTCATCAAGGTTCATTTATGACACTTTCCTGGTTTTTTAAGCGGCATGCATAGACATTGCCTGAATATAATACTAAAAGGTTCATTTTTGAACCTTTAGCGTCTTTTCATGCAATTTCTACTAAAAAAATGCAGTCCAGGGATTCAAAGTGTCATTTTTGATACTTTTGGGTTGATTGGTAATTCTTTTACCCTCAGATAATCAGAATTATGCCAAAAGTTTCAGAAATGAACGGCAGGAAAGAATATAAGAAAAGCAAAAAGCCCGCTTAGTTTCCTAAGCGGGCTTCTCTAAATATGGCTCCTCTGACTGGACTCGAACCAGTGACATACGGATTAACAGTCCGCCGTTCTACCGACTGAACTACAGAGGAATCGTGTGAACGAGGCGAATATTAATGGCGCCCCTTGCAGGTGTCAACAGCTTAAAACACATTTGTATTCAACTGGCTAGCATTAGTACAAAGCGATCGCGATTTAAGCAGGTTCTGCTGTTAGCATCGCCAATCGCGCCAGCGGATCCTGACGATAGAACTGCTGCAGATGGCGATACATCACCGGGAAGCGGTTAGCCAGTAAATCCGGTGCGCTGAAAAAATATTCTGACAGCACCGCGAAACACTCTGCCGCATCGCTGGCGGCGTAGGGATCGATGGTTGCCGCCTGTTCACCGACTAATTCGACTTCAGCTTCAATTTCTGCCATCGCCAGCTGCAAATCTTTCTCCCAGCTGGCGACATCACGTAGCGCCATCACCGGAATGCCGCTGGTGTAACCGCTGCCGCGCGCATCGAGTTTATGCGCTACTTCGTGGATCACCAGGTTAAAACCGGAAAGATCGAGTGAATCCTGAATATCCAATGCGTTTAACACCACTGGACCTTGCGTCCAGCTTTGTCCGGCGTGCACTGCCGGCGCGTGGTGTACCAGACCGTTACCATCTTCCCAGCGATCGTCGACGTTGAACGGCTCGGGATAGATCAGCACTTCATGGAAGCCATCGAGCCATTCGAGACCCAGCTTTAAGACCGGCAAACAGAACAGTAACGCCAGACGTGTCAGCAACAGTTCATCGAGCTGCAGGCCTTGCAGCGGCGAAATTTTTTTCTGCTGCAGGAAGCGTTGTGCCAGCGTAACCAGAGCGGTTTTTTCATCAGGATCGAGCAGTGAAAAGATCGGCTGCGCCAGCGCCTGCTGCCAGGGAAGTGCCAGTACTGAAGTCTCTATTTGCGCATGCCACGGCCATTTGAACATTGCGTCACTCACTCTTCAGACGAAAACAGTATCCTGGCGCGGCAAAGGAGGAATTACCAGCGCGTGATCAAAGCCAGCTATTCAACCAGTTAGTCGAGGATTTGTCTGTGATTAGCGTGGCAAAGCGGGAAAGTCATGGTGAGGACATTAAAAAGGTCGTCATGAATGACGACCTTACGTTTGCCTGCTTTGCAGCATTTATTTAGCGTTCAACCCGTTGAAACGCGATCACCCAAACCCACGGGTTCACTTCCCAGCTGGTGGCGCCGTACTGTTTCTGCCACGCCTTACGGTAGGCTTCTTTCGGCGATTCAGAATTCATATTCATGGTGAAGAAGTTATTGAGGAAGTGCGAATCGGTCTGCACGCCTTCCGCCATGATGTCATCTTCACTGATATCCTGAATCTTCTCGGCACGTACCGAGGTAATTTGCAGATCGATGCGGCTGGCCCAGCGCGGCATGTGAATGGCGGTCTGCCAGCCAAACTGCTCGGCATTCTGCAAATTCTCATCCAGCTGCCCCAGCTCATTGCTGTCCGCGCGGTATTGGCAATACGCCGCATTGCGGAACGGCAGGGGATCGCGTTCGTAATCCGCCAGTAAGTTTTCCGGCACAATCGGGCCGCGCCAGGTTTCACGGACCCACAAACCATCACCCGCCTGACCAAATGGGCAGTGCGAACTGACATCGGTCATCGACATCAATTTATAGCCGTGCAGATGGTTGGCGCTGACATCAAACGCGTGTACGCCTTCATGGTGATCCTGACCCGGACCGAAAGCTTGAGTTTTCATAATGCGCCGGGTCTGCGTTTGCTGGCCAACCAGCAGGGCGCGCACCCGCTGTTCGGAAAAAAGAATCGGCCGTTCTTTCATTGCATACCTCTTATTGTGTCACAAACCCGGAAACTGCGAAGAATCCCCCAACATCCGAAGATGTGAGAGCTAGCATAATGGGTTTGAATCAGTTTGCTTAATAATTTGTCGCCTTAGTATCAGGCAAATCTGGCAATTTTAGATTTTAAAAATGGTTCATAAGCAAAATGTGTGCTGAAAAGGACTTCGCAAGGATCCGAAGTCATAAATTTTCCAGATACAGTACGTTATAAAGGCCAGAATGGGAACCTTTTCAGATTATGCCGTGTTGATCTGCCTCTAAGAAGCCCCATTTATCAGCATAGATAACTGGAATTAAGCGCTTAAGCGAAATTTGTTGATGACGCGAATATATTAAACCTATTGAACAGAGTTATTTAACTAAAACGCACTAAGGAAATACCGAAATCGTCATGGCTGCTGTGCAAGTGACGTTAACAGCGCTATAACAAGATCGGGATCTCATTTTTACGCTTTGCACATCCTGGAAGGATGTAAAAAAAGTGTCATGACCAGGCCGCTATGATGTCCGCAGGAACTTAGATAACAGCAATAACAGGAGAAGCACGATGTCACTTACTCACTGGCAACAACGCTACGAGAACTGGCTGCAGCTCAATTGGCTGCACGACGACAAAGCCCACGATATCGCGCACCTGCGCCGCGTCTGGATGAGTGCGAAGCGCATCATGCAGCACAGCGACGCCGATCCAATGGTCGTGATGACCGCCTGCTACTTTCACGATGTGGTTAACCTGCCGAAAAACCATCCTGAACGTCATTTAGCCTCAACCTATGCGGCGGAAGAGACGCGTCGCATTCTGCAGCAGGATTTCCCGGACTTCCCATTTGAACTGCTGGATGCCGTCGCGCACGCGGTGCAGGCTCACAGCTTTAGCGCGCGTATCGCGCCGCAAACGCTGGAAGCGAAAATTGTGCAGGACGCCGATCGTCTCGAATCATTAGGTGCTATCGGCCTGGCGCGGGTTTTCTACACGGCGGGCGCGCTAGGTCGTCCGCTGTTTGATAGCGAAGATCCGTTAGGAAAAGAGCGTGAACTGGATGATGTGAAGTGGACGCTGGATCACTTCCAGAAAAAGCTGCTGGGTTTGCCGCAAACCATGCAAACCGAAGCCGGACGCCTGCTGGCCGAACATAACGCCGATTTTCTCGTGCACTACATGGGCAAACTGTGCGCCGAGTTGCAGGGCAATCTGACGTCGGTTGATGAATCGGTGTTAAGGGATTTTAGCCCTATACACTCGTAATATTAAATTTTTATGACAGTCTGTTAACTTTCAGCTGCTTCCGCTACGTTGTTGTAAATCAAAAGGGAGTATGAAAATGACCGAGACTGTTAACTTAACCATTAAAATTGACCCGGCACTTAAAGAGCACATCAAACAGTTAGCCGCAGATAACCAAATCTCCATGAGTCAGGAGATCGTTAATCGCTTGCAGGCCAGTTTAGATGCGGGTGAGCAACCGGCCATTGATAGTCTGGATACCCAGGAAGCAGTGGAAGATCAGCTCTCCGCTGCGGAATTGAAGCAGATTCGTGCGCTGCTGAAGAAAAGTAAGAAGAAGAAATAAGCGAAAAACCCGTCATTGACGGGTTTTTTTATGCCTGCAGATTAAATACGGAACTGCTGCGCGCGCTGCGCCAGGCGGTCCGATAACGCGCGCAATTGCACCGCCGATTGCACCTGATGCGCGTTCAGCGCTTCGTTTTGCTGCAGCTGTCTGCTCATCTCCACCACTTCCAGCGCAATATTTTTTACCCGATGGCTCTGCGCGGCACTGTTTTGCTGCAGCTCGTTCAGTTGCGTCACCACGCCAGACACCGCAGCGCTGATCTGCGCGAACAGCACTTCCAGCGCTTTCACCTTATCGAAGCCATCATGCACATGCTGCTGCGTATGCTGAATCAAGCCATCGATCTGGCGCGTGGAAGCCCCGCTTTGCTGCGAGAGCAAGCCCATCTCTTTGGCGACCACCGAGAAGCTGCGGCCGTAAGCGCCCGCATGTGCCGACTCAATGGCGGCATTCAGCGATAACAACCGCGTCTGCATCGACAAGTCATCCAGCATGCCCACAATCCCGGCGATATCATCGGATGCGGTGACAATCTGCTGCATCTGGGTTTCCATCTTATCGACCTCTACCGCGCAGTTGCGCATCAACGCATCCGCTGATTGCGCTTCCTGCGTCGCCTGCTGCGAGAACTGTGCACCGATCTCCACCTCTTCCGAAACGCGATCCAGGCGCTGCGACAGGTGATGAAAGCTGGCATTTTGCTTCTGGTGTTGCTGCATCACTTTTTCGTTGTGCTGCTGCATATCCTCGGCACCGGCGGCGACGCTGACCGCCACGGTGTTGATGTCGCGCACAATCTGCTGCAAGCCGCGCCGCATGGCATCAATCGACTGGAACAGCTGGCGCGTTTCCAGCGATTGGCGACGCGGATGGTTTTGCGCATCGACCAAATCACCGGTGGCGATCCGTTCCAGCTGCGCGTTAGCGCGACGCAGCGGCAACAGCACGCCGCGCATCAGCAAGCTGGAGGCCAGCACTAACAGCGCCATCAGCACCGCGCTGACAATCAGCGACATATTGCGGCTCAGCTTCAAGGTGCTGAGCGTGTTCTGATTCACGCTGCTGAGCTGATGATTGGCCTGCTCGATTTCACTAAACCAGGCATCATTAAACTGTTGCTGAAACGCCTGCATCGGCACCATAAAAAAGGCGTTGATGTCGTTGGCCGCTAATCCTTTTAGCTGCTCCTGCAATCCTTCGGCCAGCATAGCGAAACCTTGCGCCAGCGGGCTATCCGCTTTGGCGTGGTAGGCGGCGAACTGTTGTTGCGCCTTTTTCAATGAGTCATCAGCTGACGCTGCCAGACTTTTCCAGCTATCCACCGAGCCACTTTGCTGATCCTGCATCAGATAAATACCGGCGCGATGGCTGTTATCGCTGGCGGTAAGCAGTTCGATACGCGCTTTATCCAGCAGGGCCAGACGTTCGCGCAGTTGATTGGCCTGCTGCAGCGACGTTTGCGTCTGATTGACGTGGGTATTCAGCAGCAGCACACCGGCAAACTGCAGCGAGCAGAACACCACAATGAACAGCAAAAACTGGCTACGCAAACTGGTGAGCCACAATGGAATTTTCAGGGATAACCGTGCGCGCAGCCGCAGCGGCAGAGAGATAACAGACAGGAGTGACATCACACGCCTCCAAAAAATAAAACAGGAGTATTGGCAGCACGCGTGACAGTTTGGTGACAGCGGGCGCGATTAGGCGGAAAACAGCATAAAGCGCGGCCCTAAATAAAATTGTGGTCCTGAATAGCTACGCCTTTTGCGCGGCGTGCTGTTCAATCAGCGGTAATAACAGTTGTGCCACCGCAGCAAATACCGGCACCACCACCGAGTTGCCGAACTGCTTGTAGGCTTGCGTATCGGACACCGGAATACGCAGTTTAGCTTCTCCCGGCGCTTCAAAACCCATCAGGCGGGCGCATTCACGCGGGGTTAAACGACGCGGGCGACGCGCCATGTTCTCTGCCTGCTGGAAATCGCTTTCGCCTTGCGCGTAATCCCAGCCGCGATCGATGAGGATTTCCGAACCATCTTTGTAATAGCGCGCCGATAAGGTGCGCACACAGATGTTTAGATTACGCGGATCGTTAAGGCCAAAGCCGAAGCCGTTACCTTTGGCTTTGTGCTTTTTCGCGTATTGATAGAGATAATTCCACAGCGTCGGTGACAGCGTGTATTTCGCTTCCGGCTGGGTTTCCAGCAGGCTGTAAAGCGACGGCACCTTTTGCGGATAGAGCGCGGGCAGGGCACGCAACGAAAAGCCATTACTGAGCCCGGTGTCGCGACGAATGCCCACCAGCACAATACGCTCGCGATGCTGCGGCAGAAAATGGCGCGCATCGATAACCTTGGCATCCGGCAAACCGCTGTCGTTGGCATCCGCCACGTCATAACCAAGTTCATCCAGCGTGGCCATAATGATGGCGAAGGTGCGGCCTTTGTCGTGGCTCTTGAGGTTTTTCACGTTCTCCAGCACGAAGAACGGTGGCTTTTTCGCGGCGAGAATGCGCGCCACATCGAAGAACAACGTGCCTTGCGCTTCGCACTCAAAACCGTGTGCGCGACCCAGCGCATTCTTCTTGCTCACGCCCGCCAGCGAGAAGGGCTGGCAAGGAAAACCGGCCAGCAGCACCTGATGATCGGGAATGGTGCGATCGATATACTGATAAATTTCCTGCTCATCGTTGATGCCTGCCGGCTGCGTCACCAGACGAATATCACTGTTGAAGTGGTGCAGCTGCGGATCGCTATACAGGTTGGCTTTGTAAGTGCGCACCGCGTCTTTATTCCATTCACTGGTGAACACGCACTGGCCGCCAATTTGCTCAAAGCCACGGCGAATGCCGCCGATACCGGCAAACAGATCAACAAACTGGAATTTGGCGTCGTCATAATGCGCCGGACGCTGTGGCAGCAAGGCCTGCAGGCTGGCGACTTCGCGGCTGGAGAGCGCCGGTACGGCACTTTTACCGGCGCGAATGCGATTCAAACGCGGCACGCTCCAGTCGCGGCCACCGGCGTCGGTTAAGGTAATAACCACATCGCGTGCGGCATAGATATCGAGCACCTGCAGTAACAGCGACGTCGCGTCATCCTGATTGGCAGTTAACGGGGAGGGCGAGACGGGGTCGATAGCGAGCATGCGTTTTTCCTTAACAGTGAAGCGGCTATGCTAACACTCATCACGCAACGAGGAAATTGGCGTGCGGTGTGCTTTCACTTTTGCCCTAAGCCGCTAAAGTTGAAGAAGCGCTAAAACAAGGAGACGCTATGGCAGACGTTCACTCGCAAGCCATTCGCAGCAAAAACATGCGCGCCATTCGCAATCAGGATACCGCGATTGAACAGCGTATCGCGTTGATTCTCAAAGATCGCGGCTTCAGCTATCGCGTGCAGGATAAAGCGCTACCGGGCCGCCCGGATTTTGTCCTGCCCGCCGAGAAAGCGATAATCTTTGTTCACGGTTGCTTCTGGCATCGTCATCACTGCTACTTATTCAAGATGCCCGCCACGCGTACCGAATTTTGGAGCGGCAAAATAAACAGTAACGTTGAGCGCGACCGGCGTTACGTCGAACAACTGCGCGAAGGAGGTTGGAAAGTATTGATTGTTTGGGAGTGCGCGCTGCGCGGCAAACTGCAGCTGGAGGACAGCGCGCTGATAGAACGTTTAGAAGAGTGGCTGCTGGCGGCAACCGACAGCAGCGAAATCGACCATCAGGGCTTGCATCACTATCGCGTTGAATAGTGCGAGATTGTTGCTTTTAGCCGCCATAACAGTTTAGATCTCCCTTTTCTCTGGGACGCGGAATGAGCCATGAGCAGCATCAAACTTACCGTTAAGCGCCTGTATCAACTCCGCGATGAGCGGATGGTGACAACCCAAGCCACTGCGCGCATTTATCTTGGCGATCGACTGGTTGCTACCGAAGAGATCAGCGGCATGACGGAAAGTCCGGTGAGCAAGTATTTGCACGCCGGGGATCTGACGGGACCATTACGCGTTGAATGGGACTGTGCGGGCATCGCCGATATGTCAGTGACGGCGATTGAGCGTTGCCCCTGTTGTCAGGATCACGAACCGGAATAATAAGGAATACCACTTTGGCAGGAACCAGTTTACTTACACTTCTGGATGATATTGCAACACTGCTCGACGATATCTCGGTCATGGGCAAAGTTGCGGCAAAGAAGACCGCAGGCGTATTGGGTGACGATTTGTCGCTGAATGCGCAGCAGGTTAGCGGTGTCAAAGCCAACCGTGAATTGCCGGTTGTATGGAGCGTGGCAAAAGGCTCCTTTCTCAATAAATTCATTCTGGTGCCGCTGGCATTATTGATCTCGGCGTTTGCGCCCTGGTTGATTACGCCGCTGCTGATGATTGGCGGCGCGTATCTCTGCTACGAGGGCGTGGAGAAAGTGCTGCACAGCCTGAATCATGATAAGGCTGAGCAGAGTCCAGAAGCGCGTCAACAGCGTCTCGACAAACTGGCGCAGCAGGATCCGCGTGCGTTTGAAAAGGACAAAGTTAAAGGCGCGGTGCGCACCGACTTTATCCTCTCGGCAGAAATTGTCGCCATCACGCTGGGCATAGTTTCAGAGGCGCCGCTGCTGAATCAGGTGTTGATTCTGGCGGGCGTCGCTATTCTGGTGACCATCGGCGTGTACGGCATCGTGGCGATGATTGTCAAAATCGATGATTTGGGATTCTGGCTCAAAGAGAAATCCTCCACCGTCGCGCAGGCGATTGGCGGCGTATTGCTTGCCTTTGCGCCATGGTTAATGAAAGCCTTAACGCTGGTCGGTACCCTCGCGATGTTCTTGGTCGGTGGCGGCATTGTGGTGCACGGCATTACGCCGTTACATCACGCCATCAACGAATACAGCGCCGGATTCAACGGTGTGGTCTCGGCACTGCTGACCAACGGCGCCAATCTGGTGATCGGCTTTATCATTGGGTCGATCGTGCTGTTGGGCGTAAATCTGATTGCTAAGCTGCGCGGCTAGCAGTTATAAAGCGCTGTAAATTTCTAATCACGGTCAGGAGAACGATGATGAACGACGATATGTTTGAATTTGATATCGATGCACAGCTGGAACAGGCTGAAGCCAAAGCGGCAGAGAAAGCCAACGAAGTCCCGGCTGATATCAGCGACGAAGCGGACTGCGAAGGCTGCAAAATCTAATTTTCCTGTTCGGGAAGTGCTATCAAAGCCGACAATAAATCTTGTCGGCTTTTTTTATTTGCAGAGTTTTTAACTGCTTATTCTGATTAAGTAGAACTAATAGATTTATCGTATAGGAAAAAATCGGTCACAGCTGCTATACCTAAATTCGGTCATTTAACGATGAAAGAGGGAGGTGCGGTATGATCTTTGCAATCAGTGACGAAGTTCAGCACAAACAGGGCGGACCCACCATGGTGGTCACCGGCTATGCCAGCGGAATGGTAGAGTGTCGTTGGTATGATGGTTTCAGCGTGCGACGTGAGGCGTTCCACAGTGACGAACTCTGTCACTTATCGAGCGCGCAACAGCTGGCCAGTTAAACACATTCGGGACGATGCCAGTCGTCCCGAATGTGGTTCAACCCTGCATCACACCTTGCCGTCGTTATCCTCTTCCACCGCCTGATAAATACGCTGCAGAATATCCGGGAAAGCGGATTGCACACGGCTCCAGCTGGGAATAAACGGTTTCTCATTGGGACGCTCAATAAAGGCTTGTCCGGCATCGAGAATCGCCTGAGTGAACATTTCCACCGCCGCTTCTTCAATGTGCTGATCAAACTTGAGGCCGTTCATGGTGGCTTCGTGGTTGTAGATCTCCATCATATCCAGCGCATTGCGGTAGTAAGTGGCTTTCAATACGCGGAACGAATCGCTGGTGAGCGGCACGCCCATGGTTGCCAGCTTACGCAGCAGCGACTGCACGATGTCATTACTCATGCGCTTCAGACCGCCGGTGCCATCATCTTCGGCCAGCGGCTGATGTTTGTGGTCGTAGTTATCGGCAATTTCCACCTGACAGGTCTGGCGCGTGGTGTAGTTACGGTAAATCTCCGACAGCACGCCAATCTCTAATCCCCAATCGCCCGGAATCTTGATGCCGTTGAGCACGTGCGTGCGCATGGCAAACTCGCCAGAGAGCGGATAGCGGAAGCTGGTGAGGTAATCGAGGTATTCCGAGTGACCGTAGACTTTCTGCAAGGAGCGCAGCAGCGGACCCACCAGCAAACGACCAACGCGGCCATTCAGCTTGCCATCGGCTACGCGCGCATAAAAGCCTTTGCAGAACTCATACTGAAACGACGGATTGGCCAGCGGATAGAGCAAACGTGCCAGCATGCCGCGTTCGTAGGTGACAATATCGCAGTCGTGTAGCGCCACGCATTGGGTACGATCCGAAGCCAGTGTGTAGCCGGTACAGAACCACACATTGCGGCCTTTACCGGGTTGGCTCGGTGACAAACCCTCTTTATCCAATTCGGCGTCCAGCGCTTTCAGGCGCGGGCCGTCGTTCCACAAAATGCGATGGCGCTGCGGCAGGCGGGAGAAGAACTCGCGCGCAAAGAGAAATTGGTCGCGATCGGCGCGGTCGAGGCCAATCACAATCTCATCCAGATAGGGCACTTTCGCCAGTTCATTAACAATATTATCTAGTGCCGGGCCTTCCAGTTCCGAAAACAACGACGGCAAAATCAGCCCCATTTTGCGTTTGCGTGAGAAGCGCACCATCTCCTTTTCCAGCGATTCGACGCTGCGGTGGGTGAGATTATGGAAATTAGTAATGACACCATTCTGGTAAAAATCACTCATCGTCTCATCCTTCTGGTTAAAGGCCGTTACTCGGCAAGAAAATAGTCCAGACCTTCACGCCAGCCCTGCGGACCGACGTGCGCGGTGTGGTAAACGTTCTCGGTATCGGTGCGTTGCAGTTCTACCGGCGTTTTGCTGAAGCCTTTGATCACCACGGCATAATCAACGCGCTCCAGCATCGGCACATCGTTGGGGCCATCGCCCAGGCCGATGATGATGCGCGATTCTCCTTCTTGCGCGGCAAGATGCTGCTGGATTTCCGCCAGCGCGATGCCTTTGCCGGTACCGGCGGGCATCACATGCCAGAATCGTCCGCCCTGGGTTAACGCCAGATGGTGCTCGGCAAGCGCCTCACGGAACTCCTGCAAACGGTATTCATCATCGCGCCACAGCACCACTTCCGACGCTTCGCGCAGGCGGCTTTGGCTGGCTTCGGTGAGGGTTAAACCGGTAAAGCGTGCCACTTCGGCATCGCTAAATTCATGAAAGCCATTAAAACGGAACCGCGCCTGCAATGTGTGCAGCGTCTGGCACAGCGCGTGATAGTTGGCGCTGGTTTCGGTTGGCGGAGTCTGTTCACCGCCCAGCACCACGCGTGCTCCGTTTTCAGCAATAAAGGGTGCGCCAGCAACGCCCAGCTTCTTTTGTAGTGGAATAATCTCTGCCGCCGTTTTGCTGGAACAAATCACCAGCGGAATCTGATGTTGTTTCAGACGCGCCAGCCATTCACTGGCCGCATCCCAGTTGTAGTCATGATGATCCAGTAATGAGCCATCAAGATCGGTAACGATCATCAGGGAAGAGGTAAGACTCAGCATCATCACACTCCTTACGCCAGTGGCATCCGTAAAGCGAAGAGTAATCAGTATAATAGCGGAATCACGATCACACTTTTTCCGGCGACCCGGCCAGCGACATCCAGGATAATTCTTAAACAGCAGACGCGATGGGACGCGCGATGCACATTTTGTGCACAGCTGAAACCAGTCGTGACGCGGGACGCAGTGCGATTCGCATGAATGGTTATACAAAATTGTTCGATTTACATGCAGGGATGAGACTTGTCTTAATCGAACTAAAGCGTAATCTGACCGGGTGTTAAGAATTCCCTGGTGTAACGAATTGACTGATTTATTTTACCCGGCCATCCCGCCGGGTATTTTTTTTGAAATCGATTTCAGCGGTTCACTTCACTGATGGCGAAGTCGCGAATGTCGAGTTCGAAAGCTTCCGCTAACTCAGTGTAAGAGCCATACGCCTCGCCGTTCACGTTAACGCGATGGGCATTTTCGGCTGCCATAAACTCTTGTATCTCGCCCGACGATTTCTTCTGAATCGCCTCCAGCAGCGCTTCGACATCAATATTGACTTCGCGCTGCACATTCTCGCTGTACTCTTTTGCCGTCGTCATAGCGCCCTCCCAGAGGCGATTGGATGAGTTAACAGTATAGACGGTGCTGAAAAGAGGGCGTCGCGGGCAAATTGCAGGCAAAAAAAAGCCCGCGCTGCGCGGGCAAAAATCCTTGTTACTTTTAGGTTGACTGCGCCTTTGGGGTTGGTGCAGTGAGGAGAAGTGTACGAGCAGCCCGCGTCAAAAGTCTCTCTATGAAACGTTAAGAAAGCGAAAAAGTGCGTCTTGACAGAGTTTTACCTGCCTTTAAGTGCACAGTGCGTAACAGCGTCTATGCTTAGCGATTGATTGTTAAGTGATATCAGGGAGTGAATATGGACTTTTTACGTATTGTCATCGCCATTTTGGTACCGCCGCTGGGCGTATTCTTGCAGGTCGGGTTCGGCGGGGCGTTCTGGCTTAATATCCTGCTGACGCTGTGCGGCTACATTCCAGGTATCGTTCATGCGGTGTGGGTTATCGCCCGACGCTGATCGCGATCAGGCAGTGTTGATTATCTTCCGTTAAACTGTGTCGCAGGACAATTTGTGGAGAGTAATCAATGAAGGTGAACGATCGCGTTACGGTTAAAACCGACGGCGGCCCGCGTCGTGTGGGTACGGTGCTGGCAGTGGAAGCATTCAATGAGGGCACCATGTATCTGGTGGCGTTGGAAGATTACCCGCTGGGGATTTGGTTCTTTAATGAAAGCGATCATGCCGAAGGCGTGTTTGTTGAGCCGTATGAAGGGGCTTGATTGATTTTTCCCTCACCCTAACCCTCTCCCGCCAGCGGGAGAGGGGACAGATCGGCGCACCATCCACTCCCTCTCCCACGTGTGGGAGAGGGCCGGGGTGAGGGACAACGCGCACTACCTCAAATCAAAACGTCTCCCAGTTATCATTTCCCGACGTCGCCAATGCCGGACGCGGCGCCAGATTCGGCGTACGCAACGCGGACTGCGCCGCTTTAGCCACCTGCGCAACTGGCGCATCATTCAAACGGAACACCGCTACCGCCTGCGTCAATCGGCCGGCCTGATCTTCCAGCGAAGCCGCTGCCGAAGAGGCTTCCTCAACCAGCGAGGCGTTCTGCTGCGTCACGTTATCCATCTCGGTCACCGCCAGGCTCACCTGCTGTATGCCACGGCTCTGCTCATCCGACGCGGCAGCAATCTCCGCCATAATGTCCGTCACGCGCCGCACCGCTTCAACAATCTCGCCCATGGTACTACCGGCTTCACCGACCTGGCGTGAACCGTTGGTAATCAAACCCACTGATTCCGCGATCAGCGTTTCAATTTCTTTTGCCGCCTGCGCACTGCGCTGTGCCAGATTACGCACTTCGCTGGCTACGACGGCAAAACCACGGCCTTGCTCACCGGCACGCGCCGCTTCAACGGCGGCATTCAGCGCCAGAATGTTGGTCTGGAAGGCGATGCTGTTGATGACGTTGGTGATCTCGGCAATCTTCTTCGAGCTGCCAGAAATGTTGGTCATGGTTTGCACCACGCCGCTCACCAGATCGCCGCCGCTGCGTGCTTTGCCAGAGGCATCAGCAGCCAGCTGACTGGCGTGATGCGCGTTCTCGGCGTTCTGTTTCACCGTTGCAGTAAGCTGCTCCATGCTGGCGGCGGTTTGCTCCAGCGCTGAGGCTTGCTCTTCGGTACGTGATGAGAGGTCGGTGTTACCGGCTGAGATCTCACTGGAACCTTGATAAATCGCCACCGCACCTTCACGCACCGTGCCTACGGTACGCACCAGCGACGCCTGCATCAGTTGCAGGTTATGCAGCAAGCTTCCAATCTCGCTGCGGCCATAGGCTTGCTCCGGCGCGGTCAAATCGCCTTGCGCAATACGTTCGATGCGGTCAACGGATTGGCGCAGCGGGTTAATCACCACGCGACGCAGGAACACGAAGGTCAACAGCACTAACACTAATGCGGCGACAAATGCGATAGCCATCGCAATAAAGCCGACGCGTGATTGATGTGCCGCTGCGGCATTAATCGCTTCGGCGCGGTCGGTACGGATTTTAATCGCCTTTAACAGCACGGCGTTATAGGCGTCATCCAGCTTACGTGTGACATCCGTTTCCTGCGCCACGATACCTTCAAAACTGCCTTGCTTAGCCGATTCAATCATCGGCTTAAGGCCTTTATCAATATAGGCATTGAAGCTGGCGGTCAGCGGTTCGTCGAGGGCAATATCCGCCGGCGTTTTCGCTTTGCGGTCCATATAGAGTTTAAAGCCTTCGCGCGCTTGTTTAATTCGCGTCTCGGTGCGCGCTAAATCGGCACGATAACCCTCCATCTCGCCAATACGCGCGGCGGCACCGGATTGCAGCACATTCAGTCGCGCAGTGCGCAGATGGTTAGAACTGTTGGAGATGCCCATGCGGATTTGAATTTCTTCCGTAGCATCATTGAGGGAGTTATTACTCTGAATCAAAAAGTAGCTGGCGAGTCCAATGCACAGGGCAAAAAGCAGCAGAATGCCACCAAAGATCATACTGAACAAAGGCATCAGGCGTAGGTTCTGCCAGATGCTGAGCTTATATTGCTCATCAATCGATGCTGTTTTCATATCCTTGCTCTCATGTAGGTAGGTGTTATGAGAATAAGCATCGGCAGGCGAGGGGAAAGGATTAGGCAGGAAAGTGAGATCAAACTCGCAAAACGAGAAAGGGGCCAATCGCTGGATTGGCCCCTTTATTCACTGAAGGAAATTATCGCACGTTAACATAAATCCCTGAGGTGACATTATCAGTCAGACGTACGACATGATAAATAACCTGCTTATTATGGGTTTTAATTTTACGTTTAATATTACCTTTATGTGACGAAACGGTTTTAGCTTTAATTTGCATGTTCTCAGATATCTGAATGGTGTCATGACCTGACATCCACATTTTCAGCATATTTGATTCAGTCTGACTTAATGTCAGTGGATGAACGTCGAGCCCAGCAGAAATACGTGGCGACGCGTTGAGTTTCTTTTGCAGGTAGGTGCCTAACAAAGAATCCAGTGTCGAAGTTTTTATCGATTTTGACGTAATAATCAGGTTCTTACGAACGTAGAGATATTCCTCAAAATGGATATTCGAGATCGCCATGAAAATAAAGAATAAGGTATCAGGATGCTGCATGATAATAGCACGAATACGATCGCTTGAATCAGATTCGTGAATAAAGCACTCTTCGTTGATAAACACGACGCCCGGCTTTATTTGCTCACATCTTTGTTGCAATTGGTCGATGTCAGAGACAGGAGTAATATTTTTCTTTTTAACTCCTTTCGCAGACATATAGTCAGACAAACCCAGGCGTGTGTAATTACATGAATCCATAATAATCGTTGGCATTATAGCGACCCTCACCAATTTGTTATCCGTTTAAATCAACGATGAATACGCGTTTGCGGTACGAGAGAAATTTCCAAAGACACTTTTTTATTCTGCTCGGCAGATTGGCGATAGTTATCCATGCGCCATCATGACTCTTCCCTGAACCGTGCTGCGAAGTTATTTTTATAGTACATCCACGTCACTCTCATCTCAGCCATAGTGGGAATAGCTGAGGATTTGCATTAAGTGTTTAATTCGCTCTGTTTTGAGAGCCCTGTCACTATCGCGCAGATCACAGACAAATCTGATAGGACAAATCTTAAAAACATTTGTTTAGCGAAAGTATGACGCTTCAGCGAGCGTTGACAATGCCGGAAAAAAGGGATTTAGACAAGAAAAATCGCTTTGAAATTTTTTTTGTTTAAAAACAGCCCTTTGAGCATTTCATCAACCAATTCACAAGGTTTAGCCCCTTAGGAATCGTCTGACTAAAATACGCGAAGCGCGGTTTAATAAGAATAATTTTCACCAAAAATGCGCATTTATCAGAATTTCCTCAGTTGATTTCTGAGAAATATGGTTCAGAAAATGCACAGACAGTTTTTGGTTGCTTAAGTATTACTTAAGAACACCTACAGAATAGTTAATCAACTGCCGCGGGAAAGTTCTGACACAAACTGGGCGAGTAAATCAAAGACTTCGCTGAACAGATGTTCGCAGAAGGGAGCAAGCAGCGGCATCATCAACCCCACGCTGAGGATGCCCACCGTTAAGGTAATCGGGAAGCCAACCGCGAAAATGGAGAGCTGAGGTGAAACACGGTTTAACAAACCTAGTGCCATGTTTAGCGTGAGGAGTAGAACTATTAAGGGCAGCGCTAACATCATGCCATTAAGGAAAATTAATCCGGCGGATTTCACCAACGCCATAAAGGCATTGGCGTTAAGCGGCTGATCGCTGATCGGCAAGGTGTGAAAACTGTCCACCAATAGCGAGATCAGCCACAGGTGTCCGTTGAAGGTGAGAAACAACAGCATCGCCAGCATATCGAGAAAACGCGCCAGCACCGGCATGTTCAGGCGGCTGCCCGGATCGAAGAAAGTGGCGAAGGACAAACCCATCTGCAAACCAATCACTTCACCCGCCATGCGCACTGCGGCAAAGGCGAACTGCATGGTCAGGCCGATGCTCACGCCAATCAGCAACTGTTGCAGCAGTAACCAAAATCCGGCGGGGGTAAAAAGTGTAGCTTCCACCGGCGGCAGCACCGGCAGGATGATCCAGGTGGTTAATACCGCGAGGCCAATCTTAACGCGCTTGGGAATCGATTTTTCGCTTAGCACTGGCGCGCTGGCAAACAGCGCCAGCAAACGCACCATCGGCCAGAAGAATTGTGCGACCCAATGGATCAGCTGGCTGCTGTCGAGGTTAATCATTAGCCAATGATGTACGGCAGATTGCTAAACAGCGTGCGAATGTAATCCAGCATCAGATTCAGCATCCACGGACCGGCGATCACTGCGGTAGCGGCAACGGCTAGAATCTTCGGGATAAAGGAGAGCGTTTGTTCGTTAATCTGGGTCGCGGCTTGCAGCACGCTGATGATCAAACCGCTGATCAACGCCACCAGCAACATCGGCGCGGCCATCAGCAGCGCGACGCGCATTGCTTCCTGGCCCATAACCATTACTGATTCAGGTGTCATGTTGCACTCCTCGGGAAATGTCGGGTTACGAGTAGAAACTTTGCGCCAGTGAACCCACCAGCAGCTGCCAGCCATCCACCAGCACGAACAGCATCAGCTTGAACGGCAGGGAAATAGTCGCCGGCGGCACCATCATCATCCCCAGCGCCATCAGCACGCTGGCGACCACCAGGTCGATGATCAGGAAGGGGATAAACACGGTGAAACCAATCTGGAAGGCGGTTTTCAGTTCGCTGGTGACATACGCCGGCAGCAGAATGCGCATCGGTACCGCTTCCGGACCCTGAATCGGCGCGGTGTTGGCCAGACGCGCAAACAGCGCTAAATCGGCTTCGCGCGTTTGGCGCAGCATAAATTCACGCAGCGGCTGTGCACCTTTATCAATCGCGTCCGCCATGCTGATTTTGTCCTGGCTGAACGGCAGATAGGCGTCGGAATAAATTTTGTCGAAGGTCGGCGCCATAATAAAGAAGGTCAGAAACAGCGCCAGGCCGAGCAGCACCTGGTTAGGCGGCGCAGATGGCGTGCCGAGGGCGTTACGCAGTAAGCCAAACACAATGATGATGCGTGTAAAGCTGGTCATCATCAGCAGTACGGCCGGAATAAAGGTCAGCGAGGTGATGAAAACCAGCGTCTGCACCGGCAGCGACCAGCTCTGGCCGCCATTGGCCAGCGGCTGGCTGATTAAACCTGGCAGCTGCGCATGGGCAACCGGTGCCAGCAACAGCAGCGGTAGAAGAGCAAGGAATCGACGCATCATTGGGGTTTTCCGGGACGTTTAACCAGATTCTGGAACAGCTGGCGAAAATCCTGCGGGGTAGCGCTGCTATTCGCCAGTTCTTCCGGCGGCAGCGGCGGTAACGAGTGCAAATGCGTAATCTGTTGGGCGGTGACGCCCAACACCAGACGCGCATCGGCGGTATCGACAATCACCACACGCTCGCGCTGACCCACCTGCACGGTGGCGCTGACTTTCAGCGCCTGGCCGGTCACCGTTTTCGGCGCAAAGCCGAGACGTTTCGCCAGCCAGCCGCAGCCGAGAATCAGCAGAACAATCACCGCCAGCACGCTGCTGACCTGGCCAATCACCGAACCGGTAGAGACCACCGGCTGGCTCGCTACCGGTTGTTCCGCTTGCGTGTGCTTTAACATGCTTAACGGCTCAGACGACGCATACGTTCAGACGGGGTAATGATGTCGGTGATGCGCACGCCATATTTGTCGTTCACCACCACCACTTCACCCTGTGCGATCAGATAGCCATTAATCAGAATATCCAGCGGTTCACCGGCCAGGCCATCCAGCGCCACCACTGAACCCTGCGTCAAGCGCAGCAGCTCTTTGATGGTCATTTTGGTGCGACCCAGTTCCACGGTCAGTTTGACCGGAATATCCATGATCAGATCGATATCCTGCAGCGAACCGCTGATGCCAGGATTCTCCAGCGATTTGAAGACATTTTCAGTCGGATCTGGCGCGCTGGTGGTAGTTTGTTCGTTCATAGCTGCAGCCCACAGATCGTCCGCGGAGATGTCGTCGTCGGACGGTTTCTTGCTGTCACTCATCGGGCTGTTCCTCGTTCAGCGAATTCAAAATCGGGTTAATCAAATGTTCTACACGCAGGGCATACTGGCCATTGATGGTGCCGTATTGGCTAGTCAGCACCGGCACGCCATCGACGTGAGCAATGATGCGGTCCGGCTTCTCAATGGGCAGGACGTCACCAGGTTTTAGCTGCAAAATACGTGACAGGCGCAGCGATGTTTCGGCGAAGTGGGCAATCAGCTCCAGCTCCGAGTGCTGCACCTGTTTCACCAGATTGTCGCGCCAGTGATTATCTTCACGACGTGAGTTTTCCAGTGGCGGATTGACCAGCAGCTCGCGCAGCGGCTCAATCATTGAAAACGGAATACAGATATTGAATTCACCGACCAGGTTACCAATCTCCACCTGGAACGGCGTGTTAACCACGATGTCGTTCGGTGAAGTGGTGATGTTGGTGAATTTCACCTGCATCTCAGAACGCACATACTCGACTTCCAGCGGATAAATCGCTTTCCATGCGTCGCTATAACCATCCAGCGCCAGCTTCAGCATGCGGCGAATCACGCGCTGTTCGGTATGGGTAAATTCACGACCTTCAACTTTGGTCGGAAAACGACCGTCGCCGCCAAAAAGGTTATCGACAGCAATAAATACCAGGCTCGGTGAAAACACCACCAGCGCCGTGCCGCGCAGCGGCTTCAGGTGGATCAGGTTCAGGTTGGTTGGCACCGGCAGGTTGCGGGCGAACTCGTGGTACGGCTGAATCTTGATCGCACCCACACTAATATCGGGGCTACGGCGCAGCAGGTTAAACAGCGCCATACGGAAATGACGGGCAAAGCGCTCGTTGATGATCTCCAGCGCCTGCAGACGCTCACGTACGACGCGGCGCTGAGTATTGGGATCATAGGGACGGATGTCGCCATCGGTCCCTTTGGAACTGTTCTCTACTTCCGCGCTGTCACTGTCGCCATTAAGCAGCGCGTCAATCTCAGCCTGGGAGAGAATGCTATCGCCCATTAAATCACCTCAAAATGAAGGCGGTAAACAGCACGTCATTGACAACCTGAGCCGGTTGACCTTTTACCAGCGGCGGCGCCAGTGCCTGTTTGATCTGCTCAACCAGGGCCTGTTTGCCTTGCTCTGTTGCCAGTGCCGTCGCGCTTTGACGTGAAAGCAGTAACAGCAGACGGCTGCGCACTTCCGGCAGGTAATCGTTCAACCGACGACGGGTATCCTCATCGGGCAGACGCAGGGTGAAACCCACGTACAGCACACGGTCGGGATCGTTGTCAGGATTGACCAGGTTTACTGTAAACGTATCCATTGCAAAAAATACGGGAGCAGCCGGTGGCTCGACTTTCGCCGCGTCCGGTTGGCTGCCTTCGTGTTTATTCATCATTCGCCAGACTGCATAGCCTGCCACGCTGCAAGCGGCCAGCGTTACAATCAGTAACACCGGTAGTAGTAGTGAACGTTTGCGGCCTTTAGCTTTCGCGTTATCAGACATCTTGCAGTTACTTCCTGTGAATTATGGGCAAGCCTCTCGGCTTACCTGGACAGATTATCCCGCGTCTTAAGTCAAACAATGGGAAGAAAAGACGCGGGTTTTACGCTTACCTTCAGCGTTTAGCGGCTGTCAGGCAAAGATATCGACAGCGCCGTTACCGGCCGCGCGCGCTTGAAGGGCTGCCGGGACGGCAATAGGCGTTATCTCGTTGTCACTGTCCTGGGAGAGGGTAAAGCTGCCGTGCTGTCCGTCACGACGTCCTTCCTGCTGGCCCTGATAACTCTGGCCCTGTGCGAAGGCGTCGCTGCTGACGTTACTCTGTCCCAGGTTTATTCCGCTCTCCGCCAGCGCTGTACGCAGCTGAGGGAGAGCCGCTTCCAGCGCGGCCCTCACTTGGCTGTGGCTGGAAACCATACTTAATTGTGCCTGATCCTTGTCAAGGGTCAGGCTAATCTGGATAGCGCCCAGATCCTGTGGATGTAAACGCAATTCGGCGTTCTGCTGCCCGTTGCGGCTAAACATCACAATCTGCTGACTCAGCGCCTGCTGCCACTCACTGCTGCCGAGCTGCGCATTCAGCATGGGCGTCGACGGCGTGGTGCTGGTCGAGGCAGTGCTGCTCACCAGCGAACTGGTGGCGCTCAGGGGGGCGCTGGTGAATGGCGCCACCGGGTCATCACTGTTCTGTGCGGCGGTGCGCTCTTCCGGCTTACTCAGCGCATTCAGCACCTGCTTAAAACTCTCATCCAGCGTCAAGCCGCTGCTGGTACTGGCGGTGGTGTTGACGCTGCTGCTGATCTGCGTGTTGGCAGCCGTTTGCGTTAAGCGCGTTCCAGCATCGTTGGATTTATTCTGTGCACCATCCGGCTGCGCTTGCTCTTCTTTTACTGCACCGGCCAGCGAACCGCTTAACAATGCTGCATTAAGCGAAGCGCGAGTGTCAGTTTTGCCTTCGCCCGTGCTGCTTACCATGGCTGTGCTGGTGCGGTTCTCAACCGCTACCGGCAACATGGCAAATAACGCCTGCACATTCTGTAAGTCGCTGGCAGTTAACGAACTTGCCTCACTCTTGTCTTTATCATCGGCTGATTTCAGCGTGGCTTTAGTGTTTTCCGGCTGTAAAAGTGCGTTTAACGCATCTGGTTTCTCTAGCGCCTGTAATAACGCGCTTAACGAGGCTTTACTGACGTCTTTTTCATCAACTTCTGCTGTCAGATCAGTCGATTGCGTGTTAACAGCTTGTTGCTTTACCAGCGTCAGCAAGCGGTTGCCGAGTTCAGTAATAAATCCCTGTGGCAGGTTATCTGTGCCCTGCAAAAGATCGGAGGAAACTGAACTGTCAGCGTCTCCCAAAACCGAGGTTTGCGTAGCAACTGTTGGCAGCGTAATCATTCGCCTTTCCTCAATGCGGCCCGTTGGGCAAATTCATCCATCCGTTTCTGATCGAGACGGTTTTCTTGTCGTAATGCGTTTTCCTCAGCGCGCGTAATCAGCGTTTGATAAGCATTGAGTCGCTTATGCTTTTCACGCCAGTTGCTCAGCGCGGTATCAAGGCGCTGATTCCACTGGGAAAGCTGTTGGCGATGCTGTTCGATGGCTTTTTCCAGCGTCTGAATAAACTGGTGATAATTGGTCCAGCGCGTGCTGGCGATGCCGCCGGACATATCCTGATTGAGCTTGTTGCGGTACTCATCCTGATAATCCAGCAGCATGCTGAGTTGTTCGTCGGCCTGCTGCACACCACGACGCATATCGCCGAGGTGAATCACCGCACTCTCCAATTCCTGCTCCGCCATATCGCGCAGCTTGTTGATCGCACTGGCCGTTTTCATGACTTAACCTCGTTTGGCGTTAACCGAACATCGCCTGCAGATGCAAACAGGCATCGTCGTAGTCGCTGCGTTCGAAAATGCCCTGATGCAGGAAAGCTTCCATCTCGGGATAGAGCTTGATGGCGCGGTCCAGCATCGGATCGCTGCCTGCGGCATACGCACCCACACTCACCAGATCGCGGTTACGCTGGAAGCTGGAGAGCAACTGTTTGAACTGGCGCACGCGCGCATAGTGCGTCTCATCAATTAATGAGGTCATGGCGCGGCTGATCGACGCTTCAATATCAATCGCCGGATAGTGACCGGCTTCTGCCAGACGACGCGACAGCACAATGTGGCCGTCGAGAATCGCACGCGCCGAGTCGGCAATCGGGTCTTGCTGATCGTCGCCTTCCGTCAACACGGTATAAAACGCGGTGATCGAACCGCCGCCGTGCGTACCATTACCGGCGCGTTCCACCAGCGCGGGCAGTTTGGCGAACACCGAAGGCGGATAACCTTTGGTCGCTGGCGGCTCACCGATGGCCAGCGCGATTTCACGTTGCGCCATGGCGTAGCGGGTGAGGGAATCCATAATCAGCAGCACGTGCTGGCCGCGATCGCGGAAATCTTCGGCGATACGCGTGGCATACGCAGCACCCTGCATTCGTAATAGCGGCGAGACGTCTGCGGGTGCGGCGATCACTACCGAACGCGCGCGGCCTTCGGCACCGAGAATGTTTTCAATGAACTCTTTAACTTCACGACCACGTTCACCAATTAAACCCACCACGATCACATCGGCTTTGGTGTAACGCGCCATCATGCCGAGCAGCACGCTTTTACCGACGCCGGAACCCGCGAACAGGCCCATACGTTGACCGCGACCCACGGTGAGCAGGGCGTTGATGGCGCGCACGCCGGTATCCAGCACATCTTCAATCGGCGTACGTTGCAGCGGGTTAAACGGTGCGGTGATCAGCGGGGCGCGATAGCCGGTTTCCGGCGCCGGCAAACCATCCAGCGGTTTGCCGCTGCCGTCGAGGACGCGACCCAATAGTTCCGGGCCCAGCAGCATCTGCTTGCCACTGTGCCCGCTGTCGCCACTGACGCGCGCATAAACGCGTGCGCCTGGCAAAATGCCGTCCACTTCTTCCAGCGGCATCATTAACAGTTTCTGGCCGTTGAAGCCGACCACTTCACTCTCCACTTCAGTGATCTTGCTGCCATCGGTACGTTCAATAATGCAGGTTGCGCCGAGCGGCAGTTGCAGGCCGGTGGCCTCCAGCACTAAACCGGTGGCGCGCGTCAGGCGGCCGTAGCGACGCACGGTTTGCACCTGTGAAATACGCTCTTCGAAGGCGTCAAGCGCGCCGAGCCAGCGTGAAAGGCGTGAGGAGGTCATTACAGTGTCCCCGGAGCGGCCAGGCGGCACAATTCCTGCCAGCGTGTTGCCACGCTCGCATCAAGGTCGCCATCTTCGGCGCTAAGCTTACAGCCGCCAGGATGCAGCGTGCTGTCGGCCAGCAAGCGCCAGCCGTGAAGATCCAGCGTAGGACCGAGCGTCTGCTCGATGCGCTGTAAATCGTCAGGATGGACGCGCAGCTGCGGTTTGCCGCTGAACATCGGTTCCTGCTGAATCAACTGCTGGATTTGACGCAGCAGGGCGGTGCCGTCCACCTGCGTGGCCTGGCCAATCACCGTGCGTGCAGCTTCCAGTGCCAGCTGCATTAAACGAGAAGCGATCACGCTGTCGAGCGCTTCCAGCGTGTGATGGAACTCGGTCACCAGCTGCTGCATGCGTGCCTGCAGCGGCGCTTGCTGCTGCTGCGCATCGGCTAAGCCTTGCTGGAAACCGGCGTCATAACCGTTCTGTTGCGCTTCGGCGAAACCTTTCTGATAGCCTTCGCTGTAGCCTTGCGTCTGCGCATCTTTACGCATCTGCTGCTGCATGCGTTCCAGCTGCTGCTGCTGTTCCGCTTCGGCGCTCAGTTCAACATCGATCTCGGGCTCCTCAAGCTGAGGCTCCGGTTCGGCGCCGAACGGGCTGCCTAAATCATCAGGCTGCCAGCGCTGCCACGCGCGGGCGGAAAAGGCATCAGACATAGGTTTCCTCGCCACCACCAATGACCATCTCGCCGGATTCTGCTAAGCGGCGCACCACCAGAAGAATCGCCTTCTGTTCGTTCTCCACCGCCGACATACGGACCGGACCCCGGTTGGCCAGATCGTCGCGCAGGATATCGGCTGCACGGGCGGACATGTTTTTGAGGAACTTCTCGCGCAGCGGCTGCTCGGCACCTTTCAATGCCACCAGCAACTGCTCGGATTCCACTTCCTGCAACAGGCGCTGGATGCTGCGGTCGTCCACTTCCACCAGGTTTTCGAACAGGAACATCTCGTCGATGATCTTCTGTGCCAGCTCGCCATCGAAGTCGCGTACTGCTTCGATAACCGCTTCTTCCTGCTGGGTTTTCATCAGGTTGATAATTTCTGCTGCGGTTCTCACGCCGCCCATCTTCGCGCGCTTGAGGTTGGTGCCGTCGAGCAGGCCATTCAGTACTTCGGTCAGTTCCGCCAGCGCCGCCGGCTGGACACCGCCGAAGGTGGCGATACGCAGCATCACATCGTGACGCAGACGCTCGTCGAACAGCGCCAGAATATCCGCCGCCTGGCCACGTTTGAGGTGGACAAGGATGGTGGCGATAATCTGCGGATGCTCGTCGCGAATAAGGTCGGCGGCCGCCTGTGGCTCCATGAAGTTGAGCGTTTCCATACCGCTGGTGGTCTCGTTTTTCTCGAGAATATCTTCCAGCAGACTTGAGGCTCGCTCCTCGCCCAGCGCTTTGATCAACACCGAACGCAGGTAATCGTTGGAGTTGAGGCTCAGCGCCGCAAACTGTTCTGCATCGGCTTCAAACTCACGCAACACTTCAGTCAGCTGCTTATGAGATACCTGGCGCATGTTGGCCATGGCGCCACTCAGGTGCTGAACTTCACGCTGATTGAGATGTTTGAACACCTCCGCCGCGCGCTCTTCGCCAATGGTCATCATCAGGATGGCGCTTTTTTCTGTACCGGTCAGACTCATAGTTCTTTACTCATCCATTCGCGGATAACCAGCGCGACGACGCGCGGATCGTTTTCAGACATGTCGCGGATACGCTGGCTCATCACCTCGGCGCTCATGCGGTTAGTGGATTTACGCTCCTGATCCAGCTCGTCTTTACTGAGCTGAACGTTAAAGGCTTCTTCTTCTTCCCTTGCGGCAGAGCGGGCTGCCAGCGCTTCCGCGGCTGCTTGTTCCTGCGCTTTCTTACGCATCAGCTGTGGACGAACCAGCTTGCGATAGAGGATGAAGCCAACCAACGCCACCAGCAGCCAGCGACCGGCAGTCATCAGCTGATCGAAGAACGATTGCTGCTGCCAGAATGGCAGGTCGCCACCGCTTGGCTCGGTCATGTTGAACTGTGAGTTCACCACGTTGACGCTGTCGCCACGGGTTTGTGAATAGCCCATCGCTTCACGGGTTAAATCTTCAATCTGCTTGATCTGCTGCTCGTTAAGCGCCACCGCTTTGCCTTTGCCGTCGTCGCGGTAGTTCACCACCACGGCAACCGACAGGCGCTGCACATCGCCGACGTTCAGCTTGGTATGACGAATGGTGCGATCCAGCTCGTAGTTCACCGTGTCGTTGCGCGTTGAGCTGCTCGGGCCAGAAGGCTGTGCGGTGCTGGTGGTGCTGCCGTTATTCTGCGCATTGGCGTTTTGCGCGTTCGCGTTCTGACCGTTGGCATTATTGTTGTTATTGGCCGGTGGATTGGCCACTGGAGCGGTGTTGGCTGGCGCAGGCTGATTCGACAATGCACCCGGTACGCCACCCGGATAGGCGCTGCCATTTTGTTCTGAATTGCTGGTCTGGCGTGAACGCACGGCGGTATTGTTTGGATTGGCGTTCGGCTGATATTTCTCGTCGGTCTGCTCGCTGCGGTCAAAGTTGATCTGCGCCGTCACCTGCGCGTGCACATTACCCTGGCCAACAATCGGGTTGAGGATTGCTTCGATGCGCTGCTGGAAGCGCGCTTCCACTTCAGAGGCATATTTCAGTTGCGCATCATTCAGGTCGCGACCTTCGCTATCGGAGCGGGTCAACAGACGACCAGCCTGATCGACAACGGTAACGTTGCCCGGCGGTAGACCGGCCACACTGCTGGAGACCATATGCTGAATGGCCTGAATCTGACCTTCATCTAACGCGCGGCCAGGTTGCAGATTCAGCGTGACCGAAGCGGAAGGGGCTTTCTGCTCACGCACGAATAAGGTCGGTTTCGGCATTGCCAGATGCACGCGTACGCTCTTCACCGGACCGAGCGTTTCGATGGTGCGCGACAGTTCACCTTCCAGCGCACGCTGATAATTGATCTGCTCGCTGAACTGGCTGATACCGAACTTCTCTTTGTCCATCAGTTCAAAGCCAACGTTGCCGCCTTTCGGCAAGCCTTGTTGTGCCAGACGCAGACGCAGCTCATGCACTTTATCGGCGGGCACCATCAGTGCTCCACCGTTATCAGCGAACTGGTAAGGGATGTTCATTTGCGTCAGCTGCGTGACAATCGCGCCACCATCCTCATCGGAGAGATTGTTATAAAGCACGCGATAATCTGGCGCCTTTGCCCACAGCACCAACGCAAACACCACTGCGATAACCGCAGCAGCGGCGATAATTAAGGGAATACGCGGATTGGCGCGCAGGCGGGCGAGAAGGTCATTGAAGCCTTTCTTAGCTGTATCCTGTGTAGCGGCTGCACTCGCATTCATGACCGATTCCTGCCTGACATTATTGATCGGGTGTGGTGTTGTGGTGACAAAACGTACTCCCTGAAGACTTCTCCCCTAAAACCGGGAGAGGAGAAAAATTAAATTCCACTTATTGGCAGGCATTATTTGATGATTCGGGTCTCATCGATGGGTGGATAAGCCGGGTTTTTTGCGGTCATTTAGCGCCTTTGTCCTATTGACAGTGTGTTAACTTTCTCATCGTGAAAATTTAATCACGTCTTCATTAGGGGTCAGGCAATGTCAATTCAGGCGATTGAGGGTGTGCTGCAGCAGCTGCAGATGACGTCTCTGCAGGCCAGCGGTAAGCAGGCGGAATCCACCAATCAGGTCGATTTTAGTGCCACCATGAAAGCAGCACTCGACAAGATCAGCGAAACTCAGACAACGGCGCGCGCTCAGGCGCAGGATTTTGAAATGGGTAAACCGGGTATCCAGTTAAACGATGTGATGGTCGATCTGCAAAAATCCTCTATTTCCATGCAGATGGGTGTGCAGGTGCGAAACAAACTGGTGTCGGCTTACACCGATATTATGAGTATGCAGGTGTAGTTTTTTCGGGTTTCTTTCAAGTATAGTTCAGCGCGGTGATGGTTTTATCTCAGGCGGAACGGTCGCTGCATCACAGTGAATACACCGCCCAACGCGCTGCCTTATTATGAGAAGAGGATTCTCACGTGAAGAAAACCCTGCTGTTTTTAGTCGCCATCATTCTGCTTGCAGGATGTGACAAGGATGACGCGACCTATTATCCGCAAATGAAAAACTTTGCCTATCTTTATCAATTCGAAGCGCTACCCGGAAAAGTCAAAAATACCCATCAAACGCTGTTCACCGCCGACGGCCAGCAAATCTTTGAAGTGAATGTCGATTTCGATCATAACGGCTGTCCAACGCATGTTAAATCGGTGGGCAAAGAGGGCGAAGTGATTGAGGTTGCGCGCGACGGCAACACATTAAAAGGCAGCGAGAATGGTCAGGACGTAGTGGTGACGCTGGATAAAAACTGCGCCATGGTGAAGAAAGTCACGCCGAGCATGACCGTGGATATTGCCTATAACAAACAGGGCTTGGTGGAACAAATCTCATCGCCCGCTTCAGATGCAGCGTTTCATCTCGCCTATAATAGCGCGGGTGAAATGGCGGTATTGAGTATTACTCAGGCCGGAACGGAAGTGTCCCGTGCTACTGCAGTGCGGGCAGAAGATAAGAAAAAGATTTCTGACGTGGTCACCACGGTAAAACGTAATAACCAGATTAAAACCGTCAGTAATGTCTGCAAATATAAAAACGATGTTCCCTATTATTGCGACATTATTACCACCGACGCAGCGGGCGAGGTGGTGGATAAGCAGTATGGCAATATCGAGGCGACATATTATTAGTTTGTTGGTCGCCATTGATGGCGACCACCACACTATTTAATCTCAGGCCACGCCACTGCCGGGAATCCATTCAACAGCGGATGCGCAAACAGAAAGCCCTGGAACTGACTGATACCCGCCGCTTCCAGCCACATCCACTCTTCGGCTTGTTCGACACCTTCGGCAATCACCGCGATTTCCAGCGATGCGCAGCACTTAATGATGGCGTGCATGATCGCCTGCTTCGGGCCGCTTTTATGCACATCGCGGATAATCTCGCGATCGATTTTGATTTTGTCCGGCTGGAATTTCGATAACAGCGACAAGCCAGCAAAACCGGCACCAAAATCGTCCAGCGCCAGGCTGATACCTGCCGCTTTCAACTTTCTCACTTCGGCAGCAAATTCATCCGAGCGCGAAATGATCTCATTTTCGGTCACTTCGACGATCACCTGTTGCGGCACCAGCCCGCTGGCGTTGATCTCGGTAAGCAGGAATTCCACCGCGTTTGGCACCGTCACCAGTGACATCGGGAGCAGGTTGATCGACAGACGATGCTCGCCAATGCCCAGTTTGCTTGCCACGTTAAAGGCCAGACGTTTCGACTGAATATCCGCGTGATAAATTGCTTCGCCGCCAAACGCGGAGAAATACTCATCGGGTGAGCCACCGTTTGGCGTGCGGATCAGCGCTTCAAACGAAGTGACGCGGCGCGCGAAGGGATCGATGATAGGTTGAAAAGCAAAGCGGCAATCCTGCAGGCTCTGATCGATACCATCCAGATCGTTCTGCCATTCATTATCCGGAACAAATTCCCAGGTATTGGCTGGCGGGATCTCGAAGTAGTTCTCTTTGTCGCGCGCCACCACAAAGGTACGCAAAAACTGCAGCGCGCGATCTTTGTAGGTGAGCTGATAACGCGAGGTGCCTTTATCCAGCACTGCTTGCAGCACAGTGTCTTTGTCATGCTCGCGCAGATCGAACAGCTCCATGCCGACTTTGCCAAAACGGCGTTCGGGCGCGAAGTCGTGCATTAACTCCACCAGATTGTGGTGGCGTGCGTCCTGACAAATACGCTTGTATATGCCCTGAACGGACTCACGCGGTCCTTCCAGCAGCTGGAAGAAGTGCAGGCCGTCGAACAGCAGGATGCCAGTAACGTCGAAGTTTTTGTTTTTGCTATTGGCTTTAGCAACCATATCTTCGAGCGTTTTGATTGGCACGTGATCGTGCAGATGGCTGCGGTAAATAATTGTGGTGAGCATCGAGATTGTCCGGATAATTTATTATTTTGCGACTAGATTAGCAGCCTTACTGCGGGGTCTGTCCATAGCTTACCGCGATCAGGCTAAACTTTTTTTATTATAACAGCTTAAGCGAAGCGGCTAGCCGCTTCGGTAACGTCGCAACTCCATCAGCGTGCCGATAATTTCTAGCGCCGATTCCGCCGAATGCAGCTGCGGAAAGTCATTATTCAACGCGCGCAATGTGAAGATTTGCTCAGCCTGCTGCTGCGTTTGCAGACGATAAATCCGCATCAGCGCCACGCCATCGACCAGCGCCAAAACCACATCGCCCGGCTGCGGTTGAACATCTGGATCAAAGATCACACTGTCACCGGGCCGGTAATCCGGCTGCATTGCGTGGTCTTCCACCGTGACCGCCAGTGCGCCATCGCCTAATTGACTTTCACTGTAGAGAAAGCGCGTTGCTTGCTGTTTCAACAATAAACGCTGCTCGCCTAACCACGCTGACGCTTGCGCGAGGCTAATTAATGGCACCGCCGTGACCGGCGCGGCTTTAGCGTGGGTGGCAAACACTTCGCCATCCCCATCAATAATCCACGCTGCAGTGCATTGCAGCCACTCCGCCAGCCGCAGCAAATTCTCGCCACGCGGTACGGTTTCCTCTTTTTCCCATTGTGATACAGCCACATGCGATACACCGATACTTTTGGCCAGCGCCTGCTGCGTTAACTGTAGTGCTTTGCGTCGTGCCCGGATGCGCTCACCGGAAGATTCTTTTTTCATCGTCTTGACATCTCCTGAAGGAACGACTTAAGTATACTTAAATTCACGAGTTAAAGTAAACTTAAATTCAGGCGTTGACCGCGAAGCTGGCAAGGGTGGTCAGCGTGCTTATGGGGCACAACCCTTGCCAGGGGTGAGAGGTGAAGCATGGAAAGTAGTTTAGTCACCAGCGTAGGTGCGTTGCTTCTCGGCGGCGGCGCAGCAGCTGTGTTCTGGAA
Source organism: Pantoea sp. JK (assembly GCF_026130245.1). Taxonomy (NCBI): domain Bacteria; kingdom Pseudomonadati; phylum Pseudomonadota; class Gammaproteobacteria; order Enterobacterales; family Erwiniaceae; genus Pantoea; species Pantoea sp. JK. The sequence continues at coordinate 56,954 of NZ_JAINFN010000002.1, forward strand.
ACCGTTAATGGCGGGGATCGCCGCTATCGTCACCAGCAATCGTGCCGGCGGAGAGATCATCACCAGCTACAAAGAACAGGTGATGCTGCTCAAAGAGGGTCACGCCTTGATGCGTCAGGAAAACGATGAGTTGCGCGTCCGACATGACAAAAACCTGCGGCGAATCTCTTCGCTGGAAACCGATCTGCGGCTGATCAAAAACGCCCTGAGTATTTTACTGGCAACCACCGAAACCGAGCATAGCGATAAGTTTCGCAGCCAGGTGAATCAACTGATTACCACTCTGGAGGAGAGTCGTGATGATGCAGATAAACAGTGAGTACGTAGTGAAAAACCATCGACGCCAACTGTTCTTCGGCGGCTTTCTGCTGATGCTGTCGCTGATGTGCGTGGCGATGACGGTGTTGTTTCTGTTCGTTAGCAACAGTGCTAATCAGCGCGTTGAGGAGATTCGACAGCAATATCGAACGATTTCAGAACGGCGTGAAGGGCGCGTGGCGGAGCTCACCAGCCAGCTGGTTGCGCTGCAAAACAAACTTGATGGGATAGCGAAGCACCCAATAAGCAATCCGGCGGATAAGGGGAAACCGGCTGAAGGAGATAAATCGCCACCTCAACTCAAGCGTTAAGGAGGGCATCATGCTTATCACCACGTGGATTGCAGCCACTGTTATCCGACTGCGATCTTTATTCAGTAAGAAGGAGAGCATTATGAGCGATCAAACTGTTATCAATCCAACCGGCACCACCGCATCGTCACCTGCGGAAGATTTCGCCAACGAAGTGGCTACGCCCGTCGCGGCACCTGTGGAGGCTGCGCCTGTTGCTGCAGCAGAGGCTGCGCCGCCCAGCGCACCGGAAGCTGCTGCTCCCGCTACAGCCGACGCGCCGCCAGCCGCCGCCGCGACGCAGAGCCATGACGCCAGTCAGGCGTTCTCAGAAGGCGTGAAGGATTTCGGCCGCGCGTTTAGCTTTGTCGAGCAGGGCGTAATAAAACTGGGTGATGCCGCGAAGGATGAGCTGATTGAGCTGGCGAGGAAATATTTGTAATGCCTGAGGTTGCATTATCGGGGACCCGGATGTCCCCTGTTTACTCACGGGTTTTAGTCACTTCCGATTATTCCTAAGGCAGCTTCGATATTTTGCACTATCATTAACCCTTCAAGCGTTATTTAAATCGTCTTATTAAGCGAAAAGGAAGATAGCATGAGTGATACAGAAATTGTAAAAACCAAAATTGACTACCTGCGTGATGTCACCTCCCAGCTTAAAGAGATGCGCCACTACGCGCAGACTAACACTGAGACGCTGTCTGCTCACTGGCTAGCGTTTGACGCGGGTGAGTATAAAGACACCGAATACGCGGGTCGCTTCGACAGCTTGCTAAACAAACAAGGTAAACTGCTGGATGACATTGATGAGGCGATTCAGGATCTGGAAATCGCCATCAACAATGCTGAGCAGGAGAGCTAAGCCTCTGACGCACTGGTGGCCTAATCGGCCACCAGCCACATTTCTGCCTCATCGAACATTTCTTCGACAATCCGCGCAACCGTCGCTTTATCGTTCTTGCTCAAATCGGTATCTATGGCGTTACGTTCCATTGGTTTGACGCGTACCTCAATATCGGGAAAGACGCGCTGTACACGCTTTTCCAACTCCTGCAAAATCATCTCACGTGCGCCCGGTAATCCAGCCACGTTACGCTTATCGTAAATCAACTCCACAAACATCAGGGTCGTTCCATTCATTGGATCGGGTGCGATATAGTACTGTAAATAAAAACAGGGGTAAATATGCGCCAACTGGTTATCGATATCTTATTGAAAATGGCAAAAATGGATGTGGAAGCAAAAGAGCTGGTGGCGCAGGTTGAGGCGCAGTCGTTATTGATCGCGGCGCTACTGATTCAGGCAAAAGAGAATAACTCATTGACCATTTCCGACACGGTGCAGGAGGCGATCGTCACCGCATCGCGCGCGTCGCAGGAGTTTTTACAGTCCGATGTTGATCTGCTGCTGACCCACGTCAATCGTCTGCTGGCGGTGGCAAGTTATATCGAAGTAAAAGGGATTGAGCGGGAAGGGTAAGAAAAAATATTACCTCTGGAAGTGGAAATCCAGCAACACTTCCAGAGGCGGTGCAACAGCACCATTCGTTCAAGGACAATCTACGACTGACGTCGTGATGAGTAAGTTATACAAGTTTTCGCAACTTGTACAACTTTTTCCTGAACATTTTGTGTGGTTGGCGATGTATCTTTGATGCCGTTTCAGTGCGTGGCCGATTACAACTCGTTTTTGATGCAGAACTCTTCCCACGTCATGCCTAAGGCTTCCGCGTGAGATTTCAGATACTTTTCAATGGCATCCGCGGCGACGGCTTTATCGGGTTCCGCCAATTGAATGGAAAAAAGCATGCCGTCCAGCTTCTTCTGACGCAAAAATGCGGCATAAATGCGCTCTGCATGCCAATCACGTAATTGCGCTAATGACAAATTCGCCTGGCGTGCATCGCTTTCGGTGAGTTCATCCAGGGCGGACTGGAAATCGGGGTGGGCGGTGAAAAACATCGTGCGTGCCTGAGCGTAATACTCTTCTGGGGTTTTCATTCGGTGTTCCTGCATATCAACTTGCGCGCTAGTGTAACGCGCGCAAGCTGCGTTGTCAGGATTCCGCTGCCGGATCGATATTCGTGGCAACCAGGTGCGCATTAATGCGCTCCCTACGAAAGCAATCAATGTAACTGCTGATAAATTTGCGTAACGTCCTGCTGATTCTTCGCCAGTGTCTCATCCAGCGTCAGTTTGCCGCTCAGCATATCCGCCAGATTCTGCCCGACGGCGTTCCCCATCTGGTCAAATCCGGGAATGCTCACATACTGCACGCCCTGATAAGGCACAGGGTTGAGCGTGGGCTGCTCGACGGTCGCCGAATCAATCGCCGCACGTACCTGCGCGGCATACGGCGCCAGACGCTGATAGCTCGCCTGCTGATAAGTGGAATTGCGGCTGCCGGGCGGCACCGCGCCCCAGCCGACGGTATCGGCCACTTGCTGAATGTACTGTTTGGATGTCGCCCAGCTAATAAAGGCTATCGCCGCCTCGCGATTCGGCGTGTTAGCCGGTACCGCCAGCGCCCACGACCATAGCCAGTTCGAACCATTACGCGTGATGCCGCCCGGCGCAGGCGCAAAGGCCAGCTTATCGGCGACTAATGAGATCTGCGGATTAACCAGCAAACCCGCCGCGACTGTGCTGTCGATCCACATCGCGCATTTGCCTTGCGCGGTCAGACGCAGTATCTGGCCGAAACTGTTTTTCACCGTATCCGGCGGGCCATCCTGCTTCACCACCTGCAAATAATCACTCAACGCTTCGCGCCACTCCGGCGAGTTGAGCGTCGGCTGCCAGTTTTCATCGAACCACTGCGCGCCATAGGCATTCGCCATAGTGGTCATAAACGCCACGTTATCGCCCCAGCCAGGCTGGCCGCGCAGGCACAGGCCGTAAATGCCTTTTTGCGCGTCGGTGAGTTTGGCGGCGAAGTTCTTGATATCGGTCCAGTCGGGATTGTCCGGCATGGTTAACCCTTTCTGCGCAAACAGATCCTTGCGGTAGTAGGTCATGCTGCTTTCCCCGTAGAACGGCAGGGCGTAGAGCGTTTGCTGGAACGACAGCGCTTTGCGCACCGGCGTGATGAGATCATCGCCGTCGTAATCGGCGGGCAGCTTATTCAGCGGCGCCAGCCAGCCTTTTTCGCCCCACAGCGGCGCTTCATAGGTGCCGACGGTGATGACATCGAACTGCGCCTGGCCGCTGTTCATCGCCGACAGCACCGCCTGACGCAATGCGCCATCGTCCATCACATGCCATTGCAGTTTGACGTCAGGATGCTCCTGTTCGTAGCGCGTGGCGAGCTGCTGCATGATGGTCATGTCGCCGTTAGCGATGGTGGCGATATTCAGCGTGGTCGCCGCGTGGCTCAGCAGTGGCGTGGCGAGTAACATCGCGAGAAGTTTACGCATCATCTCGCTCCTTAGCGCGTTTGCAGGCGGAAGAAGGCCATCTTCTCCACCAGCAATCCGGCATGTTCGCTGACAGTCTGGCTGGCGGCGCTGGCTTCCTGCACCAGCGAGGCGTTTTGCTGCGTCGCACCATCCATCTGAATCACAGCGGTGTTGACCTGTTCGATGCCGCTGGATTGCTGGCGGCTGGCCACGGCGATTTCACCGACAATATCCACCACGCGCGCCACGCCCAAATTGATGTCATTGAGCATCGCGCCAGAACGCTGCACCAGCGCGCTGCCGGCTTCAACTTTACCGACACTGGCATCAATCAACGCTTTGATCTCGTGGGCAGCACCGGCGGAACGTTGCGCCAGTTGACGCACTTCGGATGCCACCACGGCAAAGCCGCGTCCCTGTTCGCCTGCGCGTGCCGCTTCGACTGCCGCATTCAGCGCCAGCAGGTTAGTCTGGAAGGCGATCTCATCGATCACCCGGTTGATATCGGCGATGCGTTTGCTGGAAGATTCGATCTCCTCCATCGCGCTGACCGCGTCACGCAATACGCTGCTGCCGCGTTCGGCCTGATGACGCACATCGGTGGCCAGTTCATTGGCCTGCGCGGCGTTATCAGCGTTGTGTTTCACCGTGGCGGTCATCTGTTCCATGCTGGCAGCGGTTTGCTCCAGCGAGCTGGCCTGCGAATGGGTGCGTTCAGAGAGATCGTCATTGCCGTCGGCCATCTGACGCGCCGCATCACTCAGTGCGCTGGCGCTTTCGCCTACGTCGCGCACAATCTCCGCCAGACGCACATCCATGCGCAGTAGCGACTGCATCAGTTCGCCCATCTCATCGTGCGAAACGCTGCCGATATCATGATTCAGTTCACCGGCCGCAATCGATTCGGCCAGTTCGCGTGCCTGACCAATCGACCGGTTGATCGAGCGGATCAGCAACCAGCCGAACACCAGCGCCACGCTCAGCCCGACCAGCAGTATGATAATCAGACTGTTACGCGCCAGCTGGTAATCGCTGTTGCTCTGCCGATAGGTGAGTTCTGCATGCTGGCGCATTAACGCATCAAGCTGATCGATGTCCTGTTGCAGCAGCTGACTGCCGCTGCGCAGGCGGGTTTCAATCACCACCAGCGCGCCGGACGGGTTGCCGCCCTTCAGCAGTTCTCCGGCATCTTTCAGCGCGCTTTGCCAGCCGTCGAGATGGGTGATGAATTGCTGGCTGAGTGGTTTGGTTTGTGCATCAAACGCCAGCTGCTGCCAGGTTTGACGGTCTTTCGCAATCTGCTCGCCGTAATGCGCGATGCGCGCCAGACGTTTCTCCACTTCGCTGCTGTCGGTCCAGTAGCGCAGGGCATCGAAAAGAGTCGAGGATTGTTCCTGCACCATGCGGTACAGGCGAGACGAATATTGCAGCGGTAACAGCTCATTCTGGTAGGCGTTTTGCGCCCGTTGGTCGGCGGCGCGCAGGCCGATGATTCCCCAGATGGCGGCAACAATCAGTAAAATGCACAGCAGGCCAACAATCGATGTCAGACGCGCGCGAAGAGTCAATCGCATAACGGTGTTCTCCGTAACGAAGGTGAGTGTGTAGTCGGTCATTATTGTTTTTGCAGGCTCTTTTAACTCCAGAAGAGTTATCGGCCGGGAAATGAGCAGCTTGAGGAAAAACGTGCGCCGCGCAGCAGATACCTTGCGCAACGGATGGGAAAAATTATAACGTAGCCGCCATTGATGCGAGTGTAGGGACCGAGAATGAAAAAGTGGATGATAGTGGCCGCGCTGGCGCTGAGTGGCTGTGCGCAGATCAGCAATTATGACCAGGCGGTGAAAACCCCGGCGCCGCTGGAGCTGCAAGGCAACTGGCAAACCGTGGGCCCGCAAAGCAAGCTGATCAGCAAGCAAGCGATGGGCAGCCTGATTATCGGTGCCGAAGGCGACACGCTGGATTGCCGTCAGTGGCAGCGCGTGATTGCCAAACCGGGCAAATTAACCCGTCTGGGCGATGATTGGGTCAACGTGACGCGCCAGGTGCGCGTGATGCCGCTGGTGCTGGAGAACGGTGAGCTGCGTTACGATGGGTTGAGACTGCGTAAAGTGGATCGGCCAACCGTTGAGTGCCAGCAGGCGCTGGAAGAAGTGGCAAAGCGTCCGAATGAGGCGGTGATTCAGGATATCGAGCCAGAGATTATGCGCCCGGTTACGACGGCGACGCAGAAGTAGTTTTCCCTCACCCTAACCCTCTCCCACAGGGAGAGGGAACCGATCGAGCCCATCTGGCATACTGCAGCATCTCCCTCTCCCTGTGGGAGAGGGAACCGATCGAGCCCATCTGACATATTGCAGCATCTCCCTCTCCCTGTGGGAGAGGGCCGGGGTGAGGGCATCAGCGCGCAGAGTCCTACATCTAACCCTGCGGCAAATACACGCTACCTTGCTTACCATACGCGCTCATCACCGATTTCTGCATCGATGACTGGCCCACCAGCTGCGTCAATTCATCCATACGCAACTGCAGCAGACGTTTCACTTCGCTCTCATTATCAAGAATATGGCGTAACACCGGACGCAACTGCTCTTGCAGCTGGCGCGACGGTGCGGCGGCTTCGGTTGTTTGCGCCAGTCTTTGCACCGCACTGACATAGTCCACTTCCTTGGTAATCAAATCATCCCATTCGCCTTCTGCTGCCAGACGCAGCATTCCATGGCTGAGATCGAGTAACTGTTGGTAAACGGTGACGAGTGGCGGTGCAATATTCATTAAACGGCGTCCTGAAGGTGTTGAGGTTGTACGACTTCTTTCCAGGCATCAGCGATATTGCGCAGAAGACCTTCAACTTCTTCGAGGGCTTCGACATCATTACGCAGATTAGCCTGAACCAGACGGCGAACCATATAGGAATAGAGCCCTAACAGGTTGTCGGTCAGGTCATCGCCTGATTGCTCATTGAGGCCCTGCTTGAGTCCGCCCTCAATGATATTAATGGCCTTGGAAATCGAGTTACCTTTTCCCTGGATATTGTTGTCCTGCATAAACAGGCGGGCGCGGACCAGTGCGCTGATCGCACCGTCAAACAGCAAGGTAATCAGCTGCTGTTGATTGGCGCTCATCACTGAGCTTTCCACCCCGATTTTTGCGTAGGCTTGTGTGCCATTAGCGCTGTACATGGTCACTCCTAATTATTTTGAACTGCTTGACGTCATATTCTCGAACTGCTGCGTCAGATAATCGCTGGTGCTGTTCAACGAGTTCATGGTGACGTCGAGTTGCGTAAACTGCGCTTTGTAACGCGCAATCAGGTTATTGATGCGCGTATTGGTGCTGTTGTACTGCTCAGTCAGGGTATTCAGCGTTTTACTGACACCATCTTTCGCCGACTGAATGCTGCCGGTTGATGACAGCCAGCTGGTCAGGTTTGTCGCCAGCTTCGTGGTAATGCCGGTGGTTTTACCGTCACCCACAATCATCTCTTTAATGCCCGTAGGATCTTTGGTGAGTTCCGTTTTTAACTTATCGGCATCCAACGTTAATTCGCCGGTGGTGGGATCCGACGTCACGCCAATCTGTGCCAGCGTTTTATACGCTGATGAACTCGTATTGTTGGTCAGTAGACTTTTAATCTGGGTTTGAATGCTGCGCAGAGTGCTATCCCCGAGCAGGGCACCATTGCTGGAATCTTGCGCATCTGAACCGGTATCCACCGCAGTGTATTTGGTCAGCGCGTTGAACTGATCAAGCAGGTTGTTATACGCATCAACGAAGTTAGAAATAGCCGTTGAGGCTTTAGAAGTATCTTGGGTAATGGTCAGCGATTGATTTCCACTGGTGACATCACTCAGATTCAACGTGATTCCTTCCAGCGCATCACTAATGGTGTTGGTGCTGCTGGTGATAGCCACGTTATTCACGGTTAATTCAGCATCTTGCGCTTTAACGCTGAGGTCGAGTGGGTTATCGGCATCACTTTTCGTGGCATCAAAACCGACAATGCCCTGCAAAGTGTCATCGCCGGTCACGGTGACTGAGGAGACCGCATTCGCTTCACCGGTTTTCGACGCGGTGAGTGAAAGGCGGTATTCACCGTCAGCGACTTTAATAATGCTCGCGCTTACGCCCGCACCGGCGCCGTTAATCGCATCACGCATACCGGTCAGCGAAGTTTGATCGCTGGTCAGCGTAATGTCTTTGCTGGTGCCGTCCGCCAATTTGATCGACAAGGTGCGGCTGGCATCAGAACTACCCAGTGCGGTGGTATTACTGGTTTGAATACCGGAAGTCAGCGTTTGTGCCTGCGCCAGTTGCGTAACGCTGATGCTGTATTTGCCCGCAACGGTGTTGCCCGATGTCGTTGCGCTGAACGCACTTGAGGTGCTGGTTGCCGTAGTCGCGCTAAACAGATCTGCGCTATTCAGCGCGGTGTTCGCGGTTTGAAAGGCGGTTAATGCACTGGATAACGTACCGTAGGCACTCAGTTTGGCGGTATAAGCGCTCTGCTGAGTAGTAATCGGCGTAAGTGAGGCTTTTTCCGCCGTGGTTAAACTATCCAAAATACTGCTTAAGTCGAGGCCTGAACCGACACCGAGGGTAGAGATACTAGCCATGTTGTTTCCTTTTCATGTCGACACGGAAAGTGATACCGCGGTTATCGGCTTTATAGGCTCAAAGTTTAGAATTTTTTACCAGCGGCTAATAAAGCGAATAAGGCATATAGAGAAGGGTATTTCTGGCGCTAGAAAAAATGATCAAGTCGGACTAAAGATGTCTACAGAGAGGGCGATAAAGATAAGCGTGACAGGTTGAAGGGAAAAATTTTCACCTGGTCCTAAAAAAAATCTAAAGGTTGTTTAAGGGCAGACGATAACAACTTTGACGGCGCTGAAGCCGGCGGGTTGAAGCCCACACCTTAACCGAAAGACTTGATTAACAGGAATAATTATCATGGCCCAAGTCATTAATACCAACAGCCTCTCGCTGATCACACAGAACAACATCAACAAAAACCAGTCTGCAATGTCTACCGCTATTGAGCGCCTGTCTTCAGGTCTGCGTATCAACAGCGCTAAAGATGACGCAGCAGGTCAGGCAATTGCTAACCGCTTCCAGTCTAACATCAACGGTTTGACTCAGGCGGCACGTAACGCCAACGACGGTATCTCTGCAGCGCAGACCACTGAAGGCGCACTGTCAGAAATCAACAACAACTTACAGCGTGTTCGTGAACTGACTGTACAGTCTCAGAACGGCACCAACAGCCAGTCTGACCTGGACTCAATCCAGGACGAAATCAAATCCCGTCTGGATGAAATTGACCGCGTATCTGGTCAGACTCAGTTCAACGGCGTGAACGTGCTGGCTAAAGACGGCACCATGAAAATCCAGGTTGGCGCGAACGATGGCCAGACTATCTCAATCGACCTGAAGCAAATCGACAGCAAAACTCTGGGCCTGACAGGTTTCAACGTAAACGGTTCTGGTTCAGTAGCTAACACTGCTGCAACTAAAGCTGATTTGGATTCAGCACAGATTGGTGCTGCTCCAACTCCAGCGGCTAACGGCGTAACCACTTACACCGTAAGTGCTGGCCTGAAAGAGTCAACTGCTGCACAAGCATTTTCAAGCCTTGCAGATGGTGCAGTTGTTACTACCACAATTAGCAACGGTTTTGGTGCTGCTGCTGCATCTAATACCTATACCTTAGATAAAGCTGCAGGTACTTATTCGTTTGATGTGGCATCAAGCACTGCAGTAACCGGTGCTCAGGTTCAGTCTTACCTGACGCCTAAAGCTGGTGATACCGCTAGCCTGAGTGTTAAAATTGGTACAACTTCAGTAGACGTAAACCTGTCAAGCGATGGCAAAATCACTGCTAAAGACGGTTCTGCACTGTATATCGACTCAACTGGTAACCTGACCCAGAACAGTGCCGGCTCACCTGCTGCTGCAACACTGGATGGTCTGACCAAGAACACCAATGGTGCTGCCCCTGTTCCAGTCACTATCACTACCGCTGATAATACTGTAATCACTTTTGCGGGTGACGATGATGGTGCTGATGTTGGAGCAATTGGCCTGACTGGCGTTAAAATGACAGCTGCTGCTCTGCAGTCAGCTTCAACTGGTACTGGTTTCACTTCAGGTACTGGCGCGACTGAAGTTGCAGTGGATGCTGCTGGTGCAGTAACTTATGGTGGCGCTCAAGCTTACACCAATACTGATGGCTCTCTGACTGGTGTTAACACTAAATCTCTGTTCCTGCAAACTGATGGTTCAGTAACTAACGGTTCAGGCAAAGCAGTTTACAAAGATGCTGATGGCAAATTCACTACTGATGCAGCGACTACTGCAGCAACCACTGCTGACCCGCTGAAAGCACTGGATGCCGCTATCAGCGACATCGATAAGTTCCGTTCTTCACTGGGTGCGATTCAGAACCGTCTGGATTCAGCGGTAACTAACCTGAACGACACCACGACTAACCTGTCTGAAGCACAGTCTCGTATTCAGGATGCTGACTACGCCACTGAAGTTTCAAACATGTCTAAAGCACAGATCATTCAGCAGGCGGGTAACTCAGTGTTGGCTAAAGCTAACCAGGTTCCACAGCAGGTTCTGTCTCTGCTGCAGGGCTAATCGCTCTAAGCTTCTTGCTTATCAGACCCCGCTTCGGCGGGGTTTTTTTTGGAGAAAATACCATGACCAAACTTCTGATGCCGCATATTGGTGAACTACTCACGTTTAAAGAAATTGATGATAAGTATCGTCAGGATATTAAGGACCAAACGGGCTTGCAGAATAGCGGATTTCTTAGGCCCAACGGCAGACACAAATTACCTCGTGCCATTTTCGCGGAAGCTTCGCTGAACGGTGACATTGATGAACTGTTATTTGTTGGCGATGGTAAAGGTAACTATCGAACGAACTTTGTAAATCTGCTCACCAACAACAAAGGTATTTGGGTTTTTCGCCGTACAAATTCACGCCAAAATAAATGGCGGGTTGCTGGCGAAGCCAGAGTGGAAGCATTATTAAAACCCAATGATGGTGAATTAAAGAAACTCTTAAAGAAATCAGGCCATAAGTTGATCGAGCAAGATCAACGCTGGCAGCTTATAAATGCGCAGGGCGAGCCGCAATTTAGTGCCGCACGTGATTTCACCTATGCAGTGAAACTCATCTATACCCAACAAGCTGAATTACCTAAAGATGAGGATGGTGAGGATGTTGGCAGACGGATTGAGCGTGAAGTTTTGGTGAGAATGGATCAGCAAAAGCTTCGAAACACATTACTCAACTATTATCCTGGCTGTGTGGTCACTGGATTACCCCACAATGAACAAGCAGCCTCTTGGCTTGAAGCTGCGCACATCGGAGATGATAAAAATAACGAAAAACATTTCCGCCACAATGGTCTGGACAATGGTTTGCTGCTGCGCAGTGATTTGCACCGCTTATTTGATGCTAAAATCCTTACCATTAACCCTAATAATGGCGCAGTTGAACTCTTAACCCATGATGCCGCATTACTGAAAACATATAAAAAAATTAATGGGCGAACCTGTAAACATTGGGATGAAATTAAACGTTACGCCAACATCCAATTTTTGAAACGACATTATAATGTTTGTCAGGATAAATTTAAGAATCTTAGCTAAAGTCCGCTCTGGTTTACTTGATACCTGCATATAAATAATATGTGGGTATACTTTTTAAAATAATCCTCACAGGACGTGATCTATGCGCATTCTTCTCTTTGTTGTTCTGCTGTTGTCCGGTTGTGCTGTACCAAAACATCCTCGCTCTCATGTTAACGTTCCGCCGCCGCCGGTGGTGACCGATCTCCACAGCTATATCGCCGGAATCAACTATGCCATCACCACGCAGTTATTTGATGCCGATACCTACGCAGGCAAAACCTGCGATGTGCGACTTGATTTGGATGAGAAGGGACAATTGACGGACTTCCATGTTTTAACCGGCGATCCCAGCTTATGCACGGCTGCCTCGGATGCGCTAAAAAATGCTACGTTTCCGGCACCGCCGTCGCCAGAGATACACAAGGTGCTTACGCATCCGGTACTGCATTTTGCGCCAGAGAAGTAAACGGTCGCCATAAATGGCGCCCCTACGACGAACGCCTTTGTAGGGTCGCCATTTATGGTGACCTGGAGCAAAACCAACCCAGTGATTCCTTCTGCACTAATCCAAATCCCATCCCAACAAAAACAACGATTTCACCAAGCACCAAACATCCTCAGAAAAGTAACCGCCTTGTTACAGTCCGTACCAAATCTGCCGATAACTCCCCTCAGAACCATTCCAATTTTTGAACCACATTTTTCCGTTTCTGGGGTGTCTATGCGCTTCAATTATGACTTGTTACCGGGTGAGCTACTGACCTTCGAAGAGATTGCGCTGCGCTACACGCAGCAGCATCCTGATGAAAAGGAACTCACCGCTCGCGGGTTGCTGAGCCCGTCGACCAGTTTTCGCAATTTAGTGATCCGCGCACTTTTTGCGCAGGAGGAGATCAACAGTCCAATTGAGGATCTGTTGTTTGTTTCCGACGATAATGAGCGCAAAAATTATCTGCGCCGCTTTGAGCATTACCTGAAGAACCAAATGGCGTTTCTCTATTTCCGTCGCAACGATGAGGCGCGCAAAGAAGGGCGCTGGAAAGTGGTCGGCGAAACCCAGGTGTTTGCCATGCTCGATCCCAATTCGGCAGCGGCGCAGAATCTGCTCAACAGCCGGGGCTTTAAGCTGGTGCTGATGCGGCAGACCGAAGAGGATGAGTATTGGCAGCTGTTCGATGCGCAGGCGCATCCGTGCTTCCCGCTGTCGCGCAAAATCCAGTTTCTGGTGGTGTTGAGCACGCCGCAATACAAAGTGCCGAGCGGCGTGATGCCCGGCACCGAAGTGGGGCGACGCGTGAAAGCCAAAGTGCTGCAGCGCACCAGTCAGGCGGAGTTCACCTCGGCGGTGAAAGCGCGCTACGGCGCCTGCATCATCACCGGCACGCAACTGACCGAACGTCACAGCTGGCCGTGGGTGGAAGCCTGCTACATCGACACGCAAGAGAACGAAGAGGGCTTTCTGGCGGATAACAGCGCCGATAACGGCTTATTCCTGCGCAGCGACCTGCAGCGGCTGTTTATCAACAAAATGATAAGCATCAACGCGGAAACGGGTCAGGTGCTGTTTAATCCTGCGCTGGAAACTGAAGCGTTGATTACCCCTTTTTATCAGGCACTTGAGGGCAAAGTTTGCGCATTATGGGATGCGGTGCCGCCTGGCACGCGGGAAAGACTGCGTAATTTGCGCTAACGCCCGCGCGGATGGCGGTGCGATCCACCGCCATCCATAACAAATTTGAAATAACCTCGCTTTTGCCCGCCTATTCTGCCAATCAAAACCCCTACAGAATTGGATAATCATGCCGATAACTTTACTAACGCAGGGTAGTCAACGTGAACGATCTCTATACCGCCGATGGCGTGATGGATAAACATTCGCTCTGGCAGCGCTACGTTCCTCTGGTGCGGCATGAAGCGCTACGCCTGCAGGTACGTTTGCCAGCCAGCGTTGAGCTTGACGATCTGCTGCAGGCCGGTGGCATTGGCTTATTGAATGCCGTGGAGCGCTACGACGCGTTACAGGGCACCGCCTTTACCACCTACGCCGTGCAGCGTATCCGGGGAGCAATGCTGGATGAACTGCGCAGTCGCGACTGGGCACCACGCAGCGTACGCAGAAATGCGCGCGAAGTCGCAGGTGCCATGCATCAGGTAGAACAAGCGTTGGGGCGCTCGGCTACTGAGCAGGAAGTGGCTGAGCGCCTGAATGTTTCGCTGGAGGAGTATCGGCAGATTCTGCTCGATACCAACAACAGCCAACTCTTCTCCTACGACGAGTATCGGGAAGAACACGGCGACAGTGCGGAGCTGGTGACGGAGGGGCATGAGGAAGCCAACCCGCTTCATCAGTTGTTGGAAGGAAACCTACGTGACCGCGTAATTGAAGCGATTGAGGCGTTGCCTGAACGTGAAAAACTCGTGCTCACACTGTACTACCAGGAAGAACTGAACCTGAAGGAGATTGGCGCGGTGCTGGAAGTGGGGGAATCCCGCGTCAGCCAACTGCACAGTCAGGCGATCAAACGCCTGCGTGCCCGATTATCGGGGGCGCGCTAACAGACTCAGTTCCTGGCGATCGAAAAAAACAATAAAACCGGGGACTCAGCAATGGGAGCCAAAGTTAAAGCCAGACCGTTAAGTCGCTATCTTAAAGACTATAAGCACAGCCAAAGCAATTGTTCACACTGTGGCAAAGTTTTAGATCGTATGGCGTTAGTCTTTCGCGGCCAGATCATCAATAAAGAGGCCATCGCACGCATGGACCAAATGATTGACGATCAGGTGTGGATGAAACTCCAGCCAGAATTGACCGCCTTGTGTCGTTTCTGCAGCGATATTTTCTGTAATACCCATCCGAATTACTTCGACATTATGGCGTTTAAGCAATACCTGTTTGAGCAGACGGAGATGAGCCACAGTACCATACGTGAGTATGTAGTACGTTTGCGTCGGCTTGATGACATGCTGAAGGCGAAAAATTTCCCGGCCGATCGTTTACGGGGCAATAGCTGGCATGAGTGTCTGGAGAACGATCTGCCTGATGCGGGTAATAACAATTACCGCATCGCACTGCGCAAATATGACCAGTTTTTAGGCTGGCAGCAGGGCTGATGGTGAATCCACCCTTGTTGTTGTCGAGCATGACAGCAACAAGGGCAGCACGCGGTGAATTCCGGGTGCGACTTTTCTCATCTTCTGCAACACTGTATGGATAACTGCACATTGCCCGAATGGAGGCTGCATTGTCCTTACATCTTCTGCACCAGTTCCCACGTCTTGAATTACTCGGTGCACCTACGCCGCTTGAGCATTTGCCACGGCTTTCTGACTATCTGGGTCGCGATATCTTTATTAAGCGCGATGACTTCACGCCGGTTGCCCTCGGCGGTAACAAACTGCGTAAACTCGAATTCCTTGCTGCGGATGCGCTGCGCGAAGGCGCGGATGTGCTGCTGACGGCGGGCGCCATTCAATCTAACCATGTGCGTCAAACCGCCGCCGTGGCGGCGAAGCTCGGCCTGAAGTGCGTGGCGCTGCTGGAAAACCCGATTGACACCACAGCAGAAAACTATCTCAGCAACGGCAACCGCTTGCTGCTCGATTTGATGGATGTGGAAATCGTCATGGTCGATGCGCTGCACAATCCCACTGAACAGCTGGCCGCGCAGGCCGAACACCTCGAAGCACAGGGATTCCGACCGTACATTGTGCCGGTTGGCGGCTCCAATGCACTCGGTGCGCTCGGTTACGTTGAGTGCGCGCAGGAGATTGCCCATCAAAGCGAAGGCGTGGTGGATTTTGCCGCAGTGGTGGTGGCTTCCGGCAGCGCCGGCACGCACGCGGGTTTGGCGATTGGTCTGGAGCAATTGCTGCCAGAAACCGAGCTGGTGGGCGTCACCGTATCGCGTAAAGTTGAGGCGCAGTTGCCGGTGGTGGAACGCATTCGTAGCGCGTTAGCCGAGCAGCTGGAAGTGCAGGCCAAAGCACCGATCACCTTGTGGGATGATTACTTCGCGCCGCGTTATGGCGAACCCAACGAAGAGGGCATGGCGGCGGTGAAACTGCTGGCGCGCCTGGAAGGCATCATGCTCGATCCGGTGTACACCGGCAAAGCGATGGCGGGATTAATCGATGGTATTGCGCAAAATCGCTTCCGTCGTGAAGGTCCGCTGCTGTTCGTGCATACCGGTGGATCGCCGGCGTTATTTGCTTATCACCCTTCGATCTGAGACAGAACGTAAAAACGGTTTATAATCCGGCGGTTATTCAGAAGAGGTCGCCATGCATGGCGACCCTACAAAGCACACAACAACACATCACAATAAATGGGGTAAACATGATTTTCTCTCCTATTCGTCGCCAAATGGTGATGGGCATGATGGCGGTCGCGCTGGTTGCGGGCGTTAACGTTAAATCCTTCGCCGCAGAAGATTTGCTGGCAAAAGTGAAGAGTAAAGGTGAGCTTCGCGTCGGTCTTGAAGGCACGTATCCGCCGTTCAGCTTCCAGGACGAAAAAGGCCAGCTGACCGGTTTTGAAGTGGAATTCGCGCAGGCGCTGGCTCAACAC
Source organism: Pantoea sp. JK (assembly GCF_026130245.1). Taxonomy (NCBI): domain Bacteria; kingdom Pseudomonadati; phylum Pseudomonadota; class Gammaproteobacteria; order Enterobacterales; family Erwiniaceae; genus Pantoea; species Pantoea sp. JK. The sequence continues at coordinate 73,178 of NZ_JAINFN010000002.1, forward strand.
CTTGGCGTGAAAGCCGATCTGCGTCCGACCAAATGGGACGGTATGCTGGCCTCGCTGGATTCTAAACGCATCGATGTGGTGATCAATCAGGTCACCATCTCGCCAGAGCGCAAGAAAAAGTATGACTTCTCTACGCCGTACACCATTTCTGGCGTGCAGGCGCTGACGCTGAAGAAAAACGCAGCAACCGTCACCAAGCCAGACGATCTGGCCGGCAAGAAAGTCGGCGTCGGTCTCGGTTCCAACTACGAGCAGTGGCTGAAGGATAACGTGCCAAAAGCCGATGTGCGTACCTATGATGATGACCCAACCAAGTATCAGGATCTGCGTTCAGGCCGTTTAGATGCCATTCTGGTGGACCGCTTAGCGGCGCTGGATCTGGTGAAGAAAACCGGCGACACCATGGCGGTGGCTGGTCCGGCCTTTTCCCGTTTGGAATCAGGCGTGGCGCTGCGTAAAGGCAACGACGATCTGCTGAAAGCCATCGACTCCGCCATCGCGGACATGCAGAAAGATGGCTCGCTGAGCAAACTGTCTGAGAAATGGTTCGGCGCGGACGTCACTAAATAATGCAGGAAAGCTTACAACTGGTGCTGGATTCAGCACCCTTTTTACTGAAAGGCGCGCTGTTCACGCTGCAGCTGAGTATCGGCGGGATGTTCTTCGGCCTGATACTTGGCTTCGTGCTGGCGCTAATGCGTCTGTCGCACTTCTGGCCAATCAACTGGCTGGCGCGCATCTACGTGTCGATTTTTCGTGGCACGCCGCTCATCGCTCAACTGTTTATGATCTATTACGGTCTGCCACAGTTTGGTATCGAGCTGGATCCGATTCCGTCGGCGATGATTGGTCTGTCGCTGAATACCGCTGCTTACGCTTCTGAATCACTGCGTGGCGCGATTGCCTCGATTGAACGCGGGCAGTGGGAAGCCGCTGCCAGCATTGGCATGACGCCGTGGCAAACGCTACGCCGCGTAATCCTGCCGCAGGCCGCGCGCACCGCGCTGCCGCCGCTGGGCAACAGCTTTATCAGCCTGGTGAAAGATACCTCGCTGGCCGCCACCATTCAGGTGCCGGAGCTGTTCCGTCAGGCGCAGCTGATCACCTCACGGACGCTGGAAGTGTTCACCATGTATCTGGCGGCCTCGCTGATTTACTGGGTGATGGCGACCGTGCTGTCGGCGTTGCAAAATCGCCTGGAAGCGCATGTGAATCGACAGGATCGGGAGGGCAAATGAGTGCAATTGAAGTCCGTCAGCTGGTGAAACAGTTTCACGGCCAGACGGTGCTGCACGGCATCGATCTCGACGTGGCACCTGGCGAAGTGGTGGCCATTATCGGGCCAAGCGGCTCCGGTAAAACCACGCTGCTGCGCAGTATCAATTTGCTGGAAGTACCGGAAAGCGGACGTATTAAAGTCGGTGATATTGCCATTGATGCGGCGCTCGGCCTCAATAAGCAGAAGCAGCTGGTGCGCCAGTTGCGTCAGCAGGTTGGCTTTGTATTCCAGAACTTCAATCTGTTCCCGCACCGCTCGGTGCTGGAGAACATCATTGAAGGGCCGGTGATCGTCAAAGGTGAACCGAAGGCGGAAGCCATCGCGCGGGCGCGCAGTTTGCTGGAGAAAGTGGGATTGCACGGCAAGGAAGAGAGTTTTCCGCGTCGTCTTTCTGGCGGACAGCAGCAGCGTGTGGCGATTGCCCGCGCGCTGGCGATGCGTCCGGAAGTGATTCTGTTCGATGAGCCGACGTCGGCGCTTGATCCTGAGCTGGTGGGCGAGGTGCTTAACACCATTCGCGCGCTGGCGCAGGAGAAACGCACCATGGTGATCGTCACCCATGAGATGAGCTTTGCGCGTGACGTCGCGGATCGCGCCATCTTTATGGATCAGGGACGCATCGTGGAGCAGGGCGCGGCAAAAGAGCTATTCAGTAATCCGCAGCAGGCGCGTACCCGGCAATTTCTCGACAAGTTTTTGAACCAGTGATTTAAACGGCAGGTCACCATAAATGGCGACCCTACGAAGACCATGCGCATCCTGCACGCTACATCGTAGGGTGCGCATTCATGCGCACCGCTTAACCGCTCATCGATATTTCTACTCAATTGCAAGACGTACATTAAAGAAATAACCGGTTTTTATTCATTATCTGCTGGTCTTTATCTCTCGGTTTTATCCTAAAGTTAATTTCATAATTAAATATAACGCATTGAATTTAATGATAAATTAACTCCCTCTCGCCTTAGTGCTTCCGAGATTTTCCTTATTAGGAAAGTCCTGATTGAGACATCTTTGTAAATATAAATAATTCTTTACAAATTCATGGCGCAATTAGGACATAGCAATGACGACTGCCAGGAAAGAGGTCCTCTGGATCAACACGCTCAAAGGGGGCTGTATTTTGATGGTGGTGTTACATCACTCCATCATCACCACGTTCGCGCCTTCGCTGCATCATCTCACCGCTGGACTGCTGCCCGCACACTGGTGGGTGGCATTTAACACCTATCTGTCACCGCTGCGTATGCCGGCCTTCTTTTTTGTCTCCGGTTTGCTGGCTGCCAGTTCAATCACCAAAAAGAGCTGGAAAGAGGTGTTCACCAAGAAGTTCAGCAACATCGTCTACCTCTACCTGCTGTGGGGCGTCATTCAGTGGCTGAGCATTCACTACATCTCCACGCATCTCGGGGAACGGCTCTCCAGCACCAAAAACGCCGCCTATGCGGACACGCCGTTTGAGTTCGTTAAGCTGCTGATGACCTCGATGACGAGCCTCTGGTATCTCTACGCGCTGGCCGGATTCTTCCTGTTCACCAAGCTGTTCCACAAACAGAAGCTGGCCTTAATGGCGCTGGCGATTGTCGCCACCTACGCGGCACAATTCAGCCTGATTCCCGGCTGGGGACCTGCCAGCGTGGCGCAGAACTATCTCTACTTCCTGCTCGGCGTGTTCTTCAGCCAGGCGTTGATTGAGTTGAGTGAGCTGAAGCGTCAGCACTGGTTGATGATGGGCGGCATTGCGCTGATCGGTCTGCTGCATCATGTCGGTGGCATCTACAAAAATCCGTTCTACAGCCTGCTGACCATCGTGTTTGGCATTGTGCTGTGCCGCTTCCTCAATGAACGATTCAATATGGCGTGGCTCAACTGGATTGGCCGCAACACGCTGCAAATCTACGTGCTGCACCGCATCTTTATTGAGCTGCTGGGGCTGAGTGCGATCGTGCTGGCGGTGCAATATGGCTGGTTTGACAATACCGCCTTTAGCTGGGTATGGGCGCTGTTGATGCCAATTACCGGCGTTGCGTTGTGTACCAGTATTTCTCTGCTGGTGTGGACGCTGCTCAACCGGGGGCCGGGCCGCATGCTATTTCTCTATCCGCGCCTGTTGCGTAAATCTGCGCTCGAAAGCAAAAGCGCGCCGCAGCAATAATTTAATCGGGCCAGTTTTTTTGGTCCTGATTTTGTTTGTTATTCGGTCGCCATTAATGGCGACCCTACAACTTCCGCGTTACCACAACGCTAATATTCACGCTTATCCATTTGCCACATTAAATAATTCTTTATTTAGGATTTGAATTTAATCTGGCATAAGAAAGGGTGGATTGTTCTTAATTTCCCTACGCGACACCGCTCACACTTATTTTACTTAATAACCTTTTAGTGACTCTAATTAAGGCAAATTTCCTTAGCCTGCTCAGGGTTCTATTTTTGTCTGGATGTGTAAAGTATTGTTATATCAGGACCACAAAAAAACATTTAGGACTTTCGCTACATCATGCCCGGCCCGCCTGTTGAATAATCGTTGAATAATCATAAATGCATCAACGCTTATTTCCTCAACCTTCTCCTTTAAGACCTACACAGCAACAGCAGCGGGAGTCATCATATGAATAACGCCAGGAAAGAAGATATCGCATGGATAAATACCCTCAAGGGAGCCTGCATATTACTGGTGGTGTTGTATCACACCGTATTACCTGGATTCGAAGGTACGGTTAAATTATTGACGGCGGGTTGGATCCCCGCAGAAATATGGGTGCAGTTTAATACCGTATTGTCGCCGCTGCGTATGCCAGCGTTTTTCTTTGTATCGGGTTTATTAGCCACCAACGGTATTTTAAATCGGCCGTGGAAACAGGTGTTTACCAGCCGCATCACCAACCTGTTCTATCTCTATATTCTTTGGGGCTTTATTCAGTGGTGGTCGATTGTTGGCATCTCAACCGAGATCACCGGACAGCGTATTTCGCAGAACCTCAATGCGGCGTATGCCGGTTCGCTGCTGGAATTCTTAAAGCTCACGTTCCTCGCCATGAGCACCTCCTGGTATCTCTACGGCTTAGCGCTCTATTTCCTGTGCGCCAAGATCTTTAAACAGCAGAAAGTGGCGTTGCTGGTAGTGGCAATTGCGCTGAACTATCTGGCGGTGGAGAAGATCATTCCCTATTGGGGACCACAGAGCGTGGCGCAGTATTTCCTGTTCTTCCTGCTGGGGGCGTTCTGGAGCCCAATGATGCTGCGTCTCAGTGAATGGCGTCGCGACAACATTGTGCCCTGGGCGATCCTGGCCGCGGTATCTGGCCTGCACGTCATCTTTGGGTTGGATAAGAGTTTGTTCCTGTGCATCCTTGCGGTGCTGTTCAGCGTGGCGGCGTGCCGCTGGCTCAATGCACACTTCAAAATGAGTTATCTTAACTGGGTTGGGCGTAACACGCTGCAAATCTACGTGATACACCGCATCTTCATTGAGTTCTTCGGTATGTCAGCGATTCTGTTCGCCCAGCGTCATCACCTGTTTGAGCAAGCGTGGTTCTCGATATTGTGGGCCTGCTTCTATCCGCTGGCGATCGTCGGGATCTGTTCGCTGTGTTCGGTTGCGGTGTGGCAAGTGACCAATCGTGGATTGGGGCAGTCGCTGTTTGTGTTTCCAACGTTGATTGGGTTAAAGCGGAATAAGTCTGCGGCGTGAAAAAAGGTCGCCATAAATGGCGACCCTACGTTGTTACTGTTAACCGATGGTCATCAAACTCGCATTACCGCCCGCTGCGGCGGTATTGACGCTCAGTGAACGCTCAATCAGCAAACGTTCCAGCAGCAGATTGGTTTCGCCGCGCGCAAAGCCCTGCACCGAAACAATCGCGCCATCGCGTGCCGCCACCTGCTCACACAAACTCCGCAGTTGATCGGCATCACCGTGATAAATCACAGCATCAAATTCCGCCGCCAGTGCATCCTTCACCAGCTTGACGTGCGCTTGCACTTCCGCCGGTAAAGATTTACGCAGCGCACGATGCAACTCATCATCCTGCCAGAGGGCATGGCTGCCGACGCTGGTTACCGCCGCCAACTGCGTCAGCGCATCTTCCGCGTTATCGGCAATGCACAACACATGTTCACGCGGCAGCAGGGTGAAGGTGTTGCGCTCGCCGGTTGGGCCCGGCAACAGACGCACCGTACCGGCCTGAGCCAGTTCGTCGTAACGTTGACACAGCGCCAGCAGCTCGGGCTTATCCTGCGCCCATTGCTGCAAGGCCTGATGCGCACGCATCAACTCGGCACGCACCGTACTGTCAACCGGACGCTCGGCATCCTGACGATCAAAGGTAATACGCAGCGCGCCATCGGGACGATTGGCCAGCAGGCGATAAAGATAGAGCGGGCCACCGGCTTTCGGACCGGTACCCGACAAACCTTCGCCGCCGAACGGCTGCACGCCAACCACCGCACCCACCATATTGCGGTTCACGTAAAGGTTGCCGACTTTAGCGGTCGCCGTAACCTGCGCGATAGTTTCATCGATACGCGTATGCACGCCGAGCGTCAGGCCATAACCCGACGCGTTAATCTGCTCAACCAGCTGCGGCAAGTTGTTACGCGAGAAACGCACTACGTGTAGCACCGGACCAAACACCTCTTTATCGAGATCGCTGACCTGATCCAGCTCAATCAGCGTTGGCTTAATGAAGGTGCCGCTGTTCCACTCTTTGGTGTCCTGCGGATTCTCCTGCGCCGCCTGATACACCTTGAAGCCCTTATTACGCAGCGCCTGAATATGACGCTCGATATTGGCTTTGGCTTCGGCATCAATCACTGGGCCTATGTCAGTCGAGAGACGTTCCGGGTTGCCCATGCGGCACTCCGCCATCGCGCCACGCAGCATTTTCAAGGTGTGATCGGCCACATCATCCTGGATGCACAGCAGACGCAGCGCCGAGCAGCGTTGACCGGCGCTATCAAACGCTGAGGCAACGATATCGACAACCACCTGTTCGGTGAGCGCCGAGGAATCCACGATCATCGCGTTCATGCCGCCGGTTTCGGCGATCAGCGGCGTTGGACGACCCTGAGGATCAAGACGACCGGCCAGATTGCGCTGCAGCAGCGTTGCTACCGCCGTTGAACCGGTAAACATCACACCGCGCACGCGTTCGTCGCCAGTCAGTTGCGCGCCCACGGTTTCGCCCTGGCCCGGCAACAGTTGCAGCACACCTTTCGGTACGCCAGCATCCAGCAGAATTTGCACCGCTTGCGCAGCGATTAGCGGAGTTTGCTCCGCCGGTTTCGCCAGTACGCTGTTACCGGCTGCCAGCGCAGCGGCAACTTGTCCGGCAAAGATTGCCAGCGGGAAGTTCCACGGGCTAATGCACACCACCGGACCCAGCGGGCGATGGGTTTCGTTATCGAAATCGTCGCGTACCATGCCCGCGTAGTAGTAAAGGAAATCGACCGCTTCACGCACTTCGGCGATGGCGTTGTTGTAGGTTTTACCGGCTTCACGCACCAGCAAGCCAATCAGCTGCTGCATCTGGCCTTCCATCGCTTCGGCAGCACGTTCCAGAATCGCGGCACGTTCCTGCGGCGGCGTGGCGAACCAGATTGGACCGGCATTCACCGCCGCATCCAGCGCATCTGACACTTCGGCTTCGGTGGCTTCACGCACGCTGCCCACCACATCCGCTGGCGCGGCAGGGTTGAGCACTGGACGGCTGACGCCTTCACCTAATTCACCTTCCACCAGCGGCTGAGCAATCCACGGCTGGCTGGCGCTGTTAAGCAGGGCGCTGGAGAGTGACGCCAGACGATGTTCGTTGGCCATATCCAGACCAGCGGAGTTGGCGCGCTTGGCACCATACAGATCGCGCGGCAGCGGGATTTTCGGATGCGGTAAACCCACCGCACCTTCCGCGACGCCCATCTTCTCCACGGCAGCCACTGGATCGGCGACCAGCTCATCCAGCGGCAAGGTGTTATCGGCGATGCGGTTAACGAACGAGGTATTGGCACCGTTCTCCAGCAGACGACGCACCAGATACGCCAGCAGCGTTTCGTGGGTGCCAACCGGCGCATAAATACGGCACGGACGATTCAGTTTGCCATCGGCCACTTTACCGACAACCTGCTCGTACAGCGGTTCGCCCATGCCGTGCAGGCACTGGAATTCGTACTGGCCCGGATAGTAGTTGTTGCCCGCCAGCTGATAGATCGCTGCCAGCGTGTGCGCGTTGTGGGTAGCAAACTGCGGATAAATCAGGTTCGGCACCGCCAGCAGTTTGCGTGCGCAGGCCAGATAAGAGATGTCGGTGTACACCTTGCGGGTGTAAACCGGATAGCCTTCCAGGCCATCAATCTGCGCGCGCTTGATTTCGCTGTCCCAATACGCGCCTTTCACCAGGCGGATCATCAGGCGGCGACGGCTGCGCTGCGCCAGGTCGATCAGCGAATCAATCACAAACGGACAGCGCTTTTGATACGCCTGAATCACAAAGCCAATGCCGTTCCAGCCTTCCAGCTCCGGCTCGAAGCAGAGTTTTTCCAGCAGATCGAGCGACAGCTCAAGGCGGTCGGCTTCTTCCGCATCAATGTTGATACCGATGTCGTACGAGCGCGCCAGCAGCGTCAGGGATTTGAGAATGGGATAAAGCTCGTCCATCACGCGTTCATACTGCGCGCGGCTGTAGCGCGGATGCAGCGCCGACAGTTTAATCGAGATGCCCGGACCTTCATAAATACCGCGACCATTCGACGCCTTGCCGATGGCGTGAATCGCCTGCTGGTAGGACACCAAATAGGCTTTGGCATCGCTGGCGGTCAGCGCCGCTTCGCCCAGCATGTCGTAAGAGTAACGGAAACCTTTCTCTTCCAGTTTGCGCGCATTCGCCAGCGCTTCAGCGATGGTTTCACCGGTAACAAACTGTTCGCCCATCAGGCGCATCGCCATATCCACGCCTTTACGGATTAGCGGTTCGCCGCTCTTGCCGATAATGCGATTGAGCGAACGTGACAGGTTAGCTTCGTTGTGGGTGGAGACCAGACGGCCGGTAAACAGCAAGCCCCAGGTGGCGGCGTTGACAAACATCGATGGGCTGCGGCCGAGATGCGACTGCCAGTTGCCGTTGCTGATCTTGTCGCGGATCAGCGCATCACGCGTTGGCTTATCCGGAATACGCAGCAACGCCTCCGCCAGACACATTAGCGCCACACCTTCCTGTGAGGAGAGCGAGAACTCCTGCAGCAAGCTTTGCACCATGCCCGCGCGGCCGGTTGCACCTTTCTGGTGCCGCAACTTGTCGGCGAGGCTGTAAGCCAGCTGATGGGTTTTCTCTGCCAGCGGGGCAGGGAGACGCGCCTGCTCCAGCAGCATCGGTACGGCGTCGGTCTCAGGACGACGCCATGCGGCAGTGATCGCTGAACGCGTTACCGACTGCGGCAAAATATGTTCTGCGAAGTCGAGGAAAGGCTGCAGTGACTCTTCTGGCAGGCCTTCATCACCCAGCGCATCGATTACCTGTTGCGGGATCTCCGGCACGGATTCACCGGCTTCCAGCTGCTCCAGATAGTTAAAAATCGCCTGCTTGATCAGCCAGTGTGATGTGCGGTCCAGTTTCTGTGCTGCCAGTTTAATGCGATCGCGGGTGGCTTCATCCAGCTTCACCCCCATGGTAGTGGTTCCCATGATGTCCTCGTCCTCGAAAAAGTGATTCATCGCTTGCGTGGCAGCAATATCACCTATGTTGCAACTTTGTGCAACCGTGTTAAATGTGACTCAGGTTGCACGTTTTTAACCGCCTTAAATGTTAATGCTGTAAAAGCGGCATGGAACTTGCTGCAAGAAACTCGCCAAGGTTGCAACTGAGATGAACAAAACAGTTTTTGTAGGGTTTAAGGTGCAACTCAAAGTGTGAGCGCGTGCAACCTTATGACAGATGAAATACGAAGTGAGGTGAAACCAATGTGACAGCTGTGTTAAATGCATTGTGCGCGCCGCACCTTTGCGGCAGGATACCGCGCCTTAAGAGAAATCGCTTTCTCTGGATGCGGTCAAATCATGCCGTTGCCCCGTTCCGGCAGCAATGATTAGAAGATTTCTCTTAGTGGATCAAATAATAAGTGGAGAGTCAGATGAGTATAAGTACACCGATGTTGGTGACCTTTATCGTTTATATCCTTGGGATGGTGTTAATCGGTTTCATTGCTTACCGTTCAACCAAAAGTTTTGACGACTACATTCTCGGCGGACGCAGTTTAGGTAGCGTGGTCACCGCGTTGTCTGCCGGTGCGTCCGATATGAGCGGCTGGTTATTGATGGGCTTGCCGGGCGCGATTTTCCTTTCTGGTATTTCAGAAAGCTGGATCGCCATCGGCCTGATTATTGGCGCATGGCTGAACTGGCGCATCGTTGCGGGACGTCTGCGTGTCCAGACCGAGCATCACGACAATGCGTTAACCCTGCCAGACTTCTTCTCCAGCCGTTTCGAGGACAACAGCAAACTGCTGCGCGTTATCTCGGCGGTGGTGATTCTGATCTTCTTCACTATCTATTGCGCTTCTGGCGTGGTCGCCGGTGCGCGTCTGTTTGAAAGCACCTTTGGCATGGATTACCAGACCGCGCTGTGGGCCGGTGCCGCAGCCACCATTCTGTATACGCTGGTGGGCGGTTTCCTCGCGGTGAGCTGGACCGATACCGTGCAAGCCAGCCTGATGATTTTCGCGCTGATTCTGACGCCGGTGATTGTGATTGTCGCGGTCGGTGGCCTGGATGAATCGATGGCGGTGATTGAGGCGAAAAGCCTTGAGAATCTCGACATGCTGAAAGGGCTGAACTTTGTCGCGGTGATTTCGCTGCTCGGTTGGGGCCTCGGCTACTTTGGCCAGCCGCATATTCTGGCGCGCTTTATGGCAGCCGATTCGCATCACACCATCCGCACTGCGCGTCGCATCGGCATGATCTGGATGATCCTGTGTCTGGCGGGTGCGGTTGCCGTCGGCTTTTTTGGTATCGCTTATTTCCAGAACCATCCAGAGCAGGCGGCTAACGTAAGCCAGAACGGCGAGCGCGTGTTTATTGAGCTGGCGCGTATTCTGTTCAACCCGTGGATTGCCGGAATCTTACTCTCTGCGATTCTGGCGGCGGTGATGTCTACGCTGAGCTGTCAGCTGCTGGTGTGCTCCAGTGCCCTGACCGAAGACTTGTATAAAGGCTTCCTGCGCAAAAATGCCAGCCAAAAAGAGCTGGTGTGGGTAGGGCGCTTAATGGTGCTGCTGATTGCGTTGATCGCTATCGCGCTGGCGGCCAATCCGGAAAACCGCGTACTCGGCTTAGTCAGCTATGCGTGGGCGGGCTTCGGTGCCGCATTCGGTCCGGTGGTGTTGTTCGGCGTGTGCTGGAAGCGTATGACGCGCAATGGTGCGCTGGCCGGTATGGTGGTGGGTGCGCTGACCGTGTTGCTGTGGAAATCCTACGGCTACACCGATTTGTACGAAATCATTCCTGGCTTCGCCTTTGCCAGTATCGCAATTGTGGTGTTCAGCCTGCTGGGTCGTGGCCCATCTGAAGCCGCGCAGCAGCGTTTTGCCGCAGCCGAAGCCGAATATCAGAGCAAATAACCCGTAGGGTCGCCATTCATGGCGACCTCATTCCGACATCGCTAAAAACCCAGGTGCGCATCAATGCGCACCTTACAAAACCCCTTCACCAACCCGCAAAATCAAAATTAATTTCCCGCTGTGACTTGTATTTCTTCTTGCGATAATGATAATCGATATCGTTCGCACTTTACGTTTTTTTACCCAAGCTTTACTCTTCTTAAAATTCAAGAGGTTGGTGATGTTCGTTCCCTTTCTCATCATGCTGCGCGAAGGTCTGGAAGCAGCGCTCATCGTCAGCCTGATTGCTAGCTATCTCAAACGTACCCAGCGCACCCAATGGTTTCCCGCCATGTGGGCTGGCGTATTTATTGCTGCCGCACTCTGCTTAGCGTTGGGCATCTTCATCAATGAAACCACCGGTGAGTTCCCGCAAAAACAGCAGGAGCTGTTCGAAGGCATTGTCGCGGTGATTGCCGTGGTGATCCTGACCTCGATGGTGTTCTGGATGCGCAAAGTCTCGCGCAATATCAAAGCCACGCTGGAAAAGTCGGTTGATCAGGCGCTGCAGAAGCAGGGTAGCAGCGGCTTTCCGCTGGTGCTGATGGTGTTTCTGGCGGTGGCGCGTGAAGGGCTGGAATCAGTATTCTTCCTGCTGGCCGCCTTCACTCAGGATGTCGGGTATGCGCCGCCGCTCGGCGCGGTGCTCGGCCTGGCAACCGCTGTAGCGCTGGGCTTTTTGCTCTATTACGGCGGTATTCGCCTCAACCTCGCGCACTTTTTCCGCTGGACCAGCTTGTTCATTTTGTTTGTTGCTGCCGGATTGGCCGCCGGTGCCATTCGCGCCTTCCATGAAGCTGGGTTGTGGAATCACTTCCAGGCTGTGGCGTTTGATATGAGCAACACGCTCTCAACGCACTCGGTATTCGGCACGCTGCTGGAAGGGATTTTGGGCTATCAGGAAGCGCCAAGCGTCAGCGAAGTGGCGATGTGGCTCATCTATATTATTCCAGCGCTACTGCTGTTCTTCTTCCCGGCGCGACCTTCGATCAACGCGGCGCGTACCACTCGCTGAAATTAAATCAGGCGCGATTGCGCGCCTGTTCTTCCATGTAACAGGGATATCACTATGACGATTCGCTTCCGCCGTAAGGCGCTGTTGGTTGCTATGCTGGCGCTTTCCGGTGCCGCTTCTGCTGCTGCCGTCCCGCAAGTCACGGTTACTGTGACCGACAAACAATGTGAGCCGATGTCGCTCAACGTGCAGGCCGGTAAAACCCAGTTCATCATCAAAAACAACAGCCAGAAAGCGCTGGAGTGGGAGATTTTGAAAGGAGTGATGGTGGTGGAAGAGCGTGAAAACATCGCGCCAGGCTTCAGCCAGAAACTGACCGCCAATCTGGAAGCGGGCGAATATGACATGACCTGCGGCCTGCTGAGCAACCCGAAAGGCAAGTTGGTCGTCAGCGGTGACGCGAAGAAAGCGGCATCCGGCAAACCGGATGTGCTGGAACTGGTTGGCCCTATCGCCGACTACAAAGTCTACGTGATGAACGAAGTGAAAGCGCTGGTGGCGGGCACCCAGGCGTTTACTGATGCGGTGAAAGCCGGTGATGTCGAGAAAGCCAAAGCCTTGTATGCGCCAACGCGCGTGCATTACGAGCGTATCGAACCGATCGCGGAGTTGTTCTCTGACCTCGATGGCAGCATTGATGCCCGTGAAGATGACTTCGAGAAGAAAAACGAAGATCCGAAATTCACTGGTTTCCATCGCCTGGAAAAAATCCTGTTCGCCGATAACACCACCAAAGGTGCCGAAGAGTTCGCCACTAAACTGAACCAGGACGTGCTGGATCTGCAAACCCGCATCAGCGAACTGGCGTTCCCACCGGCGAAAGTGGTCGGCGGCGCGGCCGGTCTGATTGAAGAAGTGGCCTCCAGCAAAATCTCGGGTGAAGAAGACCGTTACAGCCGTACCGATCTCTCTGACTTCCAGGCCAACATTGATGGCGCGCAGAAAATTGTTGATCTGCTGCGTCCGCTGCTGCAGAAAAACAATCCGCAGCTGCTGGCGAAAGTGGATGCCAACTTCAGGAAAGTGGACGGGATCCTCAGCAAATATCGCACCAAAGACGGCTTTGAGTCGTACGAAAAACTGACCACCGCTGACCGTAACGCGCTGAAAGGCCCGATTACCACGCTGGCGGAAGATCTCTCTCTGCTGCGTGGAACCTTGGGTCTCGACTGATCATGAGTGATAAAAATGACGCGGCGCAGCCGTCGCGTCGTCGATTATTGCAGGGATTAGGCATGTTGGGCGGCGCGGCCGCCCTCGGCGGCGGTTGTCCGTTCCACACGGCAGCCGCCGACAGCTTCTCTCCCGGCACGGTTGCACCCAATTCGCGCCAGCAGGCGCAACCTTTTTACGGCGATCATCAAGCCGGGATCGTGACGCCGCAGCAGGCCTCGATGATGCTGGTGGCGTTTGACGTGCTGGCCAGCGATAAAGCCGAGCTTGAACGCCTGTTCCGCTTACTGACCGAGCGCTTCGCGTTTCTCACGCAAGGTGGACCCGCGCCTGCAGTCACCAATCCGCAGTTGCCGCCAATGGATTCGGGAATTCTCGGTGCCGATATCGCACCCGATAATCTCACCATGACCTTGTCGGTGGGCACCTCGCTGTTTGATGAGCGCTTCGGCCTGAGCAAGCACAAGCCGGTGCAACTGCAAACCATGACGCGTTTTCCCAACGATTCGCTGGATGCTGAACAGTGCCACGGCGACCTGCTGCTACAGATTTGCGCCAACACGCAGGACACGGTGATTCACGCGCTGCGCGATATCATCAAACGTACGCCAGATCTGCTGGCGGTGCGCTGGCGTCGCGACGGCTTTATTGCCGACCATGCGGCGCGCAGCAACGGCAAAGAAACGCCAATCAACCTGTTGGGATTCAAAGATGGCACCGCCAATCCTGATACGCATAATCCAGCGTTGATGAACCAGCTGTTGTGGGTTACCGACGAGCAGCAGGAACCGGCATGGACGCGTGGCGGCAGCTATCAGGCAGTGCGCATCATCCGTTTTCATGTCGAAATGTGGGACCGCACGCCGCTCGGTGAGCAGCAAACCATCTTTGGCCGTGAGAAGTTATCGGGTGCGCCGCTCGGCATGAAAAACGAGCATGACGTACCGGATTACAGCAAAGATCCCGATGGTGACTTGATTGCGCTGGATGCACATATTCGTCTCGCCAACCCACGTACGGCGCAAACCGATAGCAGCTTGATGCTGCGGCGCGGTTACAGCTATTCCAGCGGTATTACCGGATCGGGCCAGTTGGATATGGGTTTATTGTTTGTTTGTTATCAGCATGATTTAGCCAAAGGCTTTATTACCGTGCAGCAGCGCCTCAATGGCGAAGCGCTGGAAGAATATATTCGCCCGATTGGCGGCGGATACTTTTTCGCGCTGCCGGGCGTGGCGGATAAAAACCATTATCTCGGGCAATCTTTACTGCAGGCCTGATTAATAAATGAGCAGCGCCTGCGTAGGCTAGCGATACGCAGGCGCGTTTGTTAAACATTCCTTAAACTTTACGCTGGATGCAGCCGCTTCCGAATGTTCCTAAAAAGTTCTACCACCCGCCAATAAAATATCCATCTGATAAATCTACATAATTTAATTTAAGGTAAAAGACCTCAGGCTTCGCTTATCTTTTTTTCTTTACCGGGACGTAAAATTAATGTTGCAAACCACCGTAAATATGATGCACTTTATTCATAAGCGTTGTCAGTTGTGTGGCTAAGCCACTGGAGTTCGCGCATGATTCGTCTCTCTCTGGGACAGTTAAATAGTTTCAACACACGCAGTACACTGCGGGGCATTTCTTCCCTGCTAAATAACCTCTCTACTTTTCAAACGTCATTCTCGTTCAATCTCATTTTCTTTACCGGTGCGCGCCTGCGTCTCGGCGCTGATGCGTACCATTCTCACTGGCTCGACACGGCTTACAAGGAAGCCAACTAAACCTCTAAAGCGTTCAAGTCATCGCCGCGGGTGATCCGCCGCGATAAATGAAACCAACTGTAAGGTGCCACTATGGGAAGACAGAAAGCAGTGATCAAAGCACGTCGTGAAGCAAGACGCGTTATTCGTAGCGACTCTCGCAGTCACCGTCAGCGTGAAGAAGAATCGGTCACTTCGCTGGTGCAAATGGGTGGGTTGGATTCGATTGGTATGGCACGTGATGCACGTGACCGCGGGCCGATTGAAGCCAGAAATGAAGCTCAGGCACACTATCTCCATGCCATAGAAACGAAACAGCTTATTTTCGCCACCGGTGAAGCCGGCTGCGGAAAAACCTGGATTAGCGCAGCCAAAGCGGCTGAGGCCCTGATCAATAAGGATATCGAAAGGATTATCGTTACGCGCCCGGTTCTGCAGGCGGATGAAGATCTCGGTTTCCTCCCCGGAGACATTTCCGAGAAATTCGCGCCTTATTTCCGACCGGTATACGACGTTCTGGTTAAACGTCTCGGCGCTTCCTTTATGCAATACTGCCTGCGGCCCGAAATTGCCAAGGTAGAGATCGCGCCCTTCGCCTACATGCGTGGACGTACCTTTGAAAATGCGGTGGTGATCCTTGATGAGGCACAAAACGTCACCGCCGCACAGATGAAGATGTTCCTGACTCGCCTGGGGGAAAACGTGACGGTTATCGTCAACGGCGATATCACCCAGTGCGACCTGCCGTCCCATGCCAAATCTGGCCTCGCCGATGCGTTAGCGCGCTTTGAAGAGGATGAAATGATTGGTGTAGTGCGTTTCGGCAAAGAGGATTGCGTCCGTTCAGCGCTGTGCCAACGCACGCTGCACGCTTACAGTTAACCGTTTGATTGAGAATGTAGCTTAAGTAAAACCCGGCGCGCGCCGGGTTTTTTATTGTGTACCTCCTCGGCTCGACACCATCCCCCTGCGGTAACAATTAGCGCCATTGTATTATTGATACCTGTAAAAGTATCTCTGGTAATAAATGACACTCCAGGTCAAAAATAATTTTAAGAACAATCCTAGTCACTTTATCAGGGTGCATCAGGGGCTTAACTCAAATCATAAGAAATTTCCTATATAAATCAGACAGAAAAGATCATCTCGCTTTATTGCCTTCCTAAAATTACAGCTATATATTCGCGCGGTAACACACAGGGAAAGTGTGCCTACGCGTGCTTTCCACGCCATTTTTACAAGGAGTAAACATGAGCAACTCTTACCAGAATGAAATCCCCAAAGCCCGTATCAATCTAAAACTCGACCTGCACACAGGTGGGGCGGCGAAGAAGACCGAGCTGCCACTCAAACTGCTGGTGACCGGCGATTTCAGCAACGGCGCGGAAGACCGCCCGCTGTCTGAACGCGAAAAAATCAACGTTAACAAAAACAATTTCAACAGCGTGCTGGCCGATATCGCGCCTGCGGTGACCTTTGCCGTGCCAAATACCCTGGCCGGCGACGGCAGCGAAGAGAACGTGGCGCTGAACTTCCGCGACATGAAAGACTTCGAGCCGGAGCAGGTTGCCCGCCAAATCCCTCAGCTGCGCGCCATGCTGGCGATGCGCAATCTGCTGCGCGACCTCAAATCCAACCTGCTGGATAACGTCACCTTCCGCAAAGAGCTGGAAGCCATCCTGAAAGACCCGGCACTCAGCGACGAACTGCGCAGCGAGCTGTCTGCGTTAGCCACCGATCAAGCCTGATCATCCCCGTAACGGACTATAGAGAGAGAATGCTGATGTCAGTTCATAATGAAAGCCGTACCGCCGGTGAAACCACCGTGCTGGATCGCCCCGCTGCGGGCGGCGTCTACGCGTCGCTGTTTGAAAAAATCAACCTCAACCCGGTGTCAGAGCTGAGTGATCTCAACGTCTGGCAGGACAATCAGGCGATGTCTGATGCCACCGCCGACGAGCGCGTCACCGCTGCGATGCAGGTATTCCTGACGCGTCTGAAAATCAGCGGCGCGAAAGTGGAAAAGCTGGATAAAAACCTGCTGGATCATCACATCGCCGAGCTGGATCGCCAGATCAGCCGCCAGCTGGATGCTGTAATGCATCACGACGAGTTCCAAAAAGTGGAATCCGCATGGCGCGGCCTGAAGTCGCTGGTGGATAAAACCGACTTCCGCCAGAACGTGAAAATCGAAGTGCTGGACGTGTCGAAAGACGACCTGCGTCAGGACTTTGAAGACTCGCCGGAAATCATTCAGAGCGGCCTCTATCTGCAAACCTATGTTGCCGAATACGACACGCCGGGCGGCGAGCCGATTGGCGCGGTGATTTCGGCTTACGTATTTGATGCCTCGGCGCAGGACGTGGCGCTGCTGCGCAACCTGTCGAAAGTGGCTGCTTCTGCACACATGCCGTTTATCGGTTCGGTCGGCCCACAGTTTTTCCTCAAGGACTCAATGGAAGAAGTGGCGGCGATTAAAGACATCGGCAACTACTTTGACCGCGCCGAATACATCAAGTGGAAGTCATTCCGTGACACCGATGACTCACGCTACATCGGCCTGACCATGCCGCGTGTGCTCGGTCGTTTGCCGTATGGCCCGGATACCGTGCCGGTGCGCAGCTTCAACTACATCGAAGAGGTGAAAGGCCCGGACCATGATAAATACCTGTGGACCAACGCCTCGTTCGCCTTCGCTGCCAACATGGTGCAGAGCTTTATCAGCAACGGCTGGTGCGTTCAAATTCGTGGCCCGCAGGCCGGTGGTGCGGTGCAGGATCTGCCGATCCACCTGTACGATTTGGGCACCGGCAATCAGGTGAAAATCCCGTCTGAAGTGATGATTCCGGAAACCCGCGAGTTTGAGTTCGCTAACCTCGGCTTCATCCCGCTTTCGTATTACAAGAACCGCGATTACGCCTGCTTCTTCTCGGCTAACTCAACGCAGAAACCGGCGCTATACGACACCGCTGATGCGACGGCCAACAGCCGCATCAACGCGCGTCTGCCGTACATCTTCCTGCTGTCGCGTATCGCGCACTACCTGAAGCTGATCCAGCGTGAAAACATCGGCACCACCAAAGATCGCCGCCTGCTGGAGCTGGAACTCAACACTTGGGTGCGCACGCTGGTGACCGAGATGACCGATCCGGGCGACGAGCTGCAATCCTCGCACCCTCTGCGCGATGCGAAAGTGCTGGTGGAAGACATCGAAGACAACCCGGGCTTCTTCCGCGTCAAGCTGTTCGCCATCCCGCACTTCCAGGTGGAAGGCATGGACGTGAACCTGTCGCTGGTATCTCAGATGCCGAAGGCCAAGGCTTAAGGCGCAGGAGGCGCGATGAAAATCTACCGACCGTTATGGGAAGACGGGGCGTTTCTGACGCCGCAGCAGTTTCAGCAGCAGTCGTTGTGGGACGCTCACGTCGCCGACACAGTGGCGCGTATGGGCCTGGCGCATCCGTGGGGCGTGGTCCATGCGGAATTTGACGATGGCGCGCTGGCGCTGTCACATCTCAACGCCACCCGCCTGACGGTGCGCTTTCCCGACGGAACGCTGACGGACACCGCGCTCTCCGACAACCTGCCACCGGCCTGCGACCTGTCCGTTGCAGCCGGCCAGGAACAGGTTGAAGTGGTGCTGGCTTTGCCGTTGCTGAGCGCCAATGGCGGTAATCTCGACGACGGCAGCGACAGCGAACGTCCGCGCCGCTGGGTGGCCGGTCGTGAAGAGGTGCAGGAGCTGGCGGGGCAGGAGCGCACCGGCATTGCCGTGCAGCGTTTTGCTCTGCGTCTGCGTCTTGCGAATCAGGAAAACGGCGCGTATCTCACCTGTCCGGTGGCGCGCCTTGTGCGTAACGCGCAGGGACAGTGGACACGCGATGCGTCATTTATTCCACCAATGTTGTCGCTGTCGGCCAGTCCGGCGGTGCTGACAGCGCTGGGTGACCTGCTACATCGTCTGAGTGCCCGCCGTCAGCGACTGATGGCGCTGCGGCGCGAGAGCAACGAGCGCATGGCCGATTTTGCTGTCGCCGACGTCTCGCTGTTCTGGCTGCTCAACGCACTGAACAGCGCCGAGCCGGTGCTGCTGGAGTTGTTCCAGTCACCAACCCGTCATCCGGAACTGCTGTACCGCGAGCTGGCGCGCCTGGCTGGCGGCCTGCTGACTTTCTCTCTCGAACACGATGCCGGAAATATCCCGGCTTATCGGCACGACGCGCCGGAGCAGGTGTTTCCGCCGCTGTTTTCGCTGCTGGATTCTTTGCTGGAAGCCAGCCTGCCATCGCGCGTCATCTCCATCGACCTAAGCCGTGAAGGCGTGCTGTGGAAGGGGCGATTCCACGACGCGCGGCTGCGCGAAGGGGCAGATTTTTATCTGTCGGTGCGCTCCACACTGCCAAACCACGAGCTGCAGAGCCGCTTCCCGCTGCTGTGTAAAGCAGGCAGCCATGACGACGTGTCGGAGGTGGTCAACATCGCGCTCAGCGGCATGACCATCCGCCCGCTGCCGCATGTGCCTGCCGCCATCCCGCTGCGTCTGGAAAATCAGTACTTTGCGCTAGACCTGTCAACAGCGGCAGCGCGCGCCATGCTCGATTCCGGTGGCTGCACCTTCTACACCCCGGAATCGCTGGGCGAATTGAAACTTGAACTCTATGCGGTACTGCGCTCATGAACAGCAATAACGCGCTGACCGAGCGCCTTTTCTTTGCCGGCTGGCTAATGGTCAGCCAGCTACGCTGCGGTCAGCAGATTGACAATGGCGATGCGCTCTATCGTCGCGCTACCGGCTGGGTGAACGATGCCCGCCAGGCGCTGACGGAGGCGGGTTTTAGCGAAGCCAATCGCGACCACATGCTGTACGCCTTTTGTGTGTTGCTGGACGAAGCGGTGTTGAACCGCGGTCAGCAGGATGACGGCTGGCTGCGCTGGAGCCGTGACCCGCTGCAGGTGCGTTTCTTTAACTCGCTTAACGGTGGCGAGGCGTTGTGGGAACGTATTCGCGAATTGCTGCGCGAACCCGCTGCGGACGAGACGGTGCTGACCTGTCTGTATCGCACGTTACAACTGGGTTTTGTTGGTCATTACCGCGAGCAGGATGATGAACGCCGCGAGGACGTGGTGCGCGAGTTGGCGACGCGTGTGCCACCGTTTGCCCTGGCGCAGGATGCGCCGCTGGTGGTGCGTCCGGCAGGCATGCGCACAGGTCGCCGTTTTTACTGGATGAGCTGGGTGGTCGTCGCCGTGCTGCTTGGCAGCCTGTGGTTCGTCCTCGACGGCTGGCTGGCTCAGATGGTGTCCGGCATTGCGGGGATGAACAAGTGAGAAGCGGGATCGGCAACTTCGCCCTGATCGTGCTGGCCGCGTTGCTTACATTGTGGCTGATCCTCGGCTTCTGGCCGCTTTCGGGCATTACTGCGGCGGCGCTGTGCCTGCTGGTGTTGCTGGTCGCCGGGCTGATGCTATGGCGGCAGGCACGCCAGCGTTATGTGGAAATCGCTGTGGCCGATGATCGTCTGCCGCCTGAAGATTTTCGCGGTGCGGTAGTGCTGGTGTGTGGCGACAGTGCATCGCTGTTCTCCGGCAATCAGCCGCGTGAAACCGTGCAGGGCTGGTATCTGCCGGTTGATGCGCCAGAACAGTTGACTGCGATGGCCGACTACATCACCACTCAGCGTCCGGCTCTGCTGCCACAGGTCTCGCTGTTGCTGACAGTGGTGCCGGAGCAGCACACGTCTGCTGAAGACTTTACTTCCCACTTTCACGGCTGGCAGCGTGCGCTGCTGCAGTGCCGTCGCGTGCTGAAGTGCGCGCCACCGCTGTGGACTGCATGCTGGGTATCACACCCGAACCACGAAGCAGAATGGTTCAGCATCACGCCGGGCCAGGGGGCGCTGCAGGCGTGCATCGCCGGCAACGATACGATGCCGCTGACTGAATGGTTCCGGGAGCAGCCGTCGCGCCTGGTGCAAATGCAGTGGCTGGACAGTCTGCTGATGTGGCAGGAAAAGCACCTTACGCCACTGACGCAGATGAAGCCATGCCGCGCCGGGATTTGCCTGACGCCGGTAACGGCGCTGGTGGACAACCTGTGGGAGCAGCATCTTACTGGGCTGACCACGCTGCCTTATGCACCCGCAGGCACCGATGTCGCGCTGCCATTGCCGGATGCGCTGCTGGCTGGCTTGCCGCGCAGGCAGGGCGTCAGCCGATGCCTGAGGCTGGCGCGCGCGGCGGGCATGATTGTGGCGGTGTTTCTGGCGCTGGCGCTGCTGGCATCGTTCCTTAACAACCAGCGGCTAATCCGCACTATTGGTGACCATCTGACGCTGTGGGCACACCTGTCTGGTGAACCGGCAGAGCCGAAGGTTCACGCGCGCGCGCAGTTAATCGCCGATCGCACACTGCTTGATGGCTGGCAGCGCGGCGGTGAACCGCTTCGCCTTGGCCTGGGACTGTATCAGGGCATGCGCCTGTTCGCGTCGGTCGACGCCGCCATCAACAGCTGGGCGCCTCCGCCGCCTCCGCCGCCGGTTATCCAGCAGATTGTTGAAGGGCCGAAGACCGTGCGCCTCGACAGCCTGTCGCTTTTTGACTCCGGTAAATCTGACCTGAAAACCGGCTCCACCAAAGTGCTGGTCAACGCGCTGGTCGGCATCAAGGCGAAGCCGGGCTGGCTGATTGTGGTTGCGGGTTATACCGACGATAGCGGCAATCCGGCGCTGAACCAGCGCCTCTCGCTGAAGCGCGCCGAATCCGTGCGCGACTGGATGCGCGACACCGGCGACGTAGACGAAAGCTGCTTCGCGGTGCAGGGCTTCGGTCAGAGCCGCCCGATTATGAGCAACGACACGCCGGAAGGCCGCGCGGCCAACCGGCGCGTTGAAATCAGTCTGGTGCCGCAGGCCGACGCCTGCCAGGCAGCGGACGCAATCCCTCCGTCATCACAGGATGGTGACGGCAATCATGAAGAAAAGGAGTAACACATGGCAATTCCGGTTTATCTGTGGCTGAAGGACGACGGCGGTGCGGACATCAAGGGATCGGTGGACGTGCAGGACCGTGAAGGCAGCATCGAAGTGGTGGCACAGCAACATAACCTGTACATCCCGACCGACAACAACACCGGCAAGCTGACCGGCACGCGTATTCACACGCCGTTCCTGTTCACCAAGGAAATCGACTCGTCCAGCCCGTACCTTTACAAGGCGGTCACCACCGGCCAGACGCTGAAGTCTGCCGAGTTCAAGTGGTATCGCATCAGCGACGCCGGCCAGGAAGTGGAGTACTTCAACACCAAGCTTGAGAACGTGAAGGTGGTGAAGGTCAATCCGGTGATGCACGACGTTAAGGACCCGTCGAAAGAGAAACACAACCATCTGGAGCAGATCGAGCTGCGCTACGAAAAAATCACCTGGACATATAAAGACGGCAACATCATTCATTCCGATTCCTGGAACGAACGCGCCACCGCCTGATTACGCGTCATATCTCGCGCCGCAGGTGCGTTGGCTGCGACACGAACTATTTAGCGTAATACCTCCGCCGGGCCGGGATTTTTACACCCGGCGGATCGTAGGGTCGCCATTCATGGCGACCTTAATACCCACCACGCCAGATGCCTGGTGATTTCATCCCCGACGGGTGAAACCACAAGTCATTTCCACCTCAGACCTGCTGACCTTATGCGCATCGGTACACGGCGACGGGCGGTAGCGTGCCCCCAATCAGGAGAATTTTGCTATGGACAGTCAGTCAGCCGCGCTTCTGCGCCGCCTCAACCCGTTCTGCGCTCAGGCGCTGGAAGCCGCCGCGTCGCTATGCCAGACCCGCGCGCACACAGAAATCCAGCCGGAACACTGGCTGCTCAAGCTGCTGGAGCAGGGCGAGGGCGACATCACCGTCATCGCGCGCCGCTACGAGTGGGATATGGACGCCATCTGGCAGGATTTGCTGGCGTTTCTCGACCGGCAGCCACGCGCGGTGCGCGGGCGTCCGCAGCTTTCAGCTTCTCTTGAAGCGCTACTGAAGCAGGCGTGGCTGATGGCCTCCGCATCTGATAATTCCCCACAAATCCGCAGTATCCACCTGCTTATGGCGCTGTCTGAGCAGCCAAAACTTGCGCAGTGCGAAGGTCTGTGGCCGCTGCTGAGTTTGCGCATGAGCCAGTTGGGGCGTTTACAGCCGATGCTCGAAGCACAGTCCGACGAGCGTGCGGAAGCGGAGCCGCCGGAGATGCCGATCAGCACTATCGAGAAAGCTCCCGCAGGCGAAGCCAAAGCTGCATCAACCGAAGCTCTAACTCGTTTCACCCGCGACGTCACCAGTGACGCGCGTAGCGGAAAAATCGACCCGGTGTTTGGCCGCGACAACGAAATCCGCCAGATGGTCGATATCCTGTCGCGCCGCCGCAAGAACAACCCGATTCTGGTCGGCGAGCCGGGTGTCGGCAAAACCGCGCTGGTCGAAGGGCTGGCGCTGCGTATCGCCGAAGGCAACGTGCCGGACAGTTTGAAGCCGGTGAGCGTGCATACGCTCGACCTTGGCATGCTGCAGGCGGGGGCGGGCGTGAAGGGCGAGTTCGAGCAGCGCCTGAAAAATATCATCACCGATGTGCAAAACGCGCCGCATCCGGTGCTGCTGTTTATCGACGAGGCGCACACCATCATCGGCGCAGGCAACGCAGCGGGTGGCGCCGACGCAGCCAACCTGCTGAAACCGGCGCTGGCACGCGGCGAACTGCGCACCATCGCGGCCACCACGTGGAGCGAATACAAACAATATTTTGAGAAAGACGCTGCGCTGGAGCGCCGCTTCCAGATGGTGAAAGTCGACGAGCCGGACGACGATACCGCGTGCCTGATGCTGCGCGGCCTCAAGTCGCGCTACGCTGAACATCACGGTGTACACATCACCGACGCGGCGGTGCGCGCCGCCGTCACGCTGTCGCGCCGCTACCTTACCGGCCGCCAGTTGCCGGACAAGGCGGTTGACCTGCTCGACACCGCCGCCGCGCGCGTGCGCATGAGCCAGGACACCACGCCGGAAGCGATTACCCGTTTAAGAGCGAAGCTGGACGCGTTGAACATTGAGCAGCGCGCCATCCTTGATGATGAGGCGCTAGGTGGCGCTATCTCGCAGGAACGACTGGCCGAAATCGCCGGCCTGATTGCGGTAACCGATGAAGAGCTGGAGGCGCTGGAGCAGCGCTACGGCATCGTGCAGTCGCTGATGCAACAGATGCTGGAAGATCGCAAAGATGCCAGCCAGCGCAGCGCCATCGCACAACTCCAGACTGACCTCGACGCGCTGCAGCCCGGCGAGCCTCTGCTCACCGCCGACGTGGACGCGCGCATCGTGGCGGGCGTGATTGCCGACTGGACCGGCGTGCCGCTGTCGTCGCTGATGAAGGACGAGCAGGCCGAACTTCTGACGCTGGAAAACCAGCTCGCCACCCGCGTGGTCGGGCAGGACGCGGCGCTTAACGCCATCGCCCAGCGCCTGCGCGCCTCGAAAACCGGACTCACCTCGGAAAATGGCCCGCAGGGCGTGTTCCTGCTGGTCGGCACCAGCGGCACCGGCAAAACCGAAACCGCGCTGGCGCTGGCGGATTTGCTGTACGGCGGCGATAAGTCGCGGATTACCATCAACCTCAGCGAATATCAGGAAGCGCACACCGTTTCCCAGCTCAAAGGCTCGCCGCCGGGCTACGTCGGCTACGGCCAGGGCGGCATCCTCACCGAAGCGGTGCGCAAGCGCCCGTACAGCGTGGTGCTGCTCGACGAGGTGGAAAAGGCGCATCGCGACGTGATTAACCTGTTTTATCAGGTGTTTGACCGTGGATTTATGCGCGACGGCGAAGGGCGCGAAATCGACTTCCGTAACACCGTGATCCTGATGACCTCGAATCTCGGCAGCGACGCGCTGATGCAGCTGCTGGACGAAACCCCGGACGCGAGCGAATCCGAACTGCAGGAGTGCCTGCGCCCGATCCTGCGCGACCACTTCCAGCCCGCGCTGCTGGCGCGCTTCCAGACGGTGATTTACCGCCCGCTGGCGCGCGACGCGATGCGCATCATCGTGGAAATGAAGCTCAGCCAGGTCAGCAAACGTCTGCAGCGTCATTACGGCATCCGCACCAGCATTGGCGAAGGTCTGCACGAGATGCTCACCAACGCCTGCCTGCTGCCGGACACCGGCGCGCGCAACGTCGACAGCCTGCTCAATCAGCAGATTCTGCCGGTGCTGAGCCAGATGATTTTGCAGCACCGCGCCAGCGGCACCTTAGGCAATAGCCTGACGCTGGATACCAATGAAGAGGGTGAAGTGAGCTTTATCTTCTGAACACGTGACGTTTTTAATAACAAGGAGTGTGTATGAAAACTCAAAATATCCCCGTTTCACCTGCCTTTATCGCGATTTCCTGGATTGCCATGCTTGGCTGCACGCTGGTTTATCTGGCGGGCCTGTGGCGCGCGGAGATGGAGCTGAATGAAAAAGGCTATTACTTCGCGGTGCTGATCCTCGGACTGTTCGCGGCGGTTTCGCTGCAAAAAACCGTACGCGACCGTTTGGAAGGTATTCCGACTACACACCTTTATCACATGGTTTGCCTATTGGCCTTCACTATTGCCGTGGTGTTGCTGGTTGCTGGGCTGTGGAATGCAACGCTGATGCCGAGCGAAAAAGGCTTTTACGGCGTGTCATTTTTCATGGCGTTATTCGGTGCTGTAGCGGTACAGAAAAACACCCGTGACAGCGTGAGCAGCGGCGTGGATGAAACGCCGGCGGAACCTCAGGCCTGATATTCCCGGACTCTCCCGCTGCCGTCGCGGTGGCGGGAGAACGTTGACGCCAGGAGGGCGGTGTAATGATTTTGGGTGAGTAAGCATGACAGATAAAGCTAGAAAAGCGGCTATTAAAGAGGGGAGCCTGCGCTTGATGACCGCAGGTGAAATACAACTTGCCAAAAAGGTGTTTGGCGAGAAGATCTCTTACGGCAAGGTCTGGATCCATCATGACAGTTATTTGCCTTTTGGCCTACAGCATGAGCGCGTCGCCATGACACCAAATGGTGAAATATATTACAGAACCGCGCTATACAGGGCTGATTTCTCTGACCTATTACAGAGTGATATCGCTGACATGCATGTATTTATTCATGAACTCAGTCATGTCTGGCAACGTGAAAGAGGCATGTGTGTCATCTGCCGGGGAGTGGTCAGTTTTATGGCTGATTACACCTATGACCTTGATGGTCGGTTATTGAGTGAATACCCGATGGAACAGCAAGCTCAGATTATTGCTGATAACTACATTCTCTCCGAATGGGGATTTGACCGCTGGAATCAATTTAGAATGTATAATTACGTTAAATTAATCAAGGCTATGAGTGAGACTGAAGCCAGTGCAGCATATAAAGTAGCTCTTAGAGGGTTTCCATGGTGAAGCATTTACAAAACTATTTTATTAGCTTACTCACATGCTTATTTCTGATCGGATGTACTTTGGGAGAAGAACAGGTTGGGTTTAAGCGTGATACAAATATTATTCTGGTTAAGGATATGCTTTGTATTAGCACTCCCCAAAATGATTCGTATTATTTGAGCATCATTTCTATAAAAAAAAAGGATGGTTCAGGATTAAGGAAAACGTACGCGGGAAGTGAGTTGTTAGCAGTGAATACTAAGCGTTGTCTTTCATCATCACAGTGGCCTATGGTAGAAAATACTGCATATACCATTCATTACACTTTGCTTTCAACCTCAACGAAACTCCCTGCCTTTAGAAAAGTCGCATCCATAATGGTTATAGATGGGAGGGTTTTAAATTTAAAGTTATATAACTCCGATTATCTTCCCTCTTTTATTTCTGAATGATCTGTTTTTGAGTTATCTAAGGATTAAGAATTTTATCGCTCAGTGAGTTAAAATGATTGATCGTGGTTTTTATAATAGAAATATAGTCATTTCTACTTTGATCATAAGTTCTGTATTTCTTAGCGGATGTCCGGGCTCGGGGGACAGAGGATGGTGCGATGAAACAACGAAAGCAGTACATAAAGGAAATGATGTTTGCTTTCCCATAAAAAATGCAGAAGGATATATCCCAACTTATCTGTCAGTTAATCTGAGATATACTCCGCGAACAGAGCAAAAAAACAGGATTGTCAGGGACGTTGAAATCTCAAATGGCATGCTATGTCTTTCCCCGGATGAGTTTTCGCCTGTTGAAGGAAAAGAATATATAGTTAAATTTATTCTTAAAAACGGCGGGGGTTTTGATTCGATTAGAAGCTTTGTCGTTGCTGTTAAAGTGGTTAATGGAAACGTGGGTAGCTTTCAGTTACATAATATTGAAATGGCGCGAAGCTATCAATAATTTAATCGGTGTGTAGCTGGCGCCTAAAATAACCACCAAGATAAGTGTTTTAATGGTAAGGCAAATACTAAATATGACGCTAAGATAATCATGATGAAATGTCATCTGTTTTATAAAACAGGGTTTTCCTTCACTCTGATAATGAGTTCCGTCTTTCTCACTAGCTGCCTTGGCGATAAGGTGACGTTTTCAGAAACGGCGAATATCACTCAAAGAGAAAATGCAGCATGCTTTGAAGTGCAAGGAGCCAGCGACTACACGCTAAAATCCATGAGTATATTCAGAAGGGGGCATGAAGATGATAGACAATCTTTAATGTCCAATAATACTAACTTAAAGGACGGGCGGTTTATCTGTCTTTGCAAGTCAGTAATTGACAGGTTTAGTGATGGAGAATATGTCGTGAGATTCAGTTTGAAGCCGATTAAAAAGCATCAAGATTCGAGGGTGTTTTCAAATGCCATCCAAATTAATGGGCAGCAGGTTAAAAACATCCCACTGCAGGAAAATGAAATTACGCATTACCTCGGGAATAATTTCTAAATCAAAGTTAACTATTCGTGAAATGCGGTCTCGTAATAGCATCCACGACAATCTATCCAGCCGCTGTCAAAAAAACGCTAATAAAGCCTAGAGAAAGTCTTCAACGTCCCCACCAGTGATAGAGACGTTGTGGCCGGCTGTCATCAAGGAGTGAATGACATGAACATAACTGATTTACTGCAAGGTGCATCCTCGTTAATAAACGGGACGTTGAACCGTTACAAGCTTTCTATCCTCTCATGCTCGTCCAGTATTGACGTCGAGAACTTTAACGGCACAGAAGCATTGAGTGAGAACTATCACTACGATGTGCTGTTCACCAGCCCGGATAAAGACATCACGGCCGCACAGATGTTGCGTAAACCAGCAACGCTGACCATGGGCACGGGTGAGTTGATGGTGCTGTCGGGACAGAAGATGGTGCATGGTTACATCACTGATTTTCACCGTCTGACGGGTTCGGCCGATCAGGTGACTTATCTAATAGTTATTGAGCCACGCCTTGCATTGCTGGATAAGCAATATCGCTCCCACCGTTTCTTTGTGAATAAATCGGTTCCGGAAGTAGTAAGCCAGATACTGGATGAACACGGTTTTCAGGGCTGGGAATATGAATTCAGCCTGAAGCATGAATATCCCAAACGCGAGCAAATCAATCAGTATCAGGAAAGCGACCTTCAGTTTATTCGCCGCTTGCTGTCGGAAGTCGGCATCTTTTACATGTTCACGCTCCAGCCAGACACCCAGACTGAAGTCGTCCGGTTTGGTGATGCACAGTCTGCGCTTATTCAGGGCAAACCGTTGCCTCTTAACAGTCCTTCCGGCCTGGAGGACAACGGGCAGGAATCGATCTGGGGACTGAATATCACCCACAAAGTGGTAGAAGCGGGGGTAGTCGCGAAAGATTACAACCATCGCGAGGCGCAACGTATTTTACGTTCGGTCCAGGCAGACATGTCGCGCGGCGATGGCGATGAGATCAACTACGGGCAGGTCTATCACTACCGTCCGCGCCATCCGGACGGAGGCGATAAATATGTGCCCGCGCCGGAGACTGCGAACTATTACGCGCGCCTCGATCACGAACGTTTTTTGTGCGGTCAGACGCTGATTACTGGCATCAGCAATGACGCATCGCTGGCTCCAGGCAAGGTGCTGACCATTATTGATGGTGTTTTGCCAACGCTGCCGGAACAGCTTCAGAGTCCGGTCGTCGTCACCCGCATCCACCTCAGTGCCAGCCGTAAGTCGGCGTTACAGATTAACCTCAACGGTGTGCCTTACAGCGAAACGTTGTGCTGGCGTCCAAGGTTGTTACCACGGCCAAAAGTCAGCGGCACCATGACAGCGCGTGTCACCAGCGCAAAAGACAATGATATCTACGCCTGGCAGGATGCCTCCGGTTTGTACCGCGTGGTATTTGATGCGGATGAAGAGAGCAAAGATCGCGGTCAGGAAAGCATGCCGGTGCGCCTCGCCAAACCTTATGGCGGTGATATGTATGGTTTCCACTTCCCGCTGATACAGGGAACGGAGGTGGCGATTGCCTTCCGTGAAGGCGATCCTGACCAGCCCTACATTGCTCACGCGTTGCACGACTCGCGACATGTCGATCACGTCACAGAGAAAAACAGCACCCGCAACGTCATTCGAACCGCTGGGCTGAATAAGCTTCGGATGGAGGACAAGCGCGGCGAAGAGCACGTCAAGCTCAGCACGGAGTACGGTGGCAAGACGCAGCTTAATTTAGGCCACAACGTCGACGATGACAGGCTGCTCCGGGGAGAAGGCGCGGAATTGCGAACAGATGACTGGGTTGCCGTTCGCGGTGGCAAAGGTGTATTCATCTCGGCTGATGCACAACAAAGTGCACAAGGGCGCATGATGGATATGGAAGGGGCAATACGGCAACTTAAAAACGCGCTATCGCTAGCAAAAAGCTTAAACGAAATTGCTCAAAAAGCTGAAGCAACCCAAGGTGACTCAGATTCTCATGAAGAACTTAATAATGCGCTGGAAGATTTGAAGCAAGCAGGGATTTTGGCTCATGCTCCTGAAGGCATTGGAATTGTCAGCCCCAAATCAGTACGTATGGCTTCAGGTAGAGCAAGCGTTGGTCTGATGTCGGGGAAAAATACGGACATCAGTGCTGGAGAGTCAATCACGCTAGCGGCTACTAAAACTGTCAGCGTGTTTGCGCAGGGAGAGGGAATGCAGTTGATTGCTGGCGCAGGGAAATTGGATATTCAGGCTCAGGAAGGCGAGCTTAACGCAGCAGCACAACAAGACATCACGATAAGCAGCGCCGAAGGGAAAGTCACTGTAAGCGCTAGTCAGGAACTGACTATCACTTGTGGCGGAGCCTATATAAAACTCAGAGGTGGCAATATTGAGCTGGGTGCAGCTGGAAATATTCTTCTGAAATGCGCCAATGCGCAGAAAATGGGACCAGCCACGCTAGACTCTCCACCACATACCTTCCCTAAAGGATACGGTGAAGGTTTTACATTAAAAGATTCAGAAAGTGGTGAAATCCAACCCTTTACATTTTACAAGGTCACCACCGGAGAAGGTGAGGTGTATGAAGGCGTTTCTGATGAACATGGAAAAACAATGCGGATATTCACAGCTATGCCATCAGCATTGAAAATTGAATTCCCGGATGAAGAAATGACCGATATCAAGGAAGAAAAATAATGAGCACAGCGACTACGTCTCTGGAATGCAAATATCCTGATGCCTGGACAGGTAAACAAAAAAAATACTGGGTTGAGATTCAGCTGCTGGATGAGTGTGAAGAACCCATCCCTAATATGCCGTATGTGGCCGAAAATGCCGCTACACGTAATCAGTGTGCTTCATATACCGGTAAAAGCGACGCCAGTGGTATCATTCGAATCGAGGGTTTACATCCGATTGAGCTGATTTTGCATATTGACGCAAAGTCGCTTGCAGATGAGATGGAAAAAAGGGCATTGCGTCCCTTTGGACGTGCTGAGGATGATTCAACCGTAAAACCCAAAGCGGTTGTGGAAGGATACGAATATCGTTATCTAAAAATAGGTCATCTATGCGATAGCCTTCCTGATATGATGCCGGAATGGAAAGATAAAGCGAACCCACCGAAATATCACTTTCCAGATTTGCGCTTTTCCGGTCAAACGATAAAAAAGCTAAACTGTCGTTACGTTTTTGAAGTGTGTCCATTCCGGGCCTGGTCACTGATACTGCACCATCAAACAGATTACTCGATAGTTAATGCTTATAATCTAGGGATAATGGCCGATTTTTCTTATTCAGCAGAAGAAAAGATTATTCAGTATTTCGAACAGGCATATAACGATCTATCCGCAGCCCCAAAATTAAGTGATAAAAACGACTACTATGCCGTAGTTAAAGATGTCCCCTTCAGTCAGCGCTATATCAACCCACGCTTCGTCACCACTGCCGGAAATTTTATTCAACATGATACCCAGTTATTTTATGTCTCAAATGATGAACATGTCGTTGTTGCTTGGCGCGGCACACAGGAGATACGAGACTGGATAACTGACATCACCTTTAGTCCACAGGCGTGCCCATCTTATCTCGCTCCAACGGGTAAAATTCATAAGGGTTTTTTGGATGCGTTTGAGTGTGCCAAGGATAAGTCACCTTCAAGTTTTGACGACATAAAAACATTTATAAATGAAAAGAAGAAATTATTCTTATGTGGACATAGCTTAGGCGGGGCGCTGGCGTTAACTTATGCTGCAGAGTTAAAATCGACTAAACCTTTATTATACACCTATGGAATGCCTAGAGTTTTTACAGCTGATGCCATCTTGCATCTTTCTGAAATAACTCACTACCGACACGTTAATGACTCAGATAGTATCACCAGCGTCCCGATGGATGTAAACCTGTATAACTGGTTTTATGAGATTTATGGCCCTGTTGGTACCATGCTGGGTTTTACATGGTCTGTAGCTGAGTTGCTTTCGCAGAAAATCTCCGGTGTAACCGTCGGCGACAGTTTTTGGCATCATGGTGATATTGTGCTGTTCTATTACACCACACAGGTGGTGGAAAGCCTGCAATGCGAAGGCTCTATGAGTGCTCCCAGATGTCGCAGAATAAAGTATAGATTACCTAAAAAAACAAAATACTTTTTAATTCCTTCCCTGGCTGAAGATAAAAGTATTTCGGCAAGAAATCACAACTTGCAATTTATTCGATCATTAAATATTGAAAGCATGAAGAAGTTTTTCCCCAAAAATACCAATCCGGATCTGGATTCTATACTTACCGACCCTAGAAATCACTCTATGTCTTCTGCCTATCTGCCATATATTAACAATCAACTGGTGGAGTTGGTGTCTCATGATATCACTCTGAAACGAAAAGAAAGCAGGATCGCATTTGAGAAACAGATGTCAGATTCTGGTATTCCTGATGATGAAAAGGAAAGAAATCGGATGTTCTCTGCATTACAGGGTTTAGTAGCAGAAACCATCAGAGTAACAGAGCGGATGCCAGAGTCAGATGCTATTCTGGATCGTTTCGGCAAGACAAAAAAGGAATTAAACGAATGAATATGATAAATGTATTACTCTTACCATCATTATTATTACTAAGCGGTTGTGTGTTTAGCGAAGATTTATCTCCTCCATTTGGAGGTAAGACTGTCAAAGTATCGGTAGTTAAACCTGCCGACGTGGATATTTTACCGATGGATGCTATTTACCGCTCAGAAAAATGCAGAGATAAAGTTTTCACCTCTGCGGGTTCAATAACTAACCGTGCTGGTTATCGCCTACTGACAGTCCCTTTTAAACAAGAGTTCGTTGATGATTTAGTGAGTGGCAATGTCTTCGTTAATGGTGGTGGTAGGTGTGAATGGAAACTCAGTAATATACGATTTCAGTTTAAATTTAGTGATGTGAAGAAGTTTGGGGTTGATATTAAAAGTAATATTTCCAATGACATCGTTTTTGTTTTTGATAATAATCCTCCCCCTCGGGGAGATGGGCACTACATGAACGTGTCTGGCAACGTTGAAATAAAAGATGATTATTACCCACTCATCAGAAATGACCGTATGATAGACCATGCTAAAATCCTCAGGTTAATAAATGAAGATATGTTAACTTACAGAGTTAGTAATTCTGAACTTATTGTTTTCAAACCCAAGGTTCATTCTAAAAAGATTATTAATGTTTTAGGACCAGAGGAATTTGGTGAGGACTCGATTACGACTTATCCTGATGGAACTCAAACGACCAATGCCAATGGACCTGACCCGATTAATTTTAAGAAACTAAATTTAATGAATTAAATTTATAAATGTCGAAAAATCACCCGCCACTCGTTCCATTACATTATTCTAAAAATAAATTAACCGGCTGTTTTGTACGTTGCACGGCTTAGTCGTGGGACACCTGAGAGTAACAGAGCAAATGCCTGATGGAAGAGCTGCCCTGGAACGTTTCCGTGCGAAAGTAAGGAATATGAGTAATGAAAATATTAAACATACTATGCCTGATGCCGCTCTTAATCCTGAGCGGCTGTTCGCGAGGCGAGGAACTATCCCCACCAACAAATGGTAAGACGGTTAAAATATCGGTAGTTAAACCAGTAGATGTAGATATTTTACCAATGGATATAATTTACCGCTCTGAAAAATGCAGAGATAAAATATTCACTTCTTCGGGGGGGATAACGACCCGGGCAGGTTATCACCTTTTGACTGTTCCTTTTTATAAAGAAACGGGAAGCTACAGGGTAAGTAGTAGTATTGCCATAGATGGTGGAGGTAGGTGTGAATGGAAGTTGAGCAATATAAAATTTGATTTTCAATATCATAACATGAAAAATTTTGGCGGAAGTGTTAAGAATAATATGCCAGCAGATATTGTTTTTGTTTTTGATAAAAATGCACCTCCTCGAGGGGATGGAAATTATGACAATGTCTATGGTGCCGTAGAAATTGAAAAAAACTACTTCCCTCTAATTAGGAAGAACTCTGCTGAAGATACATTAACACTAACTATAAAAGGTCAACCAATGTTGACTTACCGTGTTTATGATGCGAATAGCATTGTTTTTAAGCCTACTTTCCATCCAGATATGCTTGTGACGGCTATTCCTCCTGCAAAAAAAGGAGAGGGTTTTACTCTCATCTATCCAAATGGTGAAAAAATCGTAGACCATCACTTTCCTAATTCAGAAAAAACAAAATATGATTTTGTGAAACAAAAGCTCGCTAAGTAATAAACTGTAAATTTTATGATAAGGAGATATATGTCTAAGGGATTTGTTTTGCTCGGCGATAAAACAACACATGGAGGTCAGGTTATATCGGCATCATCAACC
Organism: Pantoea sp. JK; assembly: GCF_026130245.1. Lineage (NCBI taxonomy): Bacteria > Pseudomonadati > Pseudomonadota > Gammaproteobacteria > Enterobacterales > Erwiniaceae > Pantoea > Pantoea sp. JK. Next base: position 107,334 of record NZ_JAINFN010000002.1, read on the forward strand.
ATGATCGTCAATGGTAAAAAAGTAGCTCTCATAGGAGATGACATAAGTTGTCCGGTAAAGGGTCACGGTACTAATCAGATTATTGAAGGCTCTACGGAGTGGTTATCTGATGGCAAAGCGATTGTTGTGGACGGCTGCCTTTGTGAATGTGGTTGCCAGGTTATTTCCAGTGCGCCGGATTGCGCAATAGGATAAGTGATGGGCTGGGAACGTCAGAAATCTAATGTTGCAGGTTTACCCAAAGAACCTTCACTTATCATGTGGCTTATTGTTGGTGTTGCTGCTCTAGTCACTGGAGTGCTGTTATTTGTGCTTCATGCTAACCAGATGTTAGGGGAAATCCAAAAGTATAATCTGTGGTTAGTTACTGCAGGTCCTTTATTTGTCTGGTTTGTCCTCATTTGCCTACGCGGTTGGCGTTATAATAACGTTCATGATAAGTATCAATTTGAATTAGATGAAGCCAATTATGCCCAGCAACAATGGTCTACGTGGGCGAACCGTCATATCGCAGTGTTGCACCACGGTGCCATTCTCCCCCGCTACCTGACATCGGGAACTCTGCTTCAGGCATTTCCGGATGTCGAGCAATTTATTAAGCAAGCCATTCGCATCAATTTTCAGGAAAATACAAATTGGCTTTCTTTATTAATTTGCAGCGTTCGCGATGCGTTAGAAAAACTTCCAACTGATTTACCCCTTAATGTCACACTGTTAACTGATTCACATAGTGAAGATCTATTGCTGCGGAAAAACTTCTCTGAAGCCTGGCATAAAAATATGTCTTCTGTTCGCCCGGTTCCTGTGGTGAATATTTTGAAATCAAAGTCTTTTCTCTCTCTCGAAGAGCGGCTTAAATCGCCGACCCTGGATGTGGATCTGATTCTGGTTCATCAGACTCAGGGCAGGGATAAATACAGTGACGCGCTGGCAGCCCTCCTACTGACCTCTGATGATGTGGCTACAAAATACAGGCTTAGCCATCATGCGCGCTTGCTTCGGCCTATGTCGCTTGATAAGGGCATAACATTGAAGGCAGAACTCGATACCTTTTTTTCCATTCAGTCACAGGCGATCACTACGGCTGCAATTGTGGGTGACAGCATGAAGTGGGGCGATGACTTTTCTACTCTCTTGGCCTGCGCCAACAAATATGAAGGCTCCTGGAGGCCAGAGCAATGCCACTGGCTGGAAAAGTACGCTGGACTTAGTGGCCCTTTTTCACCTTGGATTCTGGCAGCTGTCGCCGGCGATATTGCTGCGCTGACGAAAGAGAACTGCCTGATGCTTTCAAGGGATAGTGAGAAACGTTTTATAAATACCGTAACTATAGGAAATATGATGAATGGCGAAGGATAGTTCAGTGTGGCGTGGCAACTGGGGTCGCCTTAGCCTTACTGTGTTGATTGCTGCGGCAATAGCGCTGGTCATCTGGACAAAGGGCGGGACGATCGGGCTTTACAGCATTGGACCAAAGCTGTTAGGAATTGCTGTAGCGCTGCTCCTGCTTCTGATCGTTTTTCATGGCAAAACAATCGGCCTCGCAATGAAATTACAGTGGTCACGGTTACAGGCAAAACGTAAAAATGTGCTACCCGCTGATGAAGGCCGCGTCAGGCAGACTCCGCCCCACAATGTCACCGTTGATACCATCCGTAACGCCATGCGTAACCTCTACGGTCGGCCCTGGGGACGTAAAACACGCATCCTGCTGATAACCGGTACTGCCGCTGAAGTGGAGCAACTGACTCCAGGTCTTACGGCTCAGCTCTGGCAGGAAGATCGCGGCACATTATTACTCTGGGGCGGCGATCCTGCATCCTCACCAGATGAAAGTTGGCTGACCGCCCTAAAACGTCTGCGTCGTCGTCCGGCTGATGCGATGATCTGGGTTACCTCCGCCGTTGATCATCTTGCCGACACTTCAGGCGTACCTGCCACAGCATTACCTTCTGCCGCCGCGATGGATGCCACCGCCCACGCGTTATCGGCACGCTATGAGAAGCTGGGCTGGCGGTTGCCGCTTTATGTCTGGTCGCTGCATCCGCGCGCCGAAAAGCAGCAGGGCCGCATAACTCAGGCGGTGGGCGTTCAGACGCTTACCACAGGCAAAATAGACAAGTTGCTGGCGGAGTTGGCAGCGCAGCTCACCACCCAGGGCATTCAGCAGGCGGCTGGTTCGCCGCAGCATCGTTTCCTGTTGAGCCTGGCAGACCAGCTGACGCGTGAGCCTGAAACACTCAACGCGCTTATTACACCACTGCAGAATCCGTATCGACCGCTACCGCTGGCGGGGCTGGTATTCAGCCCGCCCTCTGAAGGTGCAGAACGTGCGGTGCCCAATCACTGGGGCCGCGATAACCGCTGGGATGCGCTGCCGTCTTCCTTCACTTCGCTGCCGGCGCACCTGCGTCCGCAGCGTCGCGGCTTTTCCTGGTTGCGGCTACTGGCATCCGTGGCGTGCCTGGCGGTGATTGCCTGGGGCGCGGGTCTGCTGATGTCATTCACCACCAACAGCAGCGTTATCAGCAACTCCCACACGCAGGCGATGCAGGCGGCCGATACTGGACAACCGCTGCAGCAGCGCCTGGTGGCGCTTTCTGATCTGCAGAAAACCATGCAGCGCCTGCAACATCGTGCGGAGCACGGTGCGCCGTGGTACAGCCGTCTTGGACTGAATCAAAACGACGCGCTGCTGGCGGCGCTCTGGCCGCGTTACGCGCAGGCGGCGCTACCGTTACTGCGCGATGCGGCAGCCGCGCATCTGCGTAAGGAGCTGCAGACGGTCGCCAATCTGCCGCCAGACAGCCCGCTGCGCGACACGCTCGCCAAACCGGCTTACGCCCAGCTCAAGCTATGGCTGATGCTGGCGCGCCCAGAGCGTATGGATGCAGCATGGTTCAGCCAGGCGCTGATGCAGGACTGGGCGCAGCGCACGGATGTCAGTACTGGCTACTGGCAGGGCGCAGCTCCAGGAATGATGGTGTTTTACGGCGCTGGTCTGGTTGCGCATCCTGAATGGAAGCTGAAGGCCGACCCGGAGCTGACCGGCCAGGTGCGCGCGCTGCTGGTTCGTCAGCTCGGCGTCAGCAACAGCGAATCACGCCTTTATCAGCAGGTGCTGGCGCAGATGTCGCGCAACTACGCCGATATGCGATTAACTGACATGACCGGCGATACCGATGCGGCGCAGCTGTTCAGCACCGATGAAGTAGTGCCAGGCATGTTCACCCGCCAGGCGTGGGACGACGGCGTGAAACCCGCGATTGATAAAGTGGCCAATGCCCGCCGCGAGGAGATGGACTGGGTGCTGGGCGATAATCCGCCGACGACCGGGAAATCCTCCTCGCCTGATGCACTGGAAGCACAGCTTACCAGTCGCTACTTTGCCGACTACAGCGCAGCCTGGCTGAACTTTCTTAATAGTCTGCGCCTGCAGCCCGCGCCGACGCTGTCGGATGCCATTGACCAGCTAACGCTGATGGCCGACGTGCGTCAGTCGCCGCTGGTGGCGTTGATGAACACGCTGAACGTGCAGGGGCGTACCGGCCAGACCGGCGGGGCGCTGGCCGACTCGCTGGTGAAGTCGGCGCAGAACCTGTTCAGCAAAGAGAAGCGACCGGCGATTGACCAGGATGCCGGGCCGAGCGGTCCGCTGGATGCGACCTTCGGTCCGCTGCTGTCGCTGACCGACGCGCAGGGCAGCACGTCGTCAATGAATCTGCGTACCTTCCTGACCCGCGTCACACAGGTGCGCCTGCGTCTGCAGCAGGTCACCAACGCTGCCGATCCGCAGGCGATGACGCAGACGCTGGCGCAGACGGTGTTCCAGGGCAAAACTGTCGATCTGACTGAAACCCGCGACTACGGCAGTCTGATTGCTGCTGGTCTGGGACAGGAGTGGAGCGACTTCGGGCAGACGGTATTTGTGCGGCCGATGGAGCAGGCCTGGCAGCAGGTATTAAGTCCGGCGGCTGAAAGTCTCAACGCCCAGTGGCAACAGGCGGTAGTGAGCGAGTGGAACAGTGCCTTTGGCGGTCGCTATCCGTTCAAAAACGTCAGCAGCGAAGTTTCTCTGCCGCTACTGGCGAAGTATCTCAACAGCGATACCGGCCGCATCACCCGCTTCCTGCAAACGCGACTTAACGGCGTGCTGCACCGCGAAGGCACACGCTGGGTGCCGGACAGCATCAACGCGCAGGGGCTGACCTTCAACCCGGCATTCCTCAAAGCGATTAACCAACTTAGCCAGATTTCCGACGTGGTGTTCACCACCGGTGAAGCGGGACTGCACTTTGAGCTGCGTCCCGGCACGGCGGCAGGCGTATCGCAGACGACGCTGACCATCGACAGCCAGAAGCTGGAATATGTGAACCAGATGCCGGCCTGGAAGCGTTTCACCTGGCCGGCGGATACCGAAGCGCCGGGCGCAACGCTGAGCTGGGTCAGCACCGAGGCAGGCACCCGCCTGTATGGCGACATGCCGGGGGGCTGGGGCTTGATTCGTTTGCTGGACAAAGCGCAGGTCACCGCCAATCCGGGTATTAGCAGCAGTTGGCAATTGAGCTGGGCTGCGCCCGACGGTCGCACGCTGAATTACATTCTGCGCACCGAAGCCGGTGATGGCCCGCTGGCGCTACTGCGGCTGCGCAATTTCACGCTGCCATCAGACATATTTCTTCAGCGCGCCACAACTGTCGCGCCGGAAGACCTTAACGTCACGGAGGACGAATAATGCCGCTTAAATCTCTTATCAGCACCTGTGGTGAAGACGCTGAGACGCTTCGCGCCCAGGCAAAACAGCAAATCGTACTGTGGAATAACTGGCTGCAGCCGGTATCGGCGGACTATCCCGCCGGTGAGGACCCGACCTATCATGACGGTTTTCAGCAGATTCAGGAGGAGGTGAACCGCCTTTCCGGGGCGGACACCATACTTATCTGCGAACTGGCGGAAAATCTGCTCACCACCACTACCAAAGACATCCGCGTGGCGGCCTGGTACAGCTGGGCACGCCTGCAGCTTGATGGCGAAGCCGGGCTGGCTGATGGCTTGTCATTAATGGCCGGGCTGCTGACGCAGTTTGGCAGCAGCCTGCATCCACAACGCGCGCGCAGCCGTGAAGCGGCGCTGCGCTGGCCCGCCGGTTCGCGCATGCTCGACACGCTTTCACTCTATCCTGAAGTCACTAAGCAGGATGCGTTGCGAACCGCAGGCGCGTTGCTGCTGATTGAAGACGCGAGCCTGGAGCACGGCGGTGCCGGTCTGGGCAGTTTGTATGCAGCACTGGAAAATCGTCTGCTCAAAGCGGGTGGTCCCGATGCGGTGGTGCCACAGGCCGCGGGTGAAGGGGATAAGCATCAAACCAGCGGTCCGGCTGCGCCACAGATGGGGGCGATTGCCTCCGGGCGAGAGTTGCTGGACCAGGCGCGCACGCTGTCGAAATACCTGCGTGATCAACCCGGCGGCTGGCTTGCTGCGCACCGTCTAATGAAATCCCTGCGCCACGATACGCTGCTGCAACTGCCGCCGCTTTCCGGCGACGGCAAAAGCCGTATCGAACCGCCTAAGGCAGACCAGCGCGCTCAGCTTAAACGTCTTTGGCTGCAGCAGAGCTGGCAGGAACTGACCGAGCAGGCCGACAGCCTGTTTTCGCGTGGTGGTAACCATTTCTGGCTTGACCTGCAGTGGTACATCCATCAGGCGTTGACGCGCGCCGGCAACACCACGCTTGCCGCCATCGTGCAGGACGATCTCAAGGGGCTGTTGTCGCGCCTGACCGGGCTGGAAACGCTGGCGTTCAGCGACGGTACGCCGTTTGCCGATGAGGTGACGCTCGGCTGGATACAGCAGCAGGTGATGAACACCGAACCCGGTTGGGGCGAAGGGTCGTCAGCTTCTCCCGGTGCCAGCAATGAAGATGACATTCTGCAACTGGAAAGCGAAGCCGTAGAGCTGGCCGATCGCGAAGGTATCGAAACTGCGCTGAACTGGCTGCAGCAACGGCCGGGAACTGCTTTACCGCGACAGCAGTGGCTGCTGCGTCTGCTGATGGCGCGCGTCGCTGAGCAGTTCGGACGTCAGGAAATGGCGCTACACCTGCTTAGCGGGCTGGATAACAGCGCGGATGACATGACGCTCGGCCAGTGGGAACCGTCGCTGCTGTTTGAAGTGAAATCGAGGCGGTTAAAACTCCTACGCACTCGCGCCGGGCGTAGTGAAGCGGATAAAGCGCGAGTGCAGCCGGAAATGGAACAACTGTTAGCTGGGCTGCTTCATATCGATGCGGCACGCGCTGTGGTGTTACTGGGTTAAAACAAAAGGGATTTATTATGCTGATTTTACGCTCGATTATTGTAATGATGGTTTTTTCATTAACAGGCTGTACTTATTACTTATGGAGCTTAAGTGACACCCGCTCAACAACTGTGCGAGAAATGAATTTCTCTGATCGAATTAGCGGGATGTTTGAGTATAAAAATGTACATCTGACTGAAGGAGATAATGGCACTGGAAAAGACATTATCAGACTTCCAGATGAAGGCGTAGGATTCGTTGGGGACGACAATATCTATTTTGTGACTGTTAACGGTAATGAATTATTGGCATTGAACGATTTGATGAAGAAAGTGCCATTAAGAATGAACAATGATGATAAATTTATCGATATGAATCTCAAAGGCTACTACAGTAAGAACACTAATGCAGAATTCCAACAAACAATGAGCGTTAGAACTCGAAAACCTGTAACTGCATTAACTCAATCACAAAAGAAAGCGCTTGAGGATAAGCGGTTTTCATCAGTGGACGGTTATTTACAGCGTTCAGTGAGCGTTGAGGGCATCATTATCAATAAAATGAGGTTAGGTTCATCTTTCCCTCAGACAACATCACTCGATGAAAGCTATCAGGTGCGATTTTATTCATCATACCGTTACGATAAGTTCGACAGTGGCTCGGTAGCCTTAAAACTTGCATTGACACCTGTCACGTTAATTGGGGATGTTGTTTTTATTCCGCTATATCTACTCACTGCAAAGTAGTAATAGGATAGGGATATTCATCAATCTAATAAGAGGGTGAGATGATTAGATGCATCATCAGATGTTACATCGGTGGGTGGCGAAACATATTTAATTATAAAGGATGTGCAAGTCGGAAAGAGTTTTGGGGTTTCATTCTGATAAACTTATTAGCTTTGAATTTATATTCAGCAATAACTGGAATGCTGACTCTTACCGGCAATGGCATAATTGATATCTTGTTGTACCTTTCGATGGGGTTTTCTCTTCAACTTTTATTTATAAGCATCCTTATCATCCCTGTTATGTCTTTGGGCGTAAGAAGAATGCATGATATTGGTCGAAGTGGCTGGTGGTTTAGTAGCCTGCTACTTAGCAATATTTTTATTATTCCTGCATTCCTTGGTGCTCTGGTCAGCAGTATTGCAAATCATTTTTCATGGGATATTGCACTCTCTATATCGATTTGGGCAAGTCTCGTATTGAATTTGAGCGTTATTTTTTACCTGACATATTTGTGTTGCAAACCTTCAGTAAGACCATCACCGCTTCCACATTAACGCAATAAAAATAAAATCAGAGCTACATAATGAAAGATCTCACCCTGCGCTATTACGATACCGAAATGCGCTACCTGCGTGATGCCGCAAAGGAATTCGCGGCTACGCATCCTGATCGCGCCGCGATGCTTAACCTTGACCGGGCTGGCGCGCCGGACCCGTTTGTTGAACGTCTGCTGGAGGGCTTTGCCTTTTCCGTCGGTCGGCTGCGGCAGAAAATTGACGACGACCTGCCGGAACTGACCGAAGGGCTGGTCAGCATGCTGTGGCCACACTACCTGCGCACTATTCCGTCGCTGTCGGTGGTGGCGATGACGCCGGACCTGCCAAAAATGAAAATGGCAGAGGTCGCGCCAGCCGGACTGGAAGTCTATTCACGTCCGGTTGGCCCGAAAAACACCGTGTGCCGCTACCGTACCACGCAGGCGTTGACGCTGAATCCGCTGGAAGTCGCTGGTGTGACAATGGCAACTGAGCCGGACGGGCGTTCACTGTTGCGCATCCGCATCAACAGCAGCGGCCAGGCTGACTGGAATCAGACCGATTTGAGCCGCCTGCGCTTCTGGCTGGGCGAAGACGTGCCGGTTGGCAATGCGCTGCACCAGATGCTGACGCGTCGTCAGGCGGCGTTGTACATCCGCCTCGCGGGTCAGGGAGAGCGTGCGCGGCTCGACGGCTGGTTCAGCCCCGGCGGATTTGGCGAGGAGGATCGGCTGTGGCCCAAGGGCGATAGCGCTTTCAGTGGCTATCAACTGCTGCTCGAATACTTCACCTTCCCGGAGAAATTCCGCTTTGTTCATCTCAACGGGCTGGAGAATATCACGCTGCCGCCGGGCCTTGCGTATTTCGATATTGAGGTGGTGTTCAGCGCGCAGTGGCAGAGTGATCTGCCGGTGACGGACGAGTCGCTGCGCCTGCACTGCGTGCCGGTGATTAACCTGTTCACGCTGGAGGCCGATCCGTTAACGATCAGCGGACTGGAGAGCGAATACCTGCTTCGTCCGAAGCGACTGCAGGACGGGCATACCGAAATCTACGCGGTGGATGCGGTTAACGGTTCGGGCATTGGCGGCAGCGCGGATTACGTGCCGTTCTCCAGTTTCCGCCACAAGGGCGGCATGATGCGTCGACAGGCACCTGAGCGCTATTTCCATACTCGTGTGCGTAAAGGCGTAAGCGGGCTACATGATACCTGGCTCATTCTCGGCGGCCAGCAATGGGAAGCGGGTCAGGAGCTGGCGAAAGACACGCTGTCGCTACGCATCACCGGCACTAACGGTCAACTACCGCGTCGGGCGCTGCAGAGCACGCTGCTGGATCGCTGCGAACAGGTATTACAGACGCCAGTGACGGTGCGCAACCTATGTCGTCCAACGCTGCCCGCTTATCCACCGGCAGAAGATCGCTTTCACTGGCGCGTGCTGAGCCATCTCGGCTCTGGCTTCATCAATATGATGAGCAGTGCAGAAGTGCTACGCGGCACGCTGGCGCTCTACAACTGGCAGGATGACGAGCTGTGTAACCGCAAGCTCGACGCCATTCTCGACGTGCAGCATCACCGCCTGCAGCGCTTTGAAAACGGTCATCTGCTGCGTGGTCTTGAGGTGGAAATCACTCTAGACAGCAACGGTTTCACCGGTGACGGCGACATCAACCTTTTCGGCGAGATGCTCAACCGCTTCCTTTCGCTTTACGCCGACATGAATCAGTTCATTCAGCTCTCCCTCATCATCCGGCCAGAAGGAAAATGCATCCGGTGGAAAGAGAATCACAGCCAGCGCCTGCCCGGCTAATCGCGCAGTTGGGTGAACAGCTGCCTTACATGAACTTTTACCGCTTCTGCCAGCTGCTTGAGCAGAGCGAACCCGATGCACCGGTGCCCGGCAGCGGCTGGCAGGTACGCCATGAGCCGGTGCGCTTCCGTCCTCATCCGGGCATGGGCTTCCCGGCGGGCGAAATCCGCGGCTATGAAAATCCTGCCCGTCCCGGTTTGCCGCCGACGGTGCGCGTCAATTTTATGGGGTTATATGGCACCGAATCGCCGCTGCCAACGCGTTATATCGATGACATTGCCCAGCGTCGCGATGGCCACGAGGCGATGCAGGATTTCCTCGACATCTTCAATCACCGTCTGACCACGCAGTTCTACCGCATCTGGCGCAAGTATTCCTATCCGGCAACCTTCGCAGAAGGTGGCCGCGATAATACCTCGCAGTATCTGCTGGGGCTGGCCGGACTGGGCATTAATGGGTGCGCCGAAAATGTGGCAACGCCGGTGTCGCGGTTTCTGGCGCTGCTACCGGTGATGCTGCTGCCGGGGCGTACCGGCGAGGGCGTGAGTTCGCTAGTGAGTCTGCTGGCACCGGATACGCGAGCGGAGGTCATGCACTGGGAGCCGCGACGCATTGAGCAGCGTAACGTACTGGCGATGAGCGTACGTCAGCCGGTGAGCATGAAAAATCGGCCGGTGATGGGCACGCACGCCACCGACGTTAACGGTCAGGTACTGATACGGTTGTTCACGCGCAATCCCGACGAAGTGAGCGGCTGGCTGCCAGGCGGACAACTGCACGGCGATTTTATGGCGATGCTGCACGTTTATCTCGGGGCGAAGCTAGATGCGCGGCTGGAGCTGTGCGTGGAGCGCCAGCTGCTGCCGGATGCGCAGCTAAGCTGCAAAAGTGCCAGCGCTGTGCAGCTGGGGCGCACCGCCGTGCTGCCGCAGTTAGCGGAGCAGAGTGTAAAAATAAAAGACGTCATTACTATTCAGCTCGGCCGCTATGAGCGAGTCCGGTTAAACACATCAAGGATTGAGACCGATGAAGAAGGCGATTACCGCTGGTAAAACCCTGCTCCCCATAATATTCGCGCTGGCCGTCAGCGGCTGCGGGCTGACGCAGAAAGTGACGGACGGCACTGTTTCGATGACCAAAGCCATTTTCTATAAGCAGATTAAAACGCTGCATCTCGACTTTGTCGCACGCGAAGGTGTTAACCGCAACGCGCAGGGCGCGGCACTGACCACCGTGGTGCGCGTCTGGCAAATTAAAGACCGTAAGGCGTTTGATACCTCCGATTATCCGTCTCTGCTCGCTGCCGACAGCCAGGCGCTTAAGGCCGATTTAGTGGCGGAGAAATCGGTGAGCGTGCGTCCCGGCGAGTCAGTGAGTATCGATGTGCCGATGGAAGAGAGCGCCCAGTTTGTGGCGATTGCGGGCATGTTCCTGTCGCCGGACCAGCAGAATGAAAAATGGCGACTGGTGATGACGCGCGACGACCTCGATCCCGACAAGGCGCGCATTATTGAGCTGGGCGACGGAACGTTGACCTTGCTGGCCGTGAAGAAGGAGTAATCATGACGCCTTCACTCTATGACATTCTATATGGCAACTTTGAAGGTGACCTCGAACTCGACGCCGTCAGTGAAGAGAATCAGGTCATTTTATCTGTGCTGGACAATATGCAGCGCATTCTCAACAGCCGTGCCGGGGCTTTGGCACATTTGCCGGATTACGGCCTGCCCGATATGACGCGTATCCTGCAAGGCATGCCCGGCACCGCACACCAGTTGATGCACACACTTTCCGGCGTGCTGCTGAAATATGAGCCACGCCTGAAGCGCATTGATGTGGTGTTACTGGAACAGAGCATGCCCGGCGAGCTGCGGTATGCCATTGATGCCGAACTCAAAGAGGGCGGATTGGTGCGCTTCGGCACCGAATTTATGCCGGAAGGGCGCGTGATGATCCGCCACATGAAGCAACAGCAATACCTTGATGCCAGGGCATCTGTTTAACTTTTTAGCCTGATTAGGGCTTTTTGGAACACAGCAATGACTTCATCTCAACCTCGCTATGTCAAAACCGGTGGCGATCCGCGTGCGTTAGCGGAATATGCCGCGCTGCGTCAGGAAATGCAGAAACTCACGCATCCGGCGCGTCCGGATGTGGATTGGCCGCACGTCTCTGCGCTCAGTCTGACGCTGTTCGAACAAAACGGCGTCGAATTGCAAAGTGCAGTTTGGTATACACTTTCTCGCTCTCACGTGGCAGGAACGGCAGGGATGGCCGAAGGCCTAGCGGTGCTGGTAGCATTGGTCACCCGTGAATGGTCGACGCTATGGCCGCTGCCGACGCATTCACGTATGGAACTGTTGTCTGGACTGAGCCGTCGGTTGCAGCAGTTCCTGCGTACTCAAACGATAACCGAATCTGACTTAACGGCGCTCAGCCAGGCGGCGCGCTTGCTCGGCAAAGCCGGCGATCATCTGCAACGTCTTGAACTGCGTCAGCTTAGCCAGATTGATCCGCTACTGGACCGCATTCGCAATGCGGTGGTGATGCTGGAGCGCTGCGATATCTCAACGTCTGACGCCGTTTCAGCGCTGCCTGAAGTGGTTTCGTTTGAGAAGCCCGTGCTGGCGCTGGCGGATGCAGAAGCCAGCGGCTGGGTGTATGTGCCGGCTCACGGTACGCCCGCACCGGATGTGAGGCACCTGCGCCGTCGCGCGTTTATCAGTGGTGTGGGCGCTACGCTACTAAGCGTGTCGCTTATCACCGCCGCTTGCTTTTTCGTTAAGCAAAATACTGAGCAGGAATCACCGTTGCAGCAGGCATTGCTGACTTCTATATCTCCAATCCCTGCGCCGCTTACACCGGAAAGGATTGCCAAACTACAGGCTAATCCACCTGAATGGCTGAACGACGGAGCATGGCTGGAGCAAACGCAGCAGCAACTGAGCTGGCTGCTGGGCGTATCGCCAGACTGGAATTTGCAGCACGGTAATGCACTGGTGGTGCAGGCCAATCTGTTGTTGCCTGATTCGGATGCGGTTAAAACGATGAGTGCACGCTGGCACAAGCAACTTAAAGCGGCAGCGCTGCCTGCTGAGAAGATGCAGGGATGGCAACAGGGCATGGAGCAGCTCAAAATGTTGTCACAGCGCCTGAACGGACTGGATGAGAAGCGCGGAAAGTATCTGACGGTGAGCGAACTGAAAACGGCAGTCTATGATATGACGCAGGCGTTCAACGGGACGGTGCCACTGGAAGAGGAGTTGCGGGTGTTGCAGCAATCAGATGGTGACGTTCCACCCCATCAATTAGCACAAGCGGAAACGCACTTGAAGCAGCTTATCGCCAGGTATCAAGAGTTAGTCACATCAGCAAGAGAATAGGATTAAGCAAAATCTGCGGTCTACAGAAAACAGGCAAAAAAAAAGTCTGAACGTTAGTTCAGACTCTCTTTCAAAATATGGCGGTGAGAGGGGGATTCGAACCCCCGATACGTTGCCGTATACACACTTTCCAGGCGTGCTCCTTCAGCCACTCGGACACCTCACCACATTTTTTTGTCAACCGCGCTGGGTCAACGGGGCGCTACTATAGGGAGATCGCTGAAAAGGGTCAAGTGCTATTTTCTCCTTTTGTTCTATTCGCTTAAGCTCTGAGCGTATTGCCGTTAGACTGCTCATCATGGTGATTCTGTCATCAAATCATTCCCTTTCTGTCACAAAAATGTCACCGCACTGTCGCAGACTTGTCCGCGGAAACATTTGGTTATATCTATGGATAAGGATGCTTATAAATGAAACAGATACCTCTCTTTATGGTTACGCTGCTGGCTTCGCTGATCGCGACATCAGCAGTGGCAGAAGATGCGCAATATTCCCGCGCCGCTACCGGTGATGTCACCGAACACGGCGGCGCGCGTCGTCTCACTGGCGACCAGACCGAAGCGCTGAAAGCTTCACTAATCAATAGCACCGCGAAAAACGTGATTCTGCTGATTGGTGACGGCATGGGAGATTCGGAAATCACCGCCGCGCGTAATCAGGCGCGTGGTGCAGGCGGTTTCTTCCCCGGTCTTGATGCGTTGCCGCTTACCGGTCAATACACGCACTATTCATTAGACAAGAAAACCCATAAGCCAAATTACGTGACGGATTCCGCCGCCTCGGCCACCGCGTGGGCCACCGGCACCAAATCCTATAACGGCGCGATAGGTGTCGACGTGAACGGCAAAGATCAGGTAACGATTCTTGAGCTGGCGAAAGCCGCCGGTAAAGCCACCGGCAACGTCTCCACTGCTGAGCTGCAGGACGCCACGCCAGCGGCCCTGATCGCCCACGTTACCTCGCGCAAATGCTACGGCCCGGAGAAAACCAGCGAGCTGTGCCCAACCAATGCGCTGGAGCAGGGCGGTAAAGGATCGATTACCGAGCAGATGCTGAAAACCCGTGCGGACGTTACGTTAGGCGGCGGCGCGAAATCCTTCGGCGAAACCGCCAAAGCCGGCGAGTATCAGGGCAAAACCCTGCGCGAACAGGCTCAAGCGCTGGGCTATCAGTGGATTGATAATCTGGATGGCATGAACGCCATTCAGCAGGCAGATCAGAATAAACCGGTGCTTGGCCTGTTCGCCGACGGCAATATGCCGGTGCGCTGGCAGGGACCGAAAGCCAGCTATCATGGCAACATTGATAAGCCGGTAGTGACCTGCGAAGTGAATAAAGAGCGTCCAGCTTCGGTACCAACGCTGGCGCAGATGACCAAAAAGGCCATCGATCTGTTGAGCACCAATGAAAAAGGCTTCTTCCTGCAGGTGGAAGGCGCGTCGATTGATAAGCAGGACCATGCGGCTAATCCATGCGGTCAGATTGGCGAAACAGTTGATCTGGATGAAGCGGTGCAGCAGGCGCTGGCGTTTGCGCGCGAGCACGGCGACACGTTGGTGGTGGTGACCGCCGATCACGCGCACAGCAGCCAGATCGTGGAAAACGGCACCAAAGCACCGGGCCTGACGCAGGCGGTGAACACCAAAGATGGTGCGGTGATGACCATCAGCTACGGCAATTCAGAAGAGGATTCGCAAGAGCACACCGGTTCGCAGGTGCGTATTGCGGCGTATGGCCCGCATGCGGCAAACGTGGTGGGCTTGACCGATCAGACCGATCTGTTCTTTACCCTGAAGAATGCGATGGGGTTGAAGTAACGGCGTTATTGTTGGAAGGGTCGCCATAAATGGCGACCCTGGCTTACAATCCGCGTTTTGCCATCAAGCGCGCTAAATCCACTAAACGATTCGAGAAGCCCCATTCGTTATCATACCAGGCAAGGATCTTCACCAGATTGCCGCCAATCACCAGCGTAGAAAGCCCATCGATAATCGATGAACGGGCATCGCCCTGATAATCGCTCGATACCAGCGGCTCATCGCTGTATCCGAGAATCCCCTTCAGCGGACCTTCTGCCGCCGCCGCTTTAAAGGCGTCGTTCACCTCTTCTGCTGTCACATCGCGTTTCAGCGTCACGGTCAAATCAACAATCGAAACCACCGGCACCGGCACGCGCAGGGAATAGCCAGTCAATCGACCGTCCAGCTCCGGAATCACCCGACCGAGCGCCTTCGCCGCACCGCTTGAATAAGGCACAATCGACAGCGCCGCCGCTCGCGCACCGCGCAGATCTTTCTCTGGCTGGTCGTGTAGCACCTGGCTGTTAGTATAAGCATGCGTGGTATTCATTAAACCGTGCTCGATGCCAAACGCTTGATGCAGCACGGCCGCTGCTGGCGCTAAGCCGTTAGTGGTGCAGCTGCCGTTACTCACTACAAAGTGCTGCTGCGGATCGTAACGCTGATCGTTCACGCCCAGCACAATCGTCAGGTCATCGTTCTTGCCCGGCGCGGAGATAATCACGCGCTTAGCACCGCCGCTGGTGATGTGCACAGCGGCTTTGTCGCGTTCGGTGAAGAAACCGGTGGCTTCAATCACGATATCCACGCCGACATCGCGCCAGCGAATATTCGCCGGATCCCGCTCGCTGAACACCCGCACCGCTTTGCCATCAATGCGTAATTCGCCTTCGCCGGCTTCCACTTCTGCCGGCAGCCTGCCGAGCAGGGAATCGTGTTTCAACAGATGCGCGAGGGTTTTACTGTCGGTGAGGTCGTTGATGGCGACGATTTCAATATCATCGCTGCCCAGCGCTGCGCGAAAAACGTTACGTCCGATACGGCCAAAGCCGTTGATGCCGATCTTAGTCATGATTGACTCCTTTTCGAGGATGCTGGAGTCACTCTAAGCCGATGGTGTGATGGCGTAAACGCCAAAAAAGGATCACTTTACGCCAATTTTCTGCAGTGAAAGCGTTGGCGATATTCGCCCGGCGTGAGATGCAGTTGGCGCTCAAAACTGCGACGTAAATTGATGCTGCTGCCAAAGCCGGTATGTTGTGCGATGCGATCCAGCGTGTCGTTGCTTTGCTCCAGCTTTTCACGCGCGGCGGCGAGGCGCGCTTCGGCCACATAGCGCGCGGGCGGCGCACCGATTTCTCGGGTAAACACGCGGGTGAAGTTGCGCGGGCTCATGGCAACGCGTTCCGCCAGCTTCTCCACCGACAAATCGTCAGCGAGGTTGGCGCGGATCCAGCGCTGCAATTCACCAATCGGGCCAATGGCGCTCGGGCTTTGCAGATGAAAACGGCTGAACTGCATCTGTCCGCCGGGACGACGCAAATACATCACCATATCCTGCGCAATGTCGCGCGCCACGCTAAAGCCGAAATCCTCTTCCACCAGCGCCAATGTCAGGTCAAAGCCCGAGCTGACGCCGCCGGAGGTCCAGATCGCTCCGTCCTGAATAAACAGCGGACCGCCTTCCACCTGAATGCCCGGATAGCGTGATTGTAAGGTATCGAGTAAGCGCCAGTGCGTGGTGGCACGGCGGCCATCCAGCAAGCCGGATTCCGCCAGTAGCATCGCGCCGCCACACACCGACACTACGCGGCGCGCCTGCGGAGCCGCCAGCTTAATGAAATCCACCACCATGTTGCCTTCTTCTGCGCTGTCGCCGCGTCCGGTGATCATAATGGTGTCCCACGCGCTGCGCGGATCGAGATCGGCCAGTTTGAGGTCGGCTAATAGATTGAGGCCGGATTGGCCGTGGATCACCTGATGCGATTGAGTGGTGGCGAGGCTGACGCGATAGCGTTGCTGATCAACGCCAACCGGAAGGTGCTGATTGGCGCGCATCAGGATGTCGGCGATACCCGCCGCTTCAAACAGCATGCCGCCGTCGGGCACAATAATCAGAAAGGTTTTCATGGCGTGAAATGGTCATTTTGACGAAATAAGCCAGAGTGTCTCATAAGGCAGGGATTAACGCCATGTACAACCGATCGCCATTTATGACGACCTCGTATTAATGAATCAACCTCATAGACCCAATACTATTTCAGGCCATTATCTTCACAATACCATCCGCTAACATGGAGGAATTCGATCTCTCTGGAATTCAACATGGAACACGCCTCAACGCGTACGCATTCCTTCACCGTCAAATCGAGCGGTTTGCCGTTTATTCTCATTCTGAGCGCGTTGATGGCGATCACCTCGTTATCCACGGATATCTATCTGCCCGCCATGCCGATCATGGCGCGCGAGCTGCACGGCGATGCGGAACTCACCATCACCGGCTTTCTTATCGGCTTCTGTATTGCTCAGCTGATTTGGGGGCCGTTGAGCGATCACTTCGGCCGTAAAGCGCCGCTGTTTATTGGGCTAAAGCTGTTTGTCATCGGCTCTGCGGGTTGTGCGTTATCCACTGACATTACGCACATCGTGTTCTGGCGCGTGTTCCAGGCGCTGGGCGCTTGTACCGGACCGATGCTGGCGCGCGCCATGATTCGCGATCTGTTTGCTCGCACGCGTGCTGCGCAAATGCTCTCGACGCTGATGGTTATTATGGCGATTGCGCCGATTGCCGGGCCGCTGTTGGGCGGGCAGATGATCCGCGTGACATCCTGGCATTCCATCTTCTGGCTGCTGGCGACTATCGGCGGCGTGATGCTGATGTTGATTTTCTGGTTGCCGGAAACTTTGCCGCCGGAGAAAAGGGTAAAAGCCTCGCTGCCGGGCGCGTTTCGCAACTATTTCGCGCTGCTGAAAAATCGCCATTTCATGCGTTTTACCCTGTGTGTGGCGTTCTATTACGTCGCGGCCTATGCCTTTATTACCGGTTCGCCTTTTGTCTACATCTCTTACTTTGGCATTGATGCGCAGCACTATGGCTGGCTGTTTGCGGTCAACGTGGTGGGTTTGATGGCGGTGAGCATGGTGAATCGACGTTTGGTGCATCGCTATCCGCTTGAGTCGCTGCTGAAGTTTGCGGTGTTAACCGCCACCGTGGCGGCGCTGATCCTCGCGCTCTGTACCAAACTGCAGCTCGGCGGCATCGTGATGATCATTCTCTCGGTGTTCGTGTTCTTCTCAATGAACGGCATCATCGCCGCCACTTCAACGGCGGCGGCGATGGATGCAGTGCCGAATATGGCGGGTTCCGCATCGGCACTGATTGGCTCGCTGCAATACGGCAGCGGCATCATCTCATCGTTGCTGCTGGCGCTGTTAAGCGACGGCACGCCGTGGACCATGGGCTGGATTATCGCGCTGTTTACCGTGGCGAGTGCGGTCATGGCGATCACCGCCGCCACGGCAAAGTCGCACCACTGAAACGAGGAAAACCTTCATATGAATACATCAACAATGCAGCCCGAGACGCTCTCGGCACGTCAACAAGCCATTCCGCTGATGGCGGCGTTTATGGCAACCAGCAATATGGAAAAACTGGATGGCGCACTTAATCAGGGGCTGGACGCCGGATTGACGGTAAACGAAGCCAAAGAGATCCTCGTGCAGCTGTATGCCTACACCGGTTTTCCGCGCAGTCTCAACGCCCTGAGCGCGCTGATGAAAGTCACGGAAGCGCGCAAGCAGCGCGGTATCAGGGATGAAGTGGGCAAAGAGCCTGTGCAGCCGGTTCCGGTGGGCGATGCGCTGCGTCAGCTGGGCACCGATAACCAGACCAAAATTTCTGGCGCGCCGGTGCAAGGACCACTTTTCGACTTCGCACCGGTGATCAACCAGTTCCTGCAAACCCATCTGTTTGGCGATATTTTTGCCCGTGACAACCTTGACTGGCAAAGCCGCGAGCTGGCGACAGTCGGCGCATTGGCCGCCACGCCGGGCGCAGAATCGCAGCTGCTGTCACATACGCGCGCCAGCTTGCGCGTAGGGATCACGCGCGGCCAGTTGCAGCAGCTGGCGGAGGTGTTGCGCGCTAATGGGGAAGTTGAGGCGGCGGAACGCGCGGAATGCGCATTGCTGGCAATCTAGGTTAGCTGTTGATTAGAGAGGAAAGATTGTTGAAAAATACGCTTAAAATCTGGAGCATCTGTCTGCTGGCGACCAGCTTTATCGCCGCCGCACAGGCGGAACCTTTAGTGATTCAGGAACAAGGTAGTTTTGCGGCGGGCGGCACGGTGATAACCGCGCCAGGGCAGTTCGATGCCAAAAAGCCGCTGGATGCCGCAGGCCAGACTTATCATGGCGATCACGCGGCGGTGTTTTATCAAATTCCACCGCATGCGCATAAATATCCCATCGTGATGTTGCACGGCGCCGGGCAGTTTTCCCGCACCTGGGAAAGCACGCCGGATGGCCGCGAAGGCTTCCAGAACCTCTTTCTGCGGCGCGGATTTGCCACCTATCTGGTTGATCAGCCGCGTCGCGGTAGCGCCGGTCGCAGTACGGTGGAGAGCACGCTAACGCCGAAACCGGATGAGCAGCTGTGGTTCAATCAGTTCCGTCTCGGCGTGTGGCCCAACTTCTTCAAAGGCGTGCAGTTCTCACAGGACAAAGAGGCGCTGAACCAATACTTCCGCCAGATGACGCCCAATACCGGGTCGTTTGACGTCAATGTGATTTCGGATGCGCTCTCCGCCGTGGTCGATAAAAGCGGTCCCGCTATTCTGTTTACCCATTCGCAGGGCGGCGGACCAGGCTGGTACACCGCGATGAAAAACAGCAAGGTCAAAGCGATCGTCGCCTTTGAACCGGGCAGCGGCTTTGTGTTTCCAGAAAATGAATTACCGCCCGCAATGCCCAGCGCATTCGATACGCTGAAGGGTGAACCGGTGGCGCTGGATAAGTTTATGGCTCTGACCAAAATTCCTATTCTGATCTTCTATGGCGATAACATCCCGGATAAACCCAGCGCCATGCCAGCGCAGGACAGCTGGCGCGTAAGGCTGGCGATGGCGCGCCAGTGGCGAGATGTGGTGAATAAACACGGTGGCGATGTGCAGGTGATTCACCTGCCGGAAATCGGCATTAAAGGCAACACTCATTTCCCGTTCTCCGACCTGAATAACGTACAGATCGCCGATCAGGTCAGCCATTTTTTGCAGCAGAAGCATCTGCAATAGCTCAACGGCAGGGTTTATGGATTGATGAATACAACTAATAAACCCTAGCTGATTACCGGGTCTGACCAAATCAATGCTGGGGCGTTATGCTTTTGGAAACTCTCAAAAGGATAACGCCATGCACACTGTAAAACTCAATAACGGCCTCGATATGCCTCTGCTGGGCTTTGGTGTGTTTCAGATGACCGATGCCGCCGAGTGCGAGCGTGCGGTGATCGACGCCATTGAAACTGGTTATCGCCTGATCGATACCGCCGCCTCCTACCAAAACGAAACTCAGGTCGGCAATGCCCTTAAGCAGAGCGGCATCGCGCGCGATGAGCTGTTCGTCACTACCAAATTATGGCTGCAGGACACGAATTATGAAGGTGCCAAGGCGCAGTTTGAGCGCTCACTCAATCGCTTGCAGATGGATTATGTCGATCTCTATCTGATTCACCAGCCGTACGGCGATGTGCACGGCGCGTGGCGGGCGATGGAAGAGTTGCAGCAGGCGGGTAAGATCAAAGCGATTGGTGTCAGCAACTTCCAGCCGGATCGTCTGGCGGATCTCATCGCCTTCTTCTCGCACCGCGATCCCGCGATGGTGGAGTGGCTGACAGGCCGCAAACTCGACGTTTAATGCCTGGCGCTTCATGTCGATGCATTTTCGATTGCATCGAAATTTTTTATATTTGACGTTTTTTTCTCAATGGGTATGCTCAGCCACGTCAGGATCCTCCGGCCAGGATTGGTTTAGACGGTTACAGAGAGCCCATGAAAAACAGTAATGATAAACAGCTATGCGACATTGCGATTGGTGATGCCGTGCTTGAATTATTTAATCAGGATGCACCGGTCTCGCGCACCACGCTACTCGCGCAATTAGAGAAGATGATTCATGCCGGTGATACGGCGGAAGATGTGCGGGTTGCCCGACTGGCTTTAGAGTTGGTCAAGAGCAGCAGCACAGCCGACAACGCTGAGAAATCTGAAGAAAACGTGATGAGCTTTAGGGCTAAAATCGTCGCGGCGGATGACTCCACCAAGCACTGATGGTTGCATGCCGGACACGGGTTGTCCGGCATAACGTCAGGATTCACCAGTGGAACTTATTCGAATCTTCCCACTCTTTGACTTCTTTCTCCGCACGGTCTTTTTCATAACCGTAGCGTTCCTGGATTTTACCGACCAGCTGATCGCGTTTTCCCTCGACCACGGTCATATCATCATCAGTCAGGTCGCCCCATTTTTCCTTCACTTTCCCTTTGAACTGCTTCCAGTTGCCGCTAATACGATCTTCGTTCATGTCGAACTCCCTGGTTAGTGGTTACTGTGTGCTCCCCTTTGCTGGCCTGATGCCAGCGGGTGAATTAATCCTGGCACAGGATTTGCGATTTGCCTGGCAGGGCTGTGAGCTAACTCGAAGATTTGAAATTGCGTGAGGTGGAGCGGTGATAAAGTCAGGCTTTACAAGCTAACTCATTGCTCTATAAGGCGTTATGTTTACCTGGCTATACAGGCAATGGTTTGTTGCGATATAGTAACCGCCGATAAGACATTTCCGTCAACTTTTGGAAACCCGCATTACCCAATGCCATCCGCTATGAGCAAAACGCCAACCATCGACACGAAAAGCAGAGAGCGTGGCCGCCCTAGAGAGTTCGATATCGAACAGG
The DNA here is from genome assembly GCF_026130245.1 of Pantoea sp. JK. NCBI lineage: Bacteria > Pseudomonadati > Pseudomonadota > Gammaproteobacteria > Enterobacterales > Erwiniaceae > Pantoea > Pantoea sp. JK. The sequence continues at coordinate 128,840 of NZ_JAINFN010000002.1, forward strand.
CTCTGGACAAAGCCATGATCGTTTTTCGTCAAAAGGGTTTTCATGCCGCTTCACTGAATGATTTGGGCGAGGCGATGGGGCTGACAGCGGGCAGCATTTATAAGGCTTTCAAAGATAAGCGCAGCCTGTTTCTGCTGGTGTTTGAACGCTACCTTTCGGTGCGCAATGCCGATCTGCGTCAGCGTCTGGCGCAGTTCACCACGGGCCGCGAGAAGCTCTGCGAGCTGCTGCAGTTTTACCTCGATTCCGCGCGGGCGGTGGAAGGTCGCACCGGCTGTTTAGTGGTGGGCAGCGCGGTGGAGCTACAGGTGCTGGATGACGATCTCTCGCAACTGGTGAGTGAAGCGGTCATACGCAATAAAAACTTCCTTGCCTCGTTACTTAAGCAGGGCCAGGAAGATGGATCGGTAACGCCCAATCTGGATGTCGATACCGCCGCCGGATTGATCCTCTGTATCGCCTTTGGCATGCGCGTTGTGGGCAAGATCACGGATGTAAAAGATGAACCTGAGACCATCAAGTTAGTAATGAAGCTGCTGGACTAAAATTTGTCTAATTAGGAGGCGGATACTTCCTAAATAAGCGAAGCGTAAAGCCGGAGGGCAAGTGAAAGACGAAGATTCAGATATTACGGAAGAGATTCGCGCATTGGTGGGAAGGGTGGTGACACGTATCCTTCGTCCTGATGAAGCGCTTACCGTTCAGGAACTTATTGGCGCGTTGTATCGCCTGAGTTTGCGTTCCACTGATAGCAAAACCAAAGTTGCCTGCGAGAAAGCCATTCGTATCCTGGCGAAAAAACTGCACTAATAAGGTCGCGCGTGCCGCGCCTTGTTGTTCCCCTCTGCTGAAGTCTGGCAATCCCTCGCCAAACAGCCATTTAATAATTAAAGCGGGCGATGCGCGGTCTCTTTCGCCTTCCACAGCGCAAACAGCGTGATCAGCAACGCCAGGCTGACATACAGCGATACCCACAGCGTGCTGCCCATCTCTTTGTACAAGGTTGTAATGATCAAGGGCGCAAAGCCGCCGCCGATGATGCCCGCCAGCGTGTAAGCCAGTGACGATCCGGCGTAGCGTACGTGGCTGGGGAACTGTTCGGTGACAAACGCCGCCTGCGGTCCATACATCACCGCGTGAATCAGCAAGCCGCCAATCACCGCCAGCACGATCAGCACCGTCTGTGAGCTATCCAGCAGCACAAAGAATACAAACGACCAGACAATGGCCAGCAGCGCACCGGCAATGTAAACCGGGCGACGGCCGAGTTTGTCGGAGAGCGCGCCAAACATCGGTACCGTGATCGCATTGCCGATCGCACCGAGCATGGTGGCCATCAACGCCAGCGGACGCGGCAGCTGCAGCACCGTGGTGACGTAAGTGAGAGTGAAAACCACCACCAGCGCATACAGCACATCAGAGCCAATGCGTGAACCGCCCGCGATCAGCAGCTCGCGCGGATAGCGCACAAACACCTCTTTCAGCGGCGTATGGGTGGTTTTCTCCGCTTGCTGCATTGCGACAAAGGTTGGGGTCTCTTCCACGCCGCGCCGCAGCCATAAACCAAACATCACCAGCAGCAGACTCAGCAGGAACGGAATGCGCCATCCCCACTCCTGAAACTGTTCGCCGCTCAACGCCACCGTCACCAGCGTGATAAACCCGGTACCAATCAAGGTCCCGCACGATGGACCCACCTGCGCAAACGAGGCGTTACGGCCACGCTTGTTGGCATCGCCATGCTCCATCGACAGCAACACCGCACCGGCCCATTCGCCGCCTAATGCAATGCCCTGAATAAAGCGCAAGGCCACCAACAGCACCGGACTCCAGATGCCCCACACCGCATAGCCGGGCAGCAGGCCCATCAGCGCGGTGGTGACGCCCATAATCACTAATGTGGTGATTAATACCGCTTTACGCCCGGCGACATCACCGAGATGACCAAAGATAAAGCCGCCCACCGGACGGGAGATGTAGCCGACCGCATAGGTGGAAAACGCCAGAATGGTCCCGACCAGCGGATCGAAGCTGGGGAAAAACACGTGGTTAAACACCAGCGCCGCCATGATGTTGTAGACCGTGAAGTCATACCACTCCAGCGCGGTTCCAATGGAGCTGGCCGCCGCAAGGCGACCGGTTTTGCTGTGGCTGGCGCGCGCGCCGGAAGCGTGCGGCAACGTTGAATCGGTATTAGCCATGAGCCATCTCCTGTTTGGTTAACTGCCAGCTGAGGGAGTAGAGCTGTACATCCGCGTTAAGCGCCTGCGCGGCGTCGGCGGCGAGGGTTTTACACACCTGCGCGTCTCGGCAGATCAGCAGCAGCATCGGATGCATCGGTCGCGTTGCGCTGGTTTCACGTGGCAGCGGCGAGCTCAGCGTGGTGTCAGGCGTCAGCAAACGTGAGGCGATGTAGCCCGGCGTGTGCTGCACGCTGCTTTGCCAGTTACCCAGCGATGCAACATCTGTACCGGCTTTCAACGTCAGCACCGCCAGATGGCTGCCAGTGCCTTGTCCATGCTGATGGGAGATGGCGCAGACGCGGCGCATCGGATTGACCATCTTGTTGAGATTCTTCACCGACCATGCGGTCTGGCTTGTGAAGGCGGCGTGATAATCCGCGCTGGTAAAGGCTTCCAGCGATGTGGTTTCGTACAGGCCGAGGTATTTGCGTTCGGCATCCACCGCCTGATAACGCGTACCGCTGAGAAAGCCGCTGATCGCCACGCGCTCTTCAACGTGTTCGTGGTCGTACCATTGGTTGAAATCCGCTTCATCTGCAGCATCGATATTGGTGGCGACAAACAGCATGCCGTGGGGTTGAGTCATGATCAGCTACTCCGTTTCAGGGTGGTTTCAATCGCGGCAGCCCAGCTGAGTAATGCAGCATCGTTGCCATGGGTGGAAGAGAGCATCAGGCCAACCGGCGCAGCGCCGGGCTGATGACAAGGTAGAGAAATTGAACAGCCATCCAGCATGTTGATCACGCTGGTGTTGCGCAGCATCAGCAGATTGACCTGCATATAACGCGAGGGATCCTCGAGCTCGGCCAGCGTCGGCGCAATCAGCGGCACCGTTGGCATCAATATGCCGTCGAAGGGCGCGACCGCCTGCTCGACGCGCTGTTTCCAGTTGGCGCGCAGCTGGTAAAGTTCGGCGGCATCACCCTCATTCAGCAAACTGCCGCGTTGAATGCGCGTCAGAACCTGCGGATCGTATGCTTCCGGCTGAGATTGGGCGTAATGCTGATGCCATTGCCAGGCTTCCCACGCGGTAATGCCGCCGCGTGCGTTGATGGTGTCGAGTTCTGCCAGCTCTTGCAGCGGCAGCTCGGTGATTTTCACGCCCTGCGCGCGCAGCAAATCAAGCGCATGCAGCCAGGCGGCGCTGACGTGCTCGTCAAGACCAACCAGCACCCGCGTCTGCGGAATCACGAAATGCGCCTCCGACAGATTCCGCTCATCGATCGCCAGCGGCCGATCGGCGATCACGCTATCGAGCAGCCAGCAGCTGCGCACGTCGTGGGCGATCACGCCGATGCTGTCGAGCGACGCCGCCAGCGGCAGCGTACCGCGTTGATCGATGCGGCTGGCGCTGGGTTTGAAACCAGTTAGGCCGCACAGCGCCGCTGGAATGCGCACCGAACCGCCGGTATCGGTGCCGACCGCCGCCAGGCACATGCCATCGCTCACCGCCACCACCGCACCGGAAGAGGAACCGCCAGGAATGCGCTGCTGCGCGCGCTGCCACGGATTGGCGGGCGTACCGTAATGCGGATTGACGCCGAGGCCAGTGAAGGCGAATTCGCTCATATTGGTTTTGCCAACGATGGCTGCACCGGCCTGCTGCAGCCGATCAACTAAGCTGGCATTCGCCGTGGCTACACTGGCGTTACTCAGCAAGCGGGAACCAGCGGTGGTCACTTCTCCGGCGACATCGAACAGATCTTTGATGCTGATAGGCAGACCATCAATCGCGCTGCGCGGCGGTTGCTGCTGCCAGCGCGCGCTGGCTTGTGCCGCTTGCTGACGTGCAGCATCGGAATACACCTTAGTGAAAACGCGCTTGCCTTCTCCGCTTTCCGCTGCGATGGCACGCAGCGCATCCTGGGTCAGGGTTTCAGGGCTGATTTGCCCGGCGAGCAGCTGCTGGCTCGCTTGCCATAACGTTGTCATAGGAAACCTCAGGCGATAACCGGCAGCGAGCCAGTGATATAGGTGTGTTCTAGCGTGCGGTTCAGCACCGGATCGTGCAGCGCCATGCGGAATTCACTCGCAGGACGAATCCCGCCGATGGCGCTGAGCGTGCCGCACGACATGGCAAAACCTTCCGCGACCTGGCCCGTGGAAAAATAGCGGCTGAGCAGATCAAGTGGTGTCAGCAAAGAGGCGAGGGCGCCTTGCTGATAAGTTACCCAGTCTCCGTTGACGTTGATCCAGGCACGCAGCTCCAGTTGATCCCAGTGCGCTTTGACTTCGGACATGCGCCACGCGTGACCGGCAACCGGTTTGATGCACGCCTGTTTCGATAGCGCCACGCTGAAGGTTTCCAGATGACGATCGGTGTGATCGGAAATCAGCGAAACCCAATATTCGCCGCGATGGAAAAACACAAAGGGTTCGGCTTCACCGGATGTTTGATCGCCGACCACTTCCAGCTGCGTTTGCTGACTTAATTGATTGGTCGCGACACGGTAAAACAGCGGCACTGCACCAGGAGCGGGCACGCCGAGCGCTTCGAGCTCCCTGATATGGTGCAGCACCGCTTCCTGATCGCGTCCAACCCAGCCCGCGATAACAAATTGATTTACCTCAACATCCAGTACTGCCGCATCGGCGTAATCTGTCGTAAACCGTAATTGCATGGGATAGATCTCCAGTTGAGAAATGCGTGTGAAATTTCACTGTGATTTCAATCTAGCCATTTTCATGCCAGGTTTTTGTGTAATATGTCTCAGTTACCTAATAAGGATTTGCGCGATGAGTAATGTGATGGCTGAAAATGTGAGCTCGCCGACGACACCGAAGAGCATTTCGCTTAATGAGCGCGCCTATCTGGCGTTCAAGCACCGGCTGATCACGCTGCGCTACAAACCGGGCGACTATCTCAATATCGCGCAGGTGATGGATGACCTTGAGATGGGCAGAACGCCGGTGAATCAGGCGGTGCATCGGCTGGAGACGGAAGGGCTGTTGCAGATCATCCCGCGCAAGGGTGTGATGGTATCGCCGCTGTCGATTGACGATGCGCTGGAGTTAATTGAGGTGCGTTTGGTGAATGAGGCGCTGTGCTTGCGGCTGGCCTCGCAGCGGGTCAATGCGGCGCAGATCGCCTATTTGCGGGAGATGAATCAGCGCATTGCTCATGCCAGCGCTTCACGCGATCGCGAACAGATGATGCTGCTGGACCGCGAATTTCATCAGGTGCTGGCGGATATCGCCGCCAATGGTCGTCTGGCCGATATTCTCAGCATCATCCACGCGCAGGCACAGCGTTTCTGGGCCACGACGCTTTCCAGCGCTGCGCACATGAACGAAGTGATCGCCGAACACGAAGCGATCATTGCCGCGCTGGAGCAGGGAAATGCCGAACAGGCGGAAGAGGCGGCGCGGGTGCATATCTATTCGTTTAAGCAGGCGCTGCTGAATAATTAATATTCCGCTTCTTCACCCGGCAGCGGAATGGAAAGATCCATGCCTGCAACCCCGGCATAGAAAATGATCAGCTCGGCAGGCTGGTCGGTGGTGAAGCCACGATGGGCAATGTCGATGGATTCATTAAAGGCTTCGCCTGCATTAAAGGTTTTAGTCTCGCCGCTGGCTTTGTCCTCGATGGTGAGCGAGCCTGATAAAATATAGGCTGTGTTAGGTATCGGATGCGTATGCCACGGTAGCTCGGAATGCGCAGGAATCGTCATCTTCATCACCGTGATCTCGGGCTTACCGGCGGGATAGTGTTCAATATGCTGGCCGTTCCATGCTTGCCCGCTTTGCAGCAGCGTTTCCGCACTGTTTTCATGCTCGTTATCGGCACCTTTCATCTTGTTCCCCTGAATAGTCATTAAAATCTCTCCCGCACAGGATAGTGCAAATCTGCAAGGCTGCGCGCACGCTCACTTCCAATACAAGTCTATCGATCAAGGCCGAGACGCTTGTAAAAGAATTGTGATCGGTCACCGAGAACGGCTTAAAGTAATCGATTACTTTATGTCCTTCTGTGGAATGTAATCGATTTCTTTTTCGGCGTGAGGTCAGCATGGTTTCGACAACTACAGGTTCTGAAATCGCGGTGAGGCAGCAGCGTCTGCTGATTCCCCGCTTGTCGTTAATGATGTTCATGCAGTTTTTCATTTGGGGAAGTTGGTCCGTTACGCTTGGGCTGGTGATGACGCAACACAACATGTCATTGCTGATTGGTGACGCCTTTTCGGCGGGGCCGATCGCCTCGATACTGTCGCCGTTTGTATTGGGCATGTTGGTCGACCGTTTCTTTCCTTCGCAGAAAGTCATGGCGGTGATGAACCTGGCGGGCGCGGTGATTTTATGGTTTGTTCCGGCGGCGCTGGTGGCTGAAAACGGTGCGCTGCTGATCGGATTGCTGTTTGGCTACACGCTCTGTTTTATGCCGACGCTGGCGCTCTCCAACAACATCGCCTTTCACAGCCTGGCCAGCAGTGACAAAAGTTTTCCGGTAGTGCGGGTGTTTGGCACTATTGGCTGGATTGTGGCGGGCATCTTTATTGGTGTCACCGGCATTGCACCCAGCACCGGGATTTTCACCCTGGCCGCGATTTGTTCCGTGGCGTTAGCGATCTACAGCCTGACGCTGCCGCATACGCCTGCACCGGCGAAAGGCATGCCGCTAAAAGTGCGCGATCTGTTCTGCGCGGATGCCTTCGCGCTGCTGAAAATTCGTCACTTCTTCGTGTTTGCGCTCTGCGCCACCTTGATCTCCATCCCGCTCGGCACCTATTACGCCTACACCGCGTCCTGGCTGGCGGATGCGGGCGTGAGTAACGTCAGTACCGCGATGTCTTTTGGTCAGATGTCGGAAATCTTCTTCATGCTGGTGATCCCGCTGCTGTTCCGCCGTCTCGGCGTCAAATACATGTTGCTGGTCGGCATGGTGGCGTGGTTTGTGCGTTACGCGTTGTTCGCCATGGGGATGAACGATGAAAGCCGCGCACTGATCTACATGGGCATTCTGCTGCACGGTGTCTGTTACGACTTCTTTTTCGTGGTGGGCTTTATCTACACCGACCGTATCGCGGGGGAAAAAGTGAAAGGGCAGGCGCAAAGCATGGTGGTGATGTTCACCTACGGTATCGGCATGTTGCTGGGCTCGCAGATTTCCGGCGCACTCTACAACCGCCTGATTGCCGGACAAGGCACGGCGCAAAACTGGGCAACATTCTGGTGGATCCCCGCGATTGCGGCGGCAGCGATCGCCGTTCTTTTCCTCTTCTCCTTTAAATACCGGGATGAAGAGGTTTGATTGACTGGAGGTGTACGTGAAAACGGTAAAAGGACCTGGAATTTTTCTCGCGCAGTTTATTGGCCCGCAGCCACCGTTTAATTCGCTGGAAGGGCTGGCGCAATGGGCTTCTGCGCTCGGTTATAAAGCGCTACAAATGCCTTGTAATCACCCTATAATTTTTGATCTGCCGCGCGCCGCAATCAGTCAAACCTATTGCGATGACGTGACAGGTTTACTGGTGAACTACGGCTTGCAGATCAGTGAATTATCGACGCATCTGGAAGGCCAGCTGATTGCTGTCCATCCGGCGCACGATAGCGCCTTCGATGGCTTCGCCCCCGCCGCCTTGCGCGGTGACAAGGAAAAGCGCACCGCATGGGCGATTCAGACGGTGAAGCTGGCGGCTGCCGCGTCGGCCAGGCTGGGTTTGCAGGCCCACGCCACCTTCTCCGGTTCGCTGGCCTGGCCGTATCTCTATCCGTGGCCGCCGCACAATCCTCAGCTACTGAGTGAAGCCTTCTCAGAGCTGGCACGGCGCTGGTTGCCGGTGCTCAACGAGTTTGACCGCTACGGCATTGATGTGTGTTACGAGATCCATCCCGGTGAGGATCTGCATGATGGCGTGACGTTTGAACGCTTCCTGGCGTTGGTGAATAATCATCCGCGCTGCAACATCTTGTTCGATCCCAGTCACTTGCACTTGCAGCATATCGACTATCTGCAGTTCATCGATATCTACCATCAGCGCATTAAGGCATTTCACGTTAAAGATGCCGAGTATCTGCCGAACGGGCGCAGCGGCGTGTATGGCGGTTATCAGCGCTGGATAGATCGTGCTGGTCGCTTTCGCTCACCCGGTGACGGACAAATTGATTTCCCGGCTATTTTCAGCAAGCTGGCGCAGTACGATTATGACGGCTGGGCGGTGCTGGAGTGGGAATGTTGTTTGAAAGAGGCGGAAACCGGCGCGCGCGAGGGCGCTGAGTTCATCCGTCGCCACATCATTCCGGTGGCCGACCGGGCATTCGATGACTTCGCCGCACAACCGCAGCAAGTGGCCAGCATCCGCGCGCAGCTGGGTTTGAGCGCGACAGAGTCGCACGATTAAGGTGGGCGCGGAATTATGATAGCCTCCGTAGTATCTGACTGAGCAAGAGTTCAAGCATGTCCATCCAAAAAATCGCCCGCTTAGCGGGCGTTTCTGTCGCGACAGTTTCACGGGTGCTGAATAACAGCGACACGGTAAAAGCGCAGAATCGTGAGAAAGTCCTGCACGCCATTAAAGCGAGTAATTACCAGCCAAATTTGTTAGCGCGTCAGCTGCGCACTGCACGTAGCTCAATGATTCTCGTTATGGTGTCGGATATCTCCAATCCTTTCTGCGCCGAGTTGGTGAAAGGCATTGAGGAGCAGGCGGAGAAGAACCGCTATCGCATTCTGTTGTGTAATTCTGGCTCAGACATCGAGCGCTCCCGCTCCAGTTTGCAATTGCTGGCCGGTAAAATGGTGGATGGCATTATCACCATGGATGCATTCAGTAAGTTGCCAGAGCTGGCACAGCTGATTGGCGAAACGCCGTGGGTGCAGTGCGCGGAATACGCCGATGCCGGGGATGTCTCCTGCGTCGGCATCGATGATGTGCAGGCATCAAAGCACGTGGTGGCCTATCTGGCGAGCAGGGGACGACAGCGTATTGCGCTAATCAACCACGATCTCAGCTATAAATATGCCCAGCTGCGGCAGGCGGGATATCAGCAGCAGCTTAGCCAGGAAGCGCGCAGCTGGCAGGCCATCACGTACGCCACCGATCTGAGTTTTAATGCCGGTAAACAGGCGATGGAAAGCTTGCTGGCAGCGCCCGAGCGTCCAGATGCCGTGTTCGCGGTGTCGGACACTTTAGCAGCGGGCGCGCTCTCAGCGATTCACGCCGCCGGACTATGCGTACCGCAGGATATTGCGGTGACCGGATTTGATGGCACCGACCTCGCCGAAATGGTCACGCCGCCACTGAGCACGCTGGCGCAGCCGTCGCGCGATATGGGGCGCGAAGCGTTCGATTTGCTGCTGAATAAGATCGACCAACCTGATTCGCCGGCTCAACGCATTATGATGGACTGGCACTTTGTGGTGCGTGCCAGTACTTGAGCGGTTGCTTGCTGAAGGATTTAATACAGCCGAAGAGGGCGATAGAGACGTACTAATGCTTCACGGATTTCCAGTTTACCCAAACAGCCGCTGGCGGTTTTGCGTCAGCGCGTGTGCCACATCAGGCAGCATCGGGAAAGAACTCTGGCCGCCATATTTCTGGATTGAGCAGGAGCTGATTTCAGCAGCGAAAGGAATCGCTTCTTCCAGAGCGATGTTATTCACAAGGCAATAGGCGATGCCGCCAATAAAGGAATCGCCTGCGCCGGTGGTATCCACCACATCCGGGCAGAACACGGCGGGATAATGTCTGGCACCGGCATCACCGGATAACACCGCGCCTTTCTCGCCCAGCGTAATAATCACCCGGCCATTCACCTTCTGCTGTAACGCTGCCGCACAGGCCATCGCTTCCTTGACCGACGTGACGGAAGTTTTGCTCATAAAGCTGGCTTCGGTCTCATTCACCACCAGAAAATCAACCTGGCTCAGCGCCTGCGCAGAGATTTCGCGTGCTGGCGCGTTGTTAAGCAAAATCTGGCAATCGTGACGGCGCGCCACGCTGATGGCACGTTCAACCACATGGTCGGGAATCTCCGACTGCAGGATTAAAAGTGGCCGATCGCTGAATAACCCATCGTGAATATCAGATTCGGTTATCAGGTAGTTTGCGCCCTTAATAATGGTGCTGCAGTAATCACCGGATTCCAGAATCTGCACGATGCCAATACCGGAGGTTTTTCCGCGTTGGCTAATGTTATCCACCGATACGCCGTTTTCATTCAGAGATTTTATGAGCTCACTGCCATAAATATCATTGCCCACGCAGCCCACCATATTGACGTTCAAGCCCAGCTTGGCGCACTGAACCGCCTGGTTTGCTCCTTTTCCGCCCGGCATTAGCATTAACTCATTGCCGGTAAACGTCTCCCCAATCTCCGGCAGGCGATCCTGCTGGACAAGAATGTCGTAGTTAAGACTGCCAATAACAACAATATTATGTTTCATCATTTCGGCCCTTAATTGGCGGTGCGTTTGGACGCAACCGCATTTCTGGTGTTGTGTAAACTGGTCTGACTTTTTTCGCTGGTCTTGCTGGCGATAATGGTAAAAATGGCATCGAGAATATTCAGATGCACAATGCGCGTGGTGGCGTTTTCTCCGGTAATCGGATTGTTTTTCACTGAGGAGATAATCGAGTGCCTGGCAATTAAACTCAGTGGGCTGTTGGGATAATTGGTCAGGCAGATGGTTTCTGCGCCGTTCTCATTCGCCGCTTTTACCATCTGGATAATGTCTGTGGTTTGGCCGGAGTGGGAAATCGCCAGCAAGATATCGCCGGGTTGCATCAATGAGGCAGTCATCAATTGCTTGTGGCTGTCACTAAAAACCGACGAGAAGATGCCTATTTTCAGCAGCTTATGATTGAAGTCATCACAGATTGAGCCTGAGCCACCGCATCCAGCAATAAAAATGCGCGCGCTTTCAGGCTTATTAATAAACAGATACGCCACCGCTTTGATCACGGCACTGTTAATCACGCTCAGTGAATCCTGTAGCGCCAGCACTGAATTTAAAAAGGTGCTTTCAATCACCTGCTCAACGTATTTTTCTGAATCCGGGATCACCGGAATATCGATAATCTCTTCCTGCGAGCTAACTTGCCGGGCGATATTGATTTTCAGATCGTGAAAACCGGTAAAGCCGAGTTTCTTCGAGACTTTAGTAATGCTCGATACGCTGACATTCAGATAATTCGCAATATCAGTGATGCACATTTTAGATAATGACTGCGGATTGTCGTCAATAAAACGCGCAATAGAACGTTCCTTTTTTCCCAGTTCAGGAGCAAGGGTGCGAGCCAGCAGGAATATCTCATTGCCTTTAAGTCGGTTATGCATGTTGAGCGCTCAATAAAAACGTTGTCGCTAAGCTAGCATGGTGATTAGGGGAAAAGTGTTAACTGGATCACATGCTGTAAAACGTTTTACTGATGCATTTTACTAGCAGTAAAATAAAAGTAGTGTAATTGCCTCTGTTATTTTCCTGGCAGGAAAATGAGTATTTAACTTGTTGTATTTTAATGGTTTTACTCGCAGTAAAATTTCACTATTATAAATCACTCTTTTGTTTTATTAGCGGTAGTATTTATCTATTCGCATTTACCTGATGAATTTTCTCATTTATAAGAAAGTGTAAATCCCATTAAAGGTAATTTAAAAATGAAATTCTCATCACGTATAAATTCATTTCGCTCCAGAGCCGATCTGTTTGCGGCGAAGAACAAAATGGATACTTGCGATCTTATTACGCGTATGGGTACCGTTGCGGGCTTGACGCATATTGAGCTGAATTATCCGGAACACTTTATTGGTCAGGATAAAGAACTGATCAAGCAGACCATCGCCGATAACAATTTGCAGGTCGGTGGCATCGCATTGCGTTATAACAAAGAGTTCATTGACGGTGAATTCACCAATCCAGATGCCACACTGCGTAAAAAAGCGATTGAAATTACCCTTGAAGCCGCAGAGATGTGCAAATACCTCGGCGGCAATACGGTCACGCTGTGGTTTGGCTACGATGGCTACGATTATCCGTTCCAGCAGGATTATTTCCGCGCCTATGAGTGGCTGGTCAGCGCACTACGGACCGTGACGCAGGCCCACGCGGATATGCAATTCAGCTTTGAATACAAGCCGTATGAGCCGCGCACCTTCTCCTTTATTGGCGATGTCTCTTCAACGCTGATGCTGATTGATGACGTGGGCTCCGATAATCTTGGTATTACCCTCGATTTCTGCCACATGATCATGAAGAAAGAGAATCCCGCTTTCTCGCTGTTCCAGTCGGCACGTAAAAACCGTCTGGTGGGTTTCCACTTGAATGATGGTTATGGCCATTTTGATGATGGGTTGATGCTGGGTTCCGTGCATCTGATGCAGACGCTGGAATACATCTATTACGCAAAACGCGTTAACTTCAGCGGCCTGATCTATTTCGATACCTTCCCAAGCCGTGAAGATCCGGTTGCCGAATGCGCGCAAAATATTCGCATGTATAAAGCGCTTTCAAGCTTTATCGATCGCCTGAGCATTGATGAGATCGATCAGCTGATTAAAAGCCAGGATGCACTGAAAGTGCAGGGCATGCTGATGAAAATCATCGCTGAATAAAAACAAAATTAAAACTTACCTCTATTCACTACGACCAGTCAGTGTCTGACACTGGGGGAAACTATGTTCGATAAAATAGGTTTGCCTAAAAACTTGCTTTGGGGCTATATCGGCCTCGCGATATTCATGATCGGCGATGGTGTAGAACAAGCGTGGATTGCCATCTGGCTGGTGGATAAAGGGCTGTCCGTCGCGCAGGCCTCTTATCTGATCACCGCGTACGGTGTCACGGTGACGCTGGCGGCTTGGGTAACTGGCGTACTGGTGCAAACCCTCGGCCCGCGCAAAGTGATGGTGTATGGGTTGATCACCTTCGTCATCGGTAGCATCGGGTTTATCGGCATTGGCCTCAAGACCATGCATATGGCCTGGATGCTGCCGTTTTATGCCATTCGCGGCATCGGTTATCCGCTGTTTGCCTACTCGTTTCTCATCTGGATTAACTACAGCACGCCGGTGGAGCGCCGTTCTACCGCTGTGGGTTGGTTCTGGTTCACCTTCTCGCTGGGTTTAAGCGTCATCGGTCCGTTCTTCTCCTCGCTGGCACTGCCGGTAATGGGCGAAATTCATGTGCTGTGGGTTGGCATGGTGTTTGTGGTGGTGGGATCAGTGTTAGGCATTTGGGTGAACCGCGACGTGGTGCCGGCATCTGAAATTCATCCCTTCAGTGCGGCGGAGTTAATTAAAGGCATCACCATTTTGCAGCGCCCGGTTATTGCCATGGGATTGGTGGTGAAATCGGTCAACGGTATCGCGCAATATGGTTTAGCCACCTTCCTGCCGCTGTATCTGATCAGTTTCGGTTACAGCAAAACTGAATGGCTGCATATGTGGTCGGCGGTGTTCCTGGTGGCGATTTTCGCCAACCTGTTCTTTGGCTTCTTCGGCGATAAGTTTGGCTGGCGTACCACCATTATGTGGGTCGGCGGCTTTGGCTATGCCGCGGTGCTGATTCTGGTTTGGGCGGTGCCGCAGGTGCTGGGCCATAACTTCTATGTGATGGCGTTCGTGCTGTGCCTGTGCGGCATTACCATGGCGGGTTATGTGCCGCTATCAGCGCTGTTCCCGTTACTGGCCCCGGACAGCAAGGGCGCGGCGATGTCGGTGCTGAATCTGGGCGCAGGTTTGGGCGCATTTATCGCACCTGCCATCACCGCACTGTTCTACTCATCGCTGGGTGCGGGCGGGGTGCTGGGGATTTATGCCGGGCTTTATGTGCTGAGCGGCGTGCTGACGCCATTCCTCAAAACGCCTGAAGAGCTGGATGCGCGGGTGGCGATGACGGATAAAGCGGCCTGAAAGACGTGATATTTAAGTTATAAAAAAAGCCCAGTTAATAAACTGGGCTTTTTATTGGAATTAATAGCTTTAGACGTTGAACAGGAAGTTCATCACGTCGCCATCTTTCACGATGTACTCTTTACCTTCTGAGCGCATCTTGCCGGCTTCTTTCGCGCCTTGTTCACCTTTGAACGCAACGAAATCTTCAAACGCGATGGTCTGAGCGCGGATAAAGCCTTTCTCGAAGTCAGTATGGATTTTACCGGCCGCCTGTGGCGCAGTAGCGCCAACGGGGATGGTCCATGCACGCACTTCTTTCACGCCAGCGGTGAAGTAGGTTTGCAGGTTCAGCAGCGCATAACCGGCGCGGATCACGCGGTTCAGGCCCGGCTCTTCCAGACCCAGTTCAGCCATGAACTCATCGCGCTCATCATCTTCCAGCTCAGCGATATCAGATTCAACCGCTGCACACACCGGCACCACGACTGAACCTTCAGCTTCGGCAATCGCACGCACCTGATCGAGGTACGGATTGTTTTCAAAACCGTCTTCATTGACGTTAGCGATGTACATGGTTGGCTTCAGCGTCAGGAAGCTGAGGTAGCGGATTGCCGCTTTCTCGTCAGCATCCAGATTCAGTGCGCGCAGCATGCCCGCTTCTGACAGGTGCGGCAGGCACTTCTCCAGCGCAGCCAGTTCGGCTTTAGCATCTTTGTCGCCGCCTTTGGCTTTCTTCTGGCAACGCTGAATCGCGCGTTCGCAGGTGTCGAGATCCGACAGCGCCAGCTCGGTGTTGATCACGTCAATATCTTCCGCTGGGTTAACTTTACCCGCTACGTGGATGATGTTGTCGTTTTCGAAGCAGCGCACTACGTGGCCGATGGCTTCGGTTTCACGGATGTTGGTCAGGAACTGGTTGCCGAGGCCTTCACCTTTGGACGCGCCTTTCACCAGACCGGCGATATCAACGAATTCCATGGTGGTTGGCACTACGCGCTGTGGCTTAACAATCTCGCTCAGCTGATCGAGGCGCAGATCGGGCATTGGCACCACACCGGTGTTTGGCTCGATGGTGCAGAACGGAAAGTTGGCTGCTTCGATACCCGCTTTGGTCAGCGCGTTGAACAGGGTGGATTTACCGACGTTCGGCAGGCCCACAATACCGCATTTAAATCCCATGGTCTGATTACCTTTCTCACTGAGTGTGCGTCGCCGTTAAACAGCGCCGACAGATTCAAAAAATTTCGCGCATTATACACAGAATTGCCTTCTGCGGCGCGGGAATTGGCCTTAGCCCGCCTTGAACGCGTGCAGGCGGTTCATCGCCTTGATCTTATCTTCTTTCAGCCACAACTCGGTGCAGCGCACCGCTTCGTCTACGGCATCGTCAATCAGCTTTTGTTCGCTAGCTGGCGGCTTGCCCAGCACGAAACCGGTGACTTTATTGCGATCGCCTGGATGGCCAATACCGACGCGTAAACGGTGAAAATTATTGTTGTTGCCCAGCTTGCTGATGATGTCTTTCAGACCGTTATGGCCACCGTGGCCGCCACCTTGCTTAAATTTTGCTACGCCTGGCGGTAAATCCAGCTCATCGTGCGCCACTAAAATCTCTTCTGGCGCAATGCGATAGAAGGTCGCCATCGCCGCCACCGCTTTCCCGCTGAGGTTCATAAACGTGGTGGGCACCAGCAGGCGCACATCTTCTCCCGCCAGCGACAGGCGCGCGGTGTAGCCGTAAAATTTTGGCTCGTCTTTTAACGACTGATTGTTGCGGCTCGCCAGTAAATCGACATACCAGGCGCCCGCGTTATGGCGCGTTGCGGCGTATTCAGCGCCGGGATTGGCCAGCCCCACAATCAGTTTAATGCTGCTCACGATGTTTATCCTGTCTTGCTGCGGAAAGGGCGATAGTTTACTGCCTGGCGGCACGGATGACAAAGGCCGCAAGCAGCAGATAATGTCTCTGCGTGACTAATCATTTTCTATCGAAATCAAGGCTCTGGCGGTAAAGATTTGTCAAAGGTTGTGAAGGATATGTGATCCTGTACGCAACTTAAGCGGCAACTATTGCCTAAGCTTATGGCTAGTTAACCATACGTGCTGTTTTGCTTTTATAAGGATGGAGGTGGATCATGAAACGTCAAAATTGCCGCTTTGTAGGTAACGGTTTGATGTGTTTGGGTTTACTGACGATGGTTCTAGGCGTTGGCTATTCCATTATCAATCAGCTTCCTTCGCTCAACCTGCCACAATTTCTCGCGCACGGTGCCATGTTCAGCATCTTCGTTGGCGCTTTGCTGTGGCTGGTCGGTGCGCGCGTCAGCGGACGTGAGCGCGTAGAAGATCGCTATTACTGGTTGCGTCATTACGGCGATAAGCGCTGCCGTCGCAATCACTCATCGCATTAAGTGAGTATGGTTTGCTGCAGCGGCTGTAACTGCGCGAGATAACATTCGATGCGGTTACGGCCGCTGGCTTTTGCACGATACATAGCTTCATCGGCCAGCGCCAGCAACGGCGGGAAAGGCTCGCCAGGCTGCAGCGCGGTGGCAAAGCCGATACTGACGGTATAGCGTACGTCGTTGGGTTGCGACAGCTGTGTCGCTAAACGGATGCGTTCACACACGCGCTGTGCCTGCTCGGCATCGCCGGGAATGATCGCCGCAAACTCTTCGCCGCCCAGGCGGGCAAAATGTCCACTCTCCGGTAACAACGCCTGCACCACCTGACAAAAATCGATTAATACCTGATCCCCTTGCTGATGGCCAAAACGGTCATTGATGCTTTTGAAATGGTCCAGATCGAACAGCACCGCGCTGTAAACAAATTGCTGTGATTGTCGCGCGCTGCGCAGCACCATTTTATCTGCCTGCTCAAACAGCGCACGACGATTCCACACGCTGGTGAGCGGATCAAGCATTGATGCCAGTTTGTGGGCGATTTGCGTGCGCTCATTCACCATCGCCAGAATGGTAAAGCTCAGGCCAATGACAAACAGAATCGATTCGAGAATCACATAAACCGAGAAGCTGGAGCCGCCAATTGCACCGCGCACCGGCGTTGCCACCGCATCATCAAGAAAGATGCGCGCCACGTGAAACAGCAGATGGATCCACAGCAGGATTTGCGCCGGCCAGAAGGTGACGGTTAACGAAGCGCGCACGCGCCACAGCAAGCAGATCAGCGCGCCGGTATAGATGATGCACAGCAGGCAAACCACCAGCACGCGCTTCGGCTGGCTGTGATAAAACTCGGGGAAAAGACAAAGAATAGCCCACAATAAACCGCCGCCTAACCAGCTGAGCCCAATGGTTTTACCGCAGAAGATGCGGAAGGCATTAAGCAGATTGCCATAAGCCAGCAGCAGCATGATGTTGCCGACCGCCACCGGTAAAAACTGGAACCCCGCGCTGCGTAAGCTGCTAAGGAATACCGCGGCCAACGTTAAAACCAGCGCCAGCGTGGTGCAACCCAATACGCGATCGTACTGCGCGCCAATCCAGGCAAAAACCAAAATGACACTTAAAAACCCCAGCACATAGAGCTCGCAAACAAACAGTGTGTAGATGTCGAGAGTCATAGTGGTCGGAGCTCTTGGCAAAAGTGGGGGAGAAAATACCATTAATTATTGGAGCGCTAAAGGGCGGCAATGCGAGTTGCGGGAAAAGAGTGGATGGCAGCGAGAATAGCGGGATTTAACGAAATTTATCGCGCAAATATCAGCGGCGAAAGTGGCTTAATCGGTGAGTCAGGTTTAGGGCAGCGAACAAAGAAAAACCGGGCACAGGGCCCGGTTTCACGCGATGAATTAATGTTCAAACATCGCGGAGATTGATTCTTCGTTGCTGATACGACGAATCGCTTCGGCCAACATGCCAGACAGCGTCAAAGTACGCACGTTTGGCAGAGATTTCATCTCTTCAGACAGCGGAATGGTATCGCAGACAATCACCTGGTCAATCACCGACTTACGCAGATTTTCAACCGCGTTGCCAGAGAAGATTGGGTGAGTGGCGTAAGCGAAGACACGTTTCGCGCCGCGCTCTTTCAACGCTTCTGCCGCTTTGCACAGCGTACCGCCGGTGTCGATCATATCGTCGACCAGTACACAGTCACGACCCGCAACGTCACCAATAATGTGCATCACCTGAGAAACGTTCGCGCGCGGGCGGCGTTTGTCGATGATAGCCATATCGGTATCGTTGAGCAGTTTGGCGATGGCGCGGGCACGCACCACGCCACCGATGTCTGGGGAAACCACAATTGGATTTTCCAGGCCAATTTGCAGCATATCTTCCAGCAGGATTGGGCTGCCGAAGACGTTATCCACCGGGACATCAAAGAAGCCCTGAATCTGTTCAGCATGCAGGTCAACGGTCAGAACACGGTCAACGCCCACGCTGGAAAGGAAATCGGCAACGACTTTGGCGGTGATCGGTACACGAGCAGAACGCACACGGCGATCCTGACGCGCATAGCCAAAGTAAGGAATAACAGCAGTAATACGACCAGCAGAAGCCCGACGCAAGGCGTCGACCATCACAACCAGCTCCATCAGATTATCGTTGGTGGGGGCACAGGTGGACTGGATGATGAAAATATCACCACCGCGTACATTTTCGTTGATCTGTACACTTACTTCACCATCACTGAAACGGCCAACAGCGGCGTCTCCGAGGCTAGTGTAAAGGCGGTTGGCAATACGTTGTGCTAGTTCCGGGGTGGCGTTACCAGCAAATAGCTTCATATCAGGCACGAGAAGAACCTCAGGCTTGGCGTCCAGAGAATGAACGGCTCTAGAGTAACCGGCGAATACCAAAGAGCATGTTCATACGGGTGTGTTAATGCGCAACATGCAGTGTCTGGAACGGGTGACACTGTCACGTAGACGCTTTTAGCCCAGAAAGTGTGCGCTGCAACGGCGAGAGGTTAAGCCCGCGCGCCACAAATCCGCAAATCCATTTCGGGGCAAGCTCCAGCACCTGACGTGCGTCGGATTCGGTGTCAAATTCAGCAAACACACAAGCTCCGGTCCCAGTCAGGCGCGACGGCGCGTATTCTAGCAGCCAGGAAAGCAGCTCATCAACCTTACGAAAACGTTTTCTTGCCACAGCCTCACAATCATTGTGAAAAGGACGCTGTAACAGTTCATCTAATGTGCGGATTGGTGAATCGCGCGTCAGATCGGGATCGCGGAACAGATCCGGCGTTGCGATACTCACGCCCGGATGCGCCACCAGATACCATTTCTCTGCCGGTTCAGCCGGCTGCAACAGTTCGCCCACGCCTTCAGCAAAGGCCGCGTGGCCACCAATGAACACTGGCACATCTGCGCCCAGTTTGATGCCAATCGCTGCTAGCTCAGCAACGCTTAAGCCGGTTTGCCACAGATGGTTCAGCGCCACTAACACCGTTGCTGCATCCGAAGAACCGCCGCCGAGACCGCCGCCCATCGGCAAAACCTTCTCCAGCGCGATGGTCGCACCGGCCTGCACGGGCAAGGTGCCTCGCGCGGCGGCGAAGGTTTTTAACGCCTGCGCGGCACGCACAATCAGATTCTCGTCATCCGGCACGCCATCCAACGGCGTCAGCAAGGTAATCTTGCCGCTGCTGTCTGGCATGATTACCAGCGTGTCACCGTAATCGAGAAACTGAAACAGCGTTTGCAGGTTGTGGTAGCCGTCAGGACGACGGCCAGTGATATACAGGAAAAGATTCAGTTTTGCTGGCGCGGGCCAAGTGGTGATCATTGGGTGGTCCAGCTATCCATGCGTAATTTGATGCGCTGGCCGCCTTCAGACAGCTCCAGATTCGCCGGCAGCGGTGGATTCACTTTGCTGTCGTAATCAGAAATGTTCACTTTCCACTGCTGACCGTTGCGGCTGTAGTTCAGGCTTTGCAGCTGGTAATTGTTATTCAGCTGATAATCGCTGGCATCGCCTGGCAAGCCCATCATCCACTGGCGCAGATTGGCAAGCGGGATATCCATGCCGGTAAGCTGTGAAATCATCTTCTCTGCATCATTGCTGACGTAGCGCTTGCCTTTGTTATCAACGATCTGCACCACGGAACCTTGCGCATCCAGCTGCAATTCGGTGCTGCCGAGCGGATTGGTTAACAGCAGACGATAGCGATCGGCAGCGGTTTGCTGCCAGTTAAAGCGTGCATAGACTTTTTGCTTATCCGACAGGTAAGCGAACGCGCCGCGCGTCTGATACTGGCTGATTTTCGCCACGGCTTGTTGATGCTGCTGCCATTGCGGTGACGTGGTGCTTGGGCCCGGGCCTTGTGGTTTGTTAATGGTACATGCAGCCAGTAACACGCTGGCAAGGGGTAAAATGCGCAGTAACTTGCGCGGGGGCAAATGCATCACGTGGTCATCTCCTCAGACACGTTTTTACTTCGTAACCGGTAACGCTAACCATCCGCATGTAAGCCGTCAATGCTGTTATGGCAATAATTGCGCACGATCAGTTTAATCTTATTACAGTCATAGGCTTTGTATGGCTTTTCTTGACCTGTGGCATCTTGTAGAATGCGCTGCACAAAACCCTGACAACTATTGGGATATCCCAACCCGAATCACATGACGCTGCTTGCACTCGGAATCAACCACAAAACTGCACCTGTTGCGCTACGCGAACGCGTTGCGTTTACACCAGACACGCTGGAACTGGCGCTGAATAGCCTGCTGTCCCAGCCGATGGTGCAGAGCGGCGTGGTCCTCTCGACCTGCAACCGTACGGAACTCTACCTCAGTGTAGAGCAGCAAGCCGACCTGCAGGAGAAGCTGGTGCGTTGGCTGTGTGACTATCACGATCTGCGTGAAGAGGATGTGCGCAACAGCCTCTACTGGCATCAGGATAACGCGGCGGTCAGCCATCTGATGCGTGTAGCCAGCGGGTTGGACTCATTGGTATTGGGTGAACCACAGATTTTAGGTCAGGTTAAAAAAGCCTTTGTTGATTCGTCACGCGATCATGCGCTGAGCAGTGAACTGGAGCGCATGTTCCAGAAAACCTTCTCGGTGGCCAAGCGTGTACGCACTGAAACCGAGATTGGCGCAAGCGCCGTTTCGGTCGCCTTCGCCGCCTGTTCCCTGGCGCGTCAAATCTTTGAATCGCTCAGCACCGTTAACGTGCTGCTGGTCGGTGCCGGTGAAACCATCGAGTTAGTGGCGCGTCATCTGCGCGAACACTCCGTCAAGAAGCTGATGATTGCCAACCGCACACGCGAACGCGCGCAGCTGCTGGCTGATGAAGTTGGGGCAGAAGTGATTGGCCTCGGCGATATCGAAACGCGTTTGGCCGATGCCGACATCATTATCTCGTCCACCGCCAGCCCGCTGCCGATTATAGGTAAAGGGATGGTAGAGCGTGCGCTGAAAGCGCGTCGCAATCAGCCGATGCTGCTGGTGGATATCGCCGTACCGCGCGATGTCGAGCCGGAAGTGGGCAAGCTGGCGAACGCCTATCTTTATAGCGTTGATGATCTACAAGCGATCATCGAGCAGAATATGGCGCAGCGTAAAGCCGCCGCCGTGCAGGCCGAAAGCATTGTGGTGCAGGAGAGCGGCGAATTTATGGCCTGGCTGCGCGCGCAAAGCGCGGTTGAGACCATCCGCGAATACCGCTCTCAGGCCGATCAGGTGCGCGCCGAGTTACAGGAACGCGCGCTGGCCGCGCTGCAGCAGGGCGCTGACGCCGAAAAAGTGCTGCAAGAGTTGGCGCACAAGCTGACCAACCGTTTAATTCATGCACCAACCAAATCACTGCAGCAGGCCGCGCGCGACGGCGACAGCGAACGCCTGCAGATCTTACGTGACAGCCTCGGTTTAGAGTAATCTGGTCAGTCACGACCTATCACTGGGATACCCGCTATTACATGAAGAGCTCTATTGTTGCCAAGCTGGAAGCGCTCCAGGAACGCCACGAGGAAGTGGAAGCGTTGCTGGGCGATGCCGGCGTGATTGCCGATCAGGATCGTTTCCGTGCGTTATCACGCGAATATGCCCAGCTTAGCGACGTCACCCGTTGTTTCCGCGAATGGCAGCAGGTGCAGGAAGATGTTGAAACTGCCGAAATGCTGCTGGAAGACCCGGAAATGCGCGAGATGGCGCAGGAGGAATTGAAGCTGTCACGCGAGAAGCGTGAAGAGCTGGAACAACAGCTGCAAGTGCTGCTGCTGCCGAAAGATCCCGACGATGAACGTCCGTGCTTTGTCGAAGTGCGCGCCGGTACCGGCGGTGATGAAGCTGCGATCTTTGCCGGCGATCTGTTCCGTATGTACAGCCGTTATGCTGAAGCACGTCGCTGGCAGGTGGAAATCATCAGCGCCAATGAAGGTGAGCACGGCGGCTATAAAGAAGTGATCGCGCGCATCATCGGCGATGGCGCGTATGGCCGCTTTAAATTTGAATCGGGCGGTCATCGCGTCCAGCGCGTGCCGGAAACCGAATCGCAGGGCCGTATTCACACTTCAGCTTGTACCGTTGCGGTGATGCCGGAGCTGCCAGAAGCGGAAATGCCGGAAATCAACGCCGGCGATTTGAAAATCGACACCTTCCGTTCCTCCGGTGCCGGCGGTCAGCACGTTAACACCACCGATTCCGCGATTCGTATCACCCACTTGCCTACTGGCATTGTGGTGGAGTGTCAGGACGAACGTTCACAGCACAAAAACAAAGCCAAAGCGTTGGCGGTGTTGGGCGCGCGTATTCACGCAGCGGAAACGGCGAAGCGTAATGCCGCAGAAGCCTCAACGCGTCGTAACCTGCTCGGCAGCGGCGACCGTTCGGATCGTAACCGCACCTACAACTTCCCGCAGGGCCGCGTCACCGATCACCGCATCAACCTGACGGTTTATCGTCTCGACGAGGTGATGGAAGGCAAGCTGGATGCACTGATTGAGCCGATTGTGCAGGAGTATCAAGCCGATCAGCTGGCCGCGCTGGCTGGACAGGACTAATGATCGTCCGTCGCTGGCTACAGCAGGCTGTAATCGCGCTCTGTGGCGGCGACAGCCCGAAGCGCGATGCGGAAATATTGCTGGGTTTCGTGACGGGCAAACCGCGCAGTTGGCTGATCGCCTTTGACGATGCCGAACTGGACGCACAGCAGCAAGAACAGTTGAACGCGCTGCTGGCGCGCCGCGTCAACGGTGAGCCGATTGCGCATCTGGTTGGCGAGCGTGAATTCTGGTCGCTGCCGTTGCGCGTCAGCGATGCCACGCTGATCCCTCGCCCGGACACCGAAGTGCTGGTGGAACAGGCGCTGGCGCATCTGCCGGCCACAGCAACCTCACTGCTTGATCTGGGCACCGGCACCGGCGCGATTGCGCTGGCGCTGGCCAGCGAACGGCCAGGCTGTCAGGTTATTGGCTGCGATCGTATTGCCGCAGCGGTGGAACTGGCGCAGGACAACGCGCAACGTCTGCATATTGAAAATGCCCGCTTCATCCTCAGCAACTGGTTCAGCGATCTTCCCGCCCAACGTTTTGATCTGATTGTCAGCAATCCGCCCTATATCGATGCCGCCGATGAACATCTGCAGCAGGGCGATGTGCGCTTTGAGCCGCTCAGCGCGCTGGTGGCAGACGATAAGGGTTTGGCCGATTTACGTTTCATCATTCATAGCGCACCGAACTGGCTGCACGCGGGTGGCTGGCTGCTGCTGGAACATGGTTGGCAGCAAGGCGCAGCCGTGCGTGCCATCATGACGCAGCACGGTTATCAGGCGGTGAGCACCGTTGACGATTACGGCGGTAATCCGCGCGTCACACTAGGACAATTTTTTAATAAGGAATAACGATGGCGAGCTGGTATCCCCTGATTAAACATTTTCACTTGCTGACCGTCGCGCTGACGATTTGTCTGTTATTGCTGCGCTTCTACTGGCAAACCACCGGCTCAGCGATGCTGCAACGCCGCTGGGTGCGCATTGCGCCGCACGTTAACGACACCTTTTTGCTGTTAAGCGGTGCGCTGCTGGTGATGATTACGCATTTTTATCCGTTCACACCGCAAGGAAGCTGGCTGACGGAGAAGCTGTTAGCGGTTATTATCTACATCGCCTTAGGTTCCGTGGCATTGAGCCGTCGCCCACGTAAAATGGGGACACGTTGGATCGCCTTCCTGATTGCAATCGTAGCTTTGCTGTTTGTGATTAAGCTGGCGATGACCAAAATGCCGTTATTGGGGATTGTATGACCTCGCCAGAGCAACTCGATTACAGTGAAACACCGTTGAGTGAAGCGGTGATTGGCGCCACATGTGCCATACGCAATGATTTTTCTGCGCCTTCTGTGCAACAACAGTTGGCGGCAATGGTCGATGAAGCCCGTGAGTTCATCAGCAGCGAGCAGGACGCCGATTTGCAGCTGGGTAAGTTGCTGGAGCTGTTCTATCGTCAGTGGGGATTTGGCGGCGCCAGCGGCGTCTACAATCTCTCTGACGCGCTGTGGATCGACAAAGTATTGAAGAGCCGTCAGGGCACCGCGGTGTCGCTGGGCGTGATTCTGCTGCACATCGCCGATGAGCTGGAATTACCGCTGATGCCAGTGATCTTCCCAACGCAGCTGATTCTGCGTGCCGACTGGTTAGATGGCGAAATGTGGCTGATCAATCCGTTCAACGGCGAAACGCTGGATACGCACACGTTAGAAGTGTGGCTCAAAGGCAATATCAGCCCAACCGCCAGGCTGTATAACGATGATCTCGACGAAGCCAAAACCATCAACGTGATGCGCAAGATGCTCGACACCTTGAAATCCGCGCTGATGGAAGAGAAACAGATGGAGCTGGCGCTGAACGTCAGCAAAGTGCTGCTGCAGATCGATCCTGAGGATCCTTACGAGATTCGCGACCGTGGTTTGATTTACGCGCAATTAGAGTGTGAACACATCGCGCTAACTGATTTGACCTATTTCGTTGAACAGTGTCCTGAAGATCCGGTCAGCGAGATGATTAAAGTGCAGATTCACGCAATTGAACAGAAACAGGTCACGCTGCACTAAGCGTTACCCGATAAAAGGAAAGGAAAGGGCATGACACAGAAAGTAGTGAAAATCGGCGATATCAAGGTCGCAAACGATCTGCCATTCGTTCTCTTCGGCGGCATGAACGTGCTGGAATCGCGCGATCTCGCCATGCGCATCTGCGAACACTACGTTAAGGTCACCGACAAACTCGGCATCCCTTACGTATTCAAAGCCTCTTTTGATAAAGCCAACCGCTCTTCAATCAAATCCTATCGTGGTCCAGGCCTGGAAGAGGGCATGAAGATTTTCCAGGAGCTGAAGCAGGCTTTCGGCGTGAAAATCATCACCGACGTGCACGAAGCATCGCAGGCGCAGCCGGTGGCTGACGTGGTTGATGTGATTCAGCTGCCGGCCTTCCTCGCCCGTCAGACCGATCTGGTGGAGGCGATGGCGAAAACCGGCGCGGTCATCAACGTGAAGAAGCCACAGTTTGTGAGCCCAGGCCAGATGGGCAACATCTATGATAAGTTTGTTGAAGGCGGTAACGATCAGGTCATCCTGTGCGATCGTGGCAGCAACTTCGGCTATGACAACCTGGTTGTTGATATGCTTGGCTTCAACGTGATGAAGAACGTTACCCAAAATAGCCCGGTGATCTTCGACGTTACCCACGCATTACAAACGCGCGATCCGTTCGGCGCTGCCTCTGGCGGCCGTCGTGCGCAGGTGGCTGAGCTGGCGCGTGCCGGTATGGCGGTTGGCATTGCTGGCTTGTTCATCGAAGCACACCCAGAACCAAACAGCGCGAAATGCGACGGTCCATCGGCGCTGCCGCTGGATAAGCTGGAGCCATTCCTGGTGCAGATGAAAGCGATTGACGATCTGGTGAAGAGCTTCCCAGCGCTGGACACTAGCAACTGATTGTTTTCAGATGTGAAAAAGGCGCCGATGGCGCCTTTTTTCTTGTTGATGTACGTAGGCTCGCCATTCATGGCGGCCTGGCACTCACAGCATAATCGTCAACAAATACCCGGCAAATAGCGCCAGATGCGCGGCACCGTTCAACACGTTGGTGCGGCCGGTTGAGAACGAAATGTGGCACAGAATCAGCACGGCGCTCATCATCACCATTTGCGGCGGCTCAAGACCAAACACCAACTGCTGGTCGGTCAGGGTAGCGATAATAGTCACCGCAGGCACCGTCAGTGAAATGGTCGCCAGCACTGAACCGAAGAACAGATTCATTGCGCGCTGCACCTGATTCATCAGCACCGCTCTAATCGCACCCAATCCTTCCGGTGACAGGATCAACAGTGCGACCAGGAAGCCGGTGAACTGCGCTGGGGCGTTCAGTTCCGTCAGCAGGCTCTCCAGCGGATTGGCGTTCATCTTGGTCACGGCGATAACCGCAATCAGATGCACGATCAGCCATACGGTGTGCCACACTGAACTGTGCGCAGAAGGCTTGCCATGATGCGGATCGTCGCCATCATCTTCATGCTCATAAACGAACAGGCTTTGGTGCGTTTTGGTTTGAATCAGCAGGAACACGCCGTACATCGCGGCGGAAATCGCTGCGATAATCAGCGCCTGGGTAGTAGTGAAGTTGCCGCCGGGTAACGCGTTGGGAAACACCAGCACCAGAATCGCCAGCGGGAAAATGGCGATCATATATTGCTTAACGCCCGCCAGATTAACGTACTGCGTGGCAAACTTGCGCCCGCCCAGCAGCAGGGCAAAGCCCACTAAACCGGCGGTCACAATCATGATGATCGAGTAGAGCGTGTCGCGCATCAGCGCGGGCGCGGCGTCGCCGGTGGCCATCAGCGCTGAGATCAGGCTCACTTCGAGAATGACGACGGAAAGACTGAGAATCAGCGAGCCGTAAGGTTCGCCCAAACGGTGTGCCAGAACGTCAGCGTGACGTACCACGCTGAACGCGCTAAACAGAATGGCAACTAATGCGAGCAGATTGATGCCGATAACCGGCAGAAGCGCTGTCTGGTTACCGAAGAAGCTCAGCACCGCCAGCGCAGCAACGGGGAAAATCAGTGAGTACTCGGTATGGCGGGTTTTCTCATGTCCAGGCATTTACCATCCTCTCCGGAAAAAGTACAAAGCAGGCAATCATTGCCTGATAAATATAATGAGTTTTCTGACGCAACGCAGTGTAACTTTTCAACAACTGTGCTGCTGTGACTTTACGCGATTTTACCAAAAGCGATTATTATGTATAACACGGCAAAAGAGCCTGTTATCGCTGGATTAACGCCTGTATTCATTATGTTGCATCAGTCATACACTAAATTAAAGATGAGATTGGTCTGGATAATTGCCCTGTTTAATGCGGCTTATGGAGGTTTAACTCTCTTAAATCCATTCCTCCAGTAAAAGTGGGACTTTATGCGGATTTTTTTGGCCCGCCTCGCACTTTTCCTTCCATTATTGAAGTTCCTCGCCAGGCAGCCGATGCTCTTTACACAGAATTTCCCTATTGTGATCGGGGTCAATCTTGAATGTTTTGTTAAAAATGAATTAATGTCTTCTCTTATGACGATGCAATGCGCGTCGCCTGTAGACATCAGTTTTAAGGAACCACACCGGCAAGATGTCAGCGAAGTAGAGGAGACCATAGTGTTAACGCGGGAATTTTTATTAAAAGCAGATTGTAAAACATCGTTTGGCGATATTGATGAAGCGCTGTTCTGGAGCTGTGAAAAGCGTGCGGCATCGCTGTCCGCGACGCTGGCCTGTCGTCCTGATCAAAGCCCGGTGTGGATTTTTGGCTACGGCTCGCTGATGTGGAATCCGATTTTTGAAGCAGCCGAAGTGGCGCCAGGCCGATTAGAGGGCTGGCACCGTGCGTTTTGTCTGCGTCTGATCGCCGGTCGCGGCACCGTCACCGCGCCTGGCCGCATGCTGGCGCTGAAAGAGGGTGGTTCCACCAGCGGATTGGCATTCCGCTTGCCGGAATCGCGTCTGCATGATGAGCTGGAGCTGCTGTGGAAGCGTGAAATGATCACCGGTTGCTATCTGCCAACCTGGTGTGAGCTGGAGCTGGAGGATGGACGCAATGTCACCGCGCTGGTTTTCATTATGGATCCGCGTCATCCATTGTATGAAACCGACTCATGCCGCAGTACCATCGCGCCGCTGATTGCCCAGGCCAGTGGGCCGCTCGGCACCAACGCACAGTATCTCTATGCGCTGGAGCAGGAGCTGGGCAAACGTGGGATGCAGGAAGCGGCGTTGACGCGCCTGGCGGCAGAAGTCAGAGCGCTGCAGAATCATTCAGCAGCGCGCTAACGCGCATTACTGCGCTGGATTAATCAGCCAGGTTCCCGGCTTATCGATGGTCAGCGATTGGGTATGCACCTGGTTGCCATTACGCACTTCAATGCGATAGCTCCCCGCCGCCAGATTCAGTGAAGCAAACCCGCTGCTCGAGGGCTTCACATCCCGGGCTTCGCCATTCAGCATCACATTCTCACCCGCCTGCAAACGCAGATAAACCGTCGCCACCGTCGGTGCGCTGCTCGCCACAGTATTGGCTGGCGCGGCAGGTGCAGTTGGCGTGGTGCTCGCGGCCACCGGCGGTACTTCGCTGTGACGATTCGCTTTCCACACCACCACCACAACCGCCAACACCGCAATCGCGGCGGCCACCACTAAACCTGGCGACAAACGACGCACGTTGCGCGGCGTCAAGGGTTCAACCGCGGCAGCGGCATGATTGACCGCCAACACCTGCGGTTCCGGCGTTGCCACCATCGGCTCCGCCGGTACAACCTGTTCAGCTACGACAGGAATGGTGGTGGAGAGCGCTTCGACATCACTCACCGGCAGATCGATCAAGCTGGCAAAGGCATCAATGCTTTGCGGACGATCTTCCGGCTTCATCGCCAACGCGCAGTCAATGGCGTGCAACAGCGGCAGCGAATAGCCTTCCGGCTTGCGCTCCACCAACGGCTGATAGTTATCCTCAATGCAGCGCACCACGCTCACCGGCGGCGCATGGCCGGTGATCAGGTTGTGCAGCACCGCGCCCAGCGCATAAATATCGGTCCACGGACCTTGCTCTATCTCGCCTTCTTCGCTGTATTGCTCAATCGGCGCAAAGCCGGGCTTCAGCATGATCTCGGTTTCATCGGAGAGGTTGCCGATCTCTTTGCGCGCCGAGCCAAAATCGAGCAGCACCGGCAGCTGATTTTCCTGAATCTGGATGTTATCCAGCGAGATATCGCGATGCAGATAACCGGCGGCATGAATGGTATCGATGGCACCAAACAGCGGCGGCAGCAGACGACGGATCCAGCCCTCATCAATGCTGTCCGGACTGGTAATCTGCCACTCTTTTAGCGTCATGCCGCTGTAATAGAGCGTGCCCATGTAGGCGGTGCCGTTCTCTTCCCAGAAACGCAAGACGTGCAGTAAACCGGGATGATTAAAGCGTGCCAGCAGGCGCGCCTCCTGAATAAAGCTATTGCGACCGGCGGTAAACAGCTTATGGAAACGCTCTCCGCGCAGTTCCAGCGACATATCCGCCGCACGCACCGCCAGCGAGACGGGCATGTACTCTTTGATGGCGATGGTGCGTTCCAGCTGATGATCCCAGGCACGATAAACAATGCCGAAGCCGCCGCCGCCAATCACTTCCTTGATTTCAAATTCATTAAACCGGTAGCCCGCAGGCAGGGCATTAGGTATATGGTTTTCGTTTGCCGACATAGTGAACTCTCTGAACACGTCCTGTAGCGCCCCGTCATCACGATGACGGCGGGCAACGACCGCTAATTAATTAATGTTACGCCAGGCACCAATCGCCGGATCGGCGAGATCCGCATGCAGGGTGTCAATCAGTAACACAGTCACTTTTTGCTGTGGCATAAATTGCGGCGACCAAACGCCGCGTAACGTCTCAACCCGCTTCTTCAGCACATCGCTGTCCTGTTCGGCGGTTTTGTCCATCTTCACCAGAAGTGTGCCGCTGAAGCGCCACACATGCTGTTGTGCATCAAATGGCAGCACTAACCAGCTATCATCGGCATCCGGACGCGTAACGATCATGCGCTGGTTATTCACCGAGACCACTTCCAACGGCGGGCCGCCGAGTTTCAAATCTGCAATCGGGTAGCCCTGATAGAAATTCAGGGCCGTATTGCGCGTTTTACCGTCGATCATCAGCGTCATTTCGCTCGGGCCTTCCAGCCAGCCTTCGGTTGAGCAGTGCTGACTCGGGTTATCCGGGATAAACAGCGATTCACCTTTATCATCCCACCAGGTACGGAAATGGCAGCCGCCCGGCAAGGCAAAATGCTGCAGCGGCGTGCTATCCGCCGGGCGCGAGAGATCGAGCGGCGCGGCATTCCTGGCCGTTGCGCTGGCGGTGGCATCGTTTATAACGATGGGACGCCAGTTCTGTAATTTGGCCGCGCTGCCGTTAGCCAGCACGCTGCCCTCTTTATTAGTCATCTGCCACGGCAGCTCATCCAGCAAGCCACACTGATTGGCCAGCAGCGTACCAACGCGTGGCAGGAAGCTGGTCAGAATGCTGGAGTCGGTGCTCTTGCCCGAAACAATGCGCAGCGGCAGCGTCTCTTTGCACCAGTCGTTAGGCGCTTTGCTCGCCACGTCATCGATGTAGACTTCCAATGACAGGCTCGGTGAATAGACCACACGATAATCTTCTGCCTGCGCATTTCCGGCCAGCAACAGGGTTGCGAAGCCCGTCAACCACACTTTCATAAGAATCCTTGGATCAATAACGTGACGGCAGAAAACGTGCCGCATCAGCCTGGGAATAAAGCAGCGTCGCTTCCTGCGGTTCGCCAATCCAGACAGCCAGAGCGCTGAGATTGTCGCTTTTAACACTGCGGTTTACGGCTTGTTCCATCAAAGTCAGCCACTCTTCGCAGGCATTCACCATGCGCAGGGCCAGTTCCATTTCGTGGGTGGTGAGATTGAGCCAGAATCCATCGCTGCAAACTAAAAACGCATCGCCATCGGCCAGCGTAATCACCTCGCTAAAGGTGGCCGGACGGGCCGGATCAACACCGAGCGCATTATAGAGTAAATTACTGTTAATGCCGGTATTTTCATAGCCCGCCTCGCGTAACTGCTGGGCCAAACTGTGATCACGCGTCACCTGATTTAGCACCCCATGACGGAAGTGATAAACCCGGCTGTCACCTGCGTGCGCCCACCATGCGAGCTGTTTTTCACGGTCGATAAACAGCGCAGCGAGCGTGGTACTCATCTGGGAAACATTCGGATTGTTTCCCTGTGCCTCAATCAGCACCTGCTGGCAATGTTCGATGGCGGCGCGGGTGCTTTCAGGAGTGAAAGTGTCGTGGTGCTGTAACTGCGTTAGCAGCGTATCGCGCACCAGCTGCGCTGCCATATCACCGCCAGGCAAACCGGCCACGCCGTCGCACACCAGAAAACAGGCTTTTTGGTCGTCTAGCTCGGCGCCGGTACGATCCTGATTTTCGTCACGCATGCCTTGCTGGCAGCGGCTGGCAAACATCATCTTCATGCGTCTTCGGTCCGCGTTTGAGAATCTTTGTATTGATTCACTTCCATATCATAGGCATGCAGGAAGGCTTCGCCGAACAACGTGTGGAAGTCATCTTCAATTTCACCAGCGGTGCGCTGATAGTGGCGAGAGAAGTAATCCCACAGCGCCGCTTTCCGTCCGGTGCTAAACGCCATTTTGGGCAGCACGCCATCTTTGCGCGCTTCTTCTTCTAAGCGCTGCGGGTTAAACGATTGCAGCATGGCGGCGATAATCGCGCGGATGCCGGCAATCATCCCCAGCTGATGCGCCTGCAAATCCACCAGCGCATCACGCACCGCCGGTTCCGGCGGCATAAAGCCCGGCATCTGGCTCTGATACATCTGCATCAACACGGTTTTACCGGACGGCAGAATTTTGAACGGGTTATTGGCCTCATTGAGGATCATCGTCATGTCGGCTTTCACGCCGCGCTTGAGAATCGAGCGCGAGGAGAGTAGGGCGACGGTGCCTTGCGAAAACAGGCTCAGCATGCGACCAGTGACACGCATCTGCTCTTCGGTGATGGTGGTTTGGTGGCCGTTGTTCAGCCCCATGCCTTCCAGCAACGCAGCAATCAGTTTGTCCTGAGAGACGCCCGGCAAGGTGGCGGGCAGCGTCGGCGCATCGCTTTGCGGATCAATGGCGAGACGCGGATCGTTGCGACGTTCCTGACGCGCCACCGGCTCGGGAATCACCTCGGGCTCCTGCATCATGCCGAGCGGGTCATCGCTGCTGTCGGCAAAGAACGCCAGCGGATCGTCCTGGCGGGTTTTGAGATTGTTGGGATCGCGCACTTCGAGCCCGTACTCACCAATTTGCAGCGTGTCGCCATCCTGCAGCGCCACTTGCGAGCCGCGTTGCAGCGCGACGCCGTTCAATACCACCGACGTGACGCTACCCTGATTGGTCAGGCGGCATTCGCCCTCCGGCGAAAGGTGCACCAGCGCCTGCAAGCGCGATATGGCGCGCGATTCGTCAGGCAGCACCAGATCGTTATCCTGACTGCGGCCGATGGTGCCGCCGGGCGGTTTGAAGGCTACCGTCTTGGCGGGCACATCCGTATTGCACTGCACAATGGTAAATTGCATGAGTCATCCCGTTAACAAGGCAAACGCCACGGCCTATTCAAACATCGGTGGATAGAGGCCGTTGCGGCCCGGCTGTGCACCAGACGCCGGGTTAAACAATAATGAAAAAAGTTGCGCAGTCAGCGGGCCGCTGTGTTTATGCGTGGCATGGCTAAAACCGTCACTGCGATTACTCCACCAGTAGCTCATGTGCTGCTGCGGATCGAACCTGTCAGCCACTTCACGCCAGCTCAGCGTGCAGGGCAAATCATCAAAACCAATCACATCCATGATGTCGCTGCGCTGCGTATCCGGCACCAGCAGCGGCGACAGACGCTGCATCTGCTGCTCCAGCGCATCGGGATTGAGCCGATCGCGCACCGCGTGCAGCAGCAGCGCGCCCAGCTCCTGAAACCAGTCGCCGGACATTGCCAGCTGCGCGCTGTGCCAGCGGCTCAGAGGGAAGCTGCGCAGCGCCAACAGTGGCCAGCTGCGGCCCACGCGATCGCACGAGGGCAGCAGGCAGCCCATCTGCACCTGCTGACGCAGCGGCGAAAGCGGTAACACAAAATTCCACACCGGCGCACGTAAAAACTGTGCTGGACTGGCATCCGGTTGCTGATGCCAGTGCGTCAATCCCTGTTGAAACCAGTGGCTCCACGGCGTCACGGTATTTTCGCTCAGACGCTGGCGCAAAAAATCGCCGGTAGCCGGTAACTTGCCGTACCAGCCCGGCGCAGTGTGTGTCGGCATGATTACCTCACCATTACTCACTGTGTCTGGTCAATCGCTGCGAAACGACGTGCGGCGCAATCGCCAGCGTGTTGCTGCTGTCACCGGCATTTTTCAGATTCTCCGCAAGCTTGCGCATCATCAACGCGTTGTCACGCGCATAGGGCGAAGACTGAATTTGTTGATCCAGCAGCTGGCTCAGATGCCAGTCGAGCTGCTGCAAATCACGCGCGCTAACATCATCCGGTAGCGTGCGCTGCAGGTTTTGCATCAGCCAGCCACGCAGGAACTCGCCGTCATAATTGCGCGGCTGATACAGCATTTGATAAGCGCGCAGCGCATTGCGACTGTATTCGTTATCGGTACCCGGATCGTCACGCAGCAAATTCGTGATCTGCTGTGCCACGCGCGGCAACAGTAAAGACTTAAGCGCATTTTGATAAAGCGCCCACGCCGCATCGCTGACCTGGTTGCCGCGATACAGCCCAACGCGCATGGTAAGCGGTGGATTGTCGAGAGAAAAACGCTCGGAGAGCGGCAGTTTCACCAGGTTGTTTAAGAAGGGTAGCAGATCAAAAATATTATCGGCGGGCTGATGGATCACCTGCTGACTTTGCGTGGCGATTGGGCCAATGCGCTCTGCAACCTGATCGAGATAACGCTGATTTTGAATATAGCTGGTGAGCCACAAACAGGAGAGCAGCAGCAGCGCGCCGGTCAGCACGCCATAACCAATCCAATGGAACAGGCGGTTGCGGTATTCCCAATGGCGATTGCTGCCCGCCAGACCGCTTTCGCGGAATACCAAATCGCTCAACAAATCGCGGATAAAGAAACTCTGTCCTTTATTGCCGGGAATGGGGCTGCTGCGATTAACGCTATCCCAGGCCGCGAGGCTGCTTTCGCCGGTGTGCGGCAGCTGAAGTTTGCGGTTCAGCTCGCCCATGATGCGGTCAAACGGTAAACCTTCCTGCGTGCCGCTGGTGAAGAACAGACCGCGCGCCGACCAGGCGATCGGCTCCTGATGGCTGGAGAACACCACATCGAGATACTCATTCAGCAGCGGACGCAGCGAGCTGAACTCTTGCGGGAACAGGAAGCTGTCGGCGCGCTGGGTGAGATCGCGTTCGCTTGCCATCACCTCGGCCAACTGCTGCTGTAAACGCTGCTCTAAGTGCTGATATTGCTGGCTGAAGCTACGATGCCAGTCATCTTTGTGCGGTTTGCCCGGTTCCCACGGGAAGGTAAAGCCCCAAATCGCATCGCGCTGCGGCTTGCTTTGGCTGCCGTAGAAACTCATAAATCCTTTCAGCAGGTCGGTTTTGGTCACCATCACGTAAACCGGGAAGTGAATGCCGGTGTGCTGATGCAGCTCCGCCATGCGCTCACGCAGCGCACTGGCCTGCGCATGACGCGCTTCGGCTGAATCGGTGAGCAGATCGGAGACGCTGATGGTCATGATCACGCCGTTAATCGGCTGGCGGGTACGATAGCGCTTCAGCAGATTGATAAAACTCTGCCACTCCGCGCCGTCGCGCGCGCGCTGGCTCTCCTGCAGGGCGTAACGCCCGGCGGTATCGATGAGTACCGCGCTATCGGTAAACCACCAGTCGCAATGGCGCGTGCCGCCCACGCCGCGAATCGCTGCTTTACCGAGGCTGTCGGTGAGCGGGAATTCCAGGCCTGCATTGAGTAACGCAGTGGTTTTACCGGCGCCCGGCGCGCCAATCATCACGTACCACGGCAGTTGATAAAGGTAATGACTTTGAAAACGTGCCAGCCAGCTCTGCTGATGGCGACGACCAAACTGGGTACGCTTTAAACGCAGCGCCGCTTCACTGAAGCGCTGCGCCAGCAGGGTTTCGGTGGCCTGACGATCGGATAACTCTTCCTGACTCATCTGCTGCAAACGGTTGAGCAGCTTGCTGTTAAACCAGCCACGCCACAGTGCAGGGATAAACTGGAACAGCAGCCAGAGCAGATAAAGCAGACCGACCGCTAACTGGCGCGGCAACACTG
The DNA here is from genome assembly GCF_026130245.1 of Pantoea sp. JK. NCBI lineage: Bacteria > Pseudomonadati > Pseudomonadota > Gammaproteobacteria > Enterobacterales > Erwiniaceae > Pantoea > Pantoea sp. JK. The sequence continues at coordinate 164,272 of NZ_JAINFN010000002.1, forward strand.
GCTCGAGCGGGCGCGTATCGCCCCAGCTCCACAGCGGTCCGAGCATCCACAGCACGCAGCTCAGTGCCGTGACGCCAATCAGGCTCCACAGCAGGCGATGGGTTAACAGATGTTGCAGTGATGCGCGCATCATTGGCCTCCCTGATGATTGCCGAGGGTTTCCGGTGTCACAAACAGGGTGATTTCCACCCGACGGTTGCGGGCGCGGTTTTCATTGCTGTCGTTCGGCAGCAGCGGATTGCTGTCGCCGCGACCTTCCGCTTTCACACTGTGACCTTCGGCGAGTTGCGGATTGAGCAACTGCGTGATGGCACGTGCGCGGGCAGAGGAGAATTCGTAGCTGGAGGCGAAACGGCCATCGACCGGGCTGTTGTCGGTATACACCGACACCAAAACCGTGCCTTTCACGGTTTTCATCGCACTGGCCACATGCGCCAGCAGCGCACGACCGACCTGATTCACCACCGTGCCGTCGTTGGAGAACAGTTTGTCAGCGGGGATAATCACTTTGCTGCCGAAAGCGCCATCGCTCACTTCCAGCTGTCCGGCGGCAATCACATCATTGAGACGTTGATGCAGATCGAGCAGCGCTTGAGGGGAAGTAGGACGACGTCCTGGCGTGATTTGTGGCAGCGGGGTTTGATAGATGGTGCGCAACAATGGTTCGGCGGCGTTGCCGAGTCGCCAGTTCAGGCCGCTGTAAATCAAGCTCGCCACCAGCGTGGCTAAGGTAACGCATGCCCAGAGCGGCACCATTGGACGCGTCAGGGTGCTAACCAGCGGATGCACTTCCACCAGCGGTGCAGCGGGATTGGCGCTCGACGGGCGATGCTCATTTATCAGCTGCGCCAGGCGTTTGCGGATCGCTTCACACTGCGCGCGACCGCTGTCACTGCCGCGATAGCGACCTTCATAGCCGAGCAACAGGCAATAGTGGATCAGTTCCAGCAACCACAAATGCTGCTGCGGGCTCTGTGAAACGCGCGATAACAGCTGGAACACTTTCTCGCCGCCCCAGCTTTCATTATGAAAAGTGACCAGCATGCCGTTACCGGACCACACGCCGCGCGTGCCCCACGGCGTTTGTGCCGCCGCTTCGTCCAGCACGCTGCACAGGCAGTAGCGCGCACCAATGATCATCTCAAAAGGTAAGCCCGCTTGTTTGCAGCGCTGTTCGAATTGGCGGATCTCTTCGATCAGTAATTGGCGCAATCCGGCAGGATCGTCATGCGTAGCGGCCTGCCGTATACGTACCACGGCATTCAGGATAGGTGCTGCGGCATTAAGCAAAAGGTTATCATTGCCCGCGACAATGCCATCGCGAGCAAGGGAATCCTGAGTCATTAAATCTTGGTTATCCAGGCAAGGGCGAAAATCACAGCCCGCACGGCGAAAGCTGCTGCGGGCATTGTGCGCCGGATTGCATTATCAATCTAAAATCCAGGTCGCGGTATCGTTAGTGCGACAAGCTTTACTGGCGCCCCCAACGGCCACACAGACCTGTTTGCTGTTGCGGCGAGGACGCGGGCGATCGCTGCGAATGGTCGCGTCATAACGGCTACTCTCTACGCCCGCTTTCGGCGGAATATAGCCAATTAACTGGCCGTTAGGCTCATCGGCCACCGCCAGCCAGCTGTGTTCAACGCGGCCCAGCACTTCAAACGGTTTGGCGTTATCAAGATAGCGCACTACCTTGCCACCAAAATCAGGCGTGGTCATCACGGATGCCGCATAGAGCGCGCGATAGCTCTCATTGACCGGCGTGAATTCGCCAGGTGCTGCCACCGCATGACGATGAACCAGTTGGACGCCATTCACTTCACTGGTTACCAGCGTGTCATCAGTGACGGGTGGCGGTGGCGCTTTACACGCAGCCAAACTTAACACCGCCAGCAACACAAGCACGAGACTCTTATTCACCATGATCCTCAAATTTCATCAGATTAGCTGCAGAGTAATCTGCGGCACGAGCCTTTAAGGCAGGCAGATTAGGCAGCGAGAAAGCCATCAAAAAAACAGTCAGATTACAGAAAGATAGTGCTGAACTAAGTCTACCTAAGACTTTTGAGAATTCAAACCATTGCACCATGAGAAATCCCATGCTAGCGGGCGAAAAAGCAGCGCAGGCCGATGATATAAAACACATAGTCACGGTGATAGATAAGCTTAGTTAATTTATTTGTCGCAGTTAGCGATGCGCGGATGCGCAACGACATTTGGTCACTGTTAGTGCCAAACGAAAATGGTAAATAAGATTAATCTATTTATGATAAGTAAAAAAGATTGCCCAACGAAACAATTTTCGTAATTTCGGAATTTCCGGGCTCAATTCTGCCACTTTTACCCGCAGCACGGCATGGCTTTTGCTTAATTCTCGGTTTACTCCGCTAAACCGCTGGAGAAAACAATGAATCGGGCTTTGAACTATCTGCGTGCCAGCCGTGCCAGCGAAATAGCCAGTTTGCAACGGCTGTTGCGAACCGGCGAACAGATTACCGCCATCAGTGAATTGATCCATGTGCTGCAGCGTGAACGTGGAGCCAGCAATATCTGGCTGTGCTCAGCTGGTCAATTGTTTGGCGAAGAGTTGGCACAGCGCGCGGCCGAGGTTGAATTGCGTGAGCAGAGTGCGATGGCGGTGCTGCCAGAAGCAGAGGCGCAACCCGGCTATAGCCGATTTTGCATGTTGATCGCGACTGCGCTTCAGGCGCTGGACGGACTACCGGCGCTGCGTCAGCAAGTACACAGCCGCACCGTGACGCAGGCGCAGGCGATGGAGGCGTTTAATCACATCATCTGCACCTTACTGAATCTGGTCTTTGAAGCGGCGGACACCGCCAGTGAGCCGGACATCTCGCGTGCATTAATCGCGCTATTTAGCTTTATGCAAGGCAAAGAGCTGGCCGGACAGGAGCGCGCCACCGGATCGGCGGGCTTCGCTGCCGGTGCATTTACCGAGACGCAACGGCAGCGCATCCAAGTGCTAATCGCTGCGCAGGAGCAAAGCTTTGCGACCTTCAGCCAATTTTGTGATGCGGAAAATCTGCAACGCTGGCAGGCGATAGCCGATGCCAGCAGCCAGATTGAGCGGCTAAGACGCATCGCCTGCACCGGCGCACAGTGCGGTGAAAATGGCGTGTTGCAGTGGTTTAGTCTGCTCAGCTCGCGTCTCGATCAGATGAAACAGATCGAAGATACGCTGTGCGCGACGCTGATGCACCGCTGTCAGTGTGCGATTGCGGCTGCCCAGCACAGCGAACATCCGCCGATTGCCATCGGAGAAGAGGCCAGTTTTTCGCTCTATGTCGCGGGTGCCAGCTGGTTGTCAGGCGCTGAAACCACGCTGGACAGCAATGGCCTTGCGCCCCAACTCGGGCGTTCGGTGCTGGCGTTGATCCGTGAGCAGTCGCAGCGTCTGCAGACGCAGGCTGATGAACTCGCCTCGATGCGCGCTTCACTGGATGAACGCAAAATTATCGATCAGGCGAAAAGCTGGTTGATGCAGCAGCACGGTTTCAGCGAGCAGGATGCGTGGCAGGCGCTGCGTAAAAGCGCCATGAACCAGAACAAACGGGTGCTGGAAATTGCCCAGGCAGTGCTGGCGGTTGCCGCCACGCTCAGGGCATAACCCGAAGGAGGTAGCTGCACAAACCCTGTGCGTAGGGTGCGTCAGCGCAGTGCAAAAATGACGCACCCTCCGCGCATTTGTAGCGCCAGGCTTGATAAAACGGCCTGATATTTTTGGCACAGGCTTTGCATTACCTTACAGACATTGCGCATTTGTTTCGCCAACGGCGGTGAAGCGAGTGCTTTGGATAAAGGCGTCCGGCCCCATGTTTTTGCGACATGCGGGAGGACGCCTTTTTTTATTCTTTTTTTTTAGGGATGCGCATGATGAGCAAAACGCGGTTCACGGTGTCACGACGTCAATTTCTCCTGGGCAGCGCGGTGGTCGGTGGCAGCTATTTACTGCCGGGATTACGCAATGCGGTGTGGGCTGCCGGTTCCGATGCGCCCGAAAAGAGCAACATTCGCGTCGGCTTTATTCCGCTCACCGACTGCGCGCCTGTGGTGATGGCCTCAGTAAAAGGCTTCGATAAAAAATATGGCCTGACGCTGCAACCGAGTAAAGAAGCCAGCTGGGCGGCAGTGCGCGACAAACTCACCGCTGGTGAGTTGGACGCCGCGCACGCGTTGTACGGCATGATTTATGGTCTGCATTTGGGCATTGCCGGGCCTCAGCATGAGATGGCTAACCTGATGACGCTCAACAACAACGGGCAGGCCATCACACTGGCGAATCAGCTTAAAGATCAGAAAGTCACCGATGCGGCCGGCCTGCAAAAGTTAATCGCCAGTCAAGCGAAAGGCAGCTTGACCTTCGCGCATACCTTCCCAACCAGTACGCACGCCATGTGGCTCTATTACTGGCTGGCCAACGCTGGAATCGACCCGTTTGAGGATGTGCGCACCGTGGTGGTCCCGCCACCGCAAATGGTGATGAACATGAAGATGGGCAACATGAGTGGCTTCTGCGTTGGCGAGCCGTGGAATCAGCGCGCCATCAGCGACAACATCGGTTTTACCGCCGCGACCACGCAGCAAATCTGGCCGGATCATCCGGAAAAAATTCTCGCCACGCGCGCCGCCTGGGTACAAGAGAACCCGAATACCGCCCGCGCGCTGACCGCCGCCGTGCTGGACGCCGCGCGCTGGATCGATGCCTCCGACGCTAACCGCAAAGAGACCGCGCAGGTGCTGGCCGGGCGCGCGTGGATCAACACCAAAGTGGAAACGCTGGAAGGGCGCATGCTCGGTCAGTACGAAAACGGGCTCGGTCAGCGCTGGCAGGACGCGCACGCTATGCGCTTTTTCCGCGACGGTGAAGTGAGCTTCCCGTGGATTTCTGACGGCATGTGGTTCCTGACGCAGATGAAGCGCTGGGGCATGGTGCAAACCGCGCCTGATTACGCAGCAGTGGCACGTCAGATCAACCGAATTGATATCTACAAACAGGCCGCCAGCGCGGTGGGCGGCATCAGCGTCCCAGCCGGCGAGATGCGCAGCAGCACGCTGTTCGACGGCAAGGTGTGGGACGGCAGCAATCCCGCCGCTTATGCCGACAGTTTTGCCCTTAAACGCAGTTAAGTGAGGTCATGATGAAATCTGAAGCACGCACGCTAGATGCCGCGCCGATCGCCGCGCAACCCGCGCAGGTGATTGCGCTCAAGGTGACGCCCGCACCGCGTCGAAGTCAACGCTGGCTCCGTCCTCTGCTGCAGCGGCTAATCCCCGCCAGTTGTGGCCTGATTTTGCTGCTGTTTATCTGGCAACTGGCCTCAATGTCGAGCAAAGGCTTCCCCACGCCGTACGCCACCTGGCAAGCCGCCGTCACGCTGTTTGCCGATCCGTTTTACAACAACGGGCCTAACGATCAGGGCATCGGCTGGAACGTGGTCGCTTCGCTGCAGCGGGTGGCAATCGGCTTTAGTCTGGCGGCACTGGTGGGCGTTCCCGCCGGATTCCTGATTGGCCGTTTTACCTTTATCGCGCACATGCTCAACCCGATCATCGCGTTGCTGCGTCCGGTCAGTCCGCTTGCCTGGTTACCGATTGGCCTGCTGCTGTTCCAGCGCGCTGAACCGGCCTCAAGCTGGACCATTTTCATCTGCTCCATCTGGCCGATGGTGATCAACACCGCCGAAGGCGTACAGCGAATTCCGCAGGATTATCTCAATGTGGCGCGCGTGCTGCGGCTCAATGAGTGGACAGTGATGCGCCGCATTCTGTTCCCGGCGGTGCTGCCCGCGGTGTTAACCGGCATGCGTTTGTCGATGGGCATCGCGTGGTTGGTGATTGTCGCTGCGGAAATGCTCACTGGTGGGCTCGGTATCGGTTTCTGGATCTGGAACGAGTGGAACAACCTCAATGTGGAAAACATCCTGATCGCCATCGTGGTGATCGGCGTGGTCGGGTTACTGCTCGAACAGGCGCTGATGCTACTGGCACGCCGCTTTAGCTGGGATAAATAAGGAGCCGATGATGAACCCAATTATTCGCGTACAGCAGGTCAGCCAGCGCTTCAATACCGCAGGCGGCGAGTTCCTCGCCCTCGATAACGTCAGTTTTGATATCCATGAAGGTGAAACCCTCAGCCTGATTGGTCACTCCGGCTGCGGAAAGTCCACGCTTCTCAATCTGATCGCCGGGCTAACACAGCCGAGTAGCGGCGTGTTGCTGTGTGACAACCGCGAAATCAGCGGTCCCGGTCCAGAGCGTGCGGTGGTGTTCCAGAACCATTCGTTGTTGCCGTGGCTGACCGCCTACCAAAACGTGGAGCTGGCGGTGCAGCAAGTGTTCAAAGGAAAGATGAGCAAAAGTGAGATGAGCGAGTGGATCGAACACAACCTCAATCGCGTGCAGATGAGTCACGCGCTGCATAAGCGTCCGTCGGAGATCTCCGGCGGCATGAAGCAGCGTGTCGGTATTGCGCGGGCGCTGGCCATGCAGCCGCGTGTGCTGCTGCTGGATGAACCGTTCGGCGCGCTGGATGCACTGACGCGCGCTCATCTGCAAGACAGCGTGATGCGCATCCAGCAGGAGCTCAACACCACCGTCGTGCTGATTACGCACGATGTCGATGAGGCGGTGTTGCTGTCAGATCGCGTGCTGATGATGACCAACGGCCCCGCCGCGCAGGTCGGTGACATCCTCAACATCGACCTGCCGCGTCCACGTTCACGGGTAGCGCTGGCCGACGAGCCGCGTTATCACCAGCTGCGCCAACGGATTCTGCATTTCCTGTATGAAAAGCAAACGGCTGTGGCGTAAGGGGACAACCATGGTGCAGCGACTGGTAGTGATCGGTAACGGCATGGCGGCGATGCGCATGGTGGAAACCTTGCTGCAACGTGCGCCGGGTCGCTACGCCATCACGGTGATTGGCCGTGAGCCGCACGGCAATTACAACCGGGTGCTGCTGTCGCCGGTGCTGGCGGGCGAAAAAGCCTTTGCTGACACGGTGCTCCACGCGCCCGAATGGTATGCGGCACATCAAGTGCAACTGCTGATGGGTGAAGAGGCGCTGCAGGTGGATATCCCTGCGCGCACAGTACAAACCGACCAGCGCAGACTGCACTGGGACAAGCTGGTGTTCGCCTGCGGTTCGAGGCCGCGCATGCCGGAAATGCCCGGCATCCATCGCCCACAGGTGCAGGGTTTTCGCACGGTGCGAGACGTGGAAACCATGCTAACGCAGCAAGGTCCGGTGGTGGTGCTGGGCGGAGGATTTATTGGTGTGGAAGCCGCAGCAGCGCTGCGTCAGCGTGGACGTGACGTCACGCTGCTGCATCATCGCCCGTGGCTGCTTGATCGGCAGCTGGATGCCAAAGCGGGTGCGCTTTTGCAGCAGCATCTGACACAGCGCGGTATTCGCTGTCGGCTCGGCGTCTCTTTGCAGGCCATTGACGCGGAAAGCGTCACGCTCAGCGACGGCGCGATTATCGCGGCGGAACAGGTGGTGATCGCCATCGGCGTGCAGCCGGAGATCGCGTTGGCGCAGGCGGCGGGCGTGCCTTGCCAGCGCGGCATTCTGGTTAACCGTCAACTGCAGACCGCACTACCGCATGTGTATGCGCTCGGCGAGTGCTGCGAAATCAGCGGCGAAACCTTTGGCTTGATTGCGCCTTGCCTGGCGCAGGCCGCCGTACTGGCAGCACAACTGGCGGGTGAACCCGTGGCCGACTTTCACTATCAGGAAAACGGTACGCGGCTGAAAGTCAGCGGCATTGAGATGTTCAGTGCGGGCGATATCCGCGAAGGCGACGCCATCAGCAGCTTTGACCCGCTGCACCAGCACTATCGCCGTCTGTTTTTGCGCAATGGCGCACTGCGCGGCGTGCTGCTGTTTGGCGACAGCCAGGCGGCAGGCACGCTGCTACCACAACTTCAACAGGCCGCGCAGGTGGGAATCAACGCGCTGTTCGGTCTTGACGACAACACAACGCAGCCAAGCGCTGCAGGAAGCCAGATGATGAGCAAACCTCTTCTCGCCGTGGTTGGACACGGCATGGTCAGCCACCATTTTCTCGAACAGCTGGTGAGTCGTGAACTGCATCAGCACTATCACATCGTGGTGTACGGCGACGAGCCGCAGATGGCCTACGATCGCGTGCACCTTACCGAATACTTCAACGGCAAAAGTGCGGACGATTTGTCACTGGTCAGCGATGACTTCTTTCAGCAACACGGCATCGAACTGCGCAGCGGTTGTGAAGTGGTGGCGATTGACGGTGCAAAACGCAGCCTGCGTGATGCCAGCGGCGCAGAATTGACCTGGGATAAACTGGTGCTGGCGACCGGCTCGGTGCCGTTTGTACCGCCGGTTCCCGGCCACGATCATGCGCGTTGTTTTGTTTATCGTACGTTGGCCGATCTGGATGCGATTGCTGATTGTGCCCGTGATGCGACGCGCGGGGTGGTGATCGGTGGCGGGCTGCTCGGACTGGAAGCCGCCAACGCATTGAAACAGCTCGGTCTGGAAACCCATGTGGTGGAGTTCGCGCCGCGTCTGATGGCGGTGCAATTGGATGACGGCGGCGCGCAGATGCTGCGCGGCAAAATCAGCGCGCTGGGCGTACAAGTTCATACCAGCAAGCAAACTGAAGCGATTGAAAGCCTGCCGGATGGCAGCCTGCAACTGCGTTTTGCCGATGGCAGCCTGCTGGTAACGGACCTGCTGGTATTTTCTGCGGGTATCCGTCCGCGCGATGCACTGGCCCGCGCCGCTGGACTGCAACTGGGCGAACGCGGCGGCATTCTGATCAACGACGCTTGCGCCACCAGCGCCGCAGATGTCTATGCGATTGGCGAATGTGCGCTGTGGCAAGGGCAAATTTTCGGTTTGGTTGCGCCGGGATATCAAATGGCACGCGTCCTGGCGGCACAGTTGGCACAGGAAGATCAGGCGTTCAGCGGTGCCGACATGAGCACGAAACTGAAACTGCTCGGCGTGGAAGTGGCGTCATTTGGCGATGCGCACGGGCGCACCGCTGACAGCCAAAGTTATCAGTGGATCGATAATCCAAAGGGCATCTACAAAAAACTGGTGGTGTGCAAAGATCGCAAAACGCTGCTTGGCGGCGTGCTGGTGGGCGACAGCGCAGATTACGCTAGTCTGCTGCAGATGATGCTGAATCAGCTACCGCTGCCGGAAGCGCCGGAAAGCCTGATATTGCCGCAGCTGGCGGGAGCACCGGCTAAAGCGCTGGGTGTCGCGGCGTTGCCAGACAGCGCGCAAATCTGCTCGTGCCATAACGTCAGCAAGGCGGACATTTGTGGGGCAGTGCAGGGCGGCTGCGGTGACATGGCGGCGATCAAAAGTTGCACCAAAGCGGCGACCGGCTGCGGTGGGTGCAGCGCATTAGTCAAACAGGTGATGGAGTTCCAGCTCGCCAGTCAGGGCGTGGAAGTGAAGAAGGATATCTGCGAACACTTTGCCTATTCACGTCAGGAGCTGTATCACCTGATACGAGTCGGCAACATCACCACCTTCGAACAGTTATTGCAGCTCAACGGACGCGGACAGGGCTGTGAAGTGTGCAAACCGCTGGTGGGATCACTGCTGGCATCATGCTGGAATGACTACTTACTGAAGCCCGAACATCTGCCGCTGCAGGATACTAACGATCGCTATTTCGCCAACATCCAGAAAGATGGCACCTATTCGGTGGTACCGCGTGTGCCAGCCGGTGAAATTACGCCGCAAGGGTTAATTGCGATTGGTGAAGTAGCAGCCCGTTACGATCTCTACACCAAAATTACCGGCGGTCAGCGCATCGATCTGTTCGGTGCGCGGCTCGATCAGTTACCGGATATCTGGGAACGCCTGATCGCGGCGGGTTTTGAAACCGGTCACGCTTATGGCAAATCGCTGCGCACGGTGAAATCCTGCGTGGGCTCAACCTGGTGCCGCTACGGCGTGCAGGATTCCACCGCCTTCGCCATCGCATTAGAGAATCGCTACAAAGGGCTGCGCGCCCCGCACAAAATCAAAATGGCGGTTTCCGGCTGCACGCGTGAATGCGCCGAAGCGCAGAGCAAGGACATTGGCGTAATCGCCACGGAAAAAGGCTGGAACCTGTATGTCTGCGGCAACGGCGGGATGAAACCGCGCCATGCCGATCTGTTCGCCAGCGATCTCGATGATGAAACCCTGCTGCGCTACGTTGACCGCATTTTGATGTTCTATGTGCGCACCGCCGATCGTCTGCAGCGCACCAGCGTGTGGATGGATAACATGGAAGGCGGACTCGACTATCTGCGTCAGGTGATAATCGAGGATTCACTCGGTATGGCCGCGCAACTGGAGCAGGAGATGCAGCGCGTGGTGGATCGCTATCAGTGCGAATGGCACAGCACGCTGCAGGATCCTTCGCGTCGCGCCTTGTTTACCGCCACCGTCAACAGCGAGCAGCCTGACGAGACGCTCAACTATGTGCAGGTGCGCGGTCAGCGTCAGCCAGCGACAGCACACAGCATTCCGGTCACCACGTTGCCGGCAGAACCCTGGAGTGCCATTTGCCCTGTCGACGCTATCCCGCCGTCTGCGGGTATGGGGGCGCGGCTGGGCGGCCAGCGTGTGGCCTTGTTCCGCTTGGGCGAGGCGATTTATGCGCTGGAAGATATTGAGCCCGGCACGCAAGCCAGCGTGCTGTCGCGCGGCATTCTCGGCGACGTAGCAGGTGAGCCGGTGGTGATATCACCGCTCTACAAGCAGCGCGTGCGGCTGCGCGACGGACAAAGCCTCGATAACGCAGACCATCAACTGCGCTGCTGGCCGGTGCGCGTGGAGGGCGGCAAAGTGTGGCTCGGGCATCAGCCGATTATTGCGCTGGCGGCGGCCTCATGAAAACCACCTGTCCGTACTGCGGCGTTGGCTGTGGCGTGGAGGTGAAAACCCTGGATGCGCCGGTGAGCGGCGACCGCCAGCATCCGGCTAATTTCGGGCGGCTGTGCGTCAAAGGTTCAGCGCTGGGCGAGACCCTGACGCATGACGGTCGTTTGCTCTGGCCGCAGATTGATGGTCAGCGCGTCAGTATCGATGCCGCATTGGACCATGTGGCAGCGGGTTTCCGGCGCATCATCGATCAACATGGCCCGCAGGCGGTGGCCTTTTACGGCTCCGGTCAACTGCTGACGGAGGATTATTACACCGCCAATAAGCTGATGAAGGGCTTTATCGGCGCTGCCAACATCGATACCAATTCACGGCTGTGTATGGCGTCGGCGGTGGTGGGTTACAAACGCGCTTTCGGTGCCGATGCGGTGCCGTGCTGCTATGACGATCTTGAACAGGCTGATGTCGTGGTGTTGGTCGGCTCCAATGCAGCATGGGCGCATCCGGTGGCGTGGCAGCGGCTGGTGCAAGCCAAAGCCGAACGCCCAGAGATGCAGCTGGTGGTGATCGATCCGCGTCGTACGGCCAGCGGTGACCTTGCTGACCTGCATCTGGCGCTGCAACCGGGATCCGATAGCGCGCTGTTTGCCGGGCTGCTGAACTGGCTGGCGCGCAATGCGGGTATTGATACCAGCATGTTGCCACATCTGGCCAATGTGGAGGCGACCTTAGCGGCCTGTGAGGCGTGGGATGTGGCGGCGGTCGCCGCTGCTTGCCAGCTGAGTGAGCATGAGATTGTGGGGTTCTGGCAGCTGTTCGCCGCGCAACCGCGCGTGCTGACGCTGTGGTGCATGGGCATCAATCAGTCACAAACCGGCAGCGATAACAACAACGCCATCCTCAATGCGCATCTGCTGAGCGGCAAAATCGGCCGTGCGGGCTGCGGACCGTTTTCGCTTACCGGACAGCCCAACGCCATGGGCGGCCGTGAAGTGGGCGGCTTAGCCAATCAACTGGCGGCGCACATGGGCTTTAGCGCAGCAGAGGTTGATCGTGTTGCGCGCTTTTGGGGGAGCGATCGTGTTGCGCAGCAGCCGGGACTGACGGCGGTAAATCTGTTCAACGCCATCGAACGCGGCGACGTCAAGGCGGTGTGGATCATGGGTACCAATCCCGCCGTTTCGATGCCGGAAGGTAACCGCGTGGCGCAGGCGCTGGCGAATTGCGAGCTGGTGGTGGTGTCGGAAGTCAGCGCCCACAGCGACACGGCACAGTTTGCTGACGTGCTACTTCCGGCGCAGGCGTGGGGTGAGAAAAACGGCACCGTGACTAACTCGGAGCGGCGTATCTCACGTCAGCGCAGTTTTACCGCGCCAGCCGGTGAGGCCAAAGCAGATTGGTGGCTGCTGGCGCAGGTGGCGCAGCGGCTCGGTTTTGGCGCGGCCTTTGCCTGGCAACATCCATGCGAGATTTTCGCCGAGCATGCCGCGCTGTCCGGTTTTGAGAATCACGGCACGCGCGCCTTTGATATCAGCGCGCTGGCAACCATCACTCGTGAGCAATATGACCAGTTAGCGCCGGTGCAGTGGCCGATCACTGCCGCGTCACCCAACGGCACCGCGCGGCTGTTTGCCGATCGCCGCTTTTACCATGCCGATGGCAAAGCGCGTCTGCTGCCGCCCGCGATGCCGATTAAAACCCTCACGACCAATGATTATCCGCTGCTGATGAACACCGGCCGCATCCGCGATCAGTGGCACACCATGACGCGCACCGGCAACGTGTCGCGCCTGATGCAGCATTACGATGAACCCTTTGTCGCGCTAAACCCGCTGGATGCGGCGGCCCACGGCTTGAGCCACGGCGATGTGACGCGCGTGCAGTCGGTGCTGGGCTGGTACAGCGGACGCGTGACCCTCGACAGCGGCCTGCAGCGTGGGCAACTCTTTGTGCCGATGCACTGGACAAGGCAGTTCAGCGGGCAGGCCAACGTCGATGGATTAGTTGCGGCCACCTGTTGTCCCGATTCCGCTCAGCCAGCGTTGAAACAAACAGTGGTGCGTTTGCAACCCCTGCGTCCGACGTGGCAAGGCTGGCTGTGGCTGCCGGACACCATCACGCCGCCTGCGTTACTCTACTGGTCGCGTGCGCCGCAGCCCGGCGTACAGCGCTATGTGCTGGCGGGCAACGCTCATGCTGGCGAATGGCTGATGCAACTGCCCGGCATGTCCGCATTGCAATGGCAGCAGGCGCAGGCAGGACAGCAATTGCACTGGCTTGGCTGGCGCGAGGACAAGTTGGCATGTGCCTTTTATGCCGCGCCCTGGCTGCCAGAAATCGATCACCCCTTTATCGCGCAGGCCTTCAGCCAGCCGCCCGATTCGCCGCAGCAGCGACATGCGCTGTTAGGTGGACGACCAACGCAGGGTGGCAGCCACGGACGAACCCTTTGCAGCTGCTTTGGCGTCGGAGAAGTGGCGATTCGCCGGGCTATCGCCGAGGGCTGTGATTCCCCGGCGGCGCTTGGCGCGGTGTTGAAATGCGGCACCAACTGCGGCTCCTGTATTCCGGAGCTCAAACAACTGCTCTCATCTCTGCGCGTGGCGCAGTAACGGAAAACATCATGACGCAAGCCAGTGAATCCCTCGACAAGCTGTTTAATCCGCGTGACGGCGAACAAGCGCAAGGTGGCGTCTGGCTGGTTGGGGCCGGGCCGGGGGACGTAGAACTGCTCACCTTAAAAGCATGGCGGCTGATCAACAGCGCCGATGTGGTGGTGTATGACCGGTTGGTGAGTGAGGCGATCATGGCGGAAGTGCCGCCGGAGACGCTGGCGATTGATGTCGGCAAGAAGCCCGGCAGCCACGGTTTGAAGCAGGCGCAAATTAATCAGCTGCTGGTGGATTTAGCCCGCAGCGGGCGGCAAGTGGTGCGGCTCAAAGGTGGCGATCCCTTTATTTTCGGGCGCGGCGGTGAAGAGATGCTCTATCTACAACAGGCGGGAATCACCTGCCAGATCGTGCCGGGTATTACCGCCGCCGCCGGATGCGCGGCAGCCAGCGGCATTCCGCTCACGCACCGTGATTGCGCACAGTCGCTGCGGTTCATTACCGGTCACGGCAAAAGCGGTGAACCGCAGCTGGATGATGCTAGCCTCGCCGCCGACAACCAGACGCTGGTGTTTTATATGGGGCTGAAATGGAGTGCCAGCATCAGCGCACAGCTGCAGGCGCAGGGCCGCAGCGCGCAGACGCCGGTAGCCATTATTGAGAACGGCACGCGCGCCGATCAGCGGGTGATGATCACTACACTGGCTGAGCTGGCACATACCGTTGAGGTGCAACAAGCACAATCACCGGCGTTATTGTTGATTGGTGACGTGGTGCGCTTTTATCGCCATCCGGTCAGCATTAACGCACATTCGAGTAAGGTCGCGGCGCCATTTATGGCGTAATGCACGTCAGTTAAGCATCTTTCGGTCACCATAAATGGCGACCCTACAAAGGATTAGCGCGCTTTTCGTAGGGTGTGCATTCATGCGCACCTGCATACATATGCAAACTAATGCTTAACTGAGCGGCGTTTCGTCATTTATGGCGACTCATCAGCCCACAATTTCACTTATGGCTAAATAAGCTCACATTTCCCCCCTTTAATCCGCGCTTTAGCCTGACGGGGTTTTGGCATTCTATGCTCAGAATTCCTGCCAGCTGAGGTATGTCGTGGCTGAAGAGAGTAACGAGGACAAAACAGAATCGCCCACGCCCCACCGACTTGAAAAAGCGCGTGAAGAGGGGCAGATTCCGCGTTCGCGCGAGCTGACTTCAGTGATGATGCTGTTGATTGGATTGCTGATCCTGTGGATTGGCGGCAACAGCATGGCGGAGCGTCTGGCAAGCATGGTCGCCACCGGTTTTCGTTTTGATCACGGCATGGTCAGCGATGACAAAGTCATCATCGGTCATATCGGCAGCCTGATTAAGCAGGCGGTGATCGCGCTGCTGCCGCTGATGGGTGGCTTAGTGGTGGTGGCAATTGCCGGACCAATGGCGCTGGGCGGCCTTAACTTCAGCGGTAAATCCATCAAGTTCGATCTCAAAAAGCTTAACCCGCTCACCGGTATCGGCCGCATGTTCTCCGGTCAAACCGCCGCTGAGCTGGTGAAATCGATCATGAAAGCGGTGCTGGTGGGCATCGTCGCCGGTTGGTACATCTGGAGCCACTGGCAAGAGATGCTGCGTTTGATGAGCGAATCGCCCATCAACGCGCTGCATCACGGTTTATCAATGATCGCCGCCTGCTGCGGGCTAATTATGCTCGGCCTGTTCCCGATGGTCGGCTTTGACGTGTTCTGGCAGCTTTATAGCTACTTCAAAAAGCTGAAGATGACGCGCCAGGAAATTCGTGACGAACACAAACAGAACGAAGGCGATCCGCACGTCAAAGGGCGCATTCGTCAGGCGATGCGCGCCGCCGCCCGTCGTCGCATGATGGCTGATGTGCCAAAAGCCGATGTCATCGTCACTAACCCAACGCATTACTCGGTGGCGCTGAAGTATCAGGAAGGCAAGATGAGTGCGCCGAAAGTGATTGCCAAAGGCGCCGGCGATATCGCACTGAAGATTCGTGAGCTCGCCAAAGAGCACCGTATCCCGATTCTCGAAGCACCGCCGCTGGCGCGTGCGTTGTACCGACACACAGAAATTGGTCAGTTCATCCCCGGCGCGCTGTATGGCGCGGTGGCAGAAGTGCTGGCCTGGGTTTGGCAGCTGCGACGCTGGAAGCGCGAAGGCGGCCTGATTCCAAACAAACCAAAAAACCTGCCGGTTCCGGCAGACATGGACTTTGCAGGAGAGAACACTAACGATGGCTAATTTAGCCGAGAAGCTGCGTTTACCGGGCAACTTTAAAGACACGCAATGGCAGGTGCTGGCGGGACCGGTACTGATCATGTTGATCCTGTCGATGATGGTGCTGCCGTTACCCGCATTCATTCTTGACCTGCTGTTCACCTTCAACATAGCGCTGTCAATCATGGTGCTGCTGGTGGCGATGTTCACCCAGCGCACGCTGGAGTTCGCCGCATTCCCGACCATTCTGCTGTTCTCGACGCTGCTGCGTCTGGCACTGAACGTCGCCTCAACCCGTATCATTTTGCTGGAAGGCCATACCGGTGCCGATGCCGCCGGACGCGTGGTGGAAGCCTTTGGTCACTTCCTCGTTGGCGGGAACTTCGCCATCGGTATCGTGGTGTTCATCATCCTCGTTATCATCAACTTCATGGTTATCACCAAGGGTGCGGGACGTATCGCTGAAGTCGGCGCGCGTTTTGTGCTGGATGGTATGCCGGGTAAGCAGATGGCGATCGATGCCGACCTCAACGCCGGTTTAATTGGCGAACAGGAAGCCAAGCAACGCCGTACTGAAGTGACGCAGGAAGCCGATTTCTACGGCTCGATGGACGGTGCGAGTAAGTTCGTTCGTGGTGACGCCATCGCCGGTATCCTGATCATGGTGATCAACATCATCGGCGGCCTGTTGGTCGGCGTGGTGCAGCACGGCATGGATCTCGGCCATGCGGGCGAAACCTACACGCTGTTAACCATCGGTGACGGCCTGGTGGCGCAGATCCCGGCGCTGGTGATCTCCACCGCGGCGGGTGTCATCGTGACGCGCGTGGGCACCGATCAGGATGTCGGCGAGCAGATGGTGACCCAGCTGTTCAAGAACCCGCGCGTACTGATGCTGAGTGGCGGCGTGATTGGTTTGCTTGGCCTGGTGCCGGGTATGCCAAACCTGGTGTTCCTGCTGTTTACCGCTGCGCTGCTGGGTTTGGCCTGGTGGTTACGCGGACGCGAAATGCAGCCGAAGAAACCAACCGAAGCCTCAAGCCTGGTGAAAACCCAGGAAACGCCGGCCACCGTGGAAGCGTCGTGGACCGATGTGCAGCTGGAAGATTCACTCGGCATGGAAGTGGGTTATCGCCTGATTCCGATGGTCGATCACCTGCAAAACGGCGAACTGCTGGGGCGTATCCGCAGTATTCGTAAGAAGGTGGCGCAGGAGGTCGGCTTCCTGCCGCCGGTGGTGCATATCCGTGACAACATGGAGCTGCCGCCCGCGCGTTATCGCATCCTGATGAAAGGCGTGGAAATTGGCAGCGGCGATGCCTATCCTGGCCGCTGGATGGCGATCAACCCGGGCACCGCCGCCGGTTCGCTGCCGGGCGAGCCGACCGTCGATCCGGCCTTTGGTCTGGCGGCGATCTGGATCGACAGCGCCCTGAAAGAGCAGGCGCAGATTCAGGGCTTTACCGTGGTTGAAGCCAGTACCGTGGTGGCGACGCACCTCAATCACCTGATTGGGCAATACGCCAGCGAGCTGTTTGGCCGTCAGGAAGCGCAGCAGCTGTTGGATCGCGTCACGCAGGAGATGCCGAAGCTGACCGAAGATCTGGTGCCAGGCGTCATTACCCTGACCACGCTGCACAAAGTGCTGCAAAACCTGCTGACCGAGCGCGTCTCGATTCGCGATATGCGCACCATTATTGAAACCCTGGCGGAACATGCGCCGGTACAGAACGATCCACAAGAGCTGACCAGCGTAGTGCGTGTGGCGCTGGGACGGGCGATTACCCAACAGTGGTTCCCCGGCAATGGCGAAGTGCAGGTGATTGGCCTCGACGCTACGCTGGAACGTCTGCTGCTGCAGGCGCTGCAAGGCGGCGGTGGACTCGAGCCAGGTCTGGCAGATCGCTTACTGGTGCAAGCGCAAGGCGCACTGCAGCAGCAAGAGATGGCGGGCGCGCCGCCGGTGCTGCTGGTCAATCATCCGCTGCGTGCGCTGCTGGCGCGCTTCCTGCGCCGCAACCTGCCGCAGCTGATTGTGCTGTCGAATATGGAGCTGACCGACAACCGTCAAATCCGTATGACCGCCACCATTGGAGGCAAGTAATGCGTCGCTGGTGCTGGGCATTGATGATGTTGCCGATGATGGCGCTGCCGCTCGCTGTCGATGCGGCCAGCGGTGCCTGGAGCGCCAGCGCCAGCGGCCCGAGCATGGGCGTACGCGGTAACTGGCTGATGACGCCAGCGCTGCGCGCGCCCTCCAGCGCGCCGGGTAACATCTCGCTGGTGAACTGGCGTTATCAGCTCAGCCGTCCTGCGCCTTCGGGTTTGCAGGTACGTTTGTGCGCGGGCGATCGTTGTGTCGAGATTGAAGGTGCTAGCGGCAGTACGCGTGGCTTAGCCAACGTGGCGGCGGAGGAGACGCTGCATCTGGCGTTTGGCTTTCAGGGGAAGGGCGCATTGCCGCCGGGCTTGCGCGTGGTGAGCAGTGAAGTGACGGTGAATTACCAGTAACGCTTGTTACATCGGCGGCGCGTCCTGCACCGCCGAATACGTTAATTAAGGCTTATCTCCCTGACCGTAAATCGGTGGTGAAGCCAGTTTTGCATCCTCTCTTAATTCTTTCACCTGCTTCGCATCCACCTTGGCCGCCGCCGGATTACCAAACTGCTGGGTCACAAAGTTACTGACATCCGCCACCTGTTGGTCACTCAGTTCCGGCGCAAAGGCCGGCATAAAGACTTCGCCCTCGGTCATATGGCGATGAACGCCGTTGAGGATCACCGATACCACGTTCAGCGCATCTGCCGCGCCGGTGCTGGTGTGATGGAACAGTGACGGATAGGCATGGAAACCGCTGCCCGATCCCGCACCTTCCGCGCCGTGACAGCTGGCACAGTTACCGGCAAACACGACCGCGCCGGGCTGAGCGTTGCGGGTCGCATCATCGGCACCGCGCAGTGCAATCAACGCGGTGGAAGGTTGTCCCCAACTGTCGCGCGCACGGGTTTGCTGCGCGTCCGGCTGCGGCTTGACGCTGCGCAGATAGGTAGCGATGTCCTGCAGATCACTCTCCGGCAGATATTGCAGGCTGTGCTCAATCGCTTCGGCCATTGGGCCGGAGGCGCTGGCTTTATTGGCGACAAACCCGGTTTTCAGGTAGGTCACCAGCTGTTGCTGGCTCCAGTCACCGATGCCTGCCTGCTTATCCGGCGTGATGTTGTACGCCATCCAGCCGCCGAGATCGCCTCCCGCCAGCGCTTTATCGTTGTCCATGCCCATGGTCAGATTACGCGGCGTATGACAGGTGCCGCAGTGCGCCAGCGCTTCAACCAGATAGCGGCCGTTATTCCACTGCGCGCTCTGCTGTGAATCGTTCTGTAATTCGCCTTTATCGAAGTTAAACCACTTCCAGAAGCGCATGCCCCAGCGCTGGTTGAACGGGAACGGCAGGTCGGTTTGCGGTGAAGCCTGATGCACCGGCGGCATCGACAGCAGATAGGCTTTGATGGCCAGCACATCGTCGCGCTTCATTTTGGTGAAGGAGTCATACGGCATTGCCGGATAGAGCTGCTCGCCGTTTTTGCCAATGCCGTCGCGCACTGCGGCCACGAACTGATCGTCGCTCCAGCTGCCAATACCGTACTGCTTATCGGAGGAGATATTGCTGCCCCAGATCTGGCCAAAAGGCGTACTGACCGCAAAGCCGCCGCCAAACAGCGGGCCGTTGGTAGCGGTGTGACAGGCGGTACAGTCACCGGCGCGCGCCAGATACTCGCCGCGCTTAATCTGGGCGGCATTGTCCGCCGCCTGCGCCATGGCGCACTGCATCAGGACCACCGCGATAGCGGCCTGAATAAATACAGGTTTCATCGGGTGCTCCTTACAAGCTTGCCAGAACGCTGTCGGCCATACGCAGCGCCAGCGCGGTGCCGGTCAGCGTTGAGTTAACCGTCGAGGCCGACGGCATAATGCCGGTACCGGCGATAAACAGGTTCGGGTGATCGTGAGTACGGCAGTGACCGTCCACCACCGAATCCTGCGGATTGCTGCCCATGATCATGGTGCCGGTGATGTGCTGGTTGTTGTCGTAAACGCCGCGCTTGCTGTAAACCGCTTCCGTTCCGCCCATCTCTTGCACCATGCGCTGAAAGTCGATCATCGACTGGTCATAGCCGCGATGCACGTATTCCGGGAAGCGGTAGTAAACCTCGAGACGGGGAATGCCCCAGGCATCCTTTTCGGTTTTGCTCAGCGTGACGCGGTTTTGCGGTTCCGGCAGCATCTCCAGCAGACACTTGAGCTGAACAAAACGCTCGGCCTGGAAGGCCAGTTTGTCGTTAAGCGCCTTGCCGTAATAGCCCTGACGCACCAGACGTTCGGTGAGATAGCGCACCGGCGAGGTGTTGGCGAGGTCGATACGCAGCGCCGAACGCTCGCCACGGAAAGCGCCGTCGCGCATATTGTTGATGCTGCCGGGACGCATCGGTCCACGGCCAAACCACACCGGCTCATCGGCGTAAAACTCCACTGACGATCCTGGATGATCCATCAGGTTGCGGCCCACCATGCCGGAACTGTTGGCGATGCCGTTCGGGTAGCGATCGCTGGTGGAGAGCAGCAGGATTTTCGGGCTTTCGATGCCGTTGGCGGTGAGGACAAACTGTTTACCGGTCACGCGATGGCGCGCTTTGTTCTGATCGAGATAGTGCACCGCCTGAATGATGCCTTTGTCGTCGGCCTCAATGCGAAACACCACCGCGTTGGTAACGATTTTTACGCCGGCATCCAGCGCTTTACGTGCGGCGATACCGCCGTGATACTGCGCGTCAATTGGGCAAACCGGCATGCAGTTATTGTTGCCACAGCAGGCCGGACGACCGTCATAGGCGATGCTGTTACGCGCCTGCGGGCCAATGCCCACCTCATAACCCAGCGGACCGAGTCGCTGCTTCAGGCGATCAAAACCGTACGGCAGCGGAATGCCCGGCAGCGGATAAGGGCGTGAACGCGGCGAAGCCAGATCGCTGTCGCCGGAAACACCCATCTGGTATTCGGCGTCGCAATAATAAGGTTCCAGCTCGTCATAGCTGATCGGCCAGTCGCGGCCAATGCCGTACAGCGACTGAATGCGCATATCGTTCGGCAACAGGCGGAACGCTTGTCCAGCCCAGTGCCATGTGGTGCCGCCGGTGCCGCGCAGATATTGGGCGCGATAGGGATCCGGGCCTTTCTGGATCAGGTAATTGTTATCGCTGGGAATGAATTTCGGCTGCGGTGCCCACGGCTGCGGCGGATAAGGTTCGGTGAAGTCGCCTTTAAACGGCGAGTTGCGGAAATACTCCACCGCCTGATCGCGTTTAATCTCTGGGCCGGACTCCAGCATCAATACCGATGCGCCGGCTTTGGCCATCTTTAACGCTGCCAGTGAACCGGCAATGCCGGCGCCAATCACCACCACATCGGCGCTTAATGAATCAGACATGTGCTCTCCTTGCCGGCGGCTGCGTCCAGAAGTTAGGTTGCCCCGGCGCGTAGCTCGGCGGTAACAGGGAATCGCGCAGCAGCTGATAGCTGACGATATTCTCAAAAGCGATGCATTGCGGGCGCGGCAGCGGGCCAACAACGCCGAGATACCAGCCGGAAACCAGCGCCTGATAAATATCGTTAAGGGTTTTAGGCTGCGTATTCAGCAGCGCCAGCAGGCTGCTGCCGTTGGCGGCGGGTTGCTGTTGCAGCAGCGCGTTGAGGGTATCGAGCTGGCTATCAAGCTGCGGGAAGTGGTCGTGCAGCCAGCTGTAGAGGCGCTGCGCCAGCAGGGCATCCGGCTGGTCCAGTCCGGTTAATCGGGCGGAAATCGCAGTGAAACTGGCAGAAGGCGCGACTGCGGCGGCCAGCGGCGGCGAGGCGAAAGCCCGGCTGCCGGGAAGCGCCTGCGTCAGGACGCCAGCCACCAGCAGGCTCGCCGTGCCGGTCAGCAACCGGCGGCGTGAAAGAGTCATCATGGAAATTCCCGAACGTTATTTCAGCGCCTGAGCGGCAGCCTCTGAAGCCTGGTTATCCAGATCCTGTTTAGGGGTGCTGACGCCGACCGCGCCGACCACTTCATTTTGCAGCGTGAGCGGGAAACCGCCGCCGAGCGCCACAGCGTGCGGGATGGCAAGCACGGTGGTTTCGCCGCTCTGCAGGCGCTGCATAAATTTCAGGGAAGGAGCGTGATACAGCGCCGAGGTGCGCGCTTTGCCAATCGCGGCATCGACACAGCCCGGCGACGCGCCGTCAAGGCGCTGGAAGGCCAGCAGCGTGCCGCTGGCATCAACCACCGCCACGCAGCCGGTGCTGTGCTGGGCGCTGATGCTGTTTTTGACACTGGTGATAACCTGGTTGGTGTGGCTGGCGTCCAGCGCGGCTGCGCTGGCCTGGCCAATACCCGCTGCCAGTAGCAGGGAAAGGGCGACAGATGCTCTAATCTTCATGTTTTGCTTCCGATAGTTATTGTTTTGAAACCTGCTTCTCGTCTCGCTTACGCTACGCCGTTGCAAAAATGTAAACAATTGCCGATAAACAAAACGCATACCTTTAGACGTATAACTCATTGAGGTGGATAGATCTTATCCAGCGTCTCTTGCCAAACGAACGGTGTCAGTTGTTGATAACGCAGGGCACGGGCGTTTAACGCATCCACCAGCCCTTGCTGGGTGGTAACAATCGCTGCGCTCATGGCGGCCGGTACCTTGACGTCCTGCAGCGTTTTCACCACTTCCTGCATCTCTTCAGCGCGTCGCTGGCCGTGCTCCGCCACGCGGCTGATCAGGTAGTGTGGCAGCTGATCGTTCCAGCCCAGCGACGGGAAACTGGCGTGTAGCGAATCGAGCACCGCTTGCTCTACGCCGTACTGGCGCGCCGCGCTCAGGCATTCGGTGGTCAGCGCCTCAAGGCCTTTGATCATCACGCTGCGGCACATTTTAATCGCCGAGGCTTCACCCACTTCGCCACCCAGCAAACGGCTATTGAGGCCCAACTGTTGCAGCAGCGGCTGCACCTGTTCAGCCTGCGCACCGCCAATCAGCAGCGGCGTCGCCAGCCGCTTGGGTGGCACCGGTGCCATTACCGCCACGTCGATATAGCTGGCACCTGCGGCGTTAATCACTTCAGCTGCGGCGCGTTTGGTGTGCGGTGCTACCGAGTTGAGATCGAGAAAATGCTGCCCAGCCTGTAACAGCGCGGCCGCCTGCTGCGCCACGTTGAGGGCCTGCGACGCGGTAACGGTGGAGAACACCAGCGTGGCATCCTGCAGCGCGTCCGCCAGTGAAGCGGCCAATCGCACGCCGCCTTGTTGCGCTTTTTGCTGCAGCGCGGGCAGGGTTTCTGCCGCGAGGGCTTTGCGGTCCCACGCCGTCACCGTGTTGCCCTGCGCCTGTAAGTCCTGGGCGAGAATGCCGCCCGCTTCGCCAAAACCGATGAAGGTGATGTTCATTATTTACTCCTTGCTGAAGGGCCAGACCGCCGCCGGAATCATGACGTCACCGGCAAAAATGGCGCGCGCGGTGCGCAGCAGACCACAGCCCGCCAGCGGGTTATCGCCTTCGCGCTGCAGCAATACGCTGAATTCGCCGCTGGGATGTTCCACGCTCAGACGCTGCTGAGGTTGCTGGCTGGTGCGCGCCAGTCCGTCGGCGACGCTGCCGGGGATCAGGCAGGCGCTGGCAACGCTCACCGCGCCAAGTACACCAATCGAGGCGTGGCAGCGATGCGGAATAAAGGTGCGTGAGCTGATCGCGCCGCCGTGACGCGCTTCGGCCAGCAGCGTGACTTTGGGCACCGTACGCTGGCTGACACCCCCTAAGTTCATCCGCGGCCCGGCCTGTAGGCGAATCGACTCCAGCCGCTGCTTGAGCTCGCTGTCGTTATCCAACCTTTCGCGGCTTTCATAGCCGCTGCAATTGACATCTGCCGCACGGATTAAAATCACCGGCATGCCGTTGTCGATGCAGGTGACATCAATGCCATCAAAACAGTCGCGCACCTGACCGGTCGGCAGCAGCGCGCCACAGCTCGATCCGGCAATGTCTTTGAAGGTGAGGGCGATCTCGCCTGCGCTGCCGGGTACGCCATCAATACTTAAGTCACCGTCATAGTCGACTTCACCGTCGGGCGTGGCGAACGCTGCTTCGGCAATCTGCCCGGTGTTCTGCATGAAAATGCGCACGCGGGTGCGTTGATTGCCTGCCTTTACCAGCCCGCGTTCCACGGCGAAAGGCCCGACGGCGGCGAGGATATTGCCGCAGTTTTGCCCGTAATCAACGCGGGGTTGATCGACGTTGACCTGGGCAAACAGGTAATCGACATCGGCATCGTCCCGGCGTGAAACGCTGACGATCGCCACTTTGCTGGTGAGCGGATCGGCCCCGCCGAGGCCGTCAATCTGGCGGATATCGGGCGATCCCATCACCGCCAGCAGCACCCGATCGCGTGTCACAGGATCTGCGGGCAGCTCCTGCGCCAGAAAGCAGGCGGCTTTGGAGGTGCCGCCGCGCATCAGTAAGCAGGGAATGCGACGCTGGCGCATGGTTTACTCCTCCAGTTGATCGAGCGTGTCGAGATAGCGCAGTCCTTTTTCCGCCAGGCGCGGGCGCATCTGATAGATATCCAGTCCCAGCTCACCGGCCGCTAAACGCAGGCGTTTGCTCTCTTCCAGCTCTTCACGCTGACGCGCGTTGGCTGCCACGCTGGCGGCTTCCTCGCGTGCCACCACCACCACGCCGTCGTCATCGGCGACGATCACATCACCCGGCCAGATCAGCTGCCCGGCACACACCAGCGGCACGTTCACCGAACCGAGCGTCTCTTTGACGGTGCCTTGCGCATACACCGCGCGCGACCAGACGGCAAAGCCCATCTCGCGCAGCGTGCGGCTATCACGCACACCGACATCCGCCACCAGTCCACGCACACCGCGCGCTTGTAGCGAGGTCGCCAGCAGGTCGCCGAAGAAGCCGTCGCTGCACGGCGAGGTTGGCGCAACCACCAGCACATCGCCCGGCTGACAGAGTTCCACCGCGACGTGGAACATCCAGTTATCGCCTGGTGCCACGAGCACGGTGACCGCGCTGCCCGCGATGGCGCAATCCTGTTGAATCGGACGAATAGCGGGATCAAGCAAGCCTTTGCGGCCCTGCGCTTCGTGCACGGTAGCGACGCCAAAGCGCGCCAGCGCGTCGATATCCGCGGTTGCCGTGCGGGGAATGTGGCGCACCGCGACGCCTTTTTTCGCGATGATGCTCATGCCAGATCCTCGGTTACGCGCGGGAAGATGCTCTGATAGCCTTCGCCATAAATGATGTCGCGGCTGGTGGTAATCCCGACGTTGCGCTTGGCCTGCACGCCGCGCTGCTGTGCCACGCGCGTGTAGTATTCCCAAAGATGTTCCTGCCCGGCCATGCACTGAATCGCCTGATATTTTTTGTCCCACACCGAGGTGATATCCAGCAGCACATCCGGCTTCCAGTTGCACTGCTCAGGCTGGTGCGGTTCGAAGCAGTAAACCGGCGGCGCACCGACAATTTTTTCGCCCGGACGGTAGCCTTCGGCCTGGGCGATAATGCGCGCTTCCTGCGCCAGATGCGTGGCCATTGGGTGATCGTAGTTGTAGGGATCCTGCAACGAATGGGTCAGAACAAAATGCGGCAGCACCCGGCGATAGACGTCGGCAAGGCGGAACAGGGTTTCTTTATCGGCACGCAGCGGATAATCGCCGAGGTCAAAAAATTCAATGCTGGCACCGAGAATCTCGGCGGCGGCCTGCGCCTCGCTGCGGCGGGCGGCTTTGACTTTCGCCTCGCTCATCTCTCCTTTGCGCCACAGCTTGGCCGACTCGCCGCGCTCGCCAAACGAGAGGCAGACAACGTGAACGTCATAGCCCTGCGCATGGTGCAGCGCGATGGCACCGCCGGCGCGCCAGACGAAATCCGCTGAGTGAGCGCTGACCACCAGCGCGGTTTTTTTGGGGGTGTTGTTAGTCATGGCATACTCCTCCGCTGTTTTTTTCCATGCTGTCACTGCCAACCTGGCGGCGATAATTCATTTAATTGCAGCAGGTATGCGTTTTATTTATATTGCGACATCGATCGGTGGCGAAAAGGGGCAGGGAAAGATGGCAGAAAAGGGCACGCAGGAGCTGACAAACCTGATGCAAATCAGGGCATTTAGTCAGGTGGTGGCACAAGGCAGTGTCTCGCGGGCGGCAGATGAATTATTTCGCACCCAGTCGGCCATTACCCGCGCCATTCGCGACCTGGAGCTCACCTTAGGCGTGACGCTGTTTGAACGTCACGCCGGTGGCATGATGCTGACTGACTTCGGCAAATGCGTGCTGCCGCGTGCGTTGCGGGCGATTGAAGAGCTGCATCAGGTGCCGCAGCGGCTGGCAAAATTGCAGGGACGCGGCGCACAGCGCAGCGATGCGGAACCGCTGTGGTTGTTTAACGTACGTCGGCTGCAAATTTTTATCACCCTGTGTCAGACGCGGCATATGCAGACGGTGGCGGCACGTCTCGGACTGAGCCAGCCAGCGGTGAGCGCCGCGCTGCGCGTGCTGGAAAACGGCGCGGGCATCGCGCTGCTGGAGCGCACGCCGCACGGCATGATGCCGTCGCTGGCCGGACGTGAAATAGAAGCCAACGTGCGGCGTGCGCTGAATGAATTGCGGCACATTCCGGCCGATATCGCTGCCCGCAGCGGGATACTCGAGGGAACGGTGCGCGTGGGCGCACTGCCGCTGGGACGCACGCGTATCCTGCCGCAGGCGATCGTGATGCTGACGGCGCGTTATCCGGGCGTGCGCGTGGTAACCAGTGAAAGCGCCTTTGGCGTGCTGGCCTCGGAGATGCGCTCCGGCGATATCGATTTTATCTTTGGCGCGCTGCGCCGCGATGAAGATGCGCTGGACGTCACGCGCGAGACGCTGTTCTCGGAACGCATGGTGCTGCTGGCGCGTCACGATCATCCATTAGTCGGGCGTGAGCTTTCTACCGAAGATCTGCGCGCTGCGCGTTGGGTGCTACCGCGTTCGGCCACGCCAGCGCGATATCTGCTGAATAACAGTTTTCAGGCGATGGGCATTCCGGCACCCGATCCGGTGGTGGAAACCGGCGATTTGGCGTTGGTGCGCGGCTTGCTGATGCAGTCGGATATGCTGGCGGCGGTCTCCGCGCACCAGCTGGAAGTGGAACTGGCGTCCGGCGCGCTGGTGGCGCTACCGGTGCCGTTACCGGATACCGATCGCGCCATCGGGCTGACGGTGCGGGCGGGCTGTCTGCACTCACCGGCAGCGGATGCGCTGATCCGCTGCCTGCGTGAAGTGTGCGGGCAGGATGAATAATCAGCCTGCGCGCGCCGCTTCCATCAACGCATAGCGGTAACCGCGAATACCGTAGCCGCAGATCACGCCCTGCGCGACATCGGAAAGATAGGAGTGGTGACGGAAGGGCTCACGCTTGTGCACGTTGGTGATGTGCACTTCCCACAACGGCAGCGCCACGCCAGTCACCGCATCACGGATCGCCACCGAGGTGTGCGTCCACGCCGCCGGGTTGATCACCAGCGCCTGCGCTTCAAGACGCGCCTGCTGAATCCACTCAATCATTTCACCTTCGTGGTTGGTCTGGCGAAACTCAATCGCTACGCCCAGCTCTTCCGCCGTTGCGCGGCACAGCGCTTCCACACTTTGCAGCGTGTCGGAGCCGTAGGTTTCTGGCTCACGGGTGCCCAGCAGATTGAGGTTCGGGCCGTTCAATACATAGATGGTTCTCATCGTGACTCCTGTAAATCAGTAAAACCAAACAGCCGTTGTGGCGTGTGCCAAAGCACCTGACGGCGACTGTTTTCATCGGGGATCAGCTGTTCGATCAGCAGCAGTTGCGTGCCCATATCCATGCGTTCAGTGGCGCGCAGGAAAGGCCAGTCCGATCCCCACATGCAATTTTCCGCGCCGAAAGCGTCCAGCAAGGCCAGCAGATAGGGATGTCCATCGCTGAAGGGATACGGCTGGCGGGAGAATTTCGCCAGCCCGGAAAGTTTCACGCTGGTGCGCGGCTGACCGGCCAGCGACAGCAGCGCCTGAAAGGCCGGCTGTGCTACGCCTGCGCTGACGTCTGGTCGGCCGGAGTGATCGATCAGCAGGCGCGTGCGGGTGCGTGACAGCAGCGGCATCAGCGCCATTAACTGATCGTTCTGCACCTGAATCTGGGCAAACAGATCCAGCTCCGCCAGCCTGCCCATCAGAGCATCAAGCTGGAGAAACGGCTCGGTGCCGAGCATCGCCACGTTCAGCGCAATGCCGACGATGCCCTGATCTTTTAGGCTGGCGAGCGTGTCGCTATCCACGTCTCGCGGCGTGACGGCAATGCCCTTGAAGCGTCCTTCGCCGCGCTTGAGGGTATCCAGCAGGCAGCGATTGTCGGTGTTATAGCCCGACGTCGGGCCGACAATCAGCGAGTGGCGGATGTTGTAGGCCTGCATCACGGCGCGATAGTAATCCGGCGTCGCCAGCTCGTGTCCGTCCGGGTTATAGGCACTTTCAGGCGCCCAGGGGAAGTTTACTGGATCAAAAACGTGGTGATGGCAGTCGATAACCGGTTGCGTAAACATCACTCTTTTTTCCCCGCTACCGAGTAGAGCACCTGCTGATTGCGCGTCTGCTGGAATTGTTCCAGCGTTTCGCCGCGCATCGCCGAGTAGATATGCAGGTTAGACACGCCCACCACCGCACCCAGTTTTTCCAGCAGGAAGAAGCTGACGCCGTAATGGATCATGCCGCGCCAGTCGAGCTGGGTAATCAGCGTTTGCTCTTCAGCGGTCAGTCCGGCTTCCTGATACAGCGCCTGCGGAGCTTCGCGGAAACGCTTACGCCACTCTGGCTGAATCATGCGGTGCAGGAAGCGGTTGATGCGCAGCGCTTTCAGGCTGCGCGCCTGGGTGAACGGATAGGTGCCGGGCAGTTTTTCCACGCCGCTCATTTGCAGGTTGATCTTGTCACGCTGACGCTGATGCACATCAACTGGCGCTTCACGAGACTGGTTTTCGAGGATCAGCGTGGCGATACCGGTCATCGAAGGCAGATAGTAATCCTGATGCAGTTTCTCGACGTTGGCCGACAGCGCGCCGCGCATGATCAACCACATAATCACTTCCGCACCTTCCAGGCCGCCGAGCGTGGCGTATTCCGCCAGAGTGATTTCGGTCAGGCGCTCGGGATCGTTGATCAGCAGATCGATAAACTGCGCATCCCATTCGGGATTGTTAAAGCCGCAGCGCTCACCGTGAACCTGATGTGAAACGCCGCCGGTCGCCACCACCGCGACTTTCAGATCTTCCGGGAAACTCTCCACCGCGCGCTTCAGTGCCTGGCCGAGTTTATAGCAGCGACGCGCCGTCGGAATCGGAAACTGCAAAACGCCGACCGCCAGCGGAACCACCTGCATCGGCCAGCCGCCTTGCCACGGTGCCAGCGCCGACAGCGGCGAAAACAGGCCGTGATCCAGCGCTTTGTCCTGGAAGAATGACATATCGAACTCATCTGCCATCAGGCTGGCACCAATGTGCTGTGACAGCGCCGCATGGCCTTTTACCGGTGGCAGATCGCGCGGGCCGCCGCCTTCGTCCGCCACGGCATATTCGTCATCAATGCCCAGCACAAAGGCCGAATAGTGATCGAAAAAGAAGGAGGTGACGTGATCGTTAAACACGTACAGCAGCACGTCCGGTTTTTTCTCCTCCAGCCAGCGCTGCATCGGCGCAAAACCATCGAAAATCGGAGCCCATGCGCCTTCCTGCTGCTTGTTGTGATCAACCGCAAAGCCAATGGTGGGAGTATGAGAAACCGCTAAACCGCCTATGATTTTAGCCATAATTTTTTGACCTCTACTTCATCGATTATTGAGGGTACGCGACAGGGACGGCAGGTCATTAAGGTCGATGCCTTTAACCTGACGGGCCACCTGTGCAGGGTGATGTCGGGTGATGGAAAGTGCCGCTAAAACTGCCGGGAGCGACAAAACGATAAAAATGGCTGTTTGCCCAGGGAACACGCCGAGCAGCACGCCGCCCAGTGAAGAGCTGATAATGGCGCCGCTGCGACCAATGCCGTGCATCCAGCACACGCCGGTGGCACGCATTTCAGTGGGATAAAAGGCCGGAGAAAATGCCTGCAATCCGGTTTGCGCCCCGTTGATACAGACGCCAGCGAGGAACACCAGCAGCGCCAGCACATTCGGGCCAAAGCTCCAGATGCCCTGCGACACCAGGCAGAAGCTGCCCAGCAGATAGAACAGGGCGATAACGTATTTCGCTTTGAAACGGTCCATCAATCCGCCGACCATCAGGCCGCCAAAGGTGCCACCGAGCTGGAACAAGCCCGCGACAATCGCCGCGCGCTCCAGCGTTACGCCGCCAGAACGCAGGATGGTTGGCAGCCAGCCGTTCAGCAGGTAGATGACGAACAGACCCATGAAGTAGGTGAGCCACAACACCACCGTGCCGCCCGCATAGCCGCGGCTGAACAGCTGCAGCACCTGGGCTTTTTTCGGGATAATCGGCGCATTGAGCACAAAGGCGGTACCGGCGGAGAATTCGCCGCCGAGACGTTTGAGCACCGCAGCTATCTTGTCGCGACTGACTTTGCGCACCACCATGTACATCGCCGATTCCGGCAGCAGCCACAGCAGCAGTGGCAACATCAGCAACGGCAACAGGCCACCCAAACCCAGCACCGCTTGCCAGCCAAAGTGCGGCAGCATGCCGGCGGCGATGAATCCGCCCAATCCGGAACCGATATTAAACCCGCTGTACATCACGGTGATCATCAGGCTGCGGCGGCGTTCCGGCATGTATTCCGACACCAGCGTGACGCAGTTGGGCATCACCGCGCCGAGACCAAGGCCGGTGAGAAAACGTAACGCGCCCATTTCCAGCGGCGTACGGGCGAAGGCGCTCATCAGGCTGAAGCAGGCGAAGACGGCGATCGACAACAGCAGCACGCGCTTGCGGCCGAATTTGTCGGACCACGGACCGGCGATCAGCGCGCCAATCGCCACGCCGAACATCGCCGCGCCGAGAATCGGCCCCATTTCCGCGTGGCTGATGCCCCAGTCTTCAATTAGCGCGGGCGCAATGAAACCCATCGCTGCCGCGTCGTAGCCATCAAACATGATGATGATGAAACACAGGCTGAGGGTCAGCCACTGGTATCCGGTGATCGGGCGGGCGTCGATCCAGCCTTTTACATCGATAATGTCGTGATTGCTCATAGGATACGCTCTGATTTTTTTATTAATGACGTTATCGGGTTGAGATTTTATTCCGCCCTGACATGGGCCGGGGGCATCACTTTAACCCGATTGCAGGGGTAAGTTTTATAGTTTTTAGCTTTTAAAACAGCTTGTTGCATGTTTCAGCTTTCTTGCTTCCATTACCAAATTAGGGATGGCATGCGACTTTGTCTGCCATAAAATGGTTATGAAGGTATGAGTTTTGTTTATTTGGTGAGCTGTGTCGGAAAATTGAGAAAGCGTATGAAGCGAGAGAAATTGCAGATATTGGGCTGGAGAAAAGCCAAGTTCAGAGCAGATTAAGGGGGATGTTTAACAGGAAGGAAGATGGAAAGCAGCGGAGAGCCGTTTGCGGCGCTCTCCGCTATGGGGTATTACATGCGCTCGACGGTTTTGATGCCCAGCGTGTCCAGACCTTGCTTCAGCGTTTTCGCGGTTAACGCGGCCAGCTGCAAGCGGCTCTGACGGATGTTCTCGTCCTCGGCGGAGAGAATCGGGCAGTGTTCGTAGAAGCCAGAGAACTGGCCGGCCAGATCGTACAGGTAAGCACACATCACGTGTGGCGTACCGTCGCGAGCGACCTGCGTAATCACTTCTTCGAACTGCAGCAGACGCGTAGCCAGCTGCGCTTCACGCTCTTCGGTCAGCACGATGTCACCGCTCAGGCTATCGGCATCAATACCGGCTTTGCGGAACACCGACAGCACGCGCGTGTAGGCGTATTGCATGTAAGGCGCGGTGTTACCTTCGAATGCCAGCATGTTGTCCCAGTCGAAGATGTAATCGGTGGTGCGGCTTTTTGACAGGTCAGCGTATTTTACTGCGCCGATACCCACCACTTCCGACAGATCTTTCAGCTCTTGCGCTGACATCTCTGGATTCTTCTCGCTGACCAATGCATGCGCGCGTTCGACGGCTTCATCCAGCAAATCGGCGAGGCGAATCGTGCCGCCGCTGCGGGTTTTGAATGGACGACCATCTTTGCCCAGCATCATGCCGAACGCGTGATGCTCAAGCGGTACCGATTCCGGCACGTAACCGGCTTTACGCACGATGGTCCACGCCTGCTGCAGATGCTGATGCTGACGGGAATCGATGTAATAGAGCACACGATCGGCATGCAGGGTTTCGAAGCGGTATTTGGCGCAGGCGATGTCGGTGGTGGTGTAGAGATAGCCGCCATCTTTCTTCTGAATGATCACGCCCATCGGTTCGCCTTCCTTGTTTTTGAACTCATCAAGGAAAACTACCGTGGCGCCTTCGCTGGTCACCGCCAACCCTTTTTCACGCAGGTCGGCGACGATGCCCGGCAGCATGTCGTTGTACAGGCTTTCACCCATCACATCGTTGCGCGTCAGCGTCACGTTCAGGCGGTCATAGACCAGTTGGTTCTGGCTCATGGTGATATCGACCAGCTTCTTCCACATGCTGCGGCAATATTCATCGCCACCTTGCAGTTTCACCACGTAGTTACGTGCGCGTTCAGCGAAAGCTTCGTCGGCATCATAGGTCACTTTGGCTTCGCGGTAGAAGGCTTCCAGGTCAGCCAGCGCAATCTCTTCGTGGTGTTCGTTCTGCTGCTTTTCCAGATAGGCAATCAGCATACCGAACTGCGTGCCCCAGTCGCCGACGTGGTTGGCGCGGATGACTTTGTGGCCGAGGAACTCCAGCGTACGCACTGCGGCATCACCAATGATGGTGGAGCGAACGTGACCGACATGCATCTGCTTCGCCACGTTGGGCGCGGAGTAATCCACCACGATAGTTTGCGGCGCGACACTGCTCACACCGAGGCGCGGCAGCTGCAGCGCCTGTGCGGTTTGCGCCGCCAGCCATGCACGATCGAGGAAGATATTGATAAAGCCGGGACCGGCGATTTCGACTTTGCTGGCGATGCCGTTAAGATCCAGATGCTGAATTACCTGCTCAGCCAGTTGTCGCGGTGCCTGACCGAGCTTTTTCGCCACGGCCATCATACCGTTTGCCTGGTAATCACCGAACTGTACCTTCGCAGACTGACGAACCTGAGGTTCGCAATCGGCAGGCGCACCCGCCGCAATCATTGCCTGACTGACTTTGTCGGAAAGAAGAGCCTGAATATTCACCGCGTTACCTTCATATGCTGAAAAGGCCCGCCTGTAGGCGGCGAGCCGATGTCGTCATCCCGCAACTGCGCGGCGGGACGGAAAAATAAGAGGGGAAGTATACGTGAAATGTTAAAGTGAGTCAGCTATTCGGTATTGAGTGAGACGTACATCGGACCCTC
This sequence comes from Pantoea sp. JK, assembly GCF_026130245.1. Taxonomy (NCBI): domain Bacteria; kingdom Pseudomonadati; phylum Pseudomonadota; class Gammaproteobacteria; order Enterobacterales; family Erwiniaceae; genus Pantoea; species Pantoea sp. JK. The sequence continues at coordinate 197,608 of NZ_JAINFN010000002.1, forward strand.
AGCGCCGATTAACGGCGCCGTGGGTGACGACGAGGATTTTTAACGCTTTTGTCTTCACGCACCTTCCAATGGCGGGAAATTGCAAATCCCATTAATGCAATCAGGACCGCGACAACAATGAGCATAGACATAAGGCCGTTCCTTGTAGTTGTGAAACACAAATTTATAAGAAAGGGTATCAGGCTGCAATTGTTTGCAACTTAAATAAGAGTTATCTCATTGTATTAACTATCCTGAATAATAACAGAAGGTTAAGCCACTTTCATAAAGTAACTGCTGGACCTGTTTTGACGATAAATCCGAAATGAATGGTCTATTTATGCGGTTTTCAGCCTTTTTGACGCCTAAATCGGATGAATCCGACAATTTTGTCAAGCGGAATCAACGGCTAGCAAATTTCATATTGATTAGTAAACCTGAACTGAATTAGAGGTAAAACGTGATGCGGACCAACTTTCCTATGGAATTGGATGATTTAAAACAAGACCTGGCTCGTTTTGAGCACTCTTTGGCGCTGTTTGCTAAACGTTTAGGCATTAACCTGGCTGAACATGAAGCCGATCACGTCGCGGTGCGCTGCCACCAGTATGCGACGGCAGAACGATGGAAAACCGGACTGCTGCAAATCGGCACGCAGTTTTCTGAGGCCATGATCAATGGTCGCCCGATCTGCCTGTTCAAACTGCATCAGCCATTGAACCTCGCGGGCTGGCAAATCGATGTGATTGAACTGCCGTGGCCGGGTGAGAAACTGTATCGCCATGAAGGGTGGGAACACGTGGAGATTGTGCTGCGCGGTGAACCGGAAACGCTGGGTGTGCGCGCGATGGCGCTGCTCTCGGATGATGCGCTGACGCAGCCGGGCATCTCGTTCAAAACCAGCGCGCCTAAAGGTAAGAATGAGCGTTTGCCCAATCCGACACTGGCGGTGACGGATGGGCAAACCACCATCAAGTTTCATCCGTGGCGACTGGAAGAGATTGTCGCCAGCGAACAGGCTTAACGGCGCGCTGCTACTGCCTGCTGCAAACGCGCCACCGCCTGTTCCAGCGTGGCGCGCGTACAGCCAAAGTTGAAGCGCACGAAATTATTGTCGCCAAAATCGTGACCCGGTGAAAAACCGAGGCCGTGCTGTTCGAAGTAGTCCATTGGGCTGGCGACATCCAGTTTGCTGGCGTCGATCCAACCGAGATAAGTCGCTTCCGGCGCGGCCATCTGCAGTTCTGGCAGCGCATTGACCTGCGCCACCAGCCAGTCGCGATTAGCGCGCAGATAATCCAGCTGCGCCGCCAGCCACTCATCGCCATCGCGCCACGCCGCTTCGGCCGCCACCAGCGCCAGAATATCCACGCCAGGCACAATGCCTTCGCGCACGCGTTTGAAGCGCGCGCGCAACTCTGGATTGGGAATGATCGCCATCGAGGCGCCCAATCCGGCAATATTGAAGGTTTTCGATGGCGAGATCAGCGTGATGCTGCGCTGTGCGGCATCTTCACTTAATGCTGCAAACGGAATGTGTTGCGCGCCGGGTGACAGCAACAGATCGCAGTGGATTTCATCCGAGCAGACGATCAAATCATGCTGCTGCGCAAACGCCAGCTGGGCTTCCAGCTCGTCACGACGATAAACCGTGCCGCCTGGATTCTGCGGATTACACAGCATCAGCAGGCGCTCATTGCCCTGCATGGCGCTGGCATTGAGATCCATCACCCAGCGATCGTCCTGTAAACGCAGCGGTAAATGCACCTGCGCGCGATCGGCCAGTCTTGCTGCACCGCGAAACGGCGGATAAATCGGCGTTGGGGAAACCGTGGATTCGCCCGATTCCGTGAATGCGCGGACCGAAAGATTCAAACCGCACACCACGCCAGGCAACAACACAATCCAGTCCGGCTCAATCTGCCAGTTGTAGCGCTGCGCTAAACGGGAAAGGGTGATATCAATCAATCCGGTTGGCGTTGCGCCATAGCCAAAAACGCCGTGCTCAGCACGCTGTTTAATGGCCTCAATCACACTCGGCGGCGAACGGAAATCGCTGTCCGCTACCCAGAGCGGCAGCACATCGCGATCACCATATTTGTGCCATTTCAAACTATCGCTGTGACGACGGTCTATCCATTGATTAAAATCGAATGCCATAGTGCGAGTTCCACGTAAACTGTCCAATTAAGTAGACTAACTGAAGCATTCATCCCGAGCCAGAAGTCATGAGAAGGAGCATGGTATGACGAAACTGGAAATTTGTTGCTACGGCATCGACTGCGCAATGACTGCGCAGCTATCCGGTGCCGATCGCGTGGAGCTGTGCAGCGCACCGCGCGAAGGTGGGTTGACGCCTTCAGCCGGCGTGCTGGAAGCGGCACGACGTGAAATTTCGATCCCGGTACATCCTATCGTCCGTCCACGCGGCGGCGATTTCTGCTACACCAACTGTGAGTTTGAGTCGATGAAATCGGACGTGGCGCTCATGCGTGAACTCGGTTTCCCCGGCTTAGTGATTGGCATGCTGGATGAAGATGCGCATGTCGATATCGCTCGTATGCAGCAAATTATGACGCTGTGTGACGGCATGGACGTCACTTTCCATCGCGCCTTTGATTTATGCCACAGTCCAAAACGCTCACTTGAGGTGCTGGCTGATTTAGGCATCGCGCGTATCCTGACGTCTGGCCAGCAACAGAGCGCCGAAGCAGGAATTGCATTATTACGGGAACTAAATGAACACAGCACAGGTCCGATTATTATGGCCGGTGCGGGCGTCCGTTTGAGCAACATCCAGAAGTTCATCGACAGTGGATTGCAGGAAGTTCACAGCTCCGCCAGCCGTTTAGTCGCTTCGCCGATGCGCTACCGTAAAGCCGGTGTTTCAATGTGCTCCGAAGCGGAAACCGATGAATTCAGTCGCTATTGCGTTGATGGTGATGTGGTTGAAGCCATGAAAAGCATGACGCAGATGAGCGCCGTCCGGGTAGCCTGAATTCTCCCCGATTTTGCCGCGCAGCACGCCAGCTCAAATGACGTGATGTTTGCAAGTACCAACCCCAGTTCTTCTAACTGGGGTTCTTTTTATCTGCCATTCCTGCAGAGATAGCGTGATCGTGTAAATGATGCTTTGATTACTCTATGGTCTCGTACGGATAACCTTCATGAAATCCATCCCTTATACCGTTTTTTTGCTGCTTCTCCCTTACTGCGGTTTCGCGCTGGCGGTCAGCACGGCGTGTCCACCGATGAGCAAAAACATCACCAGCAGCAACAACTGGATCATGCTGGGTGGCGATGCCAAAGGCGCGGTGCGTCAGGTGGTGGCGGGCGAATTTGGCAAAGACGTGGACTCGCAAAAGCGCGTACTCGGCCAGTTTGATCAATGTGGCGATTTGATGGTGGCCGATATCTCCTACGACAAAAATGAAGGCAACGTCTTGCTGACGATGGAACAGCATATCGCCCGCGTACAGCGCGGCTGGGTGGCGGAATATGCCTACATGGTCAAAGTGATCAAAGCGGGGCAGGAGGAAGTGGTTGATAACCGTCAGGGCACCATCAGCTGGCAAATCGGCCAGCACGGCAACATCGTCAGCTCATCCGATAAATTCACCAGCATGGGCAAAGATGGCTTTACCGATACCACTTACCGCTATGACAAACAGTTCAGAGTAGAAAAAAGCGTGGCGCGCGGCAGCGACAGCATGACCAACGGCGAAAGCAGCTGGCGCTGGAATCCACAAGGATTGGTGACTTCATCCAGCAGCGCGCGCAGCAAAGATACTTACAGCTACGATAACCAGTGGCGGGAACTGCGCCTGAACGGCACATCGACCACGCCAGTCAGTACGATACGCTCGGTGGATGAGTGCCAACTGTGGGATGAAGTGGGCAACTGTACGCTCAGTTATCTGCATGAAACCGAAGTATTCGCCAAAGGCACCATTGAACGCCATCTCAGCTCCGCTTATAAATACCAATACTGGAACGCACCCAGCGAAACAGCCGCACAAGATTAAAGCAAAGCGCACAAAACCCACATAAAGGCTGGAAACAAGGGCCGCGAAGTAAAGCTTCCGCCGCATGGATGCGGCGGCAGAGTCCACAGGGATGTGTCCACGACGCCTTTACGCAGCGGCCCTTGTTTTCAGCCTGAAACGCACCGGAGCAATAGAGATCATCGCATGACACTTATTCTATCTTTCCTCTTCGCCATCACCATTCTCACGCTCACGCCCGGTTTCGATACTGTACTAGTGCTGCGTTCCGCCGCCGCGCAAGGCTGGAAACGTGCATCGGCAACGGCGTTTGGCGTCACGCTGGGTTGCCTGGTGTGGGGAGTTGCGGTGGGGCTGGGATTGGGCGCGTTGCTGCTGGCTTCGGAAATGGCGTATAACATGCTGAAATGGATCGGTGCGGCCTATCTGCTCTATCTCGGCGTCAAATTACTCATTAACCCACGTACCCAAGCGGAAGAAGGTCAGCATGCGCAGAATAAAGAGCAAAGCTATGTTGCCTGCTTCACACGCGGGCTATTTGGCAACTTGTTAAACCCTAAAGTCGGCGTCTTCTACGTCACCTTCCTGCCGCAGTTCATCCCGGCGGGCGCATCGGTGCCGCTGTGGTGTACGCTGATGGCGCTCACACACATGGTGATTGGTTTGGTGTGGAATGCGGTGCTAATCGGCAGCAGCCAGTACTTTGCGACGCATTTACGCCGTCCGGCGGTGCTGAAAGTGATGGATCGCCTGACGGGCTGCGTCTTTATCGGCTTTGCCGCGAAGCTGGCGCTATCGCGGCGTTAAGCATTACGGCTTGCGCGCCACTAACACAGCACGCAACGGGGCGGGATAACCTTCAACGGTCTTACTGCTGTCATTCGGATCAAGGAACTCGGCCAGCGACTCGCTGGTCATCCAGCTGGTGCGACGCTGCTCTTCCACGGACGTCACCGCGTAATCTGCGATGCGCACATCGACAAATCCGCACTTCTCCAGCCAGCTCTTCAGCGCCGCCGCAGAAGGGATAAAGTACACATTACGCATCTGCGCATAACGCTCACCCGGCACCAACACCGCGTTCTCATCGCCTTCAATCACCAGCGTCTCTAGCACCAACTCACCGTCGCTGACTAACTGATTTTTCAGCTGCATCAGGTGATCAAGCGGCGAACGGCGGTGATAAAGCACGCCCATTGAAAACACGGTATCAAACGCTTGTAACGCCGGCAGTTGCTCAATGCCCAGCGGCAGCAAATGCGCCCGACGATCGTCGCCCAACAGCTTACGCACCGCTTCAAACTGGCACAAAAACAGCTGCATCGGATCGATGCCGACCACCAACTTCGCGCCCGCGCCAATCATGCGCCACATGTGATAACCGCTGCCGCAGCCGACATCCAAAACCGTGCGATGCTGCAACGGCGAAATGTGCGGCAACACGCGATCCCATTTCCAGTCGGAACGCCATTCGGTATCGATCTCGGTGCCGTACAGCGAATAGGGACCTTTGCGCCACGGCATCAAATTGCGCAGCAGATTCTCAATGCCCAGACGCTGACGATCGGTCAGATCCTCAACATCCGCACTCACGCTGTGCAACAAATCCAGCTTCTGCGGCGTCAGCAGCGGCAGATAATCAACGGACTTCTCCCAGTCGCGAAACTTACCGTGCAAATTCTCACGCTGCCATGCGGCAACTTGCGCCGGTAACACTTCCAACCAACTGGCCAGCGGGCCGGTGGCAATCTGCTGATAAAAACGGCCAAACTCAATCATTTCAACGCCACCAACGAACCAAAATTAAAGCACTGGAACCACAACTCCGCATGTTTGAAACCGGCGGTTTTCAGTCGCGCCTTATGCGCTTCGACGCTATCGGTCAGCATCACGTTCTCGAGCATGCTGCGTTTCTGGCTGATCTCCAGCTCGCTGTAACCGTTAGCGCGTTTGAAATCGTGATGCATGTTAAACAACAACTCGCCGACATCGGCATCTTCAAAGCTGAACTTCTCCGACAGCACCAGCGCGCCGCCCGGATTCAATCCATTAACGATCTTCTTCAGCAGCTCAAGACGGGCCGGCGGCTCAAGGAATTGCAGGGTAAAGTTCAGCACCACCAACGAGGCGTTCTCAATGTGGATATCCTGAATATCCGCTTCGATCACATGTACCGGCGTATCCGCGCGGAAAGCATCGATGTGGCGACGGCAACGCTCAACCATCGCCGGCGAATTATCTACAGCAATAATCTGGCAGCCAGGCACATGTATATTGCGGCGCACCGACAATGTGGCGGCACCCAGCGAACAGCCAAGATCGTAAACCTGGCTATTCGGCTGAACGAAGCGTTCTGCCAGCATGCCAATCATCGAAATGATGTTGGAATAACCCGGCACCGAGCGCTGAATCATATCGGGAAAAACTTCAGCTACGCGCTCGTCAAAGGTCCAGTCGCCCAGCTTATCGATGGGCGCGGAAAATAGCGTATCGCGATCAGACATAATGAAAGGTCCGGAGAGAAAACGGAAAGGGCGCTATTTTGGCAGAAACGCGGCCAGGCTGCACCCTTTGCGTTGCGTCTAAAACAGGCTCGATTGCTGCGGCCAGTCGGGCAGATCGCGTAACGATGGCTCCAGCTGCTGCAACTGTGGCCACAACGCCTGAATCAGCGGAAAAACCTCGCCCATATCCGGCGTATGAATAAACAGCATGGGATCGCTATCCAGCTGCCACGCGTGCAGCTTGCTGTGCCACGGCTGAAACAGCGGCACGCTCTCCGCCACGCTATCGCTACCAATGAAACGTACCATCGGTTGCGAACCGGTGCGCACCGCATGCGGCGGTACGCGCGGCTTTTTCGATCGCGCATCCACGGCGGCGGCGGTTTGTGAGGTTGAAGCATGCACCGGACGGCTATCTAAAATTACCCGATTAACGCCACGATCCAGTAAACCGCGATTCAGCGCGCGTTCGGCTTCACCTTTGGCAAAAAACGCCTGATGCCGCACCTCAACGCCATAGCGGAAATTGCGTGGCAAAATGTCGAGAAAGGACCATAAATCAACCAGCTGTGCCGGTGAAAACGCGGCGGGTAGCTGCAGCCAATATTGACCAATGCGTGTGCTCAGCGGATCGAGCAGGCGGAAAAACTCCGTCAGCAACTCATCGCAATCGCGCAGCGCCGCTTTATGGCTGATGCTATCGGGAAACTTAAAGCAGAAACGAAAATCGTCGTGCGTCATATCGCGCCAGCGCAGCACCACTTCCGGCTTTGGCAACGCATACAGCGTGGTATTGCCTTCGACACAACCAAACAGCTGCGCGTAGTCGGCTAAGGTCTCAATGCCGAACTGTTTCCATTGCGCGTGCTGCCATTGCGGTAATCCTATGCGAAGTGTCAACGCGAACTCCTGAATCCTTTAGGGGCGGGAAAGGGCGGCTTAATGTACCCTGTTTTGATGTCGGCAGGAAAAACAGCGCGATAAAGCATAATGTTTTGTCCGCTTTGATCGGGCTCCACTTATCCTGCCTGGGTTTTTCCATTATAATAGCCGCCTTTTTTGCGACAGCATCTCAGAAGGTTACGCGGCCTGATGTTGTCTGGCAGCAGCGGCGAAGTTAAAAGGATACGTTATGCGTACAGAATATTGCGGACAGCTCAATCTGTCTCACGTGGGTCAGCAAGTCACTCTCTGCGGCTGGGTAAATCGCCGTCGCGATCTGGGTAGCCTGATTTTTATCGATATGCGTGACCGTGAAGGTATCGCACAGGTGTTCTTCGATGCCGATCGTCAGGACGCTTTCCAGCTGGCATCTGAGCTGCGTAACGAATTCTGTATCCAGATCACCGGCACCGTGCGTGCACGTGACGAAAAGAATAAAAACAGCGACATGGCAACCGGCGAAGTCGAAGTGTTTGCTCATGAGCTCAACATCATCAACCGTGCTGAACCGCTGCCGCTGGACTCTAACCAGATGAACAGCGAAGAAGCGCGCCTGACCTATCGCTATCTGGACCTGCGTCGTCCGGAAATGGCGCAGCGTTTGAAAACCCGCGCTAAAATTACCAGCTTCGTGCGTCGCTTTATGGACGACCAGGGCTTCCTCGATATCGAAACGCCAATGCTGACCAAAGCTACGCCTGAAGGCGCGCGTGACTATCTGGTGCCAAGCCGTGTGCATAAAGGCAAATTCTACGCGCTGCCGCAGTCGCCACAGCTGTTCAAACAGCTGCTGATGATGTCGGGTTTTGACCGCTACTATCAGATCGTTAAGTGTTTCCGTGACGAGGATCTGCGTGCCGATCGTCAGCCAGAATTCACCCAGATCGACGTGGAAACCTCTTTCATGACCGCCGAGCAGGTGCGTGAAAAGATGGAACGTCTGATTCGTGAACTGTGGATCAACATCAAAGGCGTGGATCTCGGTGACTTCCCGCAGATGACCTTTGCGGAAGCGATGAACCGTTACGGTTCCGATAAGCCAGACCTGCGTAACCCGATGGAGCTGGTGGACGTTGCCGATCTGCTGAAAAACGTGGAGTTCCAGGTGTTTGCCGGTCCGGCCAACGATGCCAAAGGCCGCGTGGCGGCCCTGCGCGTACCGGGCGGCGCTGCGCTGACGCGTAAGCAAATCGATGAGTACGGCGAATTTGTCAAAATCTACGGCGCCAAGGGTCTGGCGTGGATGAAGATCAACGAACGCGCCAAAGGCTTCGAAGGCGTTCAAAGCCCGGTTGCCAAGTTCCTCAGCGCAGAAATCGTTGAAGACATTCTCGACCGCACGGGCGCACAAGATGGCGATCTGATCTTCTTCGGCGCGGACCGCGCTAAAGTGGTAGCAGATGCGCTGGGCGCGCTGCGTCTGAAGGTGGGCCGCGATCTGCAGATCACTGATGACAAAGCCTGGGCGCCATTGTGGGTAATCGACTTCCCCATGTTTGAGGAAGATGAAGAGGGCGGCCTGGCAGCGATGCACCATCCGTTCACGTCGCCGAAAGACCTGAGCGCAGAAGAGCTGGCAACCGATCCGGTACAAGCGGTGGCCAATGCCTACGATATGGTGATTAACGGCTACGAAGTGGGCGGCGGTTCCGTACGTATCCACAGCGGAAAAATGCAGCAGACGGTATTCAGTATTCTCGGTATCACCGAAGAAGAGCAGCGTGAGAAGTTTGGCTTCCTGCTCGACGCACTGAAATACGGTACGCCGCCGCACGCGGGCCTGGCGTTCGGTCTGGATCGTCTGACCATGCTGTTGACCGGCACCGATAACATCCGTGATGTGATCGCGTTCCCGAAAACCACCGCCGCAGCGTGCATGATGACCGAAGCCCCAAGCGAAGCCAATCCAGCTGCGTTGCTGGACCTCGGCATTCTGGTGGCGCCGAAGAAAGAAAAGACAGAGAACAAGTAATGGGCTTTAAACATCCGGTTTCGGTGCTGGTGGTGATTTTTGCCCGCGATACCGGCCGGGTGTTAATGCTGCAGCGACGTGATGACGACAGCTTCTGGCAATCGGTCACTGGCAGCCTGGAAGCGGGCGAAACCCCGCGCCAGGCGGCTCAGCGCGAAGTGTTAGAAGAACTTGCCATCGATATTGCGCACGAAAAGTTAGTGCTGGACGATTGCCACAAGCAAATCGAGTTTGAGATCTTCCCGCACTATCGCCATCGTTACGCACCGGGCACCACGCACAATCGCGAGCACTGGTTCAGATTGGCGATACCCGCAGAGCGCGAGCTGCTGCTCACCGAGCATCTCGCCGCGCGCTGGCTCGAACCCGCCGCTGCCGCAGCCCTCACCAAGTCCTGGAGTAACCGCCAGGCAATTGAAGAATTTATCTGAATGCTCGCCGCCGCGCGTTTTTCCCGTGGCGAATGCATTAAGTTTTATGAATCTGGTGTGTTTGATACCAACGCACCGAACAATATCGAACAGTCAGGCGTAATCGGCGCCGCGAGGTTGTTCACCGCCAGCGCACAGCAACCGGAGCGTACTTATGTACGTGAGGATTGCGAGCACTGCCGGGGGACAAGATCGCAAGTAAGATAGCCTGCACCCAGTAAAAGATCGGAGAGAATGTAAGATGGCTGGACACAGTAAATGGGCGAACACCAAGCACCGCAAGGCTGCTCAGGACGCTAAGCGCGGTAAAATCTTCACCAAAATCATTCGCGAGCTGGTCACCGCCGCGAAGCTGGGCGGTGGCGATGCGGGTTCTAACCCACGTCTGCGCGCAGCGATGGACAAAGCGCTGTCTAACAACATGACGCGCGACACCATGAACCGTGCTATCGCACGCGGCGTGGGCGGTGAAGATGATTCCAACATGGAAACCATCATTTATGAAGGTTACGGTCCGGGCGGCTCAGCAGTAATGATTGAGTGCCTGAGCGACAACCGTAACCGTACCGTGGGCGAAGTGCGCCATGCCTTCACCAAAACCGGTGGCAACCTCGGTACTGACGGTTCTGTTGCTTACCTGTTCAGCAAAAAGGGTGTTATCTCCTTCGCGCCAGGTCAGGACGAAGATGCAGTAATGGAAGCGGCGCTGGAAGCCGGTGCAGAAGACGTTGTGGCCTATGACGACGGCGCGATTGATGTCTTCACCGCATGGGAAGAGATGGGTGCAGTGCGTGATGCGCTGGAAGCGGGCGGTCTGAAAGCTGACTCGGCTGAAGTCTCGATGATCCCTTCCACCAAAGCCGAAATGGATGCCGAAACTGCGCCGAAACTGCTGCGCCTGATCGACATGCTGGAAGACTGTGACGACGTGCAGGAAGTTTACCATAACGGTGAAATCTCTGATGAGATCGCAGAAACGCTGTAATGGCGTTGCTTAAAACCCCACTCACCGGAGACGCGCTGTGGCGATAATTCTCGGGATCGATCCCGGCTCGCGCGTCACCGGTTACGGTGTTATCCGCCAAACCGGCCGCCAGCTTACCTATCTGGGCAGCGGCTGTATCCGCACCAGCGTCACCGATTTGCCGACGCGCCTCAAACTGATCTACGCAGGCGTTAGCGAAATCATCACGCAGTTCTCACCCGACTATTTCGCCATCGAGCAGGTGTTTATGGCGAAGAATGCGGACTCAGCGCTCAAGCTGGGCCAGGCGCGCGGTGCAGCGATTGTCGCGGCGGTGAATCATGATTTGCCGGTGTTTGAATATGCGGCGCGTCAGGTGAAGCAAACCGTCACCGGCACCGGCGGCGCAGAGAAAAGTCAGGTACAGCATATGGTGCGAACCTTGCTGAAACTGCCAGCCAATCCGCAAGCGGATGCCGCCGATGCGCTGGCCATCGCCATCACGCATTGCCATATGAGCCAAAATGCGGTGCGCATGAGTGACACCAAATTGGTGATGACGCGCGGGCGCATGCGATCGGGTTAGCAAACGCCAAGGCTGGATATTCATCCAGCCTTTTTTATGCTATAAACTCAGGCTTACTTACAGATTAAGGAACTGCTCAGGTGATTGGTCGTTTACGAGGCAACATTCTGGAAAAACAGCCGCCGCTGGTGTTGATTGAGGCGCATGGTGTCGGTTATGAAGTGCACATGCCAATGACCTGCTTTTACGAGCTGCCGGAGATCAATCAGGAAGCGATCATCTTCACTCAGTTCGTAGTGCGTGAAGATGCGCAGCTGCTGTTCGGTTTTAACAACAAGCAGGAACGCACGCTGTTCCGCGAGCTGGTCAAGGTGAATGGCGTTGGGCCTAAACTGGCGCTGGCGATTTTGTCGGGCATGTCAGCGCAGCAATTTGTGACTGCCGTTGAGCGACAAGAGATTGCCTCTCTGATCAAACTGCCGGGCGTGGGTAAAAAAACCGCTGAGCGTTTGATTGTGGAGATGAAAGATCGCTTTATCGGCATGCACGGCGATCTGTTTGGTGGTGATTCAACCTTTACGTTGACCACGCCTTCCGCCGCACAAGACAATAACGATGCTGAAGCCGAAGCGGTTTCAGCGCTGGTGGCTCTCGGCTATAAACCGCAGGAAGCCAGCCGGATGATCAGCAAAGTCGGTAAACCGGATGCGGATTGCGAAACCCTGATTCGTGAAGCCCTGCGCGCAGCTATTTGAGGTAAAGCATGATTGAAGCCGATCGCCTGATCTCGGGCAGTTCCTTTAACGAAGAAGAAACACTCGATCGTGCCATTCGTCCCAAGCTGCTGACAGAATATGTTGGTCAGCCGCAGGTGCGCGAGCAGATGGAGATTTTCATCCAGGCGGCGAAACTGCGTGGCGATGCCCTCGATCATCTGCTGATTTTCGGCCCGCCGGGATTGGGTAAAACCACGCTGGCTAATATTGTCGCCAACGAAATGGGCGTCAATCTGCGCACGACCTCCGGACCGGTGCTGGAAAAAGCCGGCGATCTGGCGGCGATGCTTACCAATCTTGAGCCGCATGATGTGCTGTTTATCGATGAGATCCATCGCCTGTCGCCGGTGGTTGAAGAAGTGCTGTATCCGGCGATGGAAGATTATCAACTGGATATCATGATCGGTGAAGGTCCCGCGGCGCGTTCGATTAAGCTCGATCTGCCGCCGTTTACCCTGATTGGCGCCACCACGCGCGCCGGTTCTTTAACCTCGCCACTGCGTGACCGCTTCGGCATCGTGCAGCGCCTTGAGTTCTACAACGTCCCCGATCTGCAGCACATCGTTGGCCGTAGCGCGGCCTGTCTTGGCCTGGCGTTGAGTGAAGAGGGCGCGTTAGAGATTGCACGTCGTGCGCGCGGTACGCCGCGTATCGCAAACCGCCTGCTGCGCCGCGTGCGTGACTTTGCGGAAGTGCGTGCCAACGGCAATCTGAGCGGCGAAGTGTCAGCCAGCGCGCTGGATATGCTTAACGTCGACAGCCAGGGTTTTGATTATATGGATCGCAAATTGCTGCTGGCGATTATCGATAAGTTCTCGGGTGGTCCGGTTGGCTTAGATAATCTGGCTGCGGCAATCGGCGAAGAGCGTGAAACTATCGAAGATGTGATTGAACCCTTCCTGATCCAGCAAGGATTCATTCAACGCACGCCACGCGGCCGAATGGCAACGCAGCATGCTTATAAACACTTTAGCATCAGTCGCGAAGAGTAACCGGCGTTATGCCGCCGGTTTTTTTGCCATGCTGATGATGAACAACACCGCGGCGCATAACACTACCGAAGGACCGGCTGGCGTATCATAGGTGGCGGAGAAGGTGAGTCCGCCGGTCACCGCGATAATACCGGCAATCACCGCAAAACCGGCCATCTGTTCCGGTGAGCGCGAGAAGCGACGTGCCGTCGCCGCCGGGATAATCAGCAGCGATGTAATGATCAAGGCACCCACAAACTTCATTGCCACGCCGATGGTTAATGCCGTCACCAGCATCAGCATCAAACGCGTGCGCTGAATGTTGACGCCATCGACCTGCGCCAGCTCCGGGCTGATGGTCATCGACAACAGTGAATTCCACTGCCACGCCATCACCGCCAGTACAATCGCCACGCCGCCGCCCATCATCCATAAGTCATCGGGCGTCACCGCCAGCAGATCGCCAAACAGATAAGCCATCAGGTCAACACGCACGCCTTGCATCAGACTGACAACCACTAGACCCAACGACAGCGCGCTGTGCGCCATAATACCGAGCAGAGTGTCGATGGCCAGATGCGGGCGACGCTCCAGCCATACTAATCCCAACGCCAGACACACGGTCACCAAAATCACCGCATAGTAGGGATTCACGTTAAGCAGCAAACCAAACGCCACACCCAGCAAGGATGCATGCGCAAGCGTATCGCCAAAGTAGGACATACGGCGCCAAACCACAAACGAGCCAAGTGGACCGGCTGCCAGCGCCAGCAAAACGCCGCCAAGCCAGCCAGGTAATAACAGTTCAATCATGACGGGCCATTTCCTTTGCGCAGAACAATGCGTCCCTGTAAATCGTGACGGTGATTATGATGATGACGATAAATCGCCAGCTGCTGCGCGCCGCGTGGGCCAAACATCGCAATAAATTCGGGATGTTGTGACACCGCTTCTGGCGTGCCGGAACAGCAGATGTGATGGTTGAGACACAACACTTCGTCGGTTTTCGCCATCACCAGATGCAGGTCGTGTGAAACCATCAGCACGCCACAGTTCAGTTCGCGGCGCAATTGATCGATCAAATCGTACAGCGCAACCTGGCCGTTGACGTCAACGCCTTGAGTTGGTTCATCGAGTACTAGCAACTGCGGCTCATTAAGCAATGCGCGCGCCAGCAGCACTCGCTGGGTTTCACCGCCGGAGAGTTTTTGCAGCGTCGCGTGCAGCAGATGTCCAGCCTGAACGCGCTTCAGCGCCGGCAAAATGGCATCGCGTTTGGTGCCACGGGACAAACGCATAAAGCGTTCTACGGTGATCGGTAATGTCGGGTCAATGTGCAATTTTTGCGGCACATAACCGATACGCAAATCAGTGGCACGCTTGACGCTGCCGCTGGTGGGTTTGAGCAGCCCCAGCACCGCGCGCACCAGCGTGGATTTGCCGGCGCCATTCGGGCCGAGCAGCGTGAGAATTTTTCCCGGCTCAAGTATAAGGCTAATGCCTGCAAGCACTGGACGCTGGGAGAATTTCACAGAAATGTTTTCAAGGGTAACAAGTGGCGGCATGTTATTTACGGGTTGCATTGAATTTCGAATGTTATAATATCACATTCCATCAACGGGTCACGATGGAATGACGTATTATGTTACACAATAAAAAGCGCCTTATTTTCACCCTTACTGCTGCGGCAATTGCCGCCACAAGCGCGTTACCCGCGCACTCTGCAGTTGTCGCTTCAATCAAACCTCTCGGATTTATCGCAGCGGCTATCGCAGATGGCATTACGCCGGTTGAAGTATTGCTGCCTGATGGCGCATCAGAGCATGATTATGCCTTACGTCCTTCCGATGTAAAACGTATTAAAAACGCAGACTTAGTTGTATGGACCGGGCCAGAAATGGAAGCCTTTCTAACGAAGTCCGCGGCCGAATTACCCGCCAATAAAAACCTCGAAATTGCCGCTTTGCCGGGTATAAAACCGCTTTTGATTAGCGGCGACGATGACGATGATGAACATGAGCACGGTCACGATCACGATCATGACTCAGAAAACCCCGAACACCAGGACGTGTCTCATGCGCATCATCACCACGGACAGTTTAATATGCACCTGTGGATGTCTCCTGACATGGCCTTACAAACTGCGGTTGCAATCCATGGAAAATTATTGGAACTTATGCCGCAAAGCAAAGCCAAACTTGACGCTAATCTGCAGGAATTTAAGGCAGAATTAGCCGATGCAGACAAACACATCGGCGCGCAACTCGCGCCTGTGCGGAACAAGGGTTATTTCGTTTTTCACGACGCTTACAGCTACTTTGAAAAACATTACGGTTTGTCGCCTTTAGGTCATTTTACCGTCAATCCTGAGATCCAGCCGGGCGCCCAGCGTTTACATCAAATACGAACACAGTTGGTTGAGCAGAAAGCCGTTTGCGTTTTCGCTGAACCACAATTCAGACCGGCCGTCATCGATGCCGTGTCCCGTGGAACTTCCGTGCGTAAAGGCACGTTAGATCCATTGGGAATGGACATCAGCTTATCCAAAGACAGCTACGTGAAATTCCTTTCACAGTTGTCGAGCCAGTATGCGAGCTGCCTGAATGGAGCATGAGGAATAGGTAAAAGTGCAGCAGATAGCCCGCTCTGTCGCCCTCGCATTTAATAATTTGCCGCGCCCCCACCGCGTTATGCTGGGTTCATTAACCGTTGTTACGTTGGCCGTCGCCGTATGGCGGCCTT
The DNA here is from genome assembly GCF_026130245.1 of Pantoea sp. JK. Classification (NCBI taxonomy): domain Bacteria; kingdom Pseudomonadati; phylum Pseudomonadota; class Gammaproteobacteria; order Enterobacterales; family Erwiniaceae; genus Pantoea; species Pantoea sp. JK. Next base: position 213,419 of record NZ_JAINFN010000002.1, read on the forward strand.
ACGTTTACCATCCGCGTGATGTTGCGCCCATCGTGAAAACCATCGCGTTGGATAAAGACGAACTGCGTACGCTGTTGCCCGAAGCCAGCGAGCCGATTGATCAGACGACGGAAGAGCCAGCGGACGATATTCCTGCTGACGACATCGATAAAGACGTTCCGGACAATCCCAACGTACATGATTACACCGTCTCTTCAGGCGATACGCTGAGCAGCGCGTTAAATCAATACGGTATTGAGATGGGCGACATCAATGCACTGGTCAGCAGCGATAAAGATTTGCGTAACATGCGCGTTGGTCAGCAGCTTAGCTGGACGCTGGATGCCGATGGTCAACTGCAAACCTTCAGCTGGGAAATCGATCGTCGTGAAACCCGTACTTATCAGCGCGCCGACAACGGCAGCTTTAAGATGCAGCAGGAGCTGCAAAAGGGTGAGTGGCGTAACAGCGTCTTGAAAGGTGAAGTGCGCGGTAGCTTTGCCGCCAGCGCGCAACGTGCGGGTTTGACCAGCGCAGAAACCAGCAACGTCATTAAAGCAATGCAGTGGCAAATGGACTTTCGCAAACTGCGGGCCGGTGATGATTTCAGTGTATTGATGTCACGTGAAATGCTCGATGGCAAAAGTGCTCAAAGCCAACTTCTGGGCGTGCGTTTACGCACCGGCGGCAAAGATTATTACGCTTTCCGCGCGGAAGACGGTAAGTTCTACGATCGCAACGCATCAGGTTTAGCGCGTGGCTTTATGCGTTTCCCAACGGTTAAGCAGTATCGTGTCTCTTCTAACTTCAATCCGCGTCGCCTTAACCCAGTAACCGGCCGCATTGCACCGCATAAAGGTGTCGACTTCGCGCTGCCGATTGGTACGCCCGTGTTAGCCGTGGGTGATGGTGAAGTGGTGATGGCGAAAAACGGCGGTGCTGCCGGAAATTACGTGGCAATTCGTCACGGTCGTCAGTACATGACGCGTTATATGCACTTGAGTAAAGCGCTGGTGAAACCAGGACAAAAAGTGAAACGCGGCGATCGTATTGCGCTTTCGGGTAACACCGGACGTTCAACCGGCCCGCATCTGCACTATGAAGTATGGATCAACAATCAGGCAGTGAATCCATTGACGGCAAAACTGCCGCGCATGGAAGGGCTGACGGGTAAAGATCGCAGCACTTACATGGCGCAAGTCAAAACCTGGTTGCCGCAGTTGACGTTGAAATAACGCATTATTGCGCGTAACACTAAAAAACCGACGGATTCTTCGTCGGTTTTTTGCTATCTGGCGCATGAAGATTGCAAAATTAACCATCGTCACTATTATTGACCGGTCATTGTCAGAGGCGAGTGCATGGAAACCCGAAAGAAAAATAACAGTGAGTTTATTCCCGTTTTTCAACGTTCTTTTTTAATGCCTAAATACTGGGGAAGTTGGTTGGCGATTGGTGCGCTGGCCGGCATGGCATTACTTCCGGCCAAAGTGCGCGATCCGATTCTGGGCGGATTGGGCAAGTTCGCCGGTAAACTGGCGAAAAGTGCGCGCCGCCGTGCGCTGATCAATCTCTATTATTGCCTGCCGGAATTGAGTGAAGCGCAGCGCGAAGAGATTGCTGATCGTATGTTTGCCACCGCACCGCAGGCGATGGCGATGATGGTTGAACTTGGATTGCGCAATCCCGAACATGTGCGTAAGCGTGTTGACTGGCACGGCCGGGAAATCATCGAGCAACTGCGGGCAAACAAAGAGAACGTTATTTTCCTTGTGCCGCATGGTTGGGGCGTGGATATTCCGGCGATGCTGCTGGCGTCTGAAGGCCAGATGATGGCGGCGATGTTCCACAATCAAAGTGATCCGTTAATGGATTATTTGTGGAATACCGTGCGACGCCGTTTTGGCGGCCGCATGCATGCGCGTAATGACGGCATTAAGCCGTTTATCGCATCGGTGCGTCAGGGTTATTACGGCTATTATCTGCCGGACCAGGATCACGGCCCGGAGCACAGCGAGTTTGTGGATTTCTTTGCCACTTATAAAGCAACTTTGCCGGCAGTCGGCCGCTTGATGAAAGTGTGCCGTGCACGGGTGGTGCCGCTGTTCCCGGTGTATAACAGCGAAACCCATCGTCTGGAAATCTATGTGCGTCCGCCTATGGATGACTTACTGGATGCCGATGACAATACGTTGGCGCGCCGCATGAATGAAGAAGTAGAGGTGTTTGTGCGCCCACATCCAGAACAGTACACCTGGATTTTGAAGCTGCTAAAAACGCGTAAGGAAGGTGATATTGAACCTTACGCGCGCAAAGATCTTTATCCACGTAAAAAATAATTAAGGGGCCGTTTGGCCCCTTTGTCATTCTATTGCTGCCACATGACTACGACGCTTACGTTCGCGCAGGAACAGCGTCACCAGCCCAAACCACAATACGCCAGCCACGAAGTTAATTCCGCTAAACCATGGTGTGCCGCCGCTGAAGTAGCCGCTTTTCGCCAGCTCAATCCCGACTGCTAAGGTCAGAATGCTGATCATGCCGAGCATCGCCGCCACGCTGCCTTTGCCTTCGTTGCTAGAATAAAGCGTCAGACGGTACAGACCGGCATTCACCATGCCCGCGCCGAAAGCGTACAGACTTAAACCGGCAGTCAGTAGCAGATAGGTGTGGCTATCCAGCAAGTTCGCCAGCAGCGAAATGCTCAGACCAGTCAGGATTGGCCACGCAGCAAACTTCACCGGCTGTTCAATCGGCACGCGTCCCGCCAGTTTTCCGAGCGTGATATTGCCGGCAATCATCGCCAGAAATACCGGCAACTGCAGCAGCGCATATTGCATGCGCGACAAGCCTTCATCGTGCATCAGAATCACGGGCGACAGCGCCACCCATGTCAGGATCGGGATAAACACCAAACCAATCGCAAAGGATCCGTACATCACCTGACGATCGCGCGCCAAACGCGCATAGCCGCGCGCCAGCGTTGGCAGGGCGATAGAGTGACTGCGATCGCCTGCCGTTTCCGGCATTACGCGCCACAGCAGGGCAAACGCAATCACGCTGCAAATCGCAAACAGCCAGAACATGCTGCGCCACTCGCCAACGGTAAGCCATGCCGCACCGGCCAGCGGGCCGGCTAACGGTGCCAGCAGCGCGACGTTGGCCATTAGCGCCATCATGCGCACCGCCAGCGCTTCGTCAAAGGCTTCCTGCACCGCCGCATAGCTGACTGCGCCAATAAAGCACAGGCTAATGCCCTGCACAAAACGCAGCGCGACAAACTCTTCAATACTGCTGACCCACGTCGTCAAAATACAGGCGGCGGCAAAGAACAGAATGCCAAACAGCAATACTGGACGGCGGCCATATTTGTCCGAGAGCGGACCAAGCAGCCATTGCAGCACCACGCCACCCATTAGATACGCGGTTAGCGAGGTAGATACCCATTCCGGGCCGACACTGAATTCAGACGTCACCAGCAGCATGCCGGGCTGGATCATGTCATGCGCGATATAGGTGGCGAACTCAAATAGCACCAGCGCGAGTGGAAACAGCAGCACGCGCCCGGTGAGTTGAGTAATAGGTTGATAGAGGGCCATCTGGCCTCCTTGTCAAAAAAATAAAAACGCGACTGCCAGGCAGTCGCGTTTGTCCATGTTGTTACAGCCGCTGTGGGTGGTGCGTATTAATCTACGCGCAGTACACGGCTGGTATTGGTGGTGCCCGTGGTCGACATCACATCGCCCTGGGTAACAATCACCAGGTCGCCTGAAACCAGGAAACCTTTTTCGCGCAGCAGGTTTACTGCATCGTGTGCGGCGGCAACACCATCATTATTGCTGTCGAAGAACACCGGCGTAACGCCACGATACAGCGCGGTCAGGTTCAGCGTACGTTCATGACGTGACATGGCGAAGATCGGCAAACCGGAAGTGATACGTGAAGTCATCAGCGCGGTACGGCCCGATTCAGTCATGGTGATGATGGCTGAAACCCCTTGCAGATGGTTGGCAGCATACATCGCCGACATGGCAATCGCTTCTTCAACGTTATCGAACTGCACTTCCAGACGGTGCTTAGAAACGTTAACGCTCGGGATTTTCTCTGCGCCGAGGCACACTTTCGCCATCGCTGATACGGTTTCAGCCGGATACTGGCCTGCAGCGGTTTCCGCCGACAGCATCACTGCATCGGTACCATCCAGAACGGCGTTCGCCACGTCCATGACTTCGGCACGCGTTGGCATTGGATTGGTGATCATCGATTCCATCATCTGCGTGGCAGTGATGATGGTGCGGTTCAGCTGACGCGCGCGACGAATCAACGCTTTCTGAATACCCACCAGTTCAGGATCGCCAATCTCGACACCCAAATCGCCGCGCGCAACCATCACCACGTCAGAGGCGAGGATGATGTCATCCATCGCTTCCTGTGAGGCAACGGCTTCAGCACGTTCCACTTTCGCCACCAGTTTGGCATCGCAACCGGCGTCGCGCGCCAGACGGCGGGCGTAATTCATATCTTCGCCGTTACGTGGGAAGGAGACGGCCAGATAATCCACGCCGATTTTCGCGGCGGTAACGATATCAACCTTATCTTTTTCGGTCAGCGCGTCGGCAGAGAGGCCGCCGCCGAGTTTATTAATACCTTTATTGTTAGACAGCGGGCCGCCGACGGTGACTTCGGTGAACACTTTTACGCCCTGAACTTCCAACACTTTCAGCTGTACGCGACCGTCGTCCAGCAGCAGGATGTCGCCTGGCACCACATCTTCTGGCAGTCCTTTATAGTCGATACCGACTTTTTCTTTATCGCCTTCGCCTTTACTTAAGTCAGCGTCCAGCAGGAAACGATCGCCGACGTTAAGGAACACTTTGCCTTCTTTGAAGGTGGAGACGCGAATTTTTGGACCTTGCAGGTCGCCAAGGATCGCCACATGACGTCCCAGCTTCGCCGCGATTTCACGGACTTTGTTGGCGCGCTGATGATGATCTTCCGGTGTGCCGTGGGAGAAGTTAAGTCGTACAACGTTAGCACCCGCCGCGATGATTTTTTCGAGGTTGTTGTCGCGATCGGTGGCTGGACCGAGGGTTGTAACGATCTTGGTTCTTCTGAGACGTCTGGACATGAAGGACTCCGTTAGCAAAGTATCGTGTCGCTCTCAAGTGACACGTAGTGTTCATCTATTCTATATGATCGATGGGCTGTGATTCGACTCACATTGTGAATGTGATGTTAATTATTTTCCTGCGCCTGTTTCTCCAGGCGTGAATCTTTCAGCGCTTCTTTCACCCGTTTCAAATTTTCACGGAAAGCGGCGCCGCGCTCAAGGGTAAACCCTGTCGCCAGAACATCAATCACGGTTAATTGTGCGAGGCGGGAAACCATTGGCAGGTAGATATCGGTATCTTCGGGCACGTCGAGCGCCAAAGCCAGTGTGGCTTCTGCCGCCAGCGGGGAACCCGGAGAAGTGATAGCCAGCACAGTGGAAGCGTTTACACGCGCCAGGCGAGCCAGTTCTACCATATTTTTGGTGCGACCAGTATGCGAGATGAGAACAAACACATCATTTGGACCACTATTTATGCAACTCATGCGCTGGATCACAATATCCTCTGACCAGATGACCGGCAGATTAAAACGCAAAAATTTATTGGTGGCGTCATGCGCGACGACGGCGGAGGCGCCAAGACCAAAGAAGGCAATTTTATGGGCGTTTGATAAGGCCTGAACGGCCTGGCGAGTGACCTGAGAATCGAGCTGCTGGCGAACGCGGCTAAGGCCCGCTAATGCGGAATCAAAAATTTTGTGGCTATAACTTTCCACACTGTCATTTTCTTCCACATCGCGGCTCACCCAGTTCGGGCTTTTCACCAGGCTCTGTGCGAGCTGCAATTTGAAGTCAGGAAAGCCGCGCGACCCCATACGATGGCAGAAGCGATTCACCGTCGGTTCGCTGACGTCAGCGGCGCGTGCCAGCGTGGCGATGCTGGAGTGCATCGCCTGCTGCGGCGCAGCGAGAATTTGTTCTGCGACTTTACGTTCTGATTTACTTAACGCATCGAGTTGCGCCTGAATTTGTTCCAGCATGGTTTAACCTAATGAGCGTCAATAACTTTTCCGCGTTCATCAATCAATGAAATCGCTGCCAATTCCCAAGAATATACCGTGTAATAGCACCTCGCACGCAGCGGAGGACAAATGTAAACGCGAATTTTTTGCGATACTTTGATCGCTGACGTGTTTTGCCACGACAAATATCGAAACAGAAAATGTGCTCAAATGGCACGCTACAACACACTTAACACCTTTATTACGTTCACAGTTAACGCCAGCAAAACGCGGTGTTCGGGTTGTCCTGAACCGGCGAAAAACGTACATTGTGCTGTAAGAAAATTACAATAAGGACCCGGCGTGATGAGAACGCTCAAACCGGGTATATCCTGCAACGAGGAGAGGAAAATGGCGGTTACACAAACAGCCCAGGCATGCGATCTGGTGATTTTCGGTGCCAAAGGCGATTTAGCGCGCCGTAAACTGTTGCCATCACTGTATCAGTTGGAAAAAGCCGGTCAGATTCATGAAACCACTCGCATTATTGGCGTGGGTCGCGCGGATTGGGACAAAGCCGCGTACACCAAAGTGGTACGTGAAGCGCTGGAAACCTTCATGAAAGAGAAGATCGATGAAGCGCTGTGGGACACACTCAGTAGCCGTCTCGACTTCTGTAACCTCGACGTAAATGACACCTCGCATTTCACCAAACTGGGCAAAATGCTTGACCAGAAAAACCGCGTCACCATCAACTACTTCGCCATGCCGCCAAGCACCTTTGGCGCGATCTGTGACGGTTTGGGCGCCGCCAAGCTGAACGCCAAACCGGCGCGCGTGGTGATGGAAAAGCCGCTCGGCACCTCATTGGAAACCTCGCAAGAGATCAATGACAGCGTTGGCAAATACTTTGAAGAAGGTCAGGTGTTCCGTATTGACCACTATCTGGGTAAAGAGACGGTGCTCAACCTGCTGGCGCTGCGTTTTGCCAACTCCATCTTCGTCAACAACTGGGACAATCGCACCATCGATCACGTGCAGATCACCGTGGCGGAAGAGGTCGGTATCGAAGGCCGTTGGGGCTACTTCGACAAAGCTGGCCAGATGCGTGACATGATCCAGAACCACCTGTTGCAGATCCTTACCATGATTGCCATGTCGCCGCCGTCTGATTTGAGCGCGGATGCGATTCGTGATGAAAAAGTAAAAGTGCTGCGCTCACTGCGTCGTATTGATCAAACCAACGTGCGCGAGAAAACCGTGCGTGGTCAGTACACCGCCGGCTTTGTGCAGGGCAAGAAAGTGCCAGGCTATCTGGAAGAAGAGGGCGCGAACAAGCAGAGCGCCACTGAAAGCTTCGTGGCTATCCGCGTGGATATCGACAACTGGCGTTGGGCTGGCGTGCCGTTCTATCTTCGCACCGGCAAGCGCTTGCCAACCAAATGCTCTGAAGTGGTGGTGTACTTCAAGAATCCTGAGATGAACCTATTCAAAGATTCGTACGCTGAACTGCCGCAGAACAAGTTGACCATTCGTCTGCAGCCGGACGAAGGTGTGGATATCGAAATCCTCAACAAAGTGCCGGGACTCGACCACAAGCATAAACTGCAGACCACTAAGCTGGATCTGAGTTACTCCGAAACCTTTAACCAGTCACATCTGGCTGATGCTTACGAGCGTTTGCTGCTGGAAACCATGCGCGGTATTCAGGCGCTGTTTGTGCGTCGTGATGAAGTGGAAGCGGCGTGGGGTTGGGTGGATTCGATCATCGATGCCTGGAATGCCGATGCCGAAGCGCCGAAGCCGTATCAGGCGGGAACGTGGGGACCGGTTGCCTCAGTCGCGATGATTACCCGCGATGGCCGTTCCTGGAACGAGTTTGAATAAAGACCTAATGCTGAGCCCGCCAATGTGCGGGCTTTTTTTCGGCCAAAATTCATTTTTCTTAAAAGTGAACCTGAGTTTCAAAAAATTTTGATATCCGATGGACGCCGCTCCAGCCGATCTTGTATGGTAGACCCCAATTATTGACAGCGTGGCTAAACGCCGGGCTGATGCAACTAAGGAAACGTGATGAAGAACTGGAAAACAAGTGCTGAACAGATCCTGAAAACTGGCCCGGTCGTGCCGGTCATCGTGGTGAACAAGTTGGAACACGCCGTGCCGATGGCGAAAGCGCTGGTTGCGGGCGGAGTGCGCGTGCTGGAAGTTACGCTGCGTACCCCGGTGGCGATGGACGCACTGCGCGCCATGATTAAAGAAGTACCGGAAGCGATTGTTGGTGCGGGCACGGTGATCAACACGCAGCAACTGAAAGAAGTCACTGATGCCGGTGCGCAGTTTGTTATCAGCCCAGGATTGACGGAATCGCTGCTGAAAGCGGCGGTTGAAGGCCCGGTGCCATTGATACCAGGTATCTGCACGGTTTCAGAACTGATGACCGGCATGGATTACGGCCTGCGTGAGTTCAAATTCTTCCCGGCGGAAGCCAATGGTGGCGTGAAAGCATTATCAGCGATTGGTGGTCCGTTCCCGCAGGTGCGTTTCTGCCCAACCGGTGGCATCTCGCCAGCGAACTATCGTGATTATCTGGCGCTGAAAAGCGTGCTGTGTATCGGCGGTTCGTGGCTGGTACCGAATGATGCGCTGGAAAGCGGTGACTGGGATCGTATTACGCGTCTGGCGCGTGAAGCGGTTGAAGGGGCGCGTGCATAAATTGGTAGGGTCGCCATTCATGGCGACCTTTCAACTTACACTTAACCTTCCACTTTCACCGCTGCCGCACTGGCAACGGCGCGCGCGATAGCGTCATCGGTGTTTTCACCGGTCGCCAACGCCACACCCAAACGGCGCTGACCGGCAATCTCCGGCTTACCAAACAGGCGCAGCTGCAACCCGGCACCCAGCGCCGCTTCGATATTCCCGAATTGCACGTTCTGGCTGTTCAGCTCAGGCAAAATCACTGCCGACGCCGCAGGGCCGTATTGACGGATACCGCCAATTGGCAGACCGAGGAAGGCGCGCACATGCAGCGCGAACTCAGACAGATCCTGCGAAATCAGCGTAACCATACCGGTATCGTGCGGACGCGGTGACACTTCGCTGAACACCACGTCATCACCACAGACGAACAGCTCCACGCCAAACAGGCCGTATCCGCCCAGCGCTTTCACCACATTGGCGGCGATATCCTGCGCGCGTTGCAGCGCCAGTTCACTCATCTGCTGCGGCTGCCATGATTCACGATAATCGCCATCTTCCTGACGATGACCAATCGGCGCGCAGAAGTGGATGCCATCCACCGCGCTGATGGTCAGCAAAGTGATCTCGAAATCAAACTTCACCACGCCTTCAACGATCACGCGGCCCGCACCGGCACGTCCGCCTTGCTGCGCATAATCCCAGGCTTTGTCCAGCTGGCTGGCTTCGCGGATAAAGCTCTGGCCTTTACCGGATGAGCTCATCACCGGCTTAACGATGCACGGGAATCCAATCGCTTCAGCGGCGGCCACAAAATTCTCTTTGCTGTCAGCAAACTGGTAAGTCGAGGTCGGTAACGACAACTCTTCCGCTGCCAGACGACGAATGCCTTCGCGGTTCATGGTCAGACGTGCGGCGCGTGCGGTTGGCACCACTTTCTGACCTTGGGCTTCCAGCTCCAGCAGTTTTTCGGTGGCGATGGCTTCAATTTCAGGCACCACGAAGTGCGGCTTTTCCTGGGCAATCAATGCGGCCAGCGCGTCACCGTCCAGCATGTTGATCACATAGCTGCGATGCGCCATGTGCATCGCTGGGGCATCGGCGTAACGATCCACCGCAATCACTTCCACACCCAGACGCTGGCACTCTAGTGCCACTTCTTTGCCTAATTCGCCTGAACCTAACAGCATGACACGCGTAGCGGCAGGGCGCAGCGCGGTTCCGAGAGTCGTCATAATTTCACCTTAGCAGTCAAAATGCGCGCGCAGTATAAACGAAAACGTTTGCGTACTCACGCTTTCGCCACGATCAGGTTTGCCATACTTTTCCCGCTCTGACGTTAACTGACATAGCCTGCGGCAGCATGGAGAACGGAAAATTAAACGGGAGTTAAACGATGAGTAATTGGCTACAGCAAATTCAATCGGTGCTGGCGAAGAAGGGCGGTGACGGAAAATCGGGCGGCTTAAGTGACATGCTGGCACCCGGCGCATTGGGCGGGCTGGCGGGATTGCTGGTGGGCAGTAAATCCACGCGTAAGCTGCTGACCAAATATGGCGGCAAAGCCTTGTTGTTGGGCGGCGGCGCGGCGGCGGGCGCGCTACTGCGGAATAAGTACAAACAGCGCATACGTGAAACCCATCAGGACGATGCGGGCTTTGGTCAGCTGCAAACGCCGATGGATCAACGTGCAGAGCGATTAGTCACGGCGCTGGTGTTCGCGGCGAAAAGTGACGGTCATATTGACGATCAGGAGCGCGCCGCGATTGAGCAAAACATTCAGCAGGCGGGCTACGGCGCGCAAGCCGAAGCGTTGATTCAGCAGGCAATGAATCGCCCGCTCGATCCCAACTGGCTGGCCGCTGATGTTAAAAACGAAGAAGAGGCGCTGGAGCTCTATTTCCTCAGCTGTGCCGCCATTGATGTCGACCACTTTATGGAGCGCAGCTATCTCTCCGCGCTCGGCGATGCGCTGAAAATTCCCCAGGATGTGCGCGACGGTATTCAGCGTGATATCGACGCGGAAAAAGCCGCGTAATCCCCTACGAAGGTTGCATCTGCAGCCTTCGTTTTCCCTGTCTGATTTGCCCTGCGCAAAGTGATGCTGCGTGCAGCTTGGCATCACGCGCGATTAGTGCCACGCTTGCTGAATGTTGTCCTTCAGTGAGAAGAGCCTAATGAATCAGCCACACGCGAAAAAAATTCCCCATGCCATGAATCTGCACGGTGAAACGCGCATCGACAATTATCACTGGTTGCGTGATGACGACCGCGAGAATCCAGAAGTGCTGGCCCATCTGCATGCCGAAAATGATTATGGCCGCGCCATGATGGCGTCGCAGAATCCGCTGCAGGAACGGGTGCTGAAAGAGATCGTCGACCGTATTCCGCCGCAGGATCACTCGGTGCCCTATGTGAAAAATGGTTATCGCTATCAAAGCCGTTATGAAGTGGGCAACGAATATCCCGCCTATTTCCGCCAGCCGCTAGACGCGCCGGCTGAGGAGCCGTGGCAGCTGTTGCTCGATGGTAACCAACGCGCCGCGCACAGTGATTTTTACACCATGGGCGCGCTGGCGATTACGCCAGACAATCAGGTGATGGCGTTAGCGGAAGATTTCCTGTCGCGCCGTCAATACGGCATTCGCTTCCGTAATCTGCAGAGCGGCAGCTGGTATCCGGAACTGCTGACCAATGCATCCTCCAGCGTTGCCTGGGCCAACGATTCCCGTACGCTCTATTACGTGCGTAAGCATCCGAAAACGCTGCTGGCGTATCAGGTTTGGCGCCATGAGCTGGGACATCCGCAATCTGACGATCAGCTAGTGTATGAAGAGAAGGATGATTCCTTCCACGTGAGCGTGCACAAAACCACCTCCGAGCACTTCATTCTGATTGCGCTATATAGCACCAACACCAGCGAAATTCTGCTGATCGATGCTGAATATCCGGATGCGCAGCCGCAAACATTTTGCCCACGTCGCCGTGACCACGAATACAGCATCGATCACTACAATCATCAGTTCTACATCCGCTCGAATCGCGACGGTAAAAACTTCGGTCTCTATCGCAGCGCGTGGCTGGCGGAAGCGCGCTGGCAATCGCTGATCCCGGCGCGTCACAACGTGGTGCTGGAGGATTTCCAGCTGTTCCGCCATTGGCTGGTGGTGGAAGAGCGTCAGCACGGCGTGAACACCTTGCGGCAGATTAACTGGGAGTGCGGCGAAAGCTTCGGTATCGCCTTTGACGACCCGGCCTATGTCACCTGGCTTGCCTACAATCCTTCGCCGGAAAGCGACACCTTGCGCTATGGCTACTCTTCAATGACCATGCCAACCACCCTGTTCGAACTGAACATGGAAACCGGCGATCGCCGTGTGCTAAAGCGCACGCCGGTGCCGGGCTTTAAATCTGAGGATTATAAAAGCGAGCATCTGTGGATCACGGTGCGCGATGGCACGGAAGTGCCGGTTTCGCTGGTCTATCACCGCAAGCATTTCCAGCGCGGCAACAATCCGTTGCTGGTGTACGGTTACGGTGCTTACGGCAGCAGCATGGATGCCAGCTTTGGCACCAGCCGCATCAGCTTGCTCGAGCGCGGCTTCGTCTACGCCATTATTCATGTGCGCGGCGGCGGCGAACTCGGCCAGCAATGGTATGACGGTGGCCGCCTGAAGAATAAAATCAACAGCTTCACTGATTTTATTGATGTCACCGAAGCGCTGGTGGCGAAAGGGTATGGCAATCGTCAGCAGCTCTACGCGATGGGCGGCAGCGCCGGAGGATTACTGATGGGCGGAGTGGTGAACATGGCACCAGATCTGTTCCACGGCGTGGTGGCGCAGGTACCATTTGTGGATGTGGTCACTACCATGCTCGATCCAACGATTCCGCTGACCACCGGCGAATACGATGAGTGGGGCAATCCTGAACAGGCGGAGTTCTATCACCTCATCCGTCAATACAGCCCGTATGACAACATCGAAGCCAAAGCCTATCCGCATTTGCTGGTCACCACCGGCCTGCACGATTCACAGGTGCAGTATTGGGAACCGGCTAAGTGGGTGGCGAAACTGCGCGAGCTGAAAACCAACGATTCGCTGCTGTTACTCTGTACTGAGATGGATTCTGGTCACGGCGGCAAATCGGGTCGTTTCAAAGCGTATGAAGGTGTGGCACAGGAGTTCACTTTCCTGATCGGCCTGGCGCAGGGCAGCCTGCCAGACCGCGTCGATTACTGATCGCTCTTCACATACTTGCGCAGCGCCTGCCGCAACGGTGGGCGCAAATCGCGCACATTTTCCAGCACCCAACGCAGATAGCCGGGATCTTTGCGCGCGATGCTGCCAATGCTCTGACCGCGATATTTGCCGAACGGGAACACATCGCCGCTCACCGGCGCGGGCTGGCATAAATTCGCCATTTGCTCGGCGTTCCAGCCTGAGGTTTCCATAATGCGGATCAGCAGCGCAGCGGTGACGTAGCAGTCATACAATGCGCGGTGCGCATGCAGTTCGGCCGGTGGTGTGACATCCAGCTTCAGGCTATGACGCAGCGCCTGATTGCCGTATTTAATGCCAGGCCACAACTGACGCGCCAGCGTCATGGTGCAGATCCATTCGCCGGGCATGGTGGGCAACATGCGGCGATCAAAGCTGGCGTTGTGCGCCACGTAATGCGGACTGCCGTGGTAGCGGCCAATCGCTTCTTCAATGGTGGGTTTGCCCACCACCATCGCTTCGGTAATACGATGTACCGCCATCGCCTGACGGCTGATGGGGCGATCCGGGCAGATTAAGTCGCTCATTGGATTAACGATCTGACCATCAATGACATCTACCGACGCCACTTCCACCACGCCGCCCTGCAGGCCGCAGGTTTCGGTATCAATAACACGTAACATAAATTACTTCTGCTTAGGTTCGTAAGGCAGGCGCGACAGGCTAAGCGAGGCCTGGCGATAGTTCATTAAGCGCTGACGAAACCAGTCACGCAGCGCTTCGGGTTGCTCGCGTTCCACCATTTCGGCAATCACCGGCATATTGTAACGCTCTTTAAATGCAACGCCTGCGGCGGCCAGATCGACATTCACTTTGTCTTTCTCTTCCTGCGAGAGCAGGGCAAGGTTTTGGCTCATGCTTTTCTCCTGATAAACAGGGGCAAAAGTAATGGTTTCGGACCCTAGGATCAAGGGAATTGGATCGCACCGCAAGTCTCGACAGCTTTGGGTCGGCGGCGTATCCTGCTGCCACGTTTACGGTGGTTTGCCGTATTTAAAAGGGAAGAAGTCATGAAGAAAACTGCGTTCAACTCGATCGTCGCGCTACTTCTGGCGTCATCAACGCTGGCCTTCAGCCAGTTTGCCATTGCGCATGCTCACCTGAAAACACCGGTCCCCGCCGATAAAGCGGTGGTGGAAACCTCCCCGCAGAATTTAACGCTGACCTTTACCGAAGATGTTGAAGCGGCATTCAGTGGCGTAGATGTGCTCAATGCTCAACATCAGCCGGTGGCGGTCGGGAAAGCCACACTCAACGATAAACACCATGATCAGTTGATTGTGCCGATCAGCCAGCCGCTGCCATCGGGCAATTATCAGGTTAACTGGCACGTGCTGTCCGTTGATGGGCATAAAACCACAGGCAGCTACACCTTCAGCGTGAAGTGATTGATGAGTTTGAGCACGTTGTGGGTTGGCTTGCGAGCGCTGCATTTTTTGTCGGTGCTGCTGCTCGCTGGTAGCGCCTTCTATACCGCGCTGCTGGCACCGCGCCGCTATCGTCCGCTGCTATCACAACGTTTAGGTTTAATTTTACGTACCAGCGCGCTGCTGAGTTTGTTCAGCGCGGTGCTGATGCTGGCAACGCAAACCGGCTTGATGAGCGGCGACTGGCGAAATGTCAGTGACAGGGTAACCTGGCAAGCGGTGCTCAGCACGCGCTTCGGTCAGGTTTGGCGCTGGGAAATTGCCTTCGCACTGCTGAGCACGTTAGCGCTGCTGCTACGTGGCACACTGCGGCAAAATCTGCTGTTGTGCAGCGGCCTCTTGCAGCTGATGGCTTTAGCCGGCGTTGGGCATGCGGCGATGCGCGATGGCTGGCCTGGATTACTGCAACAAGGCAATCACGCGCTGCATTTAATTGCAGCTGCATTCTGGACGGGCGGATTATTGCCACTGTTAGTGCTGATGCGTGAAGCGCGGCAGATTGCCTTTCGCACTGATGCGATACGCTGCATGATGCGCTTCTCGCGTTACGGCCACCTTGCAGTAGCGTTAGCGCTGCTGACGGGCACGATCAATAGCTTGCTGATTGCCGGTTCACCGCTAAATTGGCAAGTTACGCTGTGGAGCGAGTTGCTGGTGGTGAAGGTGCTGCTGGTCATGCTGATGATCGCTATCGCGTTAACCAATCGATATCTGCTGGTGCCGCGCTTTCGCCTGGCGGCCAGCAATGCAGCGCATCTGTTTATTCGCTTGACGCAGCTTGAGCTGCTGCTGGCCGTTATTGTTATTGGATTGGTGAGCGTGTTTGCCACACTGTCACCGACCTGAATGTGTCATTAAAGAAGATGAAATGAGGTCGATATTTTGCTGAAGAAACTGATTCCAGCTTGCGTATTGATGGCGCTGTGCAGCCAGGCGATGGCGGCACAGATTATTACCGTCAGCCGTTTTGAGATTGGAAAAGACAAATGGCCCTTCACCCGCGAAGAGGTGATGTTGACCTGCGAGAAAGACGGCGCGCTGTTCGCGATTAACCCGGGCACTTTGTTGCAGTATCCGCTCAACGATAAAGCCTTTGCGCGCAAAACGGCCGGGCAGGGCACACTGCAATCGATCGACACCATTGTCGCCGTTGATAAAGCCCATCCAGGCCAGAAAATGAGTCTGCAACCGATCATCGACCGCGCGCAGCAACTGTGCGGTAAGTAATCCCTATATTCTCAGGCGTAGCGCACAATTCTGCCGCTACGCTTGCTTTCTCGTTCTGTCACTCCGATCACAGAGTTGTCACCTTTGCGTATCAAACCTGTGGATTGGCTGGAAAACCCTCAATCCTGGTCTACCTTTAAATGGCAAGGCGTCCTCGCCTGCAAAAATGCCAACTTTTAGCGCACGGCTCTCAAAGAGCCATTTCCCTGGACCGAATATAGGAATCGTATTCGGTCTTTTTTTGCCTCTTTTTTACGTGGTAAATTTAAAAACAATGATTATTTATCGAAAATTAAATATTCTTTTCGCTTGCTAGTGGCGCAAATAAATGCGTTAATGCTTCGTCGGTCTGAATAGCAGACAGTTAGAAGGTTAGTTCCCATTGTATTTCTCATCCCAGTTAGTGCCGCTTCAAGCCCTTTCTCTTTGAGTCTTATCCTAAGTTCTGATTCGTATCTGCAACTCGGCCCTTACGCCAATAGGCTCATTTAAAAGGTAAAAATTATGTCTAATAAAATTCTTGGAACGGTAAAATGGTTCAACTCAGAAAAAGGCTTCGGCTTTATTTCTCCTGAAAATGGCAGCAAGGACGTTTTCGTCCACTTCTCAGCCATTCAGGGCACTGATTATCGCTCACTTGATGAAGGTCAGCGTGTTGAGTTTTCAGTTGAAGATGGTCCTAAAGGTCCGTCTGCAACAAATGTATTAGGTCTGTAATTATTCGCATTTATCATCGTTTAAGATGTCCGCATTGCCAGAGTTCACAATATCGCACCTCCGCGTTCGATATTACTAAAATGAACCCACATGGCGCTAAATGCATTTTCTGCAAGTCATCAATGATTATGTTGAAAACTGCATAATAACGGATATTCTGCCCTGATAATTATTAGGGCTTATCAGGTAATTGCCTGATATCAAAATTATTAGCACTGCTTAGGCAGTGCTTTTTTATTTTTAAATACCCATCTTAACGTTACTTATTCCCCCGATCGTCATCTCCCCCAGATGCTACAGTTTCTCGAAATAAATCGCCGCTTTAGTGAGAATCTTGCAAGATGTACAAGCCTGTTATTCTGATCGCCATGCTGCTGAGTGGTTGCGCGCTGAAACAATATCCGCAGTCTGCCAATGTGAGCGATGCCGAAGCGCAACCTACGACTGTGCAGCACTAAATCAGGAGATTGCTAAAAGCCAAAGTGTTAAGCAGCAGATCGATAAAACTGGCGAGTTTGACGCGCTGACCATACTCGGCTTCGTCGGGGATTTTGGTATTGGTAACGGCATTGCGAAAGCCAGTGCGAACAATAAGGCTGCAGCGCGTTTACAGCAGTTGGAAAATCTCAAGGCTATGCGTTGCGAGCATAACGCGACTTAATGATGACCGGACGGGAAATAATCAGCAGAAAAGGTGCGGTCATATAGCTGCAGTCAGTCTGTGCGAAAAATGGTATAACGTTGGCGCATCTGATTAATGGCCGGATAAGGATCCTTCATGGCAAATACACAATATCTTCTCTGGGTAATGATTGGCACCTTAACGCTGCTTTGTATCTTTATTGGTGTGGTAGTTGGCCGCGCCAAAACGCCGCGTATTGGAACGCTGACATTCGCCGGTTTATTAGCCTTCTTCTTGCTGGCGATCTTTTTAATCACGCGCTAGTACGCAATGCCCCCTGAATGTCACAAATAGCGTCGCAGGGATATGTAAAAGGCTGCAGTGTGCAGCCTCAAGACAACGTCACAATGGTTTACGCGCTGCCAGCAGAAACATCATCGGACGATCGCGCTCTTCCGCCAGCGCGGGATTCAGCGCAACCATCTCTTCGCTCGGACCCCATTCATCGAGATGCACGATCTCAAATCCTGCGCCGATCACTGCATTAATCCAGGTCGCCAGTTTGCGATGCTGCTTCTTCACGCCATCGGCAAACCAGTTGCTGATGCGCTCGCCTTCCTGCTGATAGTGATTGACCGGCCAGCTGCGCTGCTGGTGCTCACCCACTATCCATTGCTGTTGTGCAGGCGCGGTGTAAATCGGATGTTCACAGGAAAACACCAGCGCGCCGCCCGGCGTGAGCGCCTCAAACAAGGTAGCGAAAAGTACGTCAATATTGGTGAGGTAGTGCAGCGCCAGCGAGCTGTAGGCGAGATCAAAGGATTCGGTTAGCTGCAGCGTTTCTAAATCGGCGCGCTGATAGCGAATCTGCGTTCCCTGCGTCATGGTCGCGGCCTGCGCCAGCATCTTCTCGGAAACGTCCAGTCCCAGCACGTCACGCGCGCCTTGCTGCTGCGCGTATCGGCAAAACCAGCCGTAGCCGCAGCCTAAATCGAGAACACGTTTGTCCTGCAGGTCTGGGAGTAATGCACGCAGTGCGGGCCATTCTGGCGCGCCGTCTAATCCCTTAACGGAACGTGGCAAAGTGGCGTAACCGGCAAAAAAGGTAGGATTGTCGTAAATATTCTGGCTCATACAGGCTCCTTTATATGATGCGCAAAGGAGTTTAGGCGTTTAGCGCGGAATGTAAAGTCGCGTAATTATCCCACAAATAACAGATGTACCAGACGAGCGAGTGATTCCAGTAGCAGCAAGCTACCAATGAAAATAACGATTAACACACCAATGAATTGCTTCCGTCCGCTCATGCTGTTCCCTCCGCTGGCTAAACCTTACCGGACTATACTTTATGCCGGGATCACTAAACTTCCAGTCAACCGGGGAAGATTACATGCTTTACCAAACGGTAAACACGCAAATGTGGCGAAAGATTTGGGTGGTTGGCGATCTGCACGGATGCCGCGCCCAACTCGATGCGCAACTGCAGAAGCGAGATTTCGATAAGCAGCAGGATTTGTTGCTGTCGGTGGGCGATTTAATCGATCGCGGGCCGGACAGTCCTGGCTGTTTAGCGCTGATGCAGGAACCCTGGTTTCGCTGCGTGCGCGGCAACCACGAACAGATGGCGCTCGCTGCGCTGGATGGTCGCAACCAAACCTTGTGGATGATGAACGGCGGCGAGTGGTTTTGGCAGCTGAAGGGCGCAAAATTAATTGCTGCGCGCCATGCGTTAAGACGCTGCGCTGAGTTACCGTTGATCCTGCATCTGGATTTCGGCAATCGCGTAGTAGTGATTGCCCACGCCGATTATCCTGCCAGCCATTATGCATTGGGGCAGGATGTTGACTGGCAACAAGTGGTGTGGAGTCGCGATCGGCTGGGACGCCATCAACGTGGCAGTTCAGCCCACATCGATGGCGCCAGTGATTTCTACTTTGGCCACACGCCGTTAGAACAACCGCTCAATGTGGCGAATCAGCATTACATCGATACTGGCGCGGTCTTCGGCAATCATCTCACTCTGGTGCAATTGCAGTGACGTTTAACGGAATAAACGCCCGTCGCGCACCAGTTCACGCGGATAACTGTTTTTAATGCGATTACCCACTTTCTTCGCCAATCCCAGCGGCTGTTGCTGATAAGTGACGATCACTTCATCCCGATTGGGCAAGGTTTCCGGATGGATATCCTGACCGCGATACCAGGTTTCCGCTTCCGCATCGGTGAGTTCGAAATCCAGCGCGCTGCCTGGCTGCGACAGCGCTACCACCGCTTCGTGCTGCCAGCGATAGCCTTTCGGGAAGGTTTCTGCCAGCTTAAGGCCGATGCGCGAGAAGCGCACTTTACCCAGCCAATTCTCCAGCGCCGCCGGGAACAGCCACAGCTCTTTATCGCGCTGCCACAGCGTGTGGTTCTCATCCCACTGCAAACCGACGTTTGCCGCCGCCTGCTGCACTTCAGCGCTTAGCTTGCGGCTGGCCGGAGAGAAGGGCAATTTGCCGACTTTATAGGTTGGCGTGGGTAACGCGGGAATGCTGGCGGTTTTACGCAGACGCGCGACGAAGAAACCTTCGCTATCGAAAATCTGCGGGAACACGTGCAGGAAACCTTCGGCGGTTAACGCCCGATCGGCTCCGGCGAACAGGTTGTTCAGCGGTACGATGTCAACCGCATCGGGATAACGCTGTTGCAACCAGTGAATCACCTGCTGATTCTCGATCTGATTCAGTGTGCAGGTGGAGTAAATCAGCGTGCCGCCGGGCTGCAAGGCATGGAAAGCGCTGTCGAGCAAATCGCGTTGGGTCTCAGCGATCGCTTCGGTGCTGGCCAGCGTCCAGTTACGCAGCGCGTCGGCATCTTTACGCACCACGCCTTCGCCAGAGCAGGGCGCATCGAGCAGAATGGCATCGAAACGTTCCGGCAGCGCGGCACCAAACACGCGGCCATCAAAATGCGTCAGCGCCACATTGCTGACACCGCAGCGGCTGATATTTGCATGCAGCACTTTAACGCGGCTGGCCGAGTATTCGTTCGCCAGAATAGCGCCTTCATTGCGCATCAGCGCGGCCATCTGCGTGGTTTTTGAACCCGGCGCGGCAGCCACATCCATCACCTGACGTGCATCGGGAGCGGCATCAAACAGCGCGGTGACCGGCAGCATTGAGCTGGCTTCCTGAATATAAAACAGTCCGCTCAGGTGTTCCGCTACGCTACCGAGCGGCAACGATTCGTCGTCACGCTCAATCCAGAACCCTTCAGCGCACCACGGAATGGGCGATAAGCGCCAGCCATAATCGGCGGTGCGGGCGAGGAAATCTGGCACGCTAATTTTTAAAGTGTTAACGCGTAAGCTGCGACGCAGCGGTTGCTGGCTAATAGCGAGAAAGCGTTGCAGTTCGGCGTCGTCAGCAAGGCTGGCGCGCATCAGCGCGAGGAAATCTTCGGGAAAGCGATCGGACACGGGCATCTACCGGGAAACGAAATGAGCGCGAAGTGTAACACGCGAAAAAGAATCGGGCAGCCAGGCTGCCCGATTTGCTTAGGGTTGATGAGGGTCCGGAATTGCGGTGCCCCAGTCGCGCCACGCTTTCGGCGCTTCATCCTGTAGCAGGAAGTGTTTGTTGGCGCCGGCCTGCGGTGCTAATGGCACCGTCGGCGGCGTGGCAAACTGTACGCCGCCGCGAATGAACTGTTGGAAGGTGCCGGTTTTCAACACGCCGCCAATCAGACCAAAATCGAAGTTATAGCCGGAAGCCAGCCAGAACACCGAGTTGTTACGCACCAGATGTTGATACTTCTTACTGATGCGTAGCGCGATCTGCACGCGATCCGCCATATTGCCCAGCGACGTTCCGGTGACCGTGCCCACTTCTACGCCTCGGAACAGCACTGGCGTGCCCACCGACAACGATCCGGCGTCAGCGGCATCGACATAAATCGTCAGGCCGTTCAGGTAGCGTGAATCGGTGATGGTGCTTTCCTGTAGTTCGAATGTGCGCGCAGGCGCACCTTTGCCCGGATCGACGTTGAGATAAGGCTGCAACAGCGTTTCGATATGATTCACGCCCGCAGCAGAAATTTCCGGCGATACCACCGAGAAGCGACTGCCAATGCGCGCGAAGTCCTGCACGTATTCCGGATAAAGCACCGCTTTAGCGACAACCTGGTTGTTATCCGAACTCAGCGCCAGTGATTCAACCTGACCAATATTAATGCCGAGATAGCGAATCGGCATTCCCGCCGCCAGTTTGCTGGCATCATAGGTGTGCAGCGAGATCTGGCTGCCAACTGCACGCGCGGCGGTTTCGGATGCGTACAGCACGCGCTTAACGCCTTTCGCCGCCTGCGCGCCGGTCAGATTATCAAAGCTGATGGCACCTTTTAGCGCACGGTTGAGCGGAGACGCTTGTACGGTCAAGCCGCT
The DNA here is from genome assembly GCF_026130245.1 of Pantoea sp. JK. Lineage (NCBI taxonomy): Bacteria > Pseudomonadati > Pseudomonadota > Gammaproteobacteria > Enterobacterales > Erwiniaceae > Pantoea > Pantoea sp. JK. The sequence continues at coordinate 234,845 of NZ_JAINFN010000002.1, forward strand.
GCCGTTGAGTTGCACTTTGGCGCCGCCTTCGGCCCAGAACACGCTCTCGCTGGTGAGCAGCTTGCGATATTGCGGCTGAATGTGAATCGAGATTTCAAACGCATCCGCGCGCGGCACCACATCCACCACTTCGCCGACCTGGAATTTGCGGTACAGCAGCACCGAACCAGCCTGCACATCTGGCAAGCTGTTGGCGGTGAGTTTCAGCGTGGTCGGCGGCTGTTCGCCCACGATGCCTTCCTGGGCACGTTCCGCATCGGCATATAAAGGATAACGACTGGATGGATTGCCTTTCGCGCCGGGAATCAGGCGAATGCCTCCATCCACCCATTCGCGCGCGCTGGCGCCCAGCACCTGCATACCGTCGAGGCCAAACTTCACGTCGAGGCGGCTATTCACCACAAACTTGCTGTCGGCGTGCACCAGATTACGGTGCTCTGGGTTGATAGCTGCGACAAAGCTGATGCCATTTTCATCCAGCGTGCGTGAAATCACCTGGCCGATTTTCATGCCATACAGCATCACCGGCTGGCCGGCATCGATGCCGTAGGTTTCCGGCGCGCTGAGTTTTACCGTCAGCACGTCCGGTTTTTGTAGCAGGGTTTCGCTGGCTGGCAACACGGTGAAGTGATCCTGCGGCTTGCCTTCGCCTGGCACCAGCTCAAAGGTATTACCGGTTAACAGGCTGCTGAGATTGGTGTCGGTCAGGCTGATCTTCGGTGTACGCATCTCAATGCGCGTACCGCTGCGCATCAAACCGGTTACTGAAGGATCGACCGTTAACTCGCCGGTGACTTTGCCGCCATCCAGCAGGTTGAGTTTGGTTAAGGTGCCGACTTCCAGTCCCTGATACATCAGCGGCGTGCTATCGGCTTTCAGGTTATCGCCGCTCGGCAAATCCAGTTTCACTTGCACGCCGCGCTGACTGCGCGCCAGATCCGGATAGAGCTGGTAATTGGCATCCACCTGCGCTTGCTCACCGTCATTGGGCGAATCGAAGGCAATCGCACCGTTCACCAACGCGGCCAGGCTTTCCAGCTTCACTTTGGCCCCGCTCAGGCTGACATCCGCATCAACGCCGGAGACATTCCAAAAGCGGCTCTGCTTTTTCACCAGATTGATAAAGCGGCGTTCAATCAGCACATCAATGGTGACGCCATCGGTGCTGTTGTTCAGGCTGTAATCGTAGACGCGACCCACCGGAATTTTGCGGTAGTAGACCAGCGAACCGGTGTTAAGCGAGCCGAGATCCGGTGCACGCAGATGGATCAATAGCTCGCCGGTATTGACGCGATATTTCGGCTGAGTATCGAGCGCGGTGAAGTGATCGCTCTCTTTACCTTTGCCCGGCATCATGCCGATGTAGTTACCACCGACCAGTGCATCAAGCCCGGAGACGCCCGCCAGCGAGGCTTTCGGCGTCACCAGCCAGAATTGGGTGTCTTCACGCAGTGCATCGCGCATGTCGCTTTTGATGCTGGCCTTAATCTGGATGCTGCGATAGTCATCACTCAGCACAATGCCTTGCACCGTGCCCACTTCCACGCCCTGATAGCGAATAGGCGTGCGGCCTGGCACAATCCCGTCGGCGGTCTGGAAGTTAATGGTGATCGTCGTACCGCGCTCCTGATAATTGGTCCACAGCAGCCAGCCAGCAATCAGCAGGGCGATGATGGGCAATAACCAGAACGGCGAAATCTTGCGCTTGTTGCGCAGATTGGCGCTAGTCGGTGTAGTCGGCGTTTCCTGTTGCATGTGCATCCCAGATCAGGCGGCTATCAAGCCACTCTACAGCCATAATGGTCAGAACAACGGCGGCACCAAAATAGAAGGCGGCCGGTCCCATGGTAAAAGCCAGTAGCTGATCACGATTGACCAGCGACATGGTTACAGCAATGACGAACAGATCCAGCATCGACCAGCGGCCCACCCAGGAGACGGCGCGCAGCAGGCGAATGCGGGTTTTCAAACCCTGTTCGCATTTGAAATGAATGCTGATCAGTAAGGTCAGCATCACTAACACTTTGGTGAAGGGCACCAGAATACTGGCGATAAACACCACGGCGGCGACCGGAATATTGCCCGATGCCAATCCCAGAATGCCGGAGAAAATGGTGTCTTCACGGCGTGCGCCATTCACGTACACCACCGAAATCGGCAGCAAATTGGCGGGTATCAGCAGCACAATTGAGGCAATCAGCGCTGACCAGGATTTCTGCAAACTGTGGCGGCGGCGATAGTCGAGCGGCGTGTGGCAACGCGTGCAGCGCCCACGCTCATCAGCTACACCGGTTAGATGGCAGTTAAGGCACACCTGCCACTCTTCGGGCGGAGAAGTGGGCATCGCTTGCGGATAATACTGTTCCCACAGCTGTTCTACGTTGAGGTGAATCAGCGTCAGCAGGCTGAGCACCGTCAACGCAATATAAGCCACTAAACCGTAGCCCACTTCCAACGAGGCGTAATCTTGCACCTTGATTGAGGCCACCGCCACGCCGACAAGATAGATATCCAGCATCACCCACTCTTTGAGTTTATCCATCATCAGCAGGACCGGGCGCAGGTTCATACCCAGCGCGTTGCCCAGCCAAAGATAGAGGATGCCAACGACCAGCGTAACCGGCGCGCCAATGGTGCAAAACGCCACCATCGAAGCGGTGAGGATGTTGCCTTGCTGCGCCATCTGAATCACGCCCTCCACCAGGCTGGCGTTAATGCGCATGCCAAGCAGGCGAATATCCACCAACGGCAAGCTTAAGGCGAACGGCATCAGCACGATCATCACCACCGCCATAGCGGTGAGTCGCGTCATCGACCAGTCACGGCCGCTCTGAATTTGTGCATGGCAGCGAGGGCAATAGGCTGTCTGATGCGATTTCACATCCGGTAAGGAAAAAAGGGTATCGCATTGCGGACAACGCTGATAACGTGCGTGGGGCAACGTCTGGCTGATAGCGTGAATTTTCATAGGTGACGCAAGTGCCCATCGTTCGTTACGTTTACCGGCATGCTGAGTAGCGCAAATTTGCCTGCAATATTCGGTGGTACCAGAATACGCTTATCCACCGACTGCTAAGGGTATAGTAACTAACAAAATGATTCACCTTATGCGCCTGGATTATTAGTGCTTATTTTAACAACTGAGTGACAACAAGGTCACCACAGTGACGAGTTATGGTTGAACAATGAACAAAAAAGCTTTTTACGAGGATTTGAATCGCGATATCCGCGCTCTGTTGGCGGGCGAAACCTCGTTCCTGGCCGCGCTCGGTAATTGCAGCGCGCTGCTTTTTGAACGTCTGGAAGGCGTGAACTGGGCTGGATTCTATTTACTGACGGAACCGAACACGCTGGTGCTGGGCCCGTTCCAGGGCAAAATCGCTTGCGTACGTATTCCGGTTGGCAAAGGCGTGTGTGGTACAGCGGTAGCCGAGGACAAAGTGCAGTTGGTGGAAGACGTGCACGCGTTCCCAGGTCACATCGCCTGTGACGCCGCCAGCAACGCCGAAATCGTGATTCCTCTGAAAGTAAATGGCACCCTCGTGGGTGTTTTAGACATTGATAGTACGGTTTATTCTCGCTTCGATAGCGAGGATGAAGCGGGGCTGGTGGCCCTTACCGACGGGCTTTGTGAAGTGCTGGCGGGCAGCGACATCGTAAAATTTATTCAGCTGACGCACAGCTAATCGACTGGATCACATAGCATTTGGCGATGTTGTCATTATAATGTCGCCTGTTCATGCCTGCTCTGGTCGGCAAATCCGTTGTAATCAGGAAATTTCATGGAAAATCAACCTAAGTTGAATAGCAGTAAAGAAGTCATCGCCTTTTTGGCGGAACGTTTTCCGCAATGCTTTAGCGCCGAAGGCGAGGCGCGTCCGCTCAAAATCGGCATTTTTCAAGATCTGGTCGAGCGTGTTCAAGGCGAACTGAGCCTGAGCAAGACGCAACTGCGTTCTGCCTTACGTCTTTATACCTCTAGCTGGCGTTATCTTTATGGCATCAAAGCAGGTGCCATCCGTGTCGATCTCGATGGTAACGCCTGTGGCGTGCTGGATGAGCAACACGTTGAACATGCGCGCAAGCAACTGGAAGAAGCGAAAGCCCGCGTTCAGGCGCAGCGCGATCAGCAGAAAGCGAAGAAGCGTGAAGCCGGTGAAGAGACCGCTGAGCGTCGTCCGCGCAAGCCTGCTCCGCGTAAAGCTGCTGAAGGTGATGCACCGCGTAAGCCACGCCCTCAGGCGCCGCGTGCGGCCGCTACTGAACGTGCCGCAGCGCCGCAGCCACCGCGTGCTAAACCTGTCACTGATACCTCAACGTTGCAGCCCGGCCAGAACATTAAAGTGACCGCAGGCAAAGGTGCAATGGACGCTACCATTCTGGAAATAACCAAAGATGGCGTTCGGGTTCAGCTCGCTTCCGGCATGGCTATGATTGTGCGCGCAGAACATTTGCAGTTCTGAAACGGAGGCTGACCCTGGCATGAACACTATTTTAAAGATCGGTATGATCGCGGGCCTGCTTTTAGCAGGCCCCACCTTTGGTGCAGATAATATTACCCGCGCCGACCAGATTCCCCAGCTACACGAAGATCCACAGCATCCCACCGTCAGCGAACGCGTTACCTCGCGTTTTACCCGCTCTCACTATCGCCAGTTCGATTTGAATCAGGATTTTTCCGCGAAAATTTTTGATCGCTACCTGAATCTGCTCGACTACAGCCACAACGTGCTGCTGGCATCGGATGTCGCGCAATTCGCCGATAAGAAAACCACCGTCGGTGATGAGTTCCGCAGCGGTAAGCTGGATGTGTTCTACGATCTCTACAATCTGGCGCAGAAACGTCGCTTTGAGCGCTATCAATATGCGCTGAGCGTGCTGAACCGCCCAATGAATTTCACCGGCAATGACACCATTGACATTGACCGGGCAAAATCGCCATGGCCGAAGAGCGTTGATGAGCTCAACGCGCTGTGGGATGCCAAAGTTAAATATGACGAACTGAGCCTGAAACTGGCCGGTAAAGATGAGAAAGAGATTCGCGAAACGCTGACTAAGCGTTACAACTTTGCCATCCGTCGTCTGGCGCAAAGCAACAGTGAAGATGTGTTCCAGCTGGCGATGACTGCGTTCGCGCATGAAATCGATCCGCACACTAACTATCTTTCACCGCGCAACACCGAGCAGTTCAATACCGAAATGAGCCTGTCGCTGGAAGGTATTGGAGCAGTGCTGCAGATGGATGACGATTACACGGTGATCAACTCGATGGTCGCGGGTGGTCCGGCGGCGAAGAGTAAAGCGATCAGCGTCGGCGACCGCATTGTCGGTGTCGCTCAGCCGGGCAAGCCAATGGAAGATGTGATTGGCTGGCGTCTGGATGATGTGGTTTCAAAAATCAAAGGACCGAAAGGCAGCAAAGTACGTCTGGAAATCCTGCCAGCCGGTAAGGGCACGAAAACCCGCACCGTCACACTGACGCGTGAAAAAATCCGTCTGGAAGATCGCGCCGTGAAAGGGACCGTGCATAACGTTGGTAAAGAGAAAGTCGGTGTGCTCGACATTCCTGGCTTCTACGTTGGCCTGACTGACGATGTGAAGGTGCAGCTGCAGAAATTGCAGAAGCAGAACGTCGACAGCGTGGTGATCGATCTGCGTACCAACGGCGGTGGTGCCCTGACCGAAGCCGTTTCACTCTCTGGCCTGTTTATTCCTAGCGGCCCGGTGGTGCAGGTGCGTGATAACAATGGACGCGTGCGCGAAGACAGCGATAACGACGGCATAGTCTATTACAAAGGTCCGCTGGTGGTGCTGGTCGATCGCTTCAGTGCTTCGGCGTCTGAAATCTTCGCTGCGGCGATGCAGGATTACGGTCGTGCGCTGATTGTCGGTGAACCGACCTTCGGTAAAGGCACCGTGCAGCAGTATCGTTCTCTGAACCGCATTTACGATCAGATGCTGCGTCCTGAGTGGCCAGCGCTGGGTTCCGTACAGTACACCATTCAGAAGTTCTACCGTATCAACGGCGGAAGTACTCAGCGTAAAGGCGTAACGCCGGATCTGCTGATGCCAACCGGCGTCGAAGCGGCAGAAACCGGTGAGAAGTTCGAGGACAACGCGTTGCCTTGGGACAGCGTGAATGCGGCAAGCTACACCAAGACCGGCGATATCGCGCCGCTGGTACCGCAGCTGACCAAAGAGCACGCCGCTCGCATCGCTAAAGATCGCGAGTTCCAGTACATCATGAAAGATATTGCGCGTTTCGATGCGATGAAAGACAAGCGTAATATCGTGTCGCTCAATCTTGCTCAGCGTGAGAAAGAGAACCGCGAAGATGATGCACTGCGTCTGGAACGTATCAACGCACGCTATCAGGCGGAAGGCAAAGCGCCGCTTAAGAGCATCGAAGATCTACCGAAAGACTATAAAGAGCCCGATCCGTATCTGGATGAAACGGTGAAAATCGCTAACGACATGGCGCAGCTGGAAAAATCTCAGCCTGCAGCCGAAAGCGCGAAATAACCGTCTGGCCTATGAAACAGCACCGCTTCGGCGGTGCTTTTTTTTAGGCTAAAATCGTTATTAAGCGCGGCTGATGCACTGAAGTGCGCACTTCGCTTCCTAATGTAAAGTTATGTCTTTTTAGGCACTTAAAGATTAAGGTTGCTTGAAATGCGCGGCGATGACCATAGGATAGATATCCGCGCATATGCGCGTGCACAACTGAGGAAGATTAACGTTTATGATGCGTATTGCTCTTTTCCTGCTCACCAACCTGGCGGTGATGTTGGTATTCGGACTGATTTTGAGTCTGACAGGAATCCAGTCAAGCAGTGTTCAGGGTCTGATGATTATGGCAGGTCTGTTTGGCTTTGGCGGTGCGTTTGTTTCACTGCTGATGTCCAAATGGATGGCGTTACGATCCGTTGGCGGTGAGGTCATTGAACAACCGCGTAATGAGACGGAACGCTGGCTGATGGAAACCGTCGGCCGCCAGGCACAACAGGCTGGCATTGCAATGCCGCAGGTGGCGATTTATCACGCGCCCGACATTAACGCCTTTGCGACAGGTGCGCGCCGTGACGCGTCGCTGGTCGCTGTTTCCACTGGCTTGTTGCAAAACATGAGCCGCGATGAAGCGGAAGCGGTGCTGGCGCACGAAATCTCCCACATCGCTAACGGTGACATGATCACCATGACGCTGATTCAGGGTGTGGTGAACACCTTTGTTATTTTCATCTCGCGTATTCTGGCGCAGATTGCTTCCGGCTTCCTGTCGGGTAACCGCGACGGTGAAGAGAGCAGCAACGGAAATCCGATGGTCTATTTTGCCGTCTCGATGGTGTTGGAACTGCTGTTCGGCTTCCTCGCTAGCATCATTACCATGTGGTTCTCACGTCACCGTGAATTCCACGCCGATGCGGGTTCCGCCAAACTGGTGGGTCGCGAGAAGATGATTGCCGCGCTGCAACGTCTGAAAACCAGCTACGAGCCGCAGGAGCCAGGCAGCATGATGGCATTCTGTATCAACGGTAAAAACAAATCGTTGAGCGAGCTGTTCATGTCGCACCCGCCGCTCGATAAACGTATCGAAGCGCTGCGCAGCGGTGAATACCTGAAGTAGTCATTGTCGACATACCAAGAACAAGGGCGCCAGATGGCGCCCTTGTTGTTTTCAGGATTCGACAGTCTGCCGTGTCTGCGTCATACGCGCCAGGCTCACCACGGCGGCGACGCTGGCAAAGCTGCCCGCCAATAGCAGTGACGCGTGCGTGCCGCTATCGTTGAACAGATTAAACATCAGCGCCACCAGCGCCGCGCCGCTGCTTTGTCCTACCAGACGCGCGGTGCCGAGCATGCCGCTGGCGCCACCGCTGCGATTACGCGGTGCTGCGGTGATGATGGTGTGATTGTTAGGTGACTGGAACAGGCCAAAACCGGCACCGCATAGCATCATGCGCCAGATGATATCCCCATCCGTTGGCTGAGTCGGCAACAGCGCCAGCAGGAACAGGCCGGCAGCGAACATCGCTAATCCCAATCCGCCCAATAATCCGGCATGGAATTTCTCTATCAGTCGACCCGCAATCGGCGCCATCACCATGGTTGCCAGCGGCCACGGCGTGAGCAGCAAACCGGTTGCTACTTCATCACGACCCAACACGTTTTGCAGGAAGAACGGCAGCGCCACCATCGCCAGCATCTGCGCGCAGAATGAGCAAATTGAGGTGCCAATCGAGAGCGAAAAGATCGGAATGCGCAGCAAATCCACCGGCAACAATGGCACCGGCATCGCCAGTTGGCGACGGACAAACACGATGCCCACCAACACTAATGCCACCAACTCGGCCACAATCAACCAGCCGTTTTGCCCTTGCGAGAAGCCGCTCAGTGCTGTAATCAGCAGGCCAAAGAACAGGGCATTCATTACGGCGCTGGGCACGTCGAATTTCTGTTGTTTGGCTTTCTGCGGGTTATCCGGCAGGAAACGCAACGCCAGCCATAACGCAACGATGCCAAGTGGAATGTTGATCAGGAACAGCCATTTCCAACTGGCGACGGAAAGAATCGCTGCCGCCACAGTGGGGCCAGCCGCACTCGACACCGCAACGATCAGCGAGTTGATCGCCATACCGCGTCCGAGAAAGCGCTGCGGATAGATGATGCGGATTAAAGCCGTGTTGACGCTCATCAGCGCTGCGCCACCAAAGCCTTGCAGCACGCGGGCCACGGTTAGCGTGTTCAGTGATGAGGAGAGGGCGCAAAACAGCGAGGTGGCGATAAACAGCGCAAGTCCAACCTGATAGACGCGGCGGTAGCCAAGCATATCGCCAAGAAACGATAGCGACAGCAGCGAGATAACGATAGCGATTTGATAGGCGTTAACAATCCAGATCGATTCGGCTGGACTGGCATTCAGTTCACGGGCAATGGTCGGCAAAGCCACGTTGGCGATAGCCCCATCCAGCACCGCCATCATGATACCGAGTGCAATGGTAATGATCGCGCCATAGCGCTGTGGAATGGGCAATCCATCCTGAGCAACAGTAGAAGGCATAAGTTAGGTAAGTAAAGGAAGTGAATATCATCATGCTAATCAATTCGCTGCCGAAAAGCACCGCATTCATTGACATAAAATTACGTGTGGATGTGTCACTTAGCGTCAATCGTTGCCGCCATCAGGTTGAAACGCATATACTGGCGCTTCTGTTCCGTTTTTTTTGAAACACTGTCAAAAAAGGATACGCGCCATGGCGAGCAGCGATAACGATAAACAGCCGGACTCGGTTTCATCGGTGATGAAAGTGTTTGGCATTCTGCAGGCGCTGGGCGAAGAGCGCGATCACGGAATCACCGAATTGTCCCAACGCGTGATGATGTCGAAAAGCACCGTCTATCGCTTTTTACAGACCATGAAATCGCTTGGTTATGTGGCGCAGGAAGGGGAAAGTGAGAAATACTCGCTGACGCTTAAGCTGTTTGAGCTCGGGGCCAAAGCGTTACAGAACGTCGATCTGATTCGTAGCGCCGATATTGAGATGCGTGAGCTGTCACGTCTGACCAAAGAAACCATTCACCTCGGTGCGCTGGAAGAAGACAGCATCGTCTATATCCATAAAATCGATTCATTGTATAACCTGCGCATGTATTCGCGCATCGGCCGCCGCAATCCATTGCACACCACCGCAATTGGTAAAGTGTTACTGGCATGGCGCGATCGCGCTGAAGTACAGGAGATCCTCAGCGAAGTGGAGTTCCGCCGCAGCACTGCCAAAACCATTGTCACTGCAGAAGCGCTGCTGTCGGTGCTGGATCAGGTGAAAGAGCAGGGATTTGGCGAGGATAATGAAGAGCAAGAAGAGGGCTTACGCTGTATCGCGGTGCCGGTGTTTGACCGCTTTGGTGTGGTGATTGCGGGATTGAGCATCTCGTTCCCCACCATTCGTTTTTCAGAAGAAGCCAAAAATGAATATGTGGCGATGCTGCACCGTGCGGCGCGCAATCTGTCTGAACAAATGGGCTACCACGACTATCCGTTCTGAAATGAAAACGGGCTGTTTCCAGCCCGTTTCAACGTTTAATTGTCGACCACTTCGCCACTTTTCTTCAGCAGTGGGCAATCCGTTACGCCGACGATACCGCTGTCTGTGTGCAGATACTGTGCTGTAATCATGCCGCGTGCGGTCAGATAACTGCATTGCAGTCCCAATCCCGCCGCATTCTTATTGCTGCCGGTGAGTACGCCATAGCCGGTTAGCAGCATCGCCAACCAAATTAGTGCCACCAGCATAATCGTCCGAATAAGTAGTTTCATCTTTTCTCCTTGTGATACACAACGCAGCGCGTCCAACATGGCTGCGAATCTACTGTAGCAGCATGCCTCGCTTTCGCTATCGAATCGATCAGAGATAACTGAAAGAGGTCTTGCGGGATAATCTGCTTTCCGTCGCTACCCATTATCTTTTGCCCCGGCAACGAGTAGAATCAGCGGCGGAGTAGAGGTTTGATTTTTGACTACAGAGGCAGTTATGAACGAATTAGCCGCAAACACCAGCCCGCTGTTCAACTATGGCGTTCTGGCCATCATCATTCTTGTGGCCTTTATTGTCTGGTTCTTTGTTAACCGGGCTAGCGTGCGTGCCAGTGAGCAGATCCGTTTGCTGGAAGCCGTTATCGAAGAGCAAAAGAAACAGAATGTGCTACTGCGTCGTCTGGTTGACGCACAGCCATCCACAGCAAAACCACTAGCGGATGAAGACGCGGATGAAAAACGCGATTTTATTCGGATGATCCCGGAACGTTAAGGCGTTGGAAGGGGGGAAATAATCGCCGACAGGGCAACCGGCTGCGCACTGAAATGGTGCGTGGCGGGATATTGCCATTTAGTGAATTCGCTTCCTCAATCAAGTATGAATAGCGATGATCTCTGCCAGAAAGAATTTCAACTAAGATTAATCCTAATGAGTTTTTGTTAAATCAAGCTCATCAATGTTTTTTTTAACATTTAATTGTTGGGTTGATAGTTAAAATTGAGATAAATGCCACCCAATGTTAATGCGTATATATGGGGCGCATATTATTGGTTTCTCCTGATTTTGGTGCAAAGCAATTAATAACTTATACCTGAGAAAACTATTTGTACAAGATTTGAACGGCGCGCAGTTGTTGTGTGGCTGGCGAACTTTTTAGTGGAATATTTTATTGATGCCATATTAGTGCAATATTTTTGTCGTACTTTTTACCCCTTTAAAATGTACCTGTTTAGACATTACCGCTGCGCTTGACTAAGTGAGGATTAGGCGCTAACTATACTGACTGATAACCCTTTTTTGCGCACCTAACGAGTTGGGTGTCAATATGTTGATTGATGAAGTGCAGCGGCAATTAACTAATTATGTGCGTCACGTCGATCACCGTTTAAAAATGGCTTGCCATTAATTTACGGATATGTGATAACAAATCGTGGGTCAAACGAGGTACAGTTCTGTTTATGTATGGCATCTTCAGTAAAGAAGTTACGAGTAAAGACGTTGACGTTGAATACCGCTTCCTTGCCGAACCTTAAATTAGTGCCTCATTCAGTAATGTCTCTGGTTTATCTGTAAGTCTGCCTGCGGGCAATATAATCATTGAAAGGAAATTTGCGAAATGGCAAAGATTAAAGGTCAGGTTAAGTGGTTCAACGAGTCTAAAGGTTTTGGTTTTATTACTCCTGCTGATGGTAGCAAAGATGTGTTCGTACACTTCTCTGCAATCCAGGGCAATGGTTTTAAAACTCTGGCCGAAGGCCAAAGCGTTGAGTTCGAAATCCAGGACGGCCAGAAAGGTCCTGCTGCGGTCAACGTTACCCCAATCTGATTTCGCCCTCAGGCTCGGTGCCATGCACCACTGAAACGAATCCTAAAGCCCCGTTCACTGAACGGGGCTTTTTCTTTTATCCTTTCTGTAGCCAGATGATCAGGGTAAACTGCGCCGCGAATTGCTAACCCGGAGTTATCTATGTCTTTGATTTGCCCACTTTGTCATCAGCCTTTATTGCAGCAGGCGAATAGCTTCCGCTGTGATGCTGGGCATCAATTTGATCAGGCCAAAGAAGGGTACGTCAATTTGCTGCCGGTGCAGCACAAAGGTTCGCGCGAACCGGGCGATAGCGCTGAGATGCTGCAGGCACGGCGTGCCTTCCTCGATGCTGGACATTATCAGCCGTTGCGCGCGGGTGTTGCCGAAATCCTTGCGCAGCACCTGAGTAATCAAAATTCGCAGCTATTAGATATCGGCTGCGGAGAAGGCTATTACACCGCAGCAATGGCCGATGCGTTGCCGCAGGCACAACTCTTTGGTCTGGATGTCGCAAAAGCAGCGATTCGCATGGCCGCTAAACGCTATCGCAAGGTGAAATTCTGCGTCGCCTCCAGCCAGCGTTTGCCTTTTGCCGATGCTTCTCTGGATGGCGTAGTGCGCATTTATGCGCCCTGTAATGAAGAGGAGCTGAGCCGTGTGATTAAAGCGGGTGGCTACCTGCTAACGGTGACGCCGGGACCGCATCATTTGCAGCAGTTCAAGGCGCTGATTTATCGCGAAGTACAGCTGCATGCGGCGGAAGAAAAGGTATATGCCGGTTTTAAGCAGATCGATCAGCAAAACCTGAAATACAGCATGACGTTGAGCGGAAGTGAGGCGGTGAGCTTATTGCAGATGACGCCATTTGCCTGGCGTGCGCGCGAAGATGTGTGGCAGGACCTTGCGGCATCCAGCGAGTTTACCTGTGATGCCGACTTCATGCTAACGTTGTGGCAGCGCGATTAACGCGCTTCCACCAGCGTATTGTAGATACGTTCCAGATCATCAAGCTGTTTGACGGCAATCAGCAGGCGACGCTGCTCCAGTTGCATCACCAGAATGCCGTCTTCCGACAGGTTCATGCTCTGAATGCGAGCGTAATCGATCCACACGCTGCCAAAAAACAGTCCATTCTCCTTCATCAGCAGCTTCGGGCTTCGCACCCAGAACAGCCAAATCGCCATAAAGCACAGCACCATCAGCAAATTGGTGGTGAGTTGCGTGCCATGTTTATCAATGTTGTTCCACAGAAGAATGAGCAGCAGCACCACGAAAATGGCGCTATCGATCTTATGGCGACGGCGCAGCGCGACGCGCAGTTTGGTCGGGCCGTTGCGGCGCGGCAGGATCGCTTCATCATAGATAGCGAAAAGAATGAAGCCTGCAATCAGCAGGGCGATCAGCGCGTCAGTCAGTGACATAAAATACTCTTCCTCAATCGAAATTACCTCAACGTGGGCGCTCAGGTAATGCCGCTCAAAAATAGCCGGGAGCGTGGCTCCCGGCTGGCTGATTACAGACCGAGCAGGCCGATCCAGTAACCGAAGATACCGAGGGCGAAAAAGCCGACGATAATCCACAACGCATTCACTTTACGACGCAGCAGCCACATACAGCCAAAGGTTAGCAGCAGTGGAATCAGGCCAGGCATCAGCTGATCGAGAATCGATTGCACCGTGGTAACCGTGGTTTTACCGGTCTGGTCCGTGATGCGCGACACCACCAGCGGCACATTCACATGCGTCCACTTGTTAACCAAGGCCCCCATGACAAAGAGGCCGAGAATCGACGCGCCCTCCGTCAGTTTCTGCAGGAAACCGCCGCCCATATCACTGACGATATCCACACCTTTACGGTAGCCGTACGCCACGCCGTAATAACGCGTTAACAGACGAACCGCGTTAAACAGGATGAAGAACAGTAACGGACCTAGCAAGCTGCCGCTCATGGCGATACCAGCACCGAGTGCAGCAAACACCGGACGCACGGTACCCCAGAAGATCGGGTCACCTACGCCTGCCAGCGGCCCCATCAGACCTACTTTGATGCCGTTAATCGCCGCATCATCAATCGGCGCACCGTTGGCACGCTGCTCTTCCATCGCCATGGTAACGCCAAGTACCGGCGCTGCCACATAAGGATGGGTGTTGAAGAACTCGAGGTGACGTTTAATCGCCTGTTTACGATCGTCGTTGTTTTCTGGATAGAGGCGACGAATCACCGGCACCATTGAGTAGCAAAAACCCAGCGCCTGCATACGTTCAAAGTTCCACGAACCCTGAAACAGGTTAGAGCGCAGGAACACACCACGGACATCGCCGGGGGTGAGTTTCTTTGGAGTGTTAGTTGTATCAACCATGATTTCACCTGTTCCTAGTCGAGTTCGTTATCGAGGTCATTGTTTGCAGGACCGGCATTTGCAGCACCTGCAACGCGGTTATATTTCGGTGCCAGCTGGATATACAGCACCGCCATCACCACGCCAATCACGCCGAGCGCAACCAGATTGAAGTTGGTGAAGGCTGCAGTAACGAAGCCAAGGTAGAAGAACGGCATCAGGTAGCCCGCGCGCATCATGTTGATGACCATCGCGTAACCGACTACCACGATCATGCCGCCAGCGATGTTCAGGCCGTTGGTGACCACTTCTGGAATCGAGTTCAGCAGTTCCTGAACCACGTGCGTACCGACAGAAATCGCCACGATCAAGGCGGGGATCGCAATACGCATCGCCTGCAATACCAGCGCAGACACGTGGATCCAGCTGATCGCATTCAGATTACCTTTCTCGGCTGCCTTATCGGCGGCGTGCTGGAAGGCGACCGTGATGGTACGCACGATGATGGTCAGAACCTGACCGGCTGCGGCCAGTGGAATCGCCAGCGCAATACCGGCACCGACGCTTTGACCACCGGCGATAACCAAAATGGTTGAGATAATCGAAGCCAGCGCCGCGTCCGGTGCAACGGCCGCACCGATGTTCATCCATCCCAGTGCAATCATCTCCAGCGTACCGCCGATGATGATACCGGTTTTCATATCACCGAGGACTGCACCAATTAAGGTACAAGCCACCAGCGGACGGTGGAACTGGAACTCATCAAGAATCGATCCCATCCCGGCGATACAGGCCACAATAAATATCAAAATGATTTGTAGCGTGGTTATCTCCATTGCATTTCTCCTCTGCAAGGTCTCTAAAATTCGCCCACATATGCAGGCAAAGGGCGAACTACGGATTGACCTTGGCGATCAGGTCCATCATTTTCAGTCGCTGATCGCTGGACACTTTACGTACTTCCAGTTCGATACCGCGCTCATTAAGTTTGCGGAATGCCGTGATATCTTTTTCATCCACCGATACCGCGTTGTTCACCTGCGTTTTGCCCTGACGGAACGCCATGCCACCAATATTGACCGACTTAATGTCCACGCCTTGCTCAACAATCCTCACTACATCCGTGGGATTGGTGAACAGCAGCATCACTTTATCCTGGCCATATTTCGGGTTGTTCCACACGCGAACCATCTTGTCGACATCCACCACATGCGCAGTGACGCCCGGCGGGGCCACCTGCGTCAGCAGGGTTTTGCGCACATGATCGTTGGCCACTTCATCAGACACTACGATAATGCGACTAACGTTGGTCTCTTTGGTCCAGCGCGTGGCCACTTGCCCGTGAATCAAGCGGTCATCAATACGCGCCAGGCCGATTTTCATGTGATCGTCAGGTGCCATCGGTTTTTGCGGCTGAGCGGGCGCTTTCGCTGCAACCGGAGCCGGTGCCGCTGCGGCTTGCGCAGGCGTTTCAGTCTTGAGGGCTTTAACACCTTCACGACCGGCTTCTACCGCGATGTGAATCAGTTCTTCCAGCGATGGATTGTCATCGCGTCCCATCAGGGTTTCCACCAGCATCGGAATGTTGACGCCGGCGATGACATCATAGCCATCCTTGTCCACCACAATGCGGCTGGCCGCATTAAATGGACTGCCACCCCAGGTATCGACCAGGAACAACACGCCCTTTGACGTGTCGAGATCTGCCAGCCGTGCCTGATACTTTTCGATTAGCGTTTCTGCATTTTCGCCGGGAACGAAATCAATCCATCCGACATTTTCCTGCTCACCCAACAGCATCTCTGCTGTTTTAAGCAACTGTTCTGCCGCCCAGCCATGTGTACCAATTACAATAGCAATGGTCACTTGCTACCTCCGTTCGCGTGAGAGATTCTCTGGCATTGCCGGGAATCGTTGAAAATTACCGTTAGTGTTTCAGGTGGATCGTTAATGATGTGATTGAGAAAGAGCATCAATAAATAAAACGAAACAATCCGCTGCACAGCGATAAGGTCGCGATTTATTTTAGTGATCGAAAAAATAAATTATGTGATGTTTGTCAGCTATTTCGAGCGTAACGGCGCTAATGTGCACTTTTGTTCGTTATTCATGCGTTCACGTAGATATTTGTAAATGTAATAAATTTTTTTGACGTCGTTGATGTAACTGATACATTAGCGTTCTGTTTTTTATTCAGGAGTACCGGGCTTCAGCTCACCTTTATGGACCGTCACCGACGTCGCTCAACATGTTCTCAGCGCTTTTTCGCGCCTGCTTCTACGCTCTTCAGCGTTATCACCAACTGTAACGATCCCACGTCTCGCCCTCTGGTGCAGATGCAATTTCGTACGCCATCACGTTCGGTAAGGAGTCATTGATGGAATTTCTCTTCGACCCCTCAATTTGGGCGGGTTTGCTCACGCTGATCGTGCTGGAAATCGTTCTCGGTATTGATAACCTGGTGTTTATCGCCATCCTCGCGGATAAATTGCCGCCAAAGCAGCGCGATAAAGCCCGACTGATTGGTTTGTCGCTCGCCCTGATTATGCGTCTTGGCTTGCTGTCACTCATCTCCTGGATCGTGACGCTGACGCGACCCCTATTCAGCGTAGGCGATTTCAGCTTTTCCGGACGAGATTTAATTTTGTTGTTCGGTGGTTTGTTCCTGTTATTCAAGGGAACCATGGAACTGCATGAGCGACTCGAGAACCGCGGACTCGAACATCAGGGCAATAAGAGCTACGCCAGTTTCTGGGCGGTGGTGATTCAGATCGTCGTGCTGGATGCGGTGTTCTCACTGGATGCGGTGATTACTGCGGTGGGTATGGTGAACCATCTGCCGGTGATGATGACTGCGGTGGTAATCGCTATGGGCGTGATGCTGCTGGCCTCAAAACCGCTGACGAATTTTGTTAACGCACACCCAACGGTGGTGGTGCTGTGTCTGAGCTTCCTGCTGATGATTGGTCTGTCGCTGGTGGCCGAGGGCTTTGGTTTCCACATTCCTAAAGGTTACCTGTACGCGGCGATTGGCTTCTCGATCATCATCGAGCTGTTTAACCAGATTGCGCGCCGTAACTTTATTAAGCATCAGGAACATCGCCCGATGCGTGAACGCACCGCCGAAGCGATCTTGCGTTTGATGGGCGGACGCCAGCGTAAGCAAGCGACGACCACGGAAGAAACCTCGTTGACCGAAGCGATGCCGCAGGAAGCGTTTAAAGACGAAGAACGCTACATGATTAACGGCGTATTGACGTTATCGCAACGCTCAATCCGCAGCATCATGACGCCGCGCGGTAACATTTCGTGGGTGGATGTTTCGCGCCCGCTGGATGAAATCCGTATTCAGCTGCTGGATACGCCACACAGTTTGTTCCCGGTGTGTCGTGGTGAGCTGGATGAAATCATTGGCGTGGTGCGTGCTAAAGAGCTGCTGGTGGCGCTGGAACACGGTATGGATGTGGCAACCTTTGCTGCTAATACCCCGGCGATTGTGGTACCGGAAACGCTGGACCCAATCAATCTGCTGGGCGTGTTGCGTCGTGCCAAAGGTAGCTTCGTGATTGTTACCAACGAGTTTGGTGTGGTACAGGGCTTAATCACGCCGCTGGACGTGCTGGAAGCGATTGCCGGTGAGTTCCCGGATGAAGATGAAACGCCAGATATCATTGCCGATGGCGACGGTTGGTTAGTGAAGGGCGGTACCGATCTGCACTCGCTGCAACAGCTGCTGGATCATCACGAGTTAGTGAAGGCCGATGAAGATCACGCTTCGTTAGCCGGTTTGTTGATTGCGCAGAAAGGCCAGCTGCCGCTGCCGGGCGAGGTGATTGATTTGCCGCCGCTGCACTTCCAGGTGATTGAGGCGACCGATTACCGTATCGACCTGGTGCGCGTGACCAAAGATAAGCCATTCGATCACGAAGAACACGCCGAGTAAGTAAGCTGATTGATGCGAGTAAAAACGGCCACATAAGTGGCCGTTTTTTTATGCGCTTAACTGCGCCTGATGCTGCTCCAGCCACTGCGGGAAATCTTCAATCGGCATGGGACGCGCGTAGAAATAGCCTTGCAGATGGTCAACGCCGCGCTCACGCAAATAGTGCGCCTGTTCCGCAGTTTCCACACCTTCCGCCACCAGCGAAATATTCAGGCGCTGCGCCAGCGAGATCACCATATCGGTCACGGTCGCGTTAATGGCGTCGGTGCCAATGGCGGCAGTAAAAATCTTGTCGATTTTAAGCACGTCCGGTTTGAGGTCTTTCAGGTAAGCCAGCGAACTGTGGCCAGTACCGAAATCATCAATTGCCAGACGCACACCAATCTCATGCAGCTGCGACACCACCGATTGATCGATAATCGGCAGGGCATCACGCTCCGTCAGCTCGACCACCAGTTTCGGCATCGGATTGGCGGGCCACCAGATATTTTGCAGATCTTCCACAATGGCGCGATCGCGGAAATGGCTGGCGGCAACGTTAATCGCAATATGGAACGACGGACATTGCGGCAGGTTGGGCAGCTCATCCACCACTTTCGCCAGTACGAAGCGGGTTAACGGCGCGATCAGGTTCTGGCGCTCGGCGAGCGGAATAAACACGTCCGGCGCAATCCAGCCCTGACGTTGGTTATGCCAGCGCAGCAGCAGTTCCATGCCGTCACACTCGCCGCTTTTGGCGTTAATCAGCGGCTGGCAATAGACCATAAATTCGTTAGCGGTGATGCCATAACTGATCTGCCAGCTGAGACTCATACGGTTGGCGGTCGCCAGCCAGACGATGTAACCCATCAGCAAGCTCAGCATCAGCGCCAGCGGCAACTGAGAAGGCAGCGTGTTGAGCGCCAGCCAGGCGGGTGAAGGGCCGTACAAGGTGATGCTGAACGGATAACGCAGCGATGCCTGATCGTAAGCCACTTCATCTTCAGACGGTTCGGTTTGCTCAATCAGCGGATTGCCGTATTCAAGGCTCTGACCACCGACGTTAAAGATCGCGCGCTCCACCCACGGCAACTGCGGCTCGAGCAGATAGTTGGTCATCAACTCAATATTAATGACTTGCAGCAGACCTTCGCGGTTATCCAGCGATTTTGGCGTCCACAGCAGCAGCACCGGCGATCCTTTCAGCAGATCATTATCCGTGGCTAACATCATGCGCTGATTATTGATGGCTAACTCAGGGTAGGTTTGGCTGAAGGAGAGGTTTTGCGGGCCGAAAATGCTGGAGCAGTAAAGCGTATCGTCCTGAACCAACAGCACGGTGCGCACGGTTTGCAGCGCGGCAATTTTCTCAATCAGCGGATAGCGCACCTGCGCGCAAGGTACGCCAACCAGGCCAAGCGTGTTGTTGGCGGAAACATCCAGCGGCGAGAACATGCGATCAAAACGTTCAATCGCGCGGGTGGCGAAATTCAGCGACTGCTGCTCAATGCGCGATTTCTCTTCGATATAACGAAAAGTTAGCGTCAGGACCAGAACCAGCGAGGCGATCACTAACGCAATAAGCAGTCGCTTACGGCGAAATTGACCCACAAATTGCTGGGGAATGAGCATCAGTAACCACCTTGCAAAACAAAGATTGAAGCCAAATTAACGTGTAGGTTATCGGCATTGAGGCGGCCAGGTTTAGCGCGGCTGAATAAAAAATACGGCACTAAAAAAAGCGCGGCCACAAAGGGCCGCGCGCAAAATCAATGTATCTGGTTTACTCAGTTGGAGGTAGCAACAGATGCAGAAAAATAGTCAACTGTTGCTTTAATCATCAGCGGAGTATTAGTCGCACTGGACCTTAATCGCCAATCCGCCGCGTGAGGTTTCACGGTATTTGGCGTTCATGTCCTTACCGGTTTCGTACATGGTCTCAATCACTTTATCCAGCGACACGCGCGGTTCACTGGTGCGACGTAGCGCCATGCGCGCGGAGTTGATGGCTTTCACGGAAGCGATGGCGTTGCGCTCAATGCACGGCACCTGAACCTGACCGGCGACCGGATCGCAGGTTAATCCCAGATTGTGCTCCATGCCGATTTCCGCCGCGACACACACTTGCTCCGGGCTGCCGCCGAGCAGTTCCGCCAGACCGGCCGCCGCCATGGAGCACGCCACGCCGACTTCGCCCTGGCAACCCACTTCGGCACCCGAAATAGAGGCGTTCATTTTGTACAGCACGCCAATAGCGCCAGAGGCGAGGAAGTAGCGGATAAAGATATCGGGCGTAACGGGTTCGATAAAGTGATCGTAATAGGCCAACACCGCCGGCACGATGCCGCAGGCACCGTTGGTGGGTGCTGTCACCACACGGCCACCGGCCGCATTCTCTTCATTGACCGCTAGCGCGAACATGTTCACCCAGTCGATCACATCCATCGGATCTTTCGAATGCTTAGAAGATGAAACCAGCAGGCGGCGCAAGGAAGCTGCGCGACGTGGTACGCGCAGTGGGCCCGGCAGCACGCCTTCGGTATTGAGACCGCGATCAATACAGGCCTGCATGGTTTGCCACACATGACCAAAATAGGCGTGAATCTCGTCGCGAGTATGCAGCGCCAGTTCGTTCTTCATCACCAAACCCGACAGCGACAGACCGCTTTCGCGACAATGGCTGAGCAGCTCTTTAGCAGAGTGGAACGGCCACGGCACAGAAACTTCGTTCAGCACCGGCTGGCCGAAATGCTCTTCATCAACGATGAAACCGCCACCGATGGAATAGTAGGTTTTGCTCAGAATTAATAGATCGCCAGCGAAAGCGAACACCGTCATGCCATTCTCATGCAGTGACAGGTTTTCGCTGCGGAACACCATGCCGCCTTCACGAGGGAAGTCCACTTCGCGCGCGCCGTTGGCTAACAGCAGACGTTCGCGTTGCTCCACGTCTTTGATGAACGCGGGAATGCCGTCGATATCCACGGTGGCCGGTTCGAAACCCGCCAGGCCCATGATAATAGCGATATCGGTGTGGTGACCTTTGCCAGTGAGCGACAGCGAACCGTAGACGTCGACCGCCACGCGCGTCACGTCCTGCAATATGCCTTGTTCGGCCAGCAGATCCACAAACTGCTTGCCCGCTTTCATCGGACCGACGGTATGTGAACTGGATGGGCCGATGCCCACTTTAAACATGTCAAAAACACTAATCACCGGTGACACTCCTCACAAATCTTATTCTGTACGGCAGAAGCCGTTTATGCGGCTAATAGTAATCGCCCATGCCGGATAACGAGCAGCTTTTCGCATGAAATAAACTAATTATAAACCACAGAAATAGTTATCCGTTTCTCCAGTTGTGAAGTGGGTCGGTTTTTCTGGCGAAAGGCTAACGAAGCGGTGAGTTTTGAGCACATTGATGGATAGTTATGCCGACGACGAGTGCGCGTTATTGAAGAAGGCACATTTGCCAGAGGCGCAGCAGATGTGTCAGAGCCCACTCAAAAGCATTAGGAGATTTACGGCAGGGCGATTTGTTGACCGAGCGCACGAATAATCCCGGCGGTCATGCCCCAGATAAAGTAATCCTCATACCAGGATAACCAAACCTGATGTTGGCGATGACCGCGCCGCAAGGTGAGATCGCTGTAACGGCTCAGGCGCAGCGCTTCCGCCAGCGGCATGGCAAAGGCGCTTTCCACTTCTTCCGCATTAAGCTGCAACGCTAAATCAGCTGGAATAATGCCCACCACCGGGGTCACGGCGAAACCGGTGCTGCTGGTTACCGGCGGCAGAACGCCAATGATCTGCACCTGCTCCGGTTGAATTCCCACTTCTTCCTGTGCTTCACGCAGCGCGGTGTGGATCAATGACGCGTCAGTGGCATCCTGCATGCCGCCGGGAAATGCCACTTGTCCCGCGTGTTTACGCAGGTGCGATGAGCGACGCGTGAGCAGCAAGCCAGGTTCTGCGCCGTCGATCACCGGCACCAGTACCGCCGCACGGCGTCCGCTGATGGCACTTTTCGGCGCATGCAGCGGCGGTTGCAGGACAAAGCGGCTGAGGAACTGCTCAAGGGTTAAATTCATTTCAGGTCCCATCACGCAGGCTGGGCAAAATACGGTTCACCTTATGGAAGGTTTCCTGATATTCGGCATCAAGGTCGCTGTCCGCCACCAATCCGCCACCGGCGGCGCAGTAAAGCTGGTGGTTTTCCGCAATCAGCGTGCGAATGGTGATGCTGGTATCCATACGGCCACACAGGCTGATGTAGCCGATGCTGCCACACCACGCATTGCGGCGATGCGGCTCTAACTCTTCGATGATCTCCATCGCGCGGATCTTCGGTGCGCCGGTGATAGAACCGCCGGGGAAGCAAGCACGCAGCAGATCGGTTGCGCTCAGCGTCTCAGGCAAACGTGCACGTACAGTGCTGACCAGATGATGCACCGCCGGGAAAGGTTCAACCACGAACAGTTCCGGTACGCTGACGCTGCCGGGCACGGCCACGCGGCCAATATCATTGCGCAGCAGATCGACAATCATCAGGTTCTCAGCGCGATCTTTCTGCGAGTTGGCGAGCTTCTCTGCCTGCAAACGGTCGGCCTCGGCATCAGCAAGACGCGGCAAAGTGCCTTTAATCGGACGTGTTTCAATCTCCTGCTGCTGTAAAGCGAGGAAGCGCTCTGGCGATAAACTCAGCAGCGCGCTGTCCGGCAAACGCAGGAAGGCGCTGAACGGCACGCGATTCGCCTGCGTCAGACGCAAAAATGCCTGCCACTCATCACCGCGATAGCCCGCCTGAAAACGCTGCGCCAGATTCACCTGATAGCAATCACCGGCTTGAATATAGGCCTGCACCGCGTGGAAGCGCTGCGCATACTGGTCATAACTGAGGTTGGATTGCCACTCGCTGGTCAAGGCGAAAGGCTCGGCGGGCGGCGCGGTTTGTGCTTGCAGCCAGTGCCAGCGCTGCTCTGCATCGGTGAGCGAAACCAGCGTCAGTTGTTGCAGATGGTGATCGGCGATCAGCGCCCAGTCATAAATGCCTACCGCCATATCCGGCGTGGTGAGATCCTGCAGCGCGCGCTGCGGCAGGTCTTCAAAGCGTCGTCCTAAATCGTAACCGAACAGGCCGAGGGCGCCGCCCTGAAACGGTAACCCGGCATCAAAAGCCGGCGTGACACCCAGCGCGGCACATTGTTGTTGCACCAGCAGCAGCGGATCGGCGGCGGAGTGAATGACATCCTCACCGCAGATAATTTCGGTGCTGGCACCGCGTGTGGTCAGCGTCGCGCGCGGATCGGCGGTGAGGATATCAAAGCGATTATCCGCATGATCGGCCTGGCCGGAGGTCAGCAACATCGCCCAGCGTTGGTGGGCTAGCGGAGCAAAAAGGTCTAACAGCGTTTCGGGCGTATACTTCAGAACGAGGCTTTTTACCATCATGGGACAAATCACTTCAGCAAGCAGGTCGCTAGCCTGACATATTTTTTTGTTGCTGGCACCCGTTTGTTCCACGTGGTAATAATGCGTCCCCCATGCACCAGGAGTGAATTATGTTTACAGGTCTTCCAGCGTTATCCCACGAACAACAGCAGCAAGCGGTTGAACGCATCCAGGAATTAATGGCGGGCGGTATGTCGAGCGGACAGGCGATTGCGCAAGTGGCGCAGGAAATTCGTCAAACCTACAAAGGTGAAGCGATTCGGGCGATGTTCGAAGACGACGAGGATGAAGAAGACGACAACGAATAACGCCCAAACGGATTTTACAGCGCGGCGATGATTTTAATTTCGACTTTATACTTCGGGTTCATCAAACCGGCCTGCACGGTGCAACGCACCGGCGCATTGCCCGGCGAAACCCACGCATCCCAGGCGCGATTCATCGCCGGGAAGTCACTCTTCTCCACCAGGAAAATGGTGGCGTCGAGGATCTTGCTCTTATCCGATCCCACGCGCGTCAGAATGGCGTCAATCACGGCCAACGCATTGGCAGTTTGCGCTTCCGCATCTTCATCCAGATTTTCCGGTACGCTGGTGTAATAGACGGTTTGGTTATGCACCACGGCTTCCGACATGCGGTGTTCCGGATCAATACGCGTAATGGTCATGCTGTTCTCCTTTGATTTTGCTGCGCTAGCCTGCCATATCCCAGGGGCGTATGTCATCTGTTGTGGTTGCCCGCCGGGAATCCTGACATAATTACAGTGGTTTTTATTTTTGATGTGAGGAAGTGTGGCAGACGATTTTGCAGCTGACGGCGCACTGGCGCAGGCAATTCCGGGCTTTAAACCGCGTGAAGCACAGCGCCAAATGGCCAAAGCGGTCACCGAGGCGGTGAAAACAGGCGGCGAGCTGGTGGTTGAAGCGGGCACCGGAACCGGTAAAACCTATGCCTATCTGGCGCCAGCGTTGCGGGCGAAGAAAAAAGTCATCGTCTCTACTGGCTCCAAAGCATTGCAGGATCAGCTCTATAACCGCGATCTGCCCACCATCGCGCGTGCCCTGAAGTTCAGCGGCAAAACCGCGCTGCTGAAAGGGCGCTCCAACTATTTATGCCTTGAACGTCTTGAGCAGCAGAATCAAACCGGCGGCGATCTTAGCGTTCAGGCGCTGGGCGATTTGATCAGCGTGCGCGGCTGGTCGTCAGAAACCACCGATGGCGACGTCAGCAACTGCAACGGCGTGGCCGAAGACAGTCCGATCTGGCCCTTTGTCACCAGCACCAACGATAACTGCCTCGGCAGCGATTGCCCGTTGTACAAAGATTGCTTCGTGGTCAAAGCGCGCAAAAAAGCCATGGATGCCGATGTGGTGGTGGTGAACCATCATCTGTTTCTCGCCGATCTGGTGGTGAAAGAGGGCGGCTTCGGCGAACTGATCCCAGAGGCCGATGTGATGATCTTCGATGAAGCGCATCAGTTGCCCGATATCGCCAGCCAGTATTTCGGTCAGCAGCTGTCGAGCCGCCAACTGCAGGACCTCGCCAAAGACATCATCATTGCCTATCGCACCGAAGTGCGGGATGTGCAGCAGCTGCAGAAATCTGCCGATCGCCTGGCGCAGTGCGCGCAGGATTTCCGACTGATGCTTGGCGAACCTGGCTTTCGCGGCAATCTGCGCGATCTACTGAGCGACAATAACATCATGCGCATGTTTACCTTGCTGGATGATGCGCTCGAACTCTGTTACGACGTGATCAAACTGTCGCTAGGGCGTTCCGCGCTGCTTGATGCCGCCTTTGAGCGCGCGGCGCTGTATCGCACGCGCCTGAAACGTCTGCGCGCCATTGATGAGCCGGGCTTCAGCTATTGGTATGAGTGCAACAGCCGCCATTTCACCCTGGCGCTGACGCCGTTGTCGGTGGCGGAACGCTTCCGGGAAGTGATGGATAACCGCAAAGCGGCGTGGATTTTCACGTCTGCCACGCTGGCAGTGAATGAGCAGATGAGCCATTTCTCCAGCCGTCTTGGCGTGGATAACGCCACTACCATGATTCTCGACAGCCCATTCGATTACACTCAGCAAGCGCTGCTGTGCGTGCCGCGCAATATGCCGGAACCCAATCATCCCGGCGGCGCTCGCCAGCTGGCGCGCATGATGAAGCCGCTGATTGATGCCAACAAAGGCCGCTGCTTCTTCCTTTGCACCTCGCACAAGATGATGCGCGAGTTAGCCATCGAGTTTCGTGCTTCGATGACCTTGCCGGTGCTGCTGCAGGGCGAGACCAGTAAAGGACAGCTGCTGAAGCAGTTCCTCGAAGCCGGTAACGCGCTGCTGGTCGCAACCAGCAGCTTCTGGGAAGGTGTTGACGTGCGCGGCGATGCGCTGTCGCTGGTGATCATCGACAAGCTGCCGTTTACTTCACCGGAAGATCCGCTGCTCAAAGCACGTATGGAAGATTGTCGCCTGCGCGGCGGCGATCCCTTTAATGATGTGCAATTGCCCGATGCGGTGATCACCCTGAAACAGGGCGTGGGGCGTTTGATTCGTGACACGGAAGATCGCGGTGTGCTGGTGATTTGCGATCAGCGTCTGGTTTCACGTCCTTACGGCGGCCTGTTCCTCAACAGTTTGCCGCCCACGCCGCGCACCCGCGATATTGCACGCGCCATCGAATTTGTCCGTCAGCCTGCGGATCACTAATTTGTGCCAGGCTGTGATAAGATGCGCGCCATTTTGACTCTCTGAGGTTGTTATGTCCGCCCGAATTTTAGCCCTGGACACGGCGACAGAAGCCTGTTCTGCCGCGCTGCAAAACCTGCAGCAGATTGATGCCCGCTTTGAAATCGCCCCGCGCGATCATACCCAACGTATTCTGCCGCTGGTGCAGGAGCTGTTGCAGGCGCAGCAGCTGGAGCTGACCGCGCTTGACGTGCTGGCTTTTGGCCGGGGTCCGGGCAGTTTTACCGGTGTGCGTATCGGCATTGGTATTGCTCAGGGGCTGGCACTTGGCGCGAATCTGCCGATGATCGGCGTCTCCTCATTAGCCACCATGGCGCAGGGCGCGTGGCGTTTGACCGGCGCGACGCGCGTACTGGCGGCGATTGACGCGCGTATGGGCGAACTCTATTGGGCTGAATATCTGCGTGACGAAAACGGCGAATGGCTGGGTGCGGAAACCGAAGCGGTGATCAAACCCGAAGTAGCACAGGAACGTATTGCGGCATTAAGCGGCGAATGGACTGCCGTTGGCACCGGCTGGCAAGCCTATCCGCATCTGTTGACCTCGCCAGGCGCGCAGCTTATTGCTTCAGAGGTGTTATTACCTGCCGCCGAAGATATGCTGCCGCTGGCGCTCAGCGCCTGGCAACGTGACGAAGCAGTCGCGGTAGAGAATGCCGAGCCGGTTTATCTGCGCAATGAAGTGGCATGGAAAAAGTTGCCCGGCCGCTAAGTCGCGCGCAACTTATCTTCGCGAGCTCAGTCTAATCAGAGAAATAACAGGAGAAGTGCTATGCCAATAAGTCGTAAAGGGATGTCTGGCGCTCTGTTAGCCTGCGCAATGCTGCTCAGCGGCTGTGTTTCGGTGCCAGATTCAATTAAAGGAAGTTCTGAGCTTCCACAGCAAGATTTACTGCGCGTGATGAACGCGCCGCAACTGTTTGTCGGCCAGGAAGCACGCTTCGGCGGGAAAGTGGTGAAGGTCACCAATCTTAGCGGCTTAACACGCGTGGAGATTGCGACGCAACCGCTGGATGAGAGCGCGCGTCCGCGTTTGGGTGCCGCCTCGGTTGGCCGCATCTTTGCCGACATCCGCGGCTTTGTCGATCCGGTCGATTTGAACAACCAATACATCACGGTGCTGGGCAACATCAAAGGCATTGAGAAAGGGGATATTGGTAAGGCCAGCTACAATTTTGTGGTGATCGATGTGCGCGGTTATCAGCGCTGGCATCTGACGCAACAGGTGATGACGCCGCCGCAGCCGATTGATCCGTATATCTGGTATGGCCCAACGCGCCATCGTCCGGGATATTGGGGACCGAATCCCTATTGGGGCATGAACCTTGGCCAACCGGCGCAGGTGCAAACTATCCTTACTGAATAAAGTTTTAAAATCTATTTTACGGCCCGGTCGCGGTGCTTGCGAACGGGCCTTTTTATTGGGCGCGCAACCGATGCGCGAAATTTAGTGATGCGCTTCGCAACCTGAAAATGCCGAAACAGGCAAACTGGTACAATCAGTTAAAATATTGTTAACAACATTGATTGTCGAGGCGGCGATGGCTACGCAACAAGATTATCGGGGTGATTCTTTGAATAAGGTTTGGCTCAAACGCTATCCGGCAGATGTCCCTGCGGAAATTAATGCGGATCGATACGCTTCTCTGGTCGATCTTTTCGAGCACGCAGCAGAGCAATACGCCGATCAGGTGGCTTTCATTAATATGGGCCAACCGATGACCTACCGGCAGCTGGAAAAGCAGAGCCGCGCCTTTGCCGCCTGGCTGCAACAAGGTTTAGGTTTGAAGCAGGGCGATCGCGTGGCGCTGATGATGCCAAACCTGCTGCAATATCCCGTCGCGCTGTTTGGCGTATTGCGCGCTGGCATGGTGGTGGTGAACGTCAATCCGCTCTACACGCCGCGTGAACTCAAGCATCAGTTAGTTGATAGCGGTGCCAGCGCCATTGTCATCGTCTCGAACTTTGCCCACACGCTGGAAAAAGTGGTGGCCGAAACGCCGATCAAGCATGTGATGTTAACGCGTATGGGCGATCAGCTGGCGCCAGTGAAAGCCACGCTGGTAAACTTCGTCGTGAAATACGTGAAAAAGCTGGTGCCGAAATACCACCTGCCGGGCGCGGTGCCGTTCCGCAGCGCCTTGTCGCAGGGCGAACAGATGACCTATCAACGCCCAACCGTGACCAATGACGATCTCGCCTTCCTGCAATATACCGGCGGCACCACTGGCGTGGCCAAAGGCGCGATGCTGACGCACCGCAATATGCAGGCCAATCTGGAACAGACCAAAGCCACTTACGGCAAGCTGCTGCGTCCGGGCAAAGAGCAAGTGGTGACCGCGCTGCCGCTCTATCACATCTTTGCGCTGACGGTGAACGGCCTGCTGTTCCTTGACCTTGGCGGCACCAACCTGCTGATTACCAATCCGCGCGATATTCCCGGCTTTGTCAAAGAGCTCAGCAAGTTTCCGTTTACCGCCATCACCGGCGTGAACACCTTGTTCAATGCGCTGCTGAATGATGCTAACTTCAATAAACTCGATTTCTCCACGCTGCGCCTGTCAGCGGGCGGCGGCATGGCGGTGCAAAAAGCGGTCGCCGAGCGCTGGGAAAAACTCACCGGACACTATCTGCTGGAAGGTTACGGCCTGACCGAGTGTTCGCCGCTGGTATCAGTGAATCCGTATGACATTACCTGTCACACTGGCAGCATTGGTTTGCCAGTGCCGTCCACCGATGTGCGCATCGTTGATGATGAAGACAAGGATGTAGCGCCAGGCGAACCGGGCGAGTTGTGTATTCGCGGTCCGCAGGTGATGATTGGCTACTGGCAGCGCGCCGATGCGACCGATGAAGTGCTGAAAAATGGCTGGCTGCATACCGGTGATATTGTTACCGTTGATAGCGAAGGCTTTATTCGCATCGTCGATCGTAAGAAAGACATGATTCTGGTGTCAGGCTTTAACGTGTATCCTAACGAGATCGAAGATGTGCTGATGCAGCACGAAAAAGTGCGTGAAGCTGCGGCGATTGGCGTTCCCAGCGATCTGTCGGGCGAAGCGGTTAAAGTGTGCATCGTGAAGAAAGATCCCTCACTGACCAAAGAAGAGGTGCTGGATCACTGCCGTCGCCAGCTCACCGGCTACAAAGTGCCGAAGATTATCGAGTTTCGTGACGAGTTGCCGAAGACCAACGTGGGCAAAATTTTGCGTCGCGAATTGCGTGATGAGGCGAAGCGAGAAGGGCAGTAACGCGCCATTCTCCTCAGGTTAACGCCGGCTCAGACCGGCGTTTTTATTGCTTTTAACATGGAGCGCTGCGCGTAGTTTGCCGCAGCGAGAAATACAACGTGAATTACACCCTGATCGACCAAAATGACCAACTGGCCGCCGTGTGCGAGAAGGCACGCCAGCACGCCGCCGTGGCGCTGGACACCGAATTCGTGCGTACCCGCACTTACTATCCGCAGCTTGGCCTGATTCAGCTGTTTGATGGCGACCAATTGATCCTGATCGATCCGCTTAATATCAGTGACTGGACGCCGTTTGTGGCGCTGCTGCAGGACAAGCAGGTCACCAAATTCCTGCACGCCGGTGGCGAAGATCTGGAAGTGTTCCTGCATCGTTTTAAATGCCTGCCCGATCCGATGATTGATACGCAAATTCTGGCGGCCTTTAGCGGCCAGGCGCTGTCGTGGGGCTTTGCCTCGATGGTGATGCATTTCAACCAGATCGAGCTGGATAAAAGTGAGTCGCGTACCGATTGGCTGGCGCGTCCGCTGACCGAGCGTCAATGTGAATATGCCGCCGCCGATGTCGCCTATCTGCTGCCGATTGCCCATCAGCTGGTGGCGCAAACCGAGGAAGCGGGCAACATGGCGGCAGCGTTAAGCGAATGCAATTTGCTGTGCCAGCGTCGTCTGGATATGCTGCAGCCGGAAGAAGCCTGGCGCGATATCACCAATGCGTGGCAACTGCGTCCGCGTCAGTTGGCGGCGTTGCAGCGACTGGCGGCATGGCGTTTAAACATCGCCCGACAAAAAGATATGGCGGTGAACTTCGTGGTACGTGAAGAGAATCTGTGGAAAGTGGCGCGCTTTATGCCAGGTAGCCTTGGTGAGCTGGATCATTTAGGTCTGAACGGCCATGAAATCCGCTTCCACGGTAAAGCGATGGTAGCGCTGGTGGCGGAAGCGCAGGCGCAGGATGAAGCGACTTTGCCAGCGCCGCTGCCTAATCTGATCGATCATCCGCATTACAAGCAGGCGTTCAAAGCCATTAAAGCGCTGGTGCAACAGGTGAGTGAAGAGAGTGGTTTCAGTCAGGAACTGCTGGCATCACGTCGCCAGATTAATCAGGTGCTGAGTGTACATTGGGGATTGAAAACCGCGACGCGCACTCCTGAATTGCAGACAGGCTGGCGGGGCGATTTGTTGAAAGCGGGTATCGACGAGATTCTGCAGGCACTTTGACGCGAGCATTTTCCCCTGCGTAATACCGCAGGGGAAAATCAGGAAACCGCTTTAATCATTTAGGAACGTCTTCCGGCTCCGGCAGCGTTACGTTGAGCTCGAGGATGGAGATATCATCCCCTTTCTGATCCAGCTGAACGGTCACCATATCCGGGTCAATTTTTACGTATTTACAGATCACTTCCAATATATCGCGCTTCAGCTGCGGCAGATAGTGGGGCTCACTGTCGCCCCTTCTGCGTTCGGCTACGATAATCTGCAGCCTTTCCTTGGCTATATTGGCTGTGTTCTTCTTACGGGATAAAAAGAAATCAAGTAATGCCATTGGTTATCCCCCGAACAGGCGTTTAAGGAAACCCTTCTTCTCTTCTTCAATAAAGCGGAAGGGGCGTTCTTCGCCAAGCAGGCGATCTACGGTATCAGCATAGGCTTTACCGGCGTCAGCGTTTGCGTCGAGGATCACCGGCTCACCCTGGTTTGAGGCGCGCAGGACAGATTGATCTTCCGGGATGACGCCAACCAGTGGAATGCGCAGAATTTCCAGCACATCTTCCATGCTCAGCATATCGCCACGGGTAACGCGGCCAGGATTGTAACGGGTCAGCAGCAGATGCTCTTTCACCGGATCCTGGCTGTTCTCTGCACGACGGGATTTCGAAGAGATGATGCCAAGAATACGGTCGGAGTCACGTACTGAAGAGACTTCCGGGTTGGTGGTGATAATGGCTTCATCGGCGAAGTACAACGCCATCAGCGCGCCGGTTTCGATACCTGCTGGTGAGTCGCAGACGATAAAGTCGAACTCCATCGCCGCCAGGTCGTTCAGCACTTTCTCAACGCCTTCACGCGTCAGCGCATCTTTATCACGCGTCTGAGAAGCTGGGAGAATGTAGAGTTGCTCTGTGCGCTTGTCGCGAATCAGCGCCTGGTTCAGCGTCGCATCGCCCTGAATGACGTTAACAAAGTCATACACCACGCGACGTTCACAGCCCATGATCAAATCGAGGTTACGCAGGCCGATATCGAAATCGATGACGACGGTTTTTTTGCCTTTCTGCGCTAAGCCGGTGGCGATGGCCGCGCTTGACGTGGTCTTGCCAACGCCCCCTTTACCCGATGTAACTACAATAATGCGTGCCATAAATGTTGATTTCCTTAACGAAAGAAAAGGGGCTTAATTAAGTGTCTGAATGGTCAGCGCGCCATCTTTGAGACTCAGACGCGCCGCTTTACCAAAGAATTCCGCCGGAATGTGATCCATCATCCAATATTCCCCGGCAATAGAGACCAGCTCTGCGGCGAGGTTGGTGCAAAAAATCTGGCTGTCGCGTTGTCCGCCGACACCGGCCAACGCGCGACCGCGCATCATGCCGTAAATGTGAATGTTGCCGTCGGCGACCAGCTCGGCACCGGCGCTGACGCTGCTGGTAACGATGAGGTCGGCATTACGCGCATAAATCTGTTGGCCCGAACGCACCGGCGTATTAACGATGCGGGTTTTGCTGGCGGCTTCAGCGATCACCGCTGGAACAACCGGCGCGGCTTCAATGACGGGAGCCGAGGCTTGTTTGCGGCTCTCTTTACCTTCCGAAAGTACCGGCAAACCTGCGCGGGCAATCATTTTTTTCAGGGCTTCATCTTTGCAACCGCTGACACCGACGATACGCAGACCGGTCGCCATTACTGCTTGTTGCATCTGTTTCCAGTTAATGTCGCCAGTTAACGCTGACACATTCAGCACCACCGGCGCATTCAGCAAAAAGGCAGGTGCCTGATCGATTTTGTCCTGTAGCGCCTGACGAATCACCTCGGGTTGCGAATGATGCAGATGAACGACTGACAGGGTAAAACTGCTTCCCTTGAATTCGATTGGCGTTTGCGACATCTGTGCTGACTCAGTCCTGTTTTACGACCCTTAAATGTACGCCGATAAAATCGGCAATAACATCAAACGGTCAATATTCGAAGTTCTGCAAGCATGTTATAGTTACTGCTATATTCAGGCAAGTGACGCCATCGGTTAATTCGAGTAAAAAATATGTTTTGTGTGATCTACAGAAGCCCGCAACGTGAACAGACTTATCTGTATGTTGAAAAAAAAGACGATTTTTCACGGGTACCAGAAGAACTGCTGCGTGGCTTCGGCAAACCCCAGCTGGCAATGGTGTTATCTCTGGATAAGCGTGACAAGCTGGCTAACGCGGATATCAATAAAGTTAAGCAAGGTTTAAGCGAACACGGCTATTATTTGCAAATTCCACCGCCGGTTGAAAGTCTGCTCAACATTCATCTCGATCAGGGTAAAAAAGATTAATTCAGATTCATCTGTAAATATATCCTGTAGAAATAATCAGTGCTATTTGCGTTAATTAACTGCCCGCTTTAACCCTTTATTGCGGGCAATTTTCAAAGCGTTTAGCTGATTTTGTTGTATACGATTAACGACTTTTGACAATTTCCGCCACGCCAGCCGCCATAAACCCGTTAATATATTTCACCTCAGCCTGCCGCGTTCCGGCACTGAGCCAGACTTCATCGCCAGATGCACTGGCGGCAAACACAACCAAAGCAGGGGAATAGCATGTATCAGCATCGTATCTGGCAGGGCGCTCTGTTGGATTATCCGGTCAGCAAAGTGGTTTGCGTCGGCAGCAACTATGCGAAGCACATAAAGGAAATGGGGAGTGCCACGCCAACCGAACCGGTGGTGTTTATCAAACCGGAAACTGCGGTGTGCGATCTGCGCCAGCCGCTGTCGATTCCGGCAAATTTTGGTGAAGTGCATCATGAAGTGGAGCTGGCGGTGCTGATTGGCTCGACGCTGAAGCAGGCGAGCGAAGAGCACGTGGCGAAGGCGATTGCCGGTTATGGCGTCGCGCTGGATTTGACCTTACGCGACGTGCAGGCCGGTTTGAAGAAAGCGGGGCAACCGTGGGAAAAATCCAAAGGTTTCGATAACTCGTGTCCGCTGTCGGGTTTTATTCCCGTTTCTGAGTTTAGCGGCGATCCACAGAACACCGAACTGAAGCTTGTCGTTAACGGTGAAGTGCGTCAGCACGGCACGACCGCTGATATGATCCACAAAATTCTGCCGCTGATTGCCTATATGAGCCAGTATTTCACGCTGCGCGCGGGCGATGTGGTGCTGACCGGGACGCCAGAGGGCGTTGGCCCAATGCGCTCTGGCGATAAGCTGGAAATCACGCTGGCCGGTCACGGTATTTCGACGCGCGTTCTGTAAAACTTGCATCACCGCACCTGAACCTTTATAAGGTGCGGTCTCTTTGCTAACCCGGACCGCCATCATGACTGAACAACCTTTCTGGCAGACTAAACGCCTTGACCAAATGAACGACGCAGAGTGGGAATCCCTGTGCGACGGCTGCGGCCAATGTTGCCTGAATAAGTTGCAGGATGCGGACACTGACGAAATTTACTTCACCAACGTGGCCTGCAATCAGCTGAATATCAAAACCTGCCAGTGTCGTAACTACGAGCATCGTTTTGAGTTGGAAGAGAATTGCATCAAGCTGACGCGTGAAAATCTCACTAGTTTTGAATGGCTGCCGCGTACCTGCGCCTATCGTGTGTTAGGAGAAGGCAAAACCTTGCCGGCGTGGCATCCGCTGATCGCCGGTTCTAAAAAGGCGATGCATGCGCAGCGCATTTCCGTGCGTTTTATTGCGGTGCGGGAGAGTGAAGTGCGGGATTGGGAAGAGCATATTATCGATCGACCGGATCGCAACGGTTAAACATAGAACAGGCAGCCAAGGCTGCCTGTTTTGTTTGTGCTTAACGTCCGAACAGATCGCGGCGTTTCGGTTTGAACGGTTGTGCAATCAGCACCAGCAGCGCCACCAGCAGATAAGCGGCAAAAATCACGATCATCCACTGCGGCATGCTCCAGGTCAGGAAGGTCCAGCCGCGCTCAGCGCAATCACCGCTCGCTACGAATACAGAAGGCAACCATTTATCCAGCGGCAACCAGGTTGGGAAACGCGCGGCAAAGTCGCAGGTGACAAACGGGTTGGGATGCAGTTGAATCATGGTGTGATCGTAAGAGAGGCGCGTACCTTCAATCGCGCTGTAGATCCAGATGAGGATCGCCGCCCAGCGCAGCGGGGTTTTCGGCGCAATAGCGCCCACAATGCCGGCGCCCATCACGCCAAACAGCGCGCAACGTTCATAAATACACATTACGCAGGGTTGCAGCCCCATTACGTGCTGAAAATACAACGCCGTCAATTCAAACGCCAACGCCGTCAGGGCCAGCAGAAGCCAGGCACCACGTCCACGCGAGCATTGATTCAAATATCGCAACATATTGCTTTTCCTGTAACCGTTAATGTTTCGCAGTGTAAACCAAAAGCGCAACCGTGCCAGCCAGGTAACGGGAAAAAATCATGTACAAAAATGACTTAAGTCGCGTTAAGGCCAAAAAGATCCTGCCAGTCGCGTCATTCGATAAATGCAAGCCGCAGGCACAATGCAAACGTGTGCCCGGCCAAAAAGTTTCCTCTGTATTCACGGCTGAATTTTGCGCCAGCGCGCGCTTTTAATCGGTTGGCAGGCTATTTCCGCTATAGCCGCTCTGGTATGATGAGTCGCAATACGTTAAAGAAAGCAACGAGAAATAAATGCTATGGTGATTAAGGCGCAGAGCCCCGCGGGATTTGCTGAAGAGTATATTATTGAAAGCATCTGGAACAGTCGTTTTCCGCCGGGATCCATTCTACCTGCCGAACGTGAGCTTTCTGAACTGATTGGCGTAACACGCACCACGTTGCGCGAAGTGTTGCAACGACTGGCGCGTGATGGCTGGTTGACCATTCAACATGGCAAACCGACGCGCGTTAACGATTTCTGGGAAACCTCCGGTTTAAACATCCTCGAAACTCTGGCCCGACTCGATCACGATAGCGTTCCTCAGTTGATTGATAATCTGCTGTCGGTGCGCACCAACATCTCGTCGATTTTTATCAGCCGTGCGCTGCGTCATCATCCAGAAAAAGCGCGTGAAGTGCTGGAGAATGCGCTGATCGAGGAGGATAAAGCCGAAGCCTATACCGAGCTGGATTATCGCGTGTTCCGTGGCCTGGCGTTTGCCTCGGGCAACCCGATTTATGGTCTGATTTTGAACGGGCTGAAAGGCTTGTATACCCGCGTTGGTCGTCACTATTTCTCCAGCCTGGAAGCGCGAGAACTGGCGCGTAACTTCTATCGCCAATTGGCTGATCTATGCGTGGCTAACCCTTCGCAGGAGCAGATTGTCGACAGCGTGCGTGAATACGGTCGTCGCAGCGGTGAGATTTGGCACAAGATGCAGAAAAGCATGCCGGACGATTTAGCCAGCAAGCGATAAAAGAAAAACCGGATCTCATCAGTCCGGTTTTTTTGCTTTATAGCGTTGGGCCGCGCGCGGGTGAACGATCCAGCAACTCGACGCTGCCGTCTTCGTTCTGCTGCTCCAGAATCACATCAAAACCCCACAAACGATGCACATGCTTCAACACTTCTTTGCGGCTCTTATCGAGCGGCGCACGCTGTTGCGGCACATAACGCAACGTCAGTGAGCGGTCGCCACGTAAATCCACGTTGTAGACCTGAATGTTCGGTTCAAGATTGCTGAGATTGTACTGCGCCGACAGCTGCTGACGAATGGCGCGATAACCCGCTTCATCATGGATCGCTGCAATTTCGAGGAAATTGTTGCGGTCATCATCCATTACCGTGAACAAGCGGAAATCACGCATCACTTTTGGTGACAGGAACTGGCTGATAAAGCTCTCATCTTTAAACTCGCGCATGGCGAAATGCAGGGTTTTCAGCCAGTCCGAACCGGCAATGTCCGGGAACCAGTAGCGATCTTCTTCGGTTGGCGTCTGACAGATACGCTTGATGTCCTGGAACATCGCAAAGCCCAGCGCATACGGGTTGATGCCGTTATACCACTGGCTGTTATACGGCGGCTGATACACCACGTTGGTGTGGCTGTGCAGGAACTCCATCATAAAGCGTTCCGACACTTTGCCTTCGTCATACAGATGATTGAGGATGGTGTAGTGCCAGAACGTAGCCCAGCCCTCATTCATGACCTGCGTCTGTTTCTGCGGATAGAAATACTGGCTAACTTTACGCACAATGCGCAGCACTTCACGTTGCCAGGATTCCAGCAGCGGCGCATTTTTTTCCATGAAATAGAGCAGGTTTTCCTGCGGTTCAGAAGGGTAGCGCGATGCCTCAACGTGTACCGACTCCTTCTCTTTACGCGGCAGCGTACGCCACAGCGTATTCACCTGACTCTGCAAATATTCTTCACGGCTCTGCTGGCGCGCTTTCTCTTCCTGCAGCGAAATTTTCTGCGGACGTTTATAGCGATCCACGCCGTAGTTCATCAGCGCATGGCAGGAATCGAGCAGCCGCTCAACTTCCTCCACGCCGTAGCGCTCTTCGCAGTCGGTAATGTAATTTCGCGCAAACAGCAGGTAATCCACGATAGAACTGGCATCGGTCCAGCTGCGGAACAGATAGTTATTTTTGAAGAAAGAGTTGTGACCGTAACAAGCGTGCGCCATCACCAGCGCCTGCATGGTCATGGTGTTCTCTTCCATCAAATAGGCAATACACGGATTGGAGTTGATGACGATCTCATACGCCAGGCCTTGCTGACCGTGCTTGTAACGCTGTTCCGTTTCGATGAATTTCTTGCCGAACGACCAGTGTGCATAGTTGATCGGCATACCTACGCTGGAGTAGGCATCCATCATTTGCTCTGAGGTGATCACTTCAATTTGGTGCGGATAGGTTTCCAGTCCGTAACTTTTGGCTACGCGGTCAATTTCCGCCAGATAATCATCCAGCAGTTCGAAAGTCCAGTCGGGACCATCACTGAGTCGTTTACTGTTGCGGGTTGGCTCGTCAAAGATTGTCGTCATAGCGCACCTCTGTTTTGCAAGCGGCAGGAATTACCTGTCACGATCGTTTAAGGCCTCATCCTGAGTAAAGATGGCCCAATAAAACTGAGCGAACACTTCAATGATAGTCCACTGTCGCCTATCCGAAACTGAATCTCAATCGAATTCTTTTGGTAGAAAATCATTCAAAAAGCGGTAGTTAAGTCGATACTTGTTATAAATGTTGGTTTTATTCTTCTTGTTAGAATAATGCTCTGTTTATAAGTGGATTGTATGAATGCGGCGCTTTCTCCTGAAAAAAGTCAAAACCGCTGCCTTCCACATAATAAATGGCTGATTAAGGGATTTAAGGCATAAAAAATCCTGATTTTGCCTCTGTTGCATGATTTCAGTGTGCAGTCAGGTAAAAAACATGTGAAATAAGTCGGTCGAATGTAAGATTTGAGTGGCGGTCGGGTTATGCTGTCTTGGGCTTGGTTAATAGTTAATTATTCTTTTGCTGCGACGAGGGGCTTATGCGCGTAGTAATTCTTGGTAGTGGTGTCGTTGGTGTGGCGAGCGCCTGGTATCTGGCGCAGGCCGGACATGAGGTCACGGTCATCGATCGTCAACCTGCCGCCGCGCTGGAAACCAGCGCCGGTAATGCGGGGCAGATCTCACCGGGCTATGCCGCGCCTTGGGCGGCGCCGGGCGTTCCGCTCAAAGCGGTCAAATGGATGTTCCAGCGTCACGCGCCGCTGGCGGTTCGTCTCGATGGCAGTAAGTTCCAGCTGGAATGGATGTGGAATATGCTGCGTAACTGCGACATGCAGCACTATCAAGAGAATAAAAGCCGCATGGTGCGTATCGCGGAGTACAGCCGCGACTGCCTGAAAACACTGCGCGCCAGCACCGGCATCGCCTATGAAGGTCGTCAGGGCGGCACGCTGCAGCTGTTCCGTACGCAGCAACAGTTCGAAAGCGCCAGCAAAGATATCGCCGTGCTGCGCGATGCGGGCGTTCCCTATGAGTTACTGGAAGCGCATCAGCTGAAAAATGTCGAACCCGCGCTGGCGGCGACGGCGCATAAACTCACCGGCGGTTTACGTCTCCCTAACGACGAAACCGGCGACTGCCAGCTGTTTACTCAGCGCCTGGCAGAAATGGCTGCGGCGGCGGGCGTGACCTTCCGCTACAACACGTCGGTTGATCAGTTGCTGCGCGAGGGCAATCGCATTTATGGCGTGAAGTGTGGCGATGAGGTGATTAAAGCCGATGCTTACGTGGTGGCGTTCGGTTCCTATTCAACCGCGCTGCTGAAAGACATTCTCGCCATCCCGGTTTATCCGCTGAAGGGTTATTCGCTGACCATCCCCATTAAGAACGCTGACGCTGCACCGGTTTCCACCATCCTCGACGAAACCTACAAAGTGGCCGTCACGCGCTTTGACGATCGCATTCGCGTGGGCGGCATGGCAGAAATTGTTGGTTTTAACACCAAACTGTTGCTGGCACGACGCGAAACGCTGGAGATGGTGGTCCGCGATCTCTATCCTGAAGGCGGATTTGTCGAACAGGCCACGTTCTGGACCGGATTGCGTCCAATGACGCCAGACGGTACGCCGATTGTCGGGCGCACGC
Organism: Pantoea sp. JK; assembly: GCF_026130245.1. Taxonomy (NCBI): domain Bacteria; kingdom Pseudomonadati; phylum Pseudomonadota; class Gammaproteobacteria; order Enterobacterales; family Erwiniaceae; genus Pantoea; species Pantoea sp. JK. The sequence goes on from NZ_JAINFN010000002.1 coordinate 274,143, forward strand.
CGCTCTCCAATCTCTATCTCAATACCGGGCACGGTACGTTGGGATGGACCATGGCTTGTGGTTCCGGTCAGCTTTTGGCTGATTTAATTTCCGGTCATAAACCGGCGATTGCCGCAGATGATTTGTCAGTGCTGCGCTACCTGCCAGGTTTTGAGCCACATTCTTCGCCGCTGCGTAACGCCAGCGCGGCGCGCTGAGACCTCAGGGAGAGTAGAAGCATGTCACGTCCAACCGGTGCCACCATCAATCAACAGGCACTGCGTCATAATCTGGCTGTCGTACGCCAGGCAGCACCGCAATCACGCGTCTGGTCGGTGGTGAAAGCCAATGCGTATGGTCACGGTGTGGCCCGCGTGTGGCAAAGTCTGGCCGAAACCGACGGCTTTGCGCTGCTGAATATGGAAGAGGCGATCTTGCTGCGCGAGCAGGGCTGGAAAAAGCCGATCCTGCTGCTGGAAGGCTTCTTCCATGCTGACGATTTAGCGCTGATCGATCGCTATCGTCTCACCACCAGCGTACACAGCAACTGGCAGATTCAGTCGCTGGCAAAAGCGCAGCTGTCGGCACCGGTCGATGTTTACCTCAAAATCAACAGCGGCATGAATCGACTTGGTTTCCGTCCTGAGCAGGCGCATGCGGCGTGGAAGAAACTGCGTGCTTTGCCGAACGTCGGTGAAATGACGTTGATGGCGCACTTTGCCGATGCAGAGAATCCGCAAGGTCTGGTTGAGCCGATGAAATGCGTCGAACGGGCGGCGGAAGGGCTCAGTTGTCCGCGTTCCCTGTCTAACTCAGCAGCTACGCTGTGGCATCCTGAAGCGCATTTTGACTGGGTGCGTCCCGGCATCATTCTCTATGGCGCGTCACCGAGCGGCGACTGGCAGGATATCGCCAGCACCGGATTGCAACCGGTGATGACGCTCAGCAGCGAAATCATTGGTGTGCAGCAGCTGAATGCCGGTGAAGGCGTGGGCTACGGTTATCGCTATCACGCCAGCGGCCCGCAGCGCATTGGTATTGTCGCCTGCGGTTACGCCGATGGTTATCCGCGTCATGCGCCAACCGGCACGCCAGTCAGCGTAGATGGCATCCGCACGCAAACGCTGGGCGCCATCTCCATGGACATGATGATGATCGATTTGGAACCTTGCCTGCAGGCCGGCATCGGTTCGAAGGTTGAGCTGTGGGGCAATCAGGTGAAGATCGATGAGGTGGCAAAAGCCGCCGGGACGGTGGGCTACGAGCTGATGTGTGCGCTCGCGCCACGCGTACCGGTTGAGGTTATTTAAGCGCGGTCACACGACCGTGCATCTTCTTGCTGCAGCGCCAGGCGATCATGGCCAGCGCTGCACCCAGCAGCATCATCAGTGCCAGTGATGATTTTTCCGCAACAGGTAATGCCACGATTGCCATGCTGCCACCCGCACCACACGCCATCTGAATAAATCCCTGCAGTGCTGAGGCCACGCCCGCTTGCTGCTGATACGGCTCCAGCGCGTAGCTGGTGGCAGGACCAACCGTGAACGCGAGACCAGCAACGGAAACCGCCACGGGAATCATGTACAGCGACCAATGGTTTTGCCACGCTGCCGGTAATAGCGTGGTGCCCATCATCAACAGAATCGCGCCGATCAACATGGTGGCGAAACCCATCGCCAGACAGAATGGACGTCCCGCTTTGCGAATGGTTTTGTTCACGAAAGCGCTAACCAGCATGATCCAAAAACCATTGGCGCCAAAGGCAAAGGAGAATTGTAGCGGCGTCAGGCCGCCTTCGGTCATCAGCACGTGTGGCGCTAGCGACACATAGGTCAGCACCATGCCCAGCGCGCCGGCATTGGCAAAAGCAAAGGCAAGGAAGCGCGGTTCACGGGCGATGGCAGCGTACTGCGCCAGCGGTAAACCTTTCACGCGCAATGTGTCTGCTGGACGCGTTTCTGGCAGCCACAGCATCACGATCAAGCCGATCACCACCGCATAGCCACACAGGAACCAGAACGGCATACGCCAGCCGTAGGCTTCAGCCAGAATTCCGCCAAGCAGCGGTGCCAGCGCAGGTACGATATTCAGCGCACCATTGAGAAAGCCGTAAGCGCGTGCGGCATCTTCGCCACTGAGACGATCGCGCACGCCACTGAATGCCACCACCGCTGTACAGCACACGGCGCAGCCCTGAATGATGCGCGCAAGGAAGAACACCGGCCACAGCGTGCTGGTGGCGGCAATCGCGCTGCCAACGATATAAAGCGCCAGTCCAATCAATGCGATCGGCTTGCGACCAAAGTTATCCACCAGCGGACCGGTAATCAGTTGGCCGATGCCCATCACCAATAAAAACAGGGGAATCGTGATCTGGATAAGGCTCACCGGGCTGTTAAGACCTTCGGCGATTTGCGGCAATGTAGGGAGGTAAAGATCAATGCCCAGCGGCGCCAGCAGCACCAGGCTAAGAAGAATTAAGGTGAATTTTTGCATTACGAACCGAACGACCTGTTAAACAATCCGGAAGGGTAATGACTCTGAGGGGAAAAAGAAAGGGATAAAAAAGCGATGCCTGCCGAAGTGCGCAGGCATCGCCTCGAGGGTATTAGTAAGCACCGTCGCGACGGACCACTACGCCAGCGGTTTTGAACAGAATCGCAATGTCAGTCCACAATGCCCAGTTTTTTACGTACCAGGAATCGAAGTAAACGCGCGTATCGTAGTCGATGTCGTTACGGCCGCTGACCTGCCACAAGCCGGTCATGCCCGGTTTCGCCATCAGGTAGTAATCCACATCACCGGCATAACGTTCCAGTTCCGCTTCAATCACCGGACGCGGACCGACCAGACTCATTTCGCCGCGAATCACGTTCCACAACTGTGGCAGCTCATCAAGGCTGGTTTTGCGCAGGAAGTTACCAATTTTGGTCACGCGCGGATCGTTTTTCAGTTTGAAATCACGATCCCATTCAGCGCGCGCTTCCTCGCTGGTCGCCAGCAGATTTTGCAGCACTTCCTGCGAGTTGGTCACCATCGAGCGGAACTTCAGGCACTTAAACTTAACGCCATCCTGTCCAACGCGTTCATGACCATAAATCGCATTGCCGCCGTCACGTTTCACCATCGCACACAACAGACCAAATACCGGACCGAGGAACAGCAGCAGCATGGATGCCACCACAATATCAAAGGTGCGTTTCAGGAAGCGTGAAGAGCGTTTTGCCAGATTGTTGCTGACGCGCAGGATCATCACTTCATGGCTAAAGATGAATGACATGTCGGTGCCATACAGCGGTACGCCGCGCAGCGTTGGGATCACGGAAATCGAACGGCACTTCATTTTGGACAGGAACTTCAGCCATTTATCGCGCACCACTTGCTGCTCAAATTCGGTGGCGACGATAAATTGCGTGTTGTCACGGTCCATGGTTTGCCAGTTGATGTCTTTCCAGGTGATCACCGGCACACCATTCACTTTTTCGTGCTGTTGGTCATCGTCCAGTGAAATGAACGCCTGCACGTTGTAACCCAGGATCTCTTCGCTCTGCAGCGCCGCATAGGCTTCCATGGCGTTTTTACCGGAACCAATAATGATGGTTTCCTTCTGCCACTGACCTGCACGGTTGATCGCGCGTTTTACCACGGCACGCATCAGCGGCAGCAGCAGCAGGGCGTAAGTCCAGCTGAACACCCAAACCATGCGCGAGAAGTCCCATTTTGAAAAGGCAATCAATGCCAGATCAAGCAGAGAAAAAACGAACAGGGTTTTAATCACTTCTTTCAATTCAAACCAAAACGGTTTGCGATAGGTATAGTGACGCATACGCACCCAGAACCAGGCGGTGCAAAGAATAGAAAGGCTAAATTGGGCAATAAACCGGTATTCAATCTGCTGAGGCGGAATAAACGTATCCAGTTCGCCCCAAATACCTTGAACGGTGGCGGCAGATAAAAACAATGCCAGATTTAACGCTATTAAATCGGAGAAACTAAGTGCAACTTTTGCGATGAGGTTTTTGCGCAGTCCGCTCCACGAGCGGGTTGCATCATTCATTATCAAAGTACTTGCCATAAAACCTGCTCTCTTTTCTTAAGTAAAAGATGGCCTGACCAGAATCAAGTACGCGCTCAGGAGTGATCCGCTGAAAAGCAGAAAGAATAATTCTTTCAGCGATTTATAAGTCTGTGCTGCCATAAGCGCTGCAAGGAAAGGACCGTTTAGGACGTGATGCACGTCACGAAAAGCTGCAGCAACGTTTAAGAGTATGCAGGAGTTATTTGACAGAGTTAATATGGAAATAGTCTGAAAAGGAAAAAAATGACTCAAGAAAAAATTGGCTATCTATTTGAAAAATAATGTTAAAAGTTAATTAATCGCGGAAATAACGCTTCATTTTAAGACGGCTTTTCGGAATGACCGCCATTTCCATCAATGGCGGCGCCAGCCAGTCAGGCAGGTTTTTTCAGTACCCACAGATCCTGCTGCTTATCGTAGTGTCCGATTTGCAGATCGACAGCCTCTTCATCAATCCATGCCGGTACACTGGTATCCACATCCCAACCGTCGAGTTGGTCACTCAGGCCGGGATTGGTATGGCAGGGAATACTCACAGTGTCGCCATTGTCAGTATTGAACTCTGCATCAACAATTTCATAACGACCAATCTTCACCACGTGTCCCATTACATTCTCCCGTATTAACTGGGTTGAATAGTGAGCATAGTCGTTCACGCGCAGTTTACGAGCGAAAATGGCCTCGGATTATTCCTTGTCTTCCATTACGCGTACGCCAATTTTCACGATTTGATTGTCTTCTTTTTCTGCCACCGTCCAGGTTAACTGGTTCCATTCCACCTGATCGCCAACCACCGGCGTACTGCCCAGCAAACTCATCACCAGCTGTCCTAGCGACTGCTGATCGTTGGTTTGTTCATCCAGCTCAAGGCCATAAATTTGCGCCACATCTTTCAAACGTGCCTCGGCATCAAGGATAAAGTCGCCGAAGAAGCGTTGATCGAGCGAGACGGGCGGCGATTGGCTGAACATTTTACCCAATGCGGGGAGATCGCGTTCCCGGCCAATCACACACAGCACATCGCCTTCCTTCAGACGCGTGTTGCCATTGGGGTGCATCAATACGTTGTCACGGAACAGGGCGGCGATGCGGGTTTCGCGAGGCATCTGCAAATCACGCAGCGCCGCGCCAACGCACCACTTGTCTGCGCCCAACTGGTAAATGAATTGCTCCCACGGATTCTCCGGATGGATATCCAGTCCCACCCGGCTAATTGGCGAGGCGGTTGGCGGCACCACTACTTTGGCGCGTTTCGCGGCATAGCCCAGCGACGTACCTTGCAGCATCAGCGATACCAGCACCACAAAGAAGGCGATATTGAAGTAGAGCTTGGCGTTTTCCAGTCCGGCCATCATCGGGAAGACGGCGAGGATGATCGGCACCGCGCCACGTAAGCCCACCCAACTGATAAAGATACGTTCGCGTCCAGTAAAGCCCTTGAAAGGCAACAGGCCCACCAGAATTGACAGCGGGCGCGCTACCAGAATCAACCACAGCGACAGTATCATCGCCGGCACCGCGATGTGCCACAAATCCGAAGGCGTCACCAGCAAACCCAGCACTATAAACATGCCGATTTGGCTTAGCCATGCCATGCCGTCGAAGGTTTGCAAAATACCGTGGCGGTTGCGAATCGGGCTGTTGCCCAGCAGGAAGCCGCAAAGATACACCGCCAGAATACCGCTGCCTTCCATCACCGTGGTCAGCGCAAACACGATGATGCCGCCGCTTAACGCTAGCAAGGGATACAAACCTTGTGCAAGATTGATGCGGTTAATCAATTGCTGCAGCGCCCAGCCGCCGCCAAGACCTAATACAATGCCGAGACCAAACTGCTGCACCAGATGCACCACGAACATCCAGCTCAAACCTGACTGGCCTTGCTGAATCATGTCGATCAGCGTGATGGTGAGAAACACCGCCATCGGGTCGTTGCTGCCAGATTCAATCTCCAGCGTGGAGCTGACACGTTCGTTGAGGCCTTTATCACCCAGCAACGAAAATACAGCGGCGGCATCGGTGGAACCGATAATCGCGCCAATCAGGAAGCCCTGCATCAGGTCGAGTTTAAACAACCAGGCTGCGGCAACGCCGGTTAAACCTGCGGTGATCATCACCCCGACCGTCGCCAGCGATAGCGCCGGGCCGAGCGCCACTTTTAGCGAGGTCGCTTTGGTGCGCATACCGCCATCAAGCAAGATGATGGCTAACGCCAGGTTAGAGACCAGATAGGCAACCGGATAGTTATCAAACGCGATGCCACCAATACCATCAATGCCGGCCAACATGCCGAGTGCGAGAAAGATCACCAGAATCGGAATGCCAAGGCGCGAGGAAAAGGAACTGAGTAAAATACTTGCTGCTACCAGCACGGACCCAATAATAAACACACTGTAAATCATGCTGGTATTCAACGGCGTTCTCCTGCGGCGGGGCAAAAAAGACAAACTGCGGGGGATTCACACAGACAAGGTGGAAAGATAATGCCTTATCAATAGCTTGTCAGCGCTTAATTGCACATTTTTTCATTCTGTGGGGGCGTATCCCATATACAGCTAAATTTGTATGAAAAAACAACAAGAAATGGCGGGAAGTGAGCGGGGCTGCTGCAAAGAAAAAGCCGGTCAGTGACCGGCTTAAAGACTTAGGCTTCTGTAGCCTGCTTGTGAAAAAGTTCTCTAAATACTGGGTAGATGTCTTCTGGCTCGCGAATATGCTGGATTGCGAAGTTATCAAACATCGCCTGTAGATGCTCATACTCACGCCACAAGGTCTGGTGCGCGCGGCGCGTGATTTCGATATAGCTGTAATAGCGCACAACCGGCAGAATATGCTTGGCTAGAATCTCGTGGCAGAGCGGTGAATCATCGGCCCAGTTATCACCATCCGACGCTTGCGCCGCATAGATGTTCCACTGTGATGGGTCATAACGCTCTTTAACCACTTCATCCATCAACTTCAGTGCACTGGAAACAATGGTGCCGCCGGTTTCCTGCGAGTAGAAGAACTCCTGTTCGTCGACCTCCTTCGCCTGAGTGTGATGGCGAATGTAAACCACGTCGACGTTCTTATAAGTACGGCTCAGGAACAGATACAGCAGAATGTAGAAACGCTTCGCCATATCTTTGGTGGCCTGATCCATCGAACCTGACACGTCCATCAAACAGAACATCACGGCCTGGCTGGAGGGTTCTGGCCGCTTCTCGAAGTTTTTGTAGCGCAGGTCAAAAGTATCGATAAACGGCACGCGATCGATGCGCGCGCGCAACTCAGCGATCTCTTTGCGTAAACGCTCCTCTTCCAGTAGCTGAGCCGGTTCGTTGTTTTCCACTTCGGTTAACGTGGCTTCCAGTTCGTTTAGCATGCGGCGTTTACCCGCTGTCATCGCCGTACGACGTGCCAGCGAGTTCTGCAGAGAACGCACCACGCTGATGTTCGCCGGCGTACCGTTTGCGGTGTAACCGGCGCGATGGGTCTTGTACTCGTTCAATTGACGATGCTGATTCTTGCGCAGGTTTGGCAGCGCCAAATCTTCGAACAGCAAATCGAGATACTCATCTTTGGAAATCTGGAAGACGAATTCATCCTGGCCTTCACCGTCCTGGCTGGCGTTGCCCTGGCCGCTACCGCCGCTGCCGCCACCACCTTGCGGACGTTCAATGCGATCGTTTTGCACGAAATGGTCGTTTCCAGGATGAACGCGATGGCGACTGCCGCCGCGCCCCTGATGGAAACTCGGCTCATTGATATCGTCAATTGGAATCGAGACCGATTCACCGCTCTCGACATCGGTCACCGAACGCTTATTGATGGCCTCGGAGATCGATTGCTTGATTTGCGCCTTATAACGGCGCAGAAAGCGCTGCCGGTTGACGGCGCTTTTGTTCTTACCGTTGAGACGCCGATCGATAAAATAGGCCATAAAAATCCCCCAAACTGCATTGCAAGCTTAGGCCGGGAAAACCCGGCCTCCTGTTGCAGCACCGAAGCGCCGCGACGCTTACAGATAACGATTATGAAGATTTACGCACGCGCAGATACCATTCGCACAGCAGACGTACTTGCTTGCGGGTATAGCCTTTTTCCATCATGCGATCGACAAAATCATCGTGTTTTTTCTGCTCGTCCGTTGAGGTTTTGGTATTGAAAGAAATCACCGGCAGCAACTCTTCGGTGTTCGAGAACATTTTCTTCTCGATGACCGTGCGTAGTTTTTCGTAGCTGGTCCAGTTCGGATTGCGCCCACTATTCTGCGCGCGGGCACGCAGCACAAAGTTGACAATCTCGTTACGGAAATCTTTCGGGTTACTGATCCCGGCAGGTTTCTCAATCTTTTCCAGCTCAGCGTTCAGCGATTCGCGGTCAAACAGCTGTCCGGTGTCAGGATCGCGATACTCTTGATCCTGGATCCAAAAATCAGCGTAGGTGACGTAGCGATCAAAGATGTTCTGACCGTATTCAGAGTAGGACTCCAGATAGGCGGTCTGAATCTCTTTACCAATAAACTCGGCGTATTTTGGAATCAGGTAGCCTTTCAGGTGCTCCAGATACTTCTCGGCTTGATCCTGCGGGAATTGCTCACGCTCAATTTGCTGCTCCAGTACGTAGAACAGGTGTACCGGGTTGGCGGCCACTTCGGCATGGTCGAAGTTGAACACGCGCGACAGGATTTTAAACGCAAAGCGGGTAGAAAGGCCGTTCATGCCCTCATCAACGCCCGCGTAATCGTGATATTCCTGCCAGGATTTTGCTTTTGGATCGGTATCTTTTAGGCTCTCGCCATCATAAACACGCATTTTTGAGTAGATGCTGGAGTTTTCCGGCTCTTTCAAACGCGAGAGAATGGAGAAGCGGGCCAGCGTTTCTAACGTACCCGGTGCGCACGGCGCTGTGGTCAACTCACTGTGATCCAACAGTTTGTTGTAGATCTTGATCTCTTCGGAAACGCGTAAGCAGTAAGGCACTTTGACGATGTAAACACGGTCAAGGAACGCCTCATTGTTTTTGTTATTTCGGAAGGTGACCCATTCAGATTCGTTGGAGTGTGCCAGGATGATGCCGTTGAACGGCAGGGCAGAGATCCCTTCGGTACCGTTGTAGTTACCTTCCTGCGTGGCGGTCAGCAGCGGATGCAGCACTTTAATCGGTGCTTTAAACATCTCGACGAATTCCATCACACCTTGGTTCGCGCGGCATAACGCACCTGAATAGCCGTAAGCATCAGGATCGTTTTGTGCGTGATTTTCCAGTTTGCGGATATCAACTTTACCGACCAGCGCAGAGATATCCTGATTGTTCTCATCACCCGGTTCAGTTTTGGCAATCGCCACCTGTTCAAGAATCGACGGCCACACTTTCACCACTTTAAAGCGGGTAATATCGCCGCCAAACTCATGCAGGCGCTTTGCCGCCCAAGGCGACATGATGGTGCCAAGGTAGCGGCGTGGTACGCCATACTCTTTTTCCAGAATATTGGCATCTTCCTGTGGGTTAAACAGGCAGAGTGGATGATCGTTTACCGGGCTGCGTTCGCCGTCGGCGCTCAGCACATAAATTGGCACACGCTGCATCAGCGCTTTCAGGCGCTCCGCCAGCGAGGATTTACCGCCGCCCACTGGGCCCAGTAAGTAAAGGATCTGTTTCTTCTCCTCCAAACCCTGCGCGGCGTGTTTCAAATAGGAGACGATTTGCTCAATCGCTTCCTCCATACCGTAAAACTCTTCGAACGCAGGGTAGCGTCCCATGACGCGGTTGGAGAAGATGCGGGAAAGGCGTGGCTCTTGCGCAGTGTCAACCATCACCGGCTCACCGATGGCCATTAATAGTCGCTCTGCAGCGTTGGCGTAGGCACTGCGATCCTGTTTACAGATGGCGAGGAATTCCTGCAATGAGAACTCTTCATCCTTGGCAGCTTCATAACGCTGACGATAGTGATCGAATATATTCATAGCGATGCCCGTCCTTTCGTTTTTAGCACAGGTAAAGGAGCGTAATAAAAGTTTGTAGCAGCTCCCGGAAGATATTCTTTATTGAGTACAGCAACCCTTATGCCAACCTGACGTTTTTTAATCGGGGTACACAATTCTTATGGTTACTCTGCTCGTACAAAAAGTCTCGTCTTACATTTAACTGTAGAAGGCATTCAGAAAACCTGCAGCCACTTTTCTCCTTATTCAGCGATATATCAATAACAAAGTCTCATAAGCACTGAGGCATTCAACCTAAGCAGCGAGAGTGTTGCAGCCACTCAGATTATTTCCCGGTGCTGGTTAGAGAGCATCATTAAACGTTAACCGATAGCAAAAATTTGGTTAGACTCTGCGTGTGATTGTTATATTAATGGACTGATTAAATTGTGAACCAATTCAAACTTAAAGCGCTTGCTCTGGCTGTTCCTTGTTATTTTGCGGCGTTCGGCACTCATGCAGAACCCTTATCTCTTGGCGCATCTGTCATTTACGCGCAGTCACCTTATCGGGGCGGACAAGACCGCTATCTGCCGATTCCGGTGATTAATTATGAAGGTGAAAACTTCTGGTTCCGCAGCCTGCAAGGCGGCTATTACCTGTGGAAAGACCCGCAGAATCAGCTGTCGCTGACCGTGCTGGGATCGCCGCAGGAGTACGACCCGAAAGACAACGATTTGGGTGATATGAAAGCGCTGGATAAGCGTCGTATGACGCTGATGGCTGGCGCCAACTATCGTCATGTCGCTGATTGGGGCATCGTGCGAACCACATTGCTGGGTGATGTGCTCAATAACAGCAACGGCATGATGTGGGATCTCACCTATTTATATCGCTTTAATTTCGGTGCTTTCAGCCTGACGCCAGGCATTGGCGCGCTGTGGAACAGCGCCAATCAGAACCGTTATTACTACGGTGTTTCATCGCATGAAAGTGCGCGTACCGGCATCGCTGAGTATCATCCTGATGACAGCTGGTCACCGTACGTTGAGATGAATGCCAGCTACCAAATCACTGAAAGCTGGAACGCCAGCTTGTCAGGCCGTTACACGCGCTTCGACAGCGAAATCAAAGATAGCCCGATGGTCAACAAGAGTGGGCAGTACACACTCTGGACCGGCATCAGTTACAGCTTCTGATGATGAAATGATCGCCTCATAATGAGGCGTTTTTCTTACATTGCACCAATCCCGAGCCCCAATTTAGCGCAACAGGAGGAGTAATGAAGACCATTCAATTTCACGGTGAATTAGCTTTACCCGCCATCGGCCAGGGAACCTGGTATATGGGCGAGAATCCATCATTGCACAGCCAGGAAGTGGCGGCACTGCAGGCAGGCTTAGATCTTGGCCTCAAGGTTATCGACACCGCTGAGATGTATGCTGACGGCGGCGCTGAACAGGTGGTTGGTGAAGCGCTACGCGGTCGACGCGATCAAGCCTGGCTGGTATCGAAGGTCTATCCATGGAATGCCGGTGAAGTTGACGCTATCGAGGCCTGCGATCGCAGTCTTAAGCGTTTGCAAACCGATTACCTCGATCTCTATCTGCTGCACTGGCGGGGCAATGTGCCCTTAGAAGAAACCATCCGCGCGATGGAGTTGTTGCAGCAGCAGGGCAAAATTCGCCATTGGGGCGTCTCTAACTTTGACCACGACGATATGCTGGAACTGTGGCATGAGCCCGGCGGCAAGGCCTGTTTAACTAATCAGGTGCTGTACCACTTAGCGTCGCGCGGAATCGAGTACGATCTACTGCCGCAATGTCAGCAGCGCGAGATGCCGATTATGGCCTATTGCCCGTTGGCTCAGGCTGGACGACTGCGACAGGCGTTATTTGAGGATCCGCATCTTCAACAGATTGCACAACAGAAGGGCATTAGCGTGGCGCAAGTGATGCTGGCCTGGGTGATACGCCAGCAGGGCGTTTTAGCCATTCCAAAAGCCAGCAGCGTTGCACATGTGCAGCAAAATGCGGCGGCGCTTGGCGTCAATCTGACCCTTGAAGAGCTGTGCATCATCGATCGGGCGTTTCCTGCGCCGCTGACTAAAACCGCATTGGATGTGGTTTAGCGGCGCAACTGCGCCGCATCTTATTACTTGTTGACGATACGAATCGTGGTGCCCAGACGCGCAGGGGATTCGCCCGCGCTTTTTAACGGCTTGCTAATGCGTGCCGTTTCCACGCACACCATGGTTTTGTAGCCTTGATTTGGCATATCACCCATGCTGCAGGACAATTCCGGACCTGGGTTCCACGTGACAACGTCACTCTGATAGTGGTGATAGACTTCGATCTGACGTTTGCCGGCTCTATCATGAATCACGCTGCAGTCATCCGCCGCCGTGTGAATACGATCAACGCGATTAGGGTAGGTCTGCTTGCCGTCTGATACGCCAACCGCATTATCGTTAACCTTATCGATAAAGCTTTTACCCAATCCGCTCACTTCGACCTGCGCGATATCCGCAATCTGGAAGTAGCTATGCAGCGCTGCCGTGGCTTCATAATCACCGTAGGCTTCCAGCTCAATTTCACAATGCTCAGCAATGCGGAAACGAGCGAGCAGGGTGAAATCGTGTGGCCACAGCTTTTTAGTTTGTGCGTTGCTTTCCAGTGTGAAAGTCAGCAATACGGCATCTTCGTTTTCGTCATGGGCGGTCAGCGTCCATGGCATGTTACGTACAAAACCGTGTGCCGGTTCGCCTGCCGGACCAAACCACGGCCAGCAAATAGGCACGCCGCCACGAATTGCTTTACCCGTCGTAAACGGGGTTTTTTCACTGAGCCAAATCACCGGTTGCTGGCCGCTCGGCTGCCACGAGAGCAGATGTGCGCCTTGCAGGGCAATCGCCGCACGTACTTTGGGATGGCTGATCACCACGATCGGCAAATCACCCTGCTGACGCTGTGACAGATAAGGGGTGATTTGATTCACTACCGGAAGGGTATAAAGCGTATCTTGCATGGTCAGACCTTCTCTTAATCCAGTCGAAAAAAAGGGGCGACCGAAGTCACCCCTTGTCTGTTTAGCCGATTAGCTTACTTAGAAGCAACCAGTGCAATCAGATCCAGAACCTTGTGTGAGTAACCAGTTTCGTTATCGTACCAGGAAACCAGTTTCACGAAGTTGTCGTTCAGAGCGATACCTGCTTTAGCATCGAACACTGAAGTCAGGGTTTCGCCGTTGAAATCGGTAGAAACCACGTCGTCTTCGATGTAGCCCAGTACGCCTTTCATTTTGCCTTCTGACTCAGCTTTGATCACTGCACAAATTTCTTTGTAGGTCGCTGGTTTTTCCAGGCGAACAGTCAGGTCAACCACAGACACGTTTGGAGTAGGAACGCGGAACGCCATACCGGTCAGTTTACCGTTCAGCTCTGGCAGAACAACGCCAACTGCTTTAGCTGCACCGGTAGACGATGGGATGATGTTCTGCGCTGCGCCACGGCCGCCACGCCAGTCTTTATGAGACGGGCCATCAACGGTTTTCTGGGTTGCGGTAGTTGCGTGCACGGTGGTCATCAGACCTTCAACGATACCGAAGTTGTCGTTGATAACTTTAGCCAGTGGAGCCAGGCAGTTAGTGGTGCAAGACGCGTTAGAAACGATGTCCTGGCCAGCATATTTGTCAAAGTTAGCGCCACGTACGAACATTGGGGTGCTGTCTTTAGAAGGACCCGTCAGAACCACTTTCTTCGCGCCAGCGGTGATGTGTTTACGTGCAGTTTCGTCGGTCAGGAAGATACCGGTCGCTTCAGCAACAACGTCAACACCCACTTCGTCCCACTTCAGGTTAGCCGGGTCTTTCTCAGCGGTAACACGGATTTTCTTACCGTTAACAATCAGTGCACCATCTTTCACTTCTACAGTGCCGTCAAAACGACCGTGAGTAGAGTCATACTTCAGCATGTATGCCATGTAATCGGCGTCAAGCAGATCGTTGATCGCGACGATTTCGATGTCAGAACGCTGCTGCGCAGCACGGAAAACGATGCGACCGATACGGCCAAAACCGTTAATACCTACTTTGATAGTCATATATTCCACCAGCTATTTGTTAGTGAATAAAAGGTTGGCTGTAAAATTACAAAAACCTTACCAGGCGTCAAGCGGAATCGTGTCAATTGTTGCGACAGGTCAATTCCAACACCAGGAATAATTCGTTGCGCAATCGCTTACGCAGCACCCTTATTGCGCGCCTATGTTACGCCGAATGCGGGCTGAAAAGGGATGACTTTTGCAAAGGGTGATCGCCATCACAAAATCGTGCTGTGGAAGAGATGTCGGATGCGTTAGCACGAAAAAAGACCCGATAGATGTTGTACGTTTGTTAGAATACTAGTCGATTTTTTCAGAATGACACTCCGGAACTCAAAATGGCTAAAGACACCGCACCCGACGCAAAAATTGCGCAGCTTTCCGAAATGCAGCGCTATGTCACTCAGCATCGTGGAACGGAGCCCCCTTTCTCGGGCGCCTTGCTGCACAATAAGCAGGAAGGGATTTACCACTGCTTAGTTTGTAACTCGCCGCTGTTTCTCTCCGAAACCAAATATGATTCAGGCTGTGGCTGGCCAAGTTTCTATCAGCCTTTCAGTGACGAAGCTATCCGCTATCTGGAAGATGATTCACACGGCATGCATCGGGTTGAGATTCGTTGTGGCAACTGTGATGCGCATTTGGGGCATGTGTTCCCGGATGGCCCACAGCCAAGCGGCGAGCGCTATTGCGTGAACTCCGCTTCGCTAAACTTCACTGATGAGCAGGGCAATCAGCAAGAGGGCTAAGCATGAAACAGGAACTGGAAGCGATGCTGGAGGCGATGACGCCGGAAGTCTACGAACGACTCTCCACGGCGGTTGAAATCGGCAAATGGCCGGATGGCGTTGCGCTAACGCCGGAGCAGAAAGAGAATTGCCTGCAATTGGTGATGCTGTGGCAGGCGCGCCACAATGACGATCCCCAACATATGACCATCAGCAAAGGTGGCGATATGGTGATGAAATCGAAGAAACAGCTGAAAGAAGAGTTCGGCATTGAGCCCGATGTCACACGCATCAATCTGCACTAAAAAGCCAAAGGGCTGGTTCTCACCAGCCCCTTATTTTCAGATTAATACCGCACCTTGCGCCGCCATCTGCTCGAACGCAATTTCACTGTCATCCGGATTCAGGTTCACGCCGCGGCAGCCTTCTTTAACCACCTCCACGTTGTAACCCAACTCCAGCGCATCCAGTACGCTGTATTTGACGCAGTAATCGGTCGCAATACCCAGCATCACTAAATCGCTGATGCCGCGCTCGCGCAGCCAGCTGTCGAGTTCTGTTTTGCGGCGATGGCCGTTATCGAAAAAGGCGCTGTAGCTGTCCACCTCAACATCGCCACCTTTGTGGAACACGGCATCAATCAGAGAACGATCGAGATCAGGATGGAAATCCGCACCGACAGAGTTCTCAATACCATGATCCGGCCACCAGATTTGCGCTAAACCGTTTAATTCGCCCAGCGTGTAAACCGGCTCGCCGGAGATTGAGGCGAAGCTGCCGTGATTGGCTGGATGCCAGTCTTGCAATGCCACCACACATTCGCCCCGATCGTGAAACTCACGCGCAAATCGATTGGCAACAGCAACCGTTTGGTCACCATCACGTACCGCCATTGGGCCGCCGGGGCAAAAATCATTCTGAATATCGATAATTATCAATGCCCGCTTCATTCGTTCGCTCCGTATCAATCTTCAGTCAGTTCGCCGCGTAAATTCTGCTGCATTTTGGCACGAATTTCCGCGCTGGTGAGGTTCTGACTTAATAAAAAATGCAGTTTGGTTAATGTCGCCTCAACCGTGAGATCAAAACCGCTGATTACGCCCGCATGCTCCAGCGCGTTGCCGGTGGCATAGCCGCCCATATTCACTTTGCCGGACATACACTGCGTCAGATTCACCACCACAATGCCGCGATCGCTGGCCTGTTGCAGTTCCGACAGAAACTCGGCGTTTTGCGGCGCGTTGCCCACACCGTAGGAACGCAGGATCAACGCTTTCACCGGCTGGCGCAGGAAGTTACCCACCACGTCGGCAGAGATACCCGGATAGATTGTCACCACGCCAATCGGCTGCGGCGTAATCGGATGCACAATTAGCTCGCCGTGACCTTGCGGTGCGGGCGGCGTATTTAACCGGCGGATATGAATGCCCGCTTCCAGCAATGGCGCCAGGTTTGGCGACGCGAAGGCATTAAAGCCGTCCGCATGCGCCTTGGTGGTGCGGTTGCCACGGAACAGCGTGTTGTTGAAAAACAGGGCAACTTCATTGATCGGATAATTGGCCGCTACGTACAGCGAGTTCAGCAGGTTTTGCTGACCATCAGAACGCAATTCTGCCAGGGGAATCTGCGAGCCGGTAACAATCACCGGCTTAGCGAGGTTCTCCAGCATAAAGGAGAGCGCCGAAGCGGTGAAGGCCATGGTGTCGGTACCATGCAAAATCACAAAGCCATCGTAGCGATCGTAGTTTTGCTTAATATCGTTCGCAATCGATTGCCAATCCTGCGGCGTCATGTCCGAGGAATCCATCAGCGGCTGATATTCATGGATAGTGAAACCCGGCATTTCAGGCCGATGGAATTCGGGCATGTTTGCCAGCTGCTGCTGCAGATGACCCGATACCGGAATGTAGCCCTGCGCAGAGCGCTGCATCCCGATGGTGCCGCCGGTGTAGGCTACGTAGATATTTTTCTTTTGCATGAATGAACTCAGACTTGCCGTAAAACGCGCAGTATAAGGGGATTGCAAACGAAAAGCAGCCCGACCAGCGGCCGGGCTGTAAAGATTAGCGTACGTTGCCGCAGTTCAGGCAGAAAGCGTAGCGATTTTGCGGATCGTTAAGGTTATTCAGTAAGCCAGGTTGCTGCTTCATTGCGCTCATCACGTCCAGCATTGGCGCAGGCAGCCAGACTTTCAGCGCAGCCGGCAACACCGCCTGAACCGACGCGTTCATCTGATTCAGCAGCAGATCGATCATGCCCGGATCATCCTGATACCAGCTCAACTCCGGCTTGGCGACTTTCGCCAACTCAGCGGCTTTTGCTACGGCATCGTCAAAGTCACCCAATGCATCGACCAGACCATTGGCTTTCGCATCGCTACCGGTCCAGACGTGACCTTGCGCAATCGCATTGATTTCGTCAGGCGTTTTGTGACGCGAGGTCGCCACCAGGCCCACGAAGTTACGATAGCCGTTCTCAATGGTCAGCTGCATCAGCTGCTGCACTTCGGTTGGCAGCGCTTTGGTGGTGGCGACGTCCGCCAGCGGCGATGTAGCCACGCCATCGGTATGCACACCTACCGAACTCAGGCTGTTTTCAACGGTGTTAATCACGCCAAAGATACCGATGGAACCGGTCAGCGTGCTGGGGGCCGCCACAATGTAATCAGCAGGCGTTGAAATCCAGTAGCCACCGGATGCTGCCATGCCGCCCATCGAAACCACCACCGGTTTACCCGCATCGTGAGCTGCCGCCAGTTCTTCACGAATCGCTTCCGACGCAGTGACGCTGCCGCCTGGGCTGTTGACACGTAACACAATGGCTTTAATTTTCGGATCCAGACGCGCATCGCGAATCTGCGAGGCCGTGGTATCACCGCCGACGTTTCCGGCGCTCTCTTCACCGTCCATAATCGCACCGCTGGCGAGGATTACCGCAATATTGCCATCCTGACTCTGCGGCGGCTGTTTAACGGTGTAATCGTAGATACTGACGCTGCGGTAATCGTTATTTGCCTTGTCCCAGCCAAAGGTTTTCACCAGTTCCTGATCGGCGGCCGCACGCGTATCCAGCACATCCACTAATTTATTGTTCAGTGCATATTTCGCCGTATCGCCTTGTACCGCTTGCAGACCGCTAATGATGCCGGCTGCGCCAGGGAACAGCTGTTCTGGGGTGATCTGACGATTGGCCGCCACGGTATTCAGGTAATTCTGCCACAACTGGCCAATCCAGCGTCCGTCGGCGTCGCGCGCTTCCGGTGACATATCGTCACGCAGGAATGGCTCAACCGCAGATTTGTAAGTGCCTACGCGGAACACATGCGAGTTCACTTTCAACTTATCCAGTAAAGACTTGTAGTACAGACCATTGGTGGCGAAGCCGTGCAGATCAACCGTGCCCTGCGGTGAGAGATAGACCTTGTTGGCATAGCTGGCAATGTAGTATTGCGCCTGGCTATAGCTGTCGCCGACCGCGTAAATAGGTTTGCCGGCGTCACGGAATTCGCGCAGCGCTTTACCCACATATTGCAGCGAAGGTTGATCGCCACCAGCAAAGTCACGCAGTTCCAGCACGATGCCAGTGATGTTTTTATCGGTTTTGGCTTGTCGGATCGCGTCAACGACGTCAAACAGGGAATTCTCCTGCAGGCGATCGCTGTTGGCGCCTAACAGTTGGCGGCTGATACGACTCAAACGGTTGCTGACGGAAGGTTTGTCGACCAGCACACCGCTCAGATCGATTTTCAGCGCGCCTTGCTGCACAGGTTCACTGCTATTGGAACTGGAAACCTGCAGCCAAATCCCGACGCCCGCCAGGATCAATACAATAAGAAATAAATTAAGAATAAATTCCCGAATAAAATTCAGTACCCGCCAGGTCCAGCGGAACAGGCCGGAAATAATTCGCCACAAAGTGCGCATAAACTCTCCATATTCACGTAGCAGGGCAGCCAGCACGCGGTCTGCCCCGATGTCGGGTTCATCCTAAAGAGCGGCGTGCGAAAAGTCAGCAGGAAATCGCGCCAGACTGTTACAAAAGATCGCGCTGTGCCAGGATTAGCCCACGCTTTTTATTCACGGGAGAAGAATAATGGATGCACTGGATTTATTAGTTAATCGCCGCTCGGCGTCACGTCTGGCAGAACCGGCTCCGGCGGGGGAAGCGTTGCAAAATATTCTACACGCCGCGATGCGCGCACCCGATCACGGCACATTACAGCCCTGGCGTTTCATTATTGTCGAAAATGAAGGGCGCGAGCGTTTTGCTAACTTGCTGGAACAAGCTGCGCGCGACAGCAACCTTGAGCAGAAGGCGATCGACAAAGCCGCTTCCGCGCCTTTTCGCGCGCCGATGATCATCACCGTGGTGGCGCATTGTGAAGAGCACGCCAAAGTGCCGCATTGGGAACAGCTGGCGTCTGCAAGCTGTGCGGTGATGGCGATGCAAATGGCAGCCGTGGCGCAAGGTTTCAACGGCATCTGGCGCAGCGGTCCGTGGACCGATCATCCGTCCGTGCGCGAAGCCTTTGGCTGCCGCGAACAGGATGCGATTGTCGGTTTCCTCTATCTCGGCACGCCGCAGTTGAAGGCCAACACCACCGTGGTGGCACCGGACACCGCGCAGTTTGTCAGTTATTTCTGACAGACAACGGCCGCCTTTTACGGCAGGTTAGGCGCCGTTGCAGAGATTGCACAAAGCCTGTGCGAAAGATCGAGGTTAGGTCGTGCAACACTTACTCCCAACTGACAGCCAGGCTAACATAGCGCCTTCTGTTCATCGCATAAGGAAGTCGCCATGAGTGAACCTCTTCGTTTAACCCAATACAGCCACGGTGCGGGTTGCGGGTGCAAAATTTCACCGCAGGTTTTAGAAACCATTCTGCGCAGTGAGCTTAGCCCGTTTCACGATCCGCAACTGCTGGTGGGCAACGAAACGCGTGATGACGCCGCAGTGTACGACCTCGGAAACGGTACTGCGGTGGTAAGCACCACCGATTTCTTCATGCCGATCGTCGACGATCCTTTCACTTTTGGTCGTATCGCCGCCACTAACGCCATCAGCGATATTTATGCCATGGGCGGGAAACCGATCATGGCGATCGCTATTTTAGGCTGGCCGGTGAATGTTCTGAGTCCGGAAGTGGCGCAGCAAGTGGTCGAAGGCGGGCGTGCTGCTTGTCAGGCGGCAGGAATCGCCCTGGCGGGCGGGCACTCGATTGATGCGCCAGAGCCGATCTTTGGTCTGGCCGTGACCGGTATCGTCGATGTAGCGCGAGTGAAAAAGAACAGCGCGGCACAGGCTGGCTGTCAGCTCTTCCTCACCAAACCATTAGGCATTGGCATTCTCACCACTGCCGAGAAAAAAGGCCTGCTGCGACCTGAACACCAGTCGCTGGCCGCCGATGTGATGTGCCAGCTGAATAATGCCGGAGCAGAATTCGCCAAACTGGCGGGCGTCAGCGCGATGACCGATGTTACCGGTTTTGGCTTACTCGGCCATTTGAGTGAAGTCTGCCACGGTTCCGGATTACGTGCCGAAGTGATTGCGTCGCAGGTACCGCGCCTGGCGGGCGTCGATGACTATATCGCTGCGGGAGCGGTGCCTGGCGGTACCCGCCGCAACTTTGCCAGTTATGGTGAACAGGTTTCCCCGCTTGATGACGCCACCCGCGCGCTGCTGTGCGATCCACAAACCTCCGGTGGCTTGCTGGTGGCGGTTCAACCCAGCGCTATTGATGCGTTCCAGCGCTGTGCCTCTGCAGCTGGCGTACAAGCAACGTCGATTGGCGAACTGTTTGCCGCCGAAGCCGATCGTCCACTGATTACCGTAGTTACCTGACGTTAAGGAACGACGCCATCCATGCGTTTGTTTATTGCCGAAAAACCCAGCTTAGCGCGTGCGATTGCCGACGTGTTGCCGAAACCGCATCGACGCGGAGACGGCTATATTGCCTGCGGAAATGACCAGGTTGTGACCTGGTGTGTTGGGCACCTGCTCGAGCAGGCGCAGCCCGACAGTTACGACAGCCGCTATGCGCGCTGGAGTCTGGCTGATTTACCAATTATTCCGGAAAAATGGCGCTTGCAGCCGCGTCCCTCCGTGGCGAAGCAGTTAAAAGTGATTGAAGGCCTGCTGCAACAAGCCAGCGCGGTGGTGCATGCGGGTGACCCCGATCGTGAAGGTCAACTGCTGGTGGATGAGGTGCTGGATTACCTGCAGCTCGCGCCAGAGAAACGCAAAACGGTGCAGCGTTGTTTGATTAACGATCTCAATCCCTCGGCAGTTGAGCGCGCGGTTGGGCGTTTGCGTGAGAACCGTGAATTCATACCTCTGTGCGTATCCGCGTTAGCGCGTGCGCGCGCTGATTGGCTGTATGGCATCAATATGACGCGCGCTTTTACCTTGCTGGGGCGCAACGCTGGGTACGATGGCGTGCTGTCGGTTGGCCGCGTGCAGACGCCGGTGTTGGGTCTGGTGGTGCGTCGTGATGAAGAGATCGAAAACTTTATCCCGAAGGACTATTTCGAAGTTAAAGCGCACATCGTCACGCCAAAAGAGGAGCGTTTTGTCGCGACATGGGTACCAAGCGATGCTTGCGAGCCGTGGCAGGATGAAGAGGGGCGATTGCTGCATCGTCCGCTGGCGGATCACGTGCTTGACCGCATCAACGGTAAGCCCGCGCTGGTCACCGGCTATAACGACAAACGTGAGTCGGATACCGCGCCGCTGCCATTCTCGCTTTCTGGCCTGCAGATAGAAGCCGGCAAACGCTTTGGCCTCAGCGCGCAGAACGTACTCGATTGCTGTCAGCGGCTGTACGAAACCCACAAGTTGATCACCTATCCGCGTTCCGACAGCCGCTATCTGCCCGATGAACATTTTGCCGGACGCCATGCGGTGTTGAATGCCATTCAGGCGCATCAGCCTAATCTGACGCCGCCAGCAGATTTCAATCCCGATCAGAAAAACCGCTGTTGGGATGATAAAAAGGTTGATGCGCACCACGCCATCATTCCTACCGCGCGTGCCAGTAAGGTCAATCTGACTGAGAATGAAGCCAATATTTACGGCCTAATTGCGCGCCAATATCTGATGCAGTTTTGCCCGGATGCGGTGTTCCGCAAATGCGTGATTGACCTCGATATCGGCGGCGGTAAATTTATCGCCAAAGCGCGCTTTCTGGCCGAAGCCGGCTGGCGTGCACTGCTCGGCAGCAAAGAGCGTGACGAGGAGAACGATGGCACGCCGCTGCCGGTGGTCGCCAAAGGCGATGAGCTGCTATGCGAGCGCGGCGAAGTGCTGGCGAAGCAGACGCAGCCGCCGCGTCCGTTTACCGATGCGACACTGTTATCTGCGATGACGGGCATCGCCCGCTTTGTGCAGGATAAAGAATTAAAGAAAGTGCTGCGTGCAACCGATGGTTTAGGTACGGAAGCGACGCGTGCGGGCATTATTGAATTGCTGTTCCGCCGCACTTTTCTGGTGAAAAAAGGCCGCTATATTCATTCGACGGATGCGGGTAGGGCGTTGATCCATGCGCTGCCAGAAATGGCCGCCCGGCCGGATATGACGGCGCAATGGGAATCGACGCTGACCCGCATCAGTGAGAAATCTTGTCGCTATGATGAGTTTATGCAGCCGCTGGTCAGCACCTTGATTGGGCTGATTGGTGAAGCACGCCAGCGACCGTCGTTACAGGCCTTTCGCGGATTGACTGCGCCTGGGGCCAAAAAGAGAGCCAAACAAAAAACGGCTCGTCGCAAAACCAAGGAGACAGAGTGATGCGTTATGCAATGATGTTGCTGGGCGGATTATTGTTATGCAGCACCTCGGCGCTGGCCAACCGCCAGCCGGAAAATAATCGTACGGGTAATACCGATGTGGTGGTGGATCTGCCACCCGAAGTCTGGACGCAAGGGCAAAATAATCGTCAGAGCAACTGCATGCAGTGCTGTACCTATGAGAATCGCAGTTATTCTGAAGGTGCGGTGGTTAAAGCAGAAGGCGTGTTATTGCAGTGCGGCAGGGATGAGAAGGTATTAGGCACCAATCCGCTTATCTGGAAAATCATCAAATAAAAGCGCGTGGCGTATGACGCCACGCTGCTTCATTACAGCTTAAACGTTGACCAAACCGGGGCGTGATCCGACGGTTTTTCCATGCTGCGGATATCGTAATCGATGCCACTCTCAATACAGCGCGAGGCCAGAGGTTGGCTCGCCAGCAGCAGATCGATGCGCAGACCACGATTGTCGTCAAAGCCTTTCGAGCGGTAATCAAACCATGAGAAACGATCGTTGGTTTCCGGGAACTTATCGCGCCAGGTGTCAACCAAACCCCATTGCAGCAAGCGATCCATCCACTCACGCTCTTCAGGCAGGAACGAGCACTTGCCGGTGCGCAGCCAGCGTTTACGGTTATCTTCACCAATGCCGATGTCAAAATCAGTACTACTGATGTTCATGTCACCCATGATCAACACCGGTTTATCGACGGCCAACTGCTGCTCAAGATAGCTTTGCAGATCGCGATAAAACTTCTCTTTCGCTGGAAACTTTGTGGGATGGTCGCGGCTTTCACCCTGCGGGAAATAACCGTTGATAACCGTGATATCGCCAATTGGACTCGGGATTTCCGCCATGATTATACGGCGCTGAGCATCTTCATCATCGCCGGGAAAACCGCGTGAGACACTGACTGGCTCAGCTTTGGTCAGCAGCGCGACGCCGTAATGACCTTTTTGCCCGTGATAAAACACGTGATAACCCAGTTTGCTGACGTCCTCAAGCGGGAACATATCGTCATGCACTTTGGTTTCCTGCAAGCCGATGACATCAGGTTGATGCTGTTCAACAAGCGCGGCTAATTGATGAGGACGCGCACGCAAGCCGTTGATGTTGAAAGAGACAAATTTCATTTCGCTGCCATTTTTATCCGCAAAAGTATGGCGCGATGGTAACGATTTTTTGGGCAAAAGTCATGGTGTGAATCAGGAGGTTACAACGATTAAAACAAGTGGGAAAAAGAGGAGAATGGTATTGATGGTGGTGGGAGAAGGATTCGAACCTTCGAAGTCTGTGACGGCAGATTTACAGTCTGCTCCCTTTGGCCGCTCGGGAATCCCACCGGGGATATTACGTATTGTGGCTTTAAGCAGAGACGATTCAGATGGTGGTGGGAGAAGGATTCGAACCTTCGAAGTCTGTGACGGCAGATTTACAGTCTGCTCCCTTTGGCCGCTCGGGAATCCCACCACTGGCCTGAATCATTGCGTCTTAAAGCGGGGCGCATCATAACAAATGCACTCAGCCTGTAAAGCGCCGTCACTGAAAATAAAAACTGTTTGCCCACTTTTTACGCGTGGCGCTGAAGAGTTGTGCAGTTCAGCGCCGAAGTGGTTAAAGAATGATCGTGCGATTGCCGTAAACGAACACGCGCTGGCCTAACACTTTATACAGCGCGCGGCTCAATACATTCTTCTCAACGTCGCGTCCTGCACGCATCATCTCTTCTGCGGTGTAGCTGTGATCGACGTTAATCACGTCCTGCATGATGATTGGGCCTTCATCGAGGTTATCGTTCACGTAGTGCGCAGTGGCGCCGATGATTTTCACGCCACGCTCATAAGCCTGATGATAAGGACGCGCGCCAATGAATGCTGGCAAGAAGGAGTGGTGAATATTGATGATCTGATTTGGATAACGTTGCACGAAGGCGGGGGTCAACACGCGCATGTATTTCGCCAACACCACGTAATCAGGCTGATAACGGTCAATTTCATCCGCCATGCGGTTGTCGTGCTCTTCACGCGTGTGGCCTTCGTGGCTCACCAACACAAACGGAATATCGAAACGTTCCACCAATGAGCGCAGCGTTTCGTGGTTACCGATGACTGCAGCAATTTCCATATCCAGACCGCCAAATGCGCTTTTCATCAGCAGATCGCCAAGGCAATGCGCCTCTTTGGTCACCAGAATCACCACACGACGACGACCGGCACTTTGCAGTTCACGCACAGAACCGACTGGGAGTGCGCTATCGAGATCGGCCAGCAAAGTGTTGTCGTTGAAAATGCCTTCCAGCTCGGTGCGCATGAAAAAGCGGCCGGTACGGTGATCGACAAACTCATTATTCTGCACAATGTTGAGTTCGTGCTTGTAACAAATGTTGGTGATCTTGGCGATCAAACCTTTCGCATCAGGGCAAATGGTTCGTAAAACTTTTCGTTGGATGGTTTGCGCTTGCATCTCGATCAGAGTCCTGTCAAAGCGATGAATGGTAAAGCCGTTGTGTATCTGTCCAGATTAACCACAACATTTTTTGTATTTTTTATCGGCGCCACAAGGACAGCGATCATTACGTCCCAACTCAGGCGTTGTTCCTTCGACATAGTACCAGCGTTGATCCTCGCGAAGAAAGCGCGAACATTCATAGATTGCTGAAGTGCGTCCTTTTTCGAGGTAACGCGCAAAAAACGTCACGAAGGCTTCATTCTCATGGCTTCCATGATTACAACGAGTTACATTCAAGCCCAGCCATTCAGTACCGGCAAAACTTTCGGATAATAGCGTCTCAAGGTCAGCCACGCGTTTACTGGAGTGCCAGGTTTGCGCCAGCCACGCGGCATCTTTTTCGACGTAGGCGGTATAGCGTGAGCGCATCAATTGCTCCGCGCTGGACGGGTTCGCTTGGCCATTCAGAAAGGGTTGGCAACATAGGCTATACTCCTTTCCGCTGCAGCAAGGGCACTTTTCAGACACGTCATCTCCTGGAAGTGATTAAAGTAAACTAAAGCGTGCGCTATGGTAGCCGACTGTCAGGCGTGATGCTACGTACCATGCCAATCATGAGGTGAGATGAGAAAAGTCAGGATCGGGCTGGCACTAGGTTCAGGTGCTGCCAAAGGTTGGTCGCACATCGGCGTGATCAATGCGCTAGAACGTGCGGGCATTGAAATCGATGTGGTGGCGGGATGTTCTGTTGGCGCGTTGGTCGGTTCGGCTTACGTGAATGGACGGCTGGGCGTGATGGAAAAATGGGTGAGCGCATTCCGCTATTGGGACGTCATCCGACTGATGGATCTCTCCTGGCAACGCGGCGGTTTATTGCGTGGCGATCGAGTGTTTAGTCACATCCGTCAGCTGATTCCTAACGATCTGATCGATGAGTGCGCCAAGCCGTTTGGCGTGGTAGCAACCAATCTGAGTACTGGACGTGAAGTGTGGTTGACCGAGGGCGATTTGCATCAAGCTGTGCGTGCGTCCTGTAGTATGCCAGGCTTATTACCACCCATTGCTTACAATGGGTATTGGTTGGTTGATGGTGCGGTGGTAAATCCAGTACCGATCTCATTAACCCGTGCATTAGGTGCTGACATCGTTATCGCCGTGGATTTACAGCATGACGCGCACCTGATGCAGCAAGATTTATTGTCAGTTACGCCGCAAAGCGGTGAAGAGGCGGCGGCAGTTGAAGCGCTGAGCTGGGGAAAAAAACTGCGTCAACGCTTGATTGGCCTGACGCAACGCCGTGCTAATCAAACGCCGGGTGCGATGGAGATTATGTCGACATCCATCCAGGTTCTGGAAAATCGCCTGAAACGTAACCGCATGGCGGGCGATCCGCCGGATGTGCTGATTCAGCCGTTTTGTCCACAAATTTCCACACTGGACTTTCATCGTGCAGAAGAAGCCATTGCGGCTGGCAAGGCCGCCGTTGAGAAAAAAATGGATGAACTATTACCGCTGGTCCGTGGCAGATAGTCAGGTTGTTCATTCACAGGGGTTGCTACTTCAGCCAATTCTGAAAGGCGCAACTGCATTTTATGAACCACTATTGAATTATCTGGTACGCAGGGGGAGAGAATGGAAAAACCGCTAATCGGCAAAAAGATACTCATTGTCGAAGATGAGGTCGTTTTCCGTTCAATGATAGACAACTTATTAACCAGCTTAGGCGCCAGTACGCTTGAGGCAGGTGATGGCGTTGATGGCTTAACGTTATTATCGGCGCAGTCAGTCGATCTGGTTATTTGCGATCTTGAAATGCCGCGTATGGGCGGTATCCCATTCGTTGAGCGTCTCCGTACGCGCGGCAACAATGTGCCCATTTTGATTATCTCCGCCACACAAAATATGGCGGATATCGCCCATGTGTTGCGTTTGGGGGTGCAGGATGTGCTGCTCAAACCGCTCAAAAATCTTGAACGTTTCCGTGAAGCGGTGTTCGAGTGTCTCTATCCTTCAATGTTTACCTCCAAAGTGGAGGAGGATGAGCAGCTCTTTCAGGATTGGGATGCGCTGGTTAGCGATCCGTTGGCGGCCTCTAAATTACTCAAACAGCTCCAGCCGCCGGTGCAGCAAACTATCGCCAATTGCCGAATCAATTACCGCCAGCTTACCATGGCGGAACAGCCGGGTTTAGTGCTGGATATCGCGGCGCTGTCAGATAACGATTTGGCATTCTATTGCCTTGATGTGACACGCGCTGGCGATAATGGCGTGTTAGCCGCGCTGTTGCTGCGTGCCCTGTTCAATGGCTTGCTGCAGGAGCAACTCTCCGGCCAGAAGCAGCGATTGCCTGAATTAAATGGGTTACTACGGCAGGTCAACATGCTGTTACGGCAAGCCAATCTCAGCGGACAGTTCCCGTTGCTGGTGGGCTATTACCATCGCCAGTTAAAAAATCTGATCCTGGTTTCAGCGGGACTGAATGCCACATTGCATATCAATACTCATCAAATCCAACTCAGTAATGGGGTGCCACTTGGTACTATGGGCAGCACCCATCTCAATCAAATTAGCCAACGTGCCGACGCCTGGCAATGCCATATTTGGGGCGCCGGAGGCAGACTACGTTTGATGCTATCAGCCGAAGAATAACCCGTCGGATTTAAATTTTCTGCGGGTTAAAGACAGGACCAGGGGCAAGCTTTACACTTGGGTAATAGTCCTAAATTCCGTGGATTAACTTCTTCCAGGATAAATCCACCTGATAGTAACTGATATACTCATTTCGTTTTTAAACCGACATATCAAGTATTAACTTGAACGGCCTATTAAGAGAGGTATTTTTGATGTCTGCCTATAAGACTAAAGTTAAAAAAGCGGTAATCCCAGTTGCAGGCCTCGGCACGCGTATGCTGCCTGCGACCAAAGCTATTCCAAAAGAGATGTTACCGCTGGTCGATAAGCCGTTGATCCAGTATGTCGTGAATGAGTGCATTGCAGCAGGCATTAACGAGATTGTGCTGGTTACACACTCTTCTAAAAACGCCATCGAAAACCACTTTGATACCAGTTTTGAGCTGGAATCTATGCTGGAAAAACGTGTTAAGCGTCAGCTGCTGGATGAAATCCAGTCAATTTGCCCTCCACACGTCACCATCATGCAGGTTCGTCAGGGTATCGCCAAAGGCCTGGGCCACGCAGTAATGTGTGCACATCCGCTGATTGGCGATGAGCCATTCGCCGTAATCCTGCCAGACGTCATCATCGATGAATACGAATCTGACCCAACCAAAGACAATCTGGCAGAGATGCTGGCGCGCTACGAAGAGAGCGGACGCAGCCAGATCATGGTTGAGCCAGTTGCGGATGTAACCGCTTACGGTGTGGTTGACTGCCAGGGTGCTGATCTCTCTGCAGGTCAGAGCGCGCCAATGGTTGGCGTGGTTGAGAAGCCTAAAGCTTCTGAAGCCCCATCAAACCTTGCTGTTGTAGGTCGTTACGTGCTGTCTGCTGAAATCTGGCCACTGCTGGCGAAAACGCCTCCAGGTGCAGGTGGCGAAGTTCAGCTGACTGACTCCATTGCAATGCTGATGGAAAAAGAGACCGTTGAAGCGTATCACCTGAACGGTGTTAGCCATGACTGCGGTAACAAACTGGGTTACATGCAAGCGTTTGTTGAGTACGGCGTTCGCCATCCAGTCCTGGGTAAAGATTTCACTCAGTGGCTCGAAGGCGCGGTAGGCAACAAAAAGTAACTCAATAAACACAGGATAATTCAATGAAAGTCACTGTATTTGGTATCGGCTATGTCGGTCTGGTTCAGGCTGCGGTGTTGGCCGAAGTCGGACATGACGTTCTCTGTATTGATGTCGACGAAAAGAAAGTCGAGAACTTAAAGAAAGGCAATATTCCGATCTTTGAACCGGGCCTGACGCCACTCGTTATGTCTAATTATGAGTCGGGTCGCCTGAAGTTCAGCACGAATGCGGAAGAGGGCGTTAATCATGGCGTGATGCAGTTTATCGCCGTGGGGACGCCACCGGATGAAGACGGTTCTGCCGATCTGAAATATGTGACAGCTGTTGCGCGCACCATCGCGCAGCACATGAACGATCACAAAGTTGTTATCGATAAATCAACTGTACCTGTAGGTACAGCGGATCGCGTTCGTGCGGTGATGACTGAAACTTTGCAAAAGCGTGATGTAAACATCGCCTTTGACGTAGTTTCAAACCCGGAATTCCTCAAGGAAGGTGCAGCAGTTAATGACTGCATGCGTCCTGAGCGTATCGTTGTCGGTACCGATAATGATGAAGTGGTTGAGCTGTTACGCGAGCTATATGAGCCGTTCAACCGTAATCATGATCGTATGATTTTGATGGATATCCGCAGCGCAGAGCTGACCAAATATGCGGCTAACTGCATGCTGGCAACCAAAATCAGCTTCATGAACGAGATCTCGAATCTGGCAGAACGTTTGGGAGCCGACGTTGAGAAGGTTCGCCAGGGTATCGGCTCAGATTCACGTATCGGTTATCATTTCATCTATCCAGGCTGCGGCTATGGCGGTTCTTGTTTCCCGAAAGACGTGCAGGCGCTGATTCGTACTGCTGAGTCAATCGGCTACACTCCGCGTCTGCTGCAGGCGGTAGAAGACGTTAACGATTCGCAGAAGAATAAGCTGCCAACCTTTATTAAGCGTCACTTTGGTGACGATCTGCGCGGCAAAACCTTTGCTTTGTGGGGACTGGCGTTCAAGCCGAATACTGACGACATGCGTGAAGCCTCCAGCCGTGTGCTGATGGAGACACTATGGGAAGCCGGTGCAACGGTCCAGGCCTTCGACCCAGAAGCGATGGATGAAGCGCAACGCATTTATGGCCATCGTAACGATCTGAAGTTGATGGGCACTAAAGAAGCAGCGCTGCAGGGTGCGGATGGCTTAGTTATCTGTACTGAATGGCAAAACTTCCGTGCGCCAGACTTCGACGTCATCAAAAATGCGTTAAAAGAACCCGTGATTTTTGATGGTCGTAACCTGTATGATCCGGAGCGTATCAGCAAGCGCGGTTTCACGTACTATGCAATTGGCCGCGGAGCATCAATTAAAATCGTAGAATAATGAGGGATGTATGAAGTTTCTGGTTACCGGCGCGGCAGGTTTTATTGGATTTCACGTCAGTCAACGCTTGCTGGCGGCTGGTCACCAGGTTGTCGGTATCGATAACCTGAATGACTATTATGATGTCAGCCTTAAGCAGGCCCGTTTAGACCAGAACACGCAATATCCTGATTTCATTTTCTTAAAAATGGACCT
Source organism: Pantoea sp. JK (assembly GCF_026130245.1). Taxonomy (NCBI): domain Bacteria; kingdom Pseudomonadati; phylum Pseudomonadota; class Gammaproteobacteria; order Enterobacterales; family Erwiniaceae; genus Pantoea; species Pantoea sp. JK. The sequence goes on from NZ_JAINFN010000002.1 coordinate 304,483, forward strand.
GGCGGATCGCCAGGCCATTTCTTCTTTATTCGCTGAACATGCTTTTGAACGTGTTATACATTTGGGCGCGCAAGCCGGCGTGCGTTATTCGATCGAAAATCCCCATGCTTATGCCGAAGCAAATTTAATCGGTCATCTCAATATTCTTGAAGGCTGCCGGCATCATAAAATCGGCCACCTTCTGTATGCCTCATCCAGTTCAGTTTATGGACTGAATCGCAAAATGCCTTTTTCAACGGAAGATTCCGTTGATCATCCCGTTTCACTCTATGCGGCCACTAAAAAAGCTAACGAATTGATGTCGCATACCTATTCACATCTTTATCAGCTGCCTACTACGGGATTACGCTTTTTCACCGTTTATGGTCCGTGGGGCCGTCCGGATATGGCGTTGTTCAAGTTTACTCGCGCGATGTTAGCGGGAGAGCAAATTGACGTTTATAACAACGGACAAATGACGCGTGACTTCACTTACATAGATGACATCGCAGAAGCGATCGTGCGTTTGCAGGATGTAATTCCTCAACCGGATGATAGCTGGACAGTTGAAGCTGGTTCGCCTGCAAGCAGTTCGGCACCTTATCGCGTTTACAACATCGGCAATAGCCAGCCGACCAGCTTAATGACCTATATTGAGTCGCTGGAAAAGGCATTGGGCATTGAAGCGAAGAAAAATATGCTGCCGATGCAACCCGGCGACGTGCTGGGTACCAGCGCTGATACACAACCTCTGTATCAGGCGATCAATTTCCGTCCTCAAACTAGCGTTGAGCAGGGTGTACAGCATTTTGTTGATTGGTATCGCCGCTTCTATCAACAATAATTAAGCATTAAAAAAGGAAGCCATTGGCTTCCTTTTTCTTGCCTGGTCAAAGTGAATTAGTAGTGAACTAATTACAATTCTGAGCGCTGGAATGATTACAGTAGGAAATCGTCCAGTTGTTTACCTTGTTCTTCAATTGCTTTTTTAATCACAGCAGGCGTGCGGCCCTGGCCAGTCCAGGTACGGTTTTCACCGTTTTCATCAACATAAGAATATTTAGCGGGGCGTGCAGCGCGCTTGGTTTTACCCGGAACTTTCGTTTCAGATAATGCCTGCAATAGCTCATTTGGGTCGATACCATCGGCAATCAGCATTTCGCGATACTGTTCAAGCTTGCGTGTGCGCTCTGCATTTTCCGCTTGTGCATGAGTATCATCTTCACGACGCTCATTGACCACAACTTCGAGTTTTTCCAGCATCTCTTCCAATGTTTCCAGAGAGCATTCCCGAGCCTGTGCGCGCAATGTACGGATATTATTAAGAATTTTAAGTGCTTCGCTCATTGTCCTAATCTCAAAATATAATAAATGGAGGTTGTTCTGCCGACTCATAATAGTGGTGCAAAAAAATAACTGCAATAGCCGAATTTAAAAGCAAAACGTAAAAAATAAAAATGGAGTGCGATTTTATAACGCTATTCAGAATATATTTACTTATCTGGCAATCTTTTTTAACTGGCTTAGTAGGCTGAACGCTAAGCCCACGCTAACCCTGACGCTTCGGCTTTAATTAAAACGAATAAAATATCGGCTTAATCGCTACTTTGTCAAAACGTGCTCTCTTTATTAGGCGCTATGATATCCATCTTGATGGTGATGTTAATTTGAGCAAATGATAAAAATAATGCATCGCTACAGTTATACAGCTTTATGGTAAACTGCGGCGCAACAGATATAGGCTACGATGAGATTTTCTAATGGCTCAACTTTATTTTTATTACTCTGCGATGAATGCGGGTAAATCAACGGCTTTGCTGCAATCTTCTTATAATTACCACGAGCGCGGGATGCGATCGCTGGTTTATACCGCCGAGATTGATAACCGCTTTGGTGCAGGTAAAGTCAGTTCACGCATCGGTCTTTCGTCTCCTGCATTTTTATATAACGATGAGACAAGGCTCGATGAAGAAATAGCGGCAGAGCATGCGAAGCAACCCGTGCATTGTGTGTTAGTCGATGAAAGCCAGTTCCTGACGCGCGAACAGGTGAAAGCGTTATCTGATGTTGTCGACAATCTGGATATTCCAGTGCTTTGCTATGGCCTGCGCACGGATTTCCGTGGAGAGCTGTTTGTGGGTAGCCAATATTTACTGGCATGGGCGGATAAGCTGGTTGAGCTTAAAACTATCTGCCATTGTGGCAGAAAAGCCAGCATGGTCCTTCGTCTCGATGCAAAGGGTAAGCCTTTTAGCGAAGGCGAGCAGGTAGTGATTGGTGGCAATGAGCGCTATATATCGGTCTGCCGTAAACATTATAAGCAGGCGATTGATGAAGGTTCCCTTCAGGCGATATATGGCTCACAATCGCCCCAGGCCTAACTCATCAGCAAGCCATAAAAAAACCCGCCGTAGCGGGTTTTTTGTTTAAAGCGCTTTACGCTTTCTTCATTTTCTTATCAACTTTTACTTCGGCTTTAACTTCTTCAGCTTTCTCATTCAGTGACTCAGAGAATTCACGGCCGTAAAAGGTATCCAGCATGATTTGTTTTAACTCAGCAATCAGCGGATAGCGTGGGTTCGCACCGGTACATTGGTCATCGAATGCATCCTCAGCCAGCTTGTCAACTTTCGCAAGGAAGTCTGCCTCTTGCACACCCGCTTCGCGGATAGAGGTTGGGATGCCCAACTGCGTTTTCATCTCTTCAAGCCAGGCGAGCAGTTTTTCAATTTTCTGAGCGGTACGGTCGCCAGCAGCGGAAAGTCCCAGATGGTCGGCGATCTCAGCATAACGACGACGTGCTTGTGGACGATCGTACTGGCTGAAAGCCGTCTGCTTGGTCGGGTTGTCATTGGCGTTGTAGCGAATGACGTTTGAAATCAGCAGGGCGTTTGCCAGACCGTGAGGAATGTGGAACTCAGAACCCAATTTATGCGCCATTGAGTGACATACACCCAGGAAGGCGTTAGCAAACGCAATCCCCGCGATAGTCGCCGCATTGTGAACACGTTCGCGAGCAACTGGATTTTTCGCGCCATCGCGATAGCTGGCAGGCAAATTCTCTTTCAGCAGTTTTAGTGCTTGCAAAGCCTGGCCGTCAGAATACTCGTTCGCTAATACGGAAACGTAGGCTTCTAGCGAGTGCGTTACCGCATCCAGACCACCGAAGGCGCAGAGTGAACGTGGCATATCCATTACCAGGTTGGCGTCAACAATGGCCATGTCAGGCGTCAGCGCATAATCCGCTAATGGATATTTCTGGCCGGTTGCATCGTCCGTCACCACGGCAAACGGTGTAACTTCTGAACCGGTACCGGAAGTGGTCGTGATGGCAACCATGCGCGCTTTGACGCCCATTTTCGGGAACTTATAGATGCGTTTACGGATGTCCATAAAGCGCAGTGCCAGCTCTTCGAAATGCGTTTCAGGATGCTCGTACATCACCCACATGATTTTTGCTGCATCCATCGGTGAGCCACCGCCGAGTGCGATAATCACATCAGGTTTAAAGCTGTTCATCTGCTCTGCACCTTTACGGACGATGCTCAGCGTTGGGTCAGCTTCGACTTCAAAGAAGACTTCGGTTTCGATGCCGTGTGATTTCAGTACGCGGGTCACCTGATCCGCATAGCCGTTATTGAACAGGAAGCGGTCAGTAACGATAAAGGCGCGTTTTGCTCCATCAGTTGCCACTTCTTCCAGGGCAATCGGCAGTGAGCCACGACGGAAGTAAATAGACTTTGGAAGTTTATGCCACAACATATTCTCAGCTCGCTTGGCCACGGTTTTCTTGTTGATGAGATGTTTTGGTCCCACGTTTTCAGAAATGGAGTTACCCCCCCATGAACCACAGCCCAGCGTCAGTGACGGAGCAAGCTTGAAGTTGTACAGGTCACCGATACCGCCTTGTGATGCAGGCGTGTTAATCAGAATTCGTGCGGTCTTCATTTTGTCGCCGAAGTAGTGCACGCGTTCGATCTGGTTATCCTGGTCGGTATACAGGCATGAGGTGTGGCCGATACCGCCCATCGTTACCAGTTTCTCAGCTTTATCGACTGCGTCGTGGTAATCCTTCGCGCGGTACATCGCCAAAGTTGGAGACAGTTTTTCATGCGCGAATGGCTCAGATTCATCAACCAGCTTCACTTCACCAATCAGAATCTTGGTAGTTGCAGGCACGCTAATTCCGGCCAATTCGGCAATTTTGGTCGCTGGCTGGCCTACAATCGCGGCGTTCAAAGCGCCATTCTTCAGAATGATATCCTGAATGGCTTTCAGCTCCTTACCTTGCAGCAGGTAGCCGCCGTGGCTGGCAAAACGTTCACGTACAGCGTCATAAGCCGAATCAACCACAATCACGGATTGTTCAGAAGCACAAATCACACCGTTATCGAAGGTTTTCGACATCAGGATAGACGCCACAGCGCGTTTGATATCAGCAGTTTCATCAATCACGACAGGCGTGTTACCCGCACCCACCCCAATTGCCGGTTTACCGGAACTGTAGGCGGCTTTCACCATGCCCGGACCACCGGTTGCAAGGATCAGGTTGATATCGGGGTGATGCATTAACTGATTAGAAAGCTCGACAGAAGGGGTATCGATCCAGCCGATAATATCTTTTGGTGCACCTGCCGCAATCGCTGCCTGCAGCACAATATCTGCAGCTTTGTTGGTTGCATCTTTTGCACGTGGATGCGGAGAGAAGATAATGCCGTTGCGGGTTTTCAGGCTAATCAGCGCTTTAAAAATAGCGGTAGAGGTTGGGTTGGTGGTTGGAACGATACCGCAGATTAGGCCAATCGGTTCAGCAATGGTAATGGTGCCGAAGGTGTCATCAGTGGCGAGGATACCGCAGGTTTTTTCGTCTTTGTAAGCGTTGTAGATGTATTCAGAAGCAAAGTGGTTCTTGATCACTTTGTCTTCAACAATACCCATGCCTGATTCGGCAACGGCCAGCTTGGCGAGAGGAATTCGTGCGTCTGCAGCAGCAAGTGCGGCAGCGCGGAAGATTGCATCAACTTGTTCCTGACTAAAATTAGCGTACTCACGCTGTGCCTTTTTTACACGTTCAACCAGTGCATTAAGTTCGGCAACATTAGTAACGGCCATAGTGCTCTCCTGAAGGAAGTTAAACTCTTTTAGTAAACAAGCCTGAATCCAGAAGTATAGTCACGCTATGCTTATATTTTGGTCAGGTTGGCGACTGTTTTGCCTTTGCTTACTAAAAGGGTTTCCTGGTCAAGATGCTTGAGCGTCAGGAAGTTGTTTAGACGAGTTAAGATTACCCCTGATGGGGTAGGTAAATTTTGATACAGATCAATCCTGATCCAAGCTGACACCTTTCAGCACTAACTTTTGCAAGTAAAGTTAGCGTGATGTGCCACATCTGCGGTACCTGCTGGCTTCATTGCCATAACCCAACGTTAACAGTAGTTGAAAGAACTGACTTAAAGCTTTGCCGGCAGCATAAATTTCTGTTGGCGCCTCTGGTTTTCCGCCCGGCTTATGCACTACATTAAGCGCGTTTTTCTACTCAGACTTTACCGGAGCCCACTTTGAACCCCGTACTACTTGATCTATCCGGCTACATTAAGTTTTTTGTCGGTTTGTTTGCCCTGGTAAATCCGGTAGGTATCATCCCGGTCTTTATCAGTATGACCAGCTATCAGGGTGTGGTTGAGCGCAACAAAACCAACCTCACCGCGAACCTGGCCGTCGCCATTATCCTGTGGACGTCACTTTTCCTTGGTGATGGCATCCTGCATCTGTTTGGTATTTCGATAGATTCGTTCCGTATTGCCGGTGGGATTCTGGTCGTCACCATCGCGATGTCGATGATCAGCGGAAAACTGGGTGAGGATAAGCAGAACAAGCAGGAGAAGTCAGAGAGCGCCATTCGTGAAAGTATTGGTGTGGTACCGCTGGCTTTACCGTTGATGGCCGGTCCCGGCGCAATAAGTTCAACCATCGTCTGGAGTACGCGTTATCACAGTTGGCAGAACCTAATTGGCTTTAGTATCGCGATTGCAATTTTCGCGTTTTGCTGTTGGCTGCTGTTTCGCGCTGCACCATTAATGGTGCGAGTACTTGGCCAAACCGGGATCAACGTTATCACTCGTATCATGGGATTGTTGTTAATGGCATTGGGCATAGAGTTTGTTGTCACCGGCATGAAATCAATTTTCCCCGGATTACTCAATTAGTAGCCCTTAATTTTTAATCTTAACCTGCAATGCGATCCACAATGGTGCAACGTTAGACTTAATTGCACCATTTTGGTAATTTTATTCATCCTTCTTAACGCATTAACCTTCGCATCACTTTTACTACTAATCCTGATAAACGCATCCAGTAACTCACATTAAATTGTGATAATTATCACAGATAAATACTCTGTAAAATTCTTTCTTATTAGCATTACGGAAAAGTCTTTAGCTTGATGATGAAATCATTATGTTGGAATGTGATGGTTTTGCAGTTGTATTCATAAAAATTATAACTTAATAACAATAATGAATAAAATATATGCGATAACGAAATTATATTTATATTAATCAGTGTGTTAATCGTTATTTCATCCTAATAATTAACACTTTTCCTCCCTACCAGAACGTGATAAAAGAGAATCTGCTAACATTTTTGCAGTTTAGCTTTGGCGTGCGGGCATCGGTTCTGATAATTTTCGGCACATCACAAATTTTTTATCTGATAGCGACAAATGTGTACGCTTCTTGCTTAAAGGCTATCAGGCTTATGATTAAGGTTGATATTTGTTGATGAAATGCATGGTAGCGAAAACGGCCGTACGTTCAGTGCTTGCCTTATGTCTCACAGGCGCAATGGCCTCAAGCCAGGCAGCACAAATTCCCGCAGGCACTCAATTATCAGAATTACAGCGGATCGTGATTAATAATGGCAGTGAGGTGGCAACGCTCGATCCGCAGAAAGCGGAGGGCGTGCCAGAATCCAATGTCATGCGTAATTTGCTGGAAGGTCTGGTTGAAACCGATAATAACGGTCAGCTTGTCCCCGGTGTCGCTAAGCAGTGGCAAAGCGAAGAAGGGCGCATCTGGACTTTCACGCTGCGAGAAGATGCGCGCTGGAGTAATGGCCAGCCCGTTACCGCCCAGGATTTCGTCTACAGTTGGCAGCGCCTGGCCGATCCCAAAACTGCTTCCCCTTACGCCAGCTATTTACAGGCGGCCCATGTCGCCAACGTTGATGCCATCCTGTCTGGTAAAGCTGCGCCGGCTGAACTCGGGGTTAAAGCCCTCGACGATCGTCATCTACAAGTCACCCTTTCTGAACCCGTTCCCTATTTTGTTGCTATGCTGGCCCACAGTGCGATGAAACCGGTCTATCGTCCGGCGATAGACCAGTGGGGCGAGCAGTGGACGCAGCCGCAACACTATGTTGGCAATGGCGCTTTTACGCTGTCGGACTGGGTGGTGAATGAAAAAATCGTGGTGAAACGCAATCCGCAGTATTGGGATAATGCACACACGGTGATTGAAGAGGGCGTGTTCTTGCCGCTCTCTTCAGAGAACAGTGATATCAACCGTTATCGCAGCGGTGGCACCGATATGACCAACAGTGTGGTGCCGCCGGAGCTGTTTAAAAAGTTACAGCAGGATCTCGGCGATGAGGTCAAAATCAGTCCGCTGCTGTGCACCTTCTATTACGAAATCAACAACAAAAAAGCGCCATTCGATGATGTCCGAGTACGCGCCGCGCTGAAGTTAACCCTTGATCGCGACATCATTGCGCAGAAGATCATGGGCCAGGGGCAAATTCCTGCCTACGAATTGACGCCGCCGTTTACCCACGGTATCACGCTCTCCCCACCGGCCTGGGCGCAACAAACGCAATCCGAGCGTAATGCCAGCGCCAAGCAGTTACTGGCAGATGCCGGCTTTAATCAACAAAACCCGCTGCGTTTTACGCTGTTGTACAACACCTCCGAACAGAACAAGCGACAGGCGATTGCTGCGGCCTCGATGTGGCAAAAAAATCTCGGTGCGGTGGTGACATTACAGAATCAGGAGTGGAAAACGCTGCTGGAGACGCGTCACCAGGCGCAGTATGACGTGGTACGCGCGACATGGTGCGCAGATTACAACGAGCCCTCAACCTTCCTGAATATGCTTTTGAGCGGTTCATCAAATAATACCGCGTTTTACCAAAGTTCGGCGTTTGACCAGTTAATGCAGCAAACATTAACCACTTCAGATGAAGCAAAGCGCGCCGCTCTTTATCAGCAAGCTGAAGCGCAACTTGATAAAGATTCGCCAATCGTACCGGTCTACTACCGCGTTAGCGTGCGGTTGGTCAAACCTTGGGTGGGCGGTTTTACCGGTAAAGATCCACAGGACATGCTGGCGTTGAAATACTATTACATAAAGAAACATTGAGTAATGGACCGATCCGGCGCTACAGTCGGGCGGCACTTTACCGTGGTAAACCCTGAAGGGTGATTAGGGTCTTCGTTCAGACACGCGAAGATCACCTGGAAACGGGGTACGCCGGGCGTTAAATCGACCCGGTAAAGATAATAAAACTGGAGCGTAATAATGAACAACATCACAAAAAAAAGCCTGATTGCAGCGGGTGTATTAGCAGCAATCGGCGCGCTGGCAGGGAATGCCGCGCTGGCCGCAACAGTGCCAGCAGGCGTTGAATTGGCAGCAAAACAGGAACTGGTTCGCGGTAACGGCGATGAAGTACAGTCGCTGGATCCCCACAAGATTGAAGGTGTTCCCGAAGACAACATCGCGCGTGACCTGTATGAAGGTTTGATCACCAGCGACAGCGATGGCAAACCGGTTCCGGGCGTGGCGGAAAGCTGGGAAAACAAAGATTTCAAAGTCTGGACTTTCCACCTGCGTAAGAACGCTAAATGGTCCAACGGTGAACCGGTCACCGCGCAAGATTTCGTTTACAGCTGGCAGCGCCTGGTCGATCCGAAAACCGCATCTCCATACGCCAGCTATCCGCAATACGGTCACATCGTCAACGTTGACGACATCATCGCCGGTAAAAAGCCAACTTCCGAGCTGGGTGTAAAAGCCATCGACGATCACACGCTGGAAGTGACGCTGAGCGAGCCCGTACCGTACTTCTATAAGCTGTTGATCAACTCCGTGATGTCTCCGGTGTATAAGCCTGCTATCGACAAATTTGGCGATCAGTGGACCCAACCGCAGAACTGGGTCGGCAACGGCGCATTCAAACTTGAATCCCACGTGATCAACGAACGCGTAACGTTGGTGCGTAACACGCAGTATTGGGATAACGAGCACACCGTTCTGAACAAAGTTACCTTCCTGCCAATCAACTCTGAAGTCAGCGACGTTAACCGTTACTTCTCTGAGAACGGCAGCGATATCACCTACAACAACATGCCAATCGAGCTGTTCAAAAAACTGCAGCGTGATAACGGCAAAGAGTTGATGGTGAAGCCATATTTGTGCACCTATTACTACGAAATTAACAACCAGAAAGCGCCATTCACCGATCCACGCGTCCGTACCGCGCTGAAACTCGGTCTGGATCGCGACATCATGGTGAACAAGGTTCTGGCACAAGGTCAGCAACCGGCTTACAGCTTCACCCCGCCAGCCACCGATGGCATGGAACTGCTGCCGCCGGATTGGTTCAAGTGGGATCAGAACAAGCGTAACGAAGAAGCGAAAAAGCTGTTGGCTGAAGCGGGTTACACCGCAGATAAACCGCTGACCTTCAATCTGCTGTACAACACCTCCGATCTGCACAAGAAACTGGCTATCGCTGCCTCTTCTATCTGGAAGAAAAACATCGGCGTCAACATCAAGCTGGAAAACCAGGAGTGGAAAACCTTCCTGGATACGCGTCATCAGGGCAACTTTGATGTCTCTCGTGCGGCATGGTGTGCGGATTACAACGAACCGACTTCATTCCTGAACATCATGCTGTCTGACAGCAGCAGTAACACCTCGCATTACAAGAGCGCTGACTTCGATAAAGTTATCCACGATGCGGTTAAAGCCACAGACGATAAAGCGCGCGTAGCGGATTATCAGAAAGCTGAGCAGATTCTGGATAAAGACAGCACCATTGTGCCGGTTTACTACTACGTCAATGCGCGTTTGGTGAAACCTTACGTGGGCGGTTATACCGGCAACGATCCGCTGGATAAAACCGTCGATAAAAACCTGTATATCATTAAACATTAATAGCACTCAGGCTATCGATAGTGGCGGTGCTGCGGCACCGCCTTTTTACTTTGTGAAGCAACAGCCTGGTAGGTACGGCAATGTTAAAATTCATCCTGCGTCGGCTCCTTGAAGCCATCCCGACGCTGTTTATCCTCATCACCATCTCTTTCTTTATGATGCGACTGGCACCCGGCAGTCCATTTACCGGCGAACGTGTTCTGTCGCCAGAAGTGATGGCGAATATTGAAGCGAAGTACCATCTCAACGATCCGATTGGCAAACAGTATCTGAGCTATCTGGTGCAGTTGGCACATGGCGACTTTGGTCCCTCGTTTAAATACAAAGATTACTCGGTCAATTATCTGGTCGGCCACGCCTTCCCGGTATCAGCCAAACTTGGTCTGGCGGCATTCTTCCTTGCCGTGGTATTGGGCGTAACGGCCGGCGTGATCGCCGCCCTAAAGCAGAACAGTTTGTGGGATTATGCCGTGATGGGGGTCGCGATGACCGGCGTGGTGATCCCCAGCTTTGTCGTAGCACCGTTACTGGTGCTGGTATTCGCGATTACCTTACGCTGGCTGCCAGGCGGCGGCTGGAACGGCGGCCAATGGAATTACATGTTGCTGCCGATGGTGGCGCTCTCGCTGGCCTATATCGCCAGCATCGCGCGTATTACCCGTGGTTCGATGATTGAAGTGATGCACTCAAACTTCATCCGTACCGCGCGCGCCAAAGGTCTGCCATTGCGCCGTATCGTGCTGCGTCACGCGCTGAAGCCTGCTATGTTGCCGGTGCTTTCCTATATGGGACCGGCGTTTGTCGGCATCATTACCGGTTCCATGGTGATTGAATCCATCTATGGTTTACCGGGCATCGGCCAGTTGTTCGTCAACGGGGCATTGAACCGTGACTACTCGCTGGTGATGAGCCTGACCATTCTGGTTGGCGTGCTGACCATTCTGTTTAACGCGATCGTTGATGTGCTGTACGCCGTAATCGATCCGAAAATCCGTTACTGATTGTGGAGCTCGCCCATGATGTTAAGTAAGAAAAACAGCGAAGCTCTGGATGCCTTCAGTGAAAAACTGGAAGTCGAAGGGCGCAGCCTCTGGCAGGATGCGCGTCGCCGCTTTATTCACAACCGCGCGGCGTTTATCAGCCTGCTGGTGCTGCTGGTGATCACGCTGTTCGTGGTGTTCGCCCCAATGTTGTCGCAATTTAAATATGACGACACCGACTGGGCGATGATGTCTGCCGCGCCGGATACCGTTTCCGGTCACTGGTTTGGCACCGATTCCTCGGGCCGTGATCTGCTGGTGCGCGTTGCGATTGGTGGCCGTATCTCGCTGATGGTGGGCATCGCCTCTGCGCTGATCGCGGTGCTGGTGGGCACGTTGTATGGCTCATTGGCGGGTTATCTGGGCGGTAAAATCGACTCGGTGATGATGCGTATTCTGGAGATTCTCAACTCCTTCCCGTTCATGTTCTTCGTCATCCTGCTGGTGACCTTCTTTGGTCGCAACATTCTGTTGATCTTTGTGGCGATCGGAATGGTGTCGTGGCTGGATATGGCGCGTATCGTGCGCGGGCAGACGCTGGGCCTGAAGCGCAAAGAGTTCATCGAAGCGGCGCAGGTCGGCGGTGTCAGCACCTTCAAAATCGTATTGCGCCACATTGTGCCGAACGTGTTGGGCGTGGTGGTGGTATATGCCTCTTTGCTGGTGCCGAGCATGATCCTGTTCGAATCCTTCCTTAGCTTCCTTGGCCTCGGCACACAGGAACCCCTGAGCAGTTGGGGCGCGTTGCTGAGCGATGGCGCCAACTCGATGGAAGTGTCGCCGTGGTTACTGATGTTCCCGGCCGGTTTCCTCGTGGTCACGCTGTTCTGTTTTAACTTTATCGGCGATGGCTTGCGTGATGCCCTCGACCCGAAAGATCGTTAAGGAGTTTCCCGATGACCATTCATGAATTTCAGCCAGCCATGGCTGCACGTGCGGGAAACAATAACCTGCTGCTGGATGTAAAAGATCTGCGCGTCACCTTCAGCACCCACGATGGCGATGTTACCGCTGTGAACGACCTCAACTTTTCACTGCATGCAGGTGAAACGCTGGGCATTGTTGGCGAGTCCGGCTCGGGGAAATCGCAAACCGCGTTTGCCTTGATGGGGCTGCTGGCAAAAAATGGGCGCATTGGCGGTTCAGCAAAATTCAACGGCGCAGAGATTCTCAATCTGCCAGAAAACAAGCTGAACAAACTGCGTGCTGAGCAGATCGCGATGATCTTCCAGGACCCGATGACGTCGCTGAATCCGTATATGCGCGTCGGCGAGCAGTTAATGGAAGTGCTGAAACTGCATAAAGGCATGAACAGCGCCCAGGCGTTTGAAGAGTCGGTACGCATGCTGGACGCCGTGAAAATGCCGGAAGCGCGTAAGCGCATGAAGATGTTCCCACATGAATTCTCTGGCGGCATGCGCCAGCGTGTGATGATTGCGATGGCGCTGCTGTGTCGACCTAAGCTGCTGATTGCCGATGAGCCGACCACAGCCCTCGACGTCACCGTACAGGCGCAGATCATGACGCTGTTGAATGAGTTGAAGCGCGAGTTCAATACCGCGATTGTGATGATTACCCACGATCTCGGCGTGGTGGCGGGTATCTGTGACAAAGTGCTGGTGATGTACGCCGGTCGCACTATGGAATATGGCCGTGCCCGCGATGTGTTCTATCATCCTGCACATCCGTACTCGATTGGCTTGCTGAGTGCGGTGCCGCGACTGGACGCTGAAGAGGGCGAGTCGCTGACCACTATTCCGGGCAATCCGCCAAACCTGCTGCGCTTGCCGCAAGGCTGTCCGTTCCAGCCTCGATGCGCTTACGCCATGGACATTTGCGCCAAGGCACCGCCGCTGGAGCCTTTCGCTGAAGGGCGCTTGCGTGCCTGCTTCAAGCCGGTGGAGGAATTAGTATGAGCACCGTAGTCGAAGAGAAAAAAGTCCTGCTGGAGATTGCCGATCTTAAGGTGCATTTCGAGATTAAGGATGGCAAACAGTGGTTTTGGCAGCCACCGCACACGCTGAAAGCGGTCGACGGCGTCAGCCTGCGTTTGTACGAAGGTGAAACGTTGGGTGTCGTTGGTGAGTCGGGCTGCGGTAAATCGACGCTGGCCCGCGCCATCATTGGCCTGGTGAAAGCCACGGAAGGGCGCGTCGCCTGGTTAGGGCGCGATCTGCTGGGGCAAAGCCAGGAGCAGTGGCGTCAGGCGCGCAGCGATATCCAGATGATCTTCCAGGATCCGCTGGCATCGCTTAACCCGCGCATGACCATTGGCGATATCATTGCCGAACCGCTGCGCACCTATTATCCGAAGATGCCACGCCAGGAAGTGAAGGATAAGGTCAAAAGCATGATGATGAAGGTTGGGTTGTTACCTAACCTCATCAACCGCTATCCGCATGAGTTCTCGGGCGGCCAGTGTCAGCGTATTGGTATTGCGCGTGCGCTGATTCTGGAGCCGAAGCTGATTATCTGTGATGAACCGGTATCGGCGCTCGACGTGTCGATTCAGGCGCAGGTCGTCAATCTGTTGCAGAAATTGCAGCGAGAAATGGGCTTGTCACTGATCTTTATCGCGCACGATTTGGCGGTGGTCAAACACATCTCCGATCGCGTGCTGGTGATGTATCTAGGTCATGCGGTCGAGCTGGGTACTTACGATGCGGTGTACAACAATCCGCAGCATCCGTACACCCGCGCGCTGATGTCTGCGGTGCCGATTCCCGATCCGGATCTGGAGAAAAACAAGCAAATCCAGCTGCTGGAAGGGGAGCTGCCATCACCGATCAATCCGCCATCAGGTTGCGTATTCCGTACGCGTTGCCCGATTGCCGGACCAGAGTGTGCTAAAACCCGGCCGCTGCTGGAAGGGAGCTTCCGTCATGCGGTGTCTTGTTTAAAAGTCGATCCGATGTAAATGAAAACGCCGGGCGATTGCCCGGCGTTTTTTTGTCTGTCGCTTACTCGCGCCACAGGATGTGGCAGAGTTTGTGATCTTTCTCGCGGCAAAGCAGGACGCGTGCGAACACATCAGTGATCGGCTCGCCGTCGGCTTCACCTAAGCCAATCACCACTTCTGCGAAGAAGTCTGGGTTGAGATCGAAATCAACATGTTCCTGCCAGTCTTCCGCAGGATCGAACAGTTCCGCGCCACCGCGCTCTTCAAACTGCAGATTGAACAGAATAATGTCAGCGGGATCGAGATTGTCGCCAGCCAGCTCAAGAAAAATATCGTAAGCCTGTTCCAGCGTTTCATCTTCAGTAAGGCGATTATTTAAATCCATGGTCATTCCTGCTTGCCCTGAGGCGGTAATATTTTCGCTCGTTTTACAGTAAAGGACTAAAGAAGTAAAACAGTCGTTCAACGATGCGTTGCCACCAGGCACGTTTAGCCCAGCGAGCGCCATCCAGTAAGCGTGAGCGCGCGATGTAATCGTCCTGCACGGTAGCGAGATCGCTGCCAAAGCCATCATCATCAACCACCAATGTGATCTCAAAATTAAGCCACAGGCTGCGCATATCCAGATTAACGGTACCGACTAAACTCAGTTGTCCGTCGACCAGCACACTTTTGGTATGCAACAAGCCATCTTCAAACTGGTAAATCTTTACGCCCGCTTCCAGCAACTCGGTAAAGAAGGCGCGACTTGCCCAGCCTACCAGCAACGAATCATTGTGGCGCGGCACAATGATGCTCACTTCCACCCCGCGTAACGCCGCGGTACAGATGGCGTGCAGCAGGTCATCGCTCGGCACAAAGTAGGGCGTGGTCATGATCAGTTGCTTACGCGCGGAGTAAACCGCCGTGAGCAATGCCTGATGGATCATATCTTCCGGGAAACCAGGGCCAGAAGCGATTACCTGAATGGTATGACCGCTCTCCTGTTCGAAGGGCATCACATTGGCATCTGGCGCGGGCGGCAGAATGCGTTTACCGGTTTCAATCTCCCAGTCGCAGGCATACACAATGCCCATGGTGGTTGCCACTGGACCTTCCATGCGCGCCATGAGATCAATCCACTGGCCCACGCCCGCGTCCTGCTTAAAGAAGCGTGGATCGACCAGGTTCATGCTGCCTGTATAGGCGATGTAGTTATCGATCAGCACCACTTTGCGATGCTGACGTAGGTCCATGCGACGCAGGAACACACGCAGCAGGCTTACCTGCAACGCTTCAACCACGTCGATGCCAGCGTTGCGCATCATATTGACCCACGGACTGCGGAAGAAGGTCACGCTGCCCGCTGAATCCAGCATCAAGCGGCAATGCACACCGCGACGCGACGCGGCCATCAACGATTCCGCCACTTCATCTGCCAGCCCGCCGGGATGCCAGATATAGAACACCATCTCGATGTTGTGACGCGCCAGCTGGATATCGCGAATCAGCGCGTGCATCACGTCGTCGGAGCTGGTCAGCAACTGCAGCTGATTACCTTTCACGCCCGCGATGCCCTGACGATGGCGGCACAAATCAAACAGGGAACGCGCCACGTCACTGTGTTCGGTGGCAAAGATATGCCGACACTGTTTGAGCTCGTTGAGCCATTTGGCGGTAGAAGGCCACATGGTGCGCGCGCGCTCGGCACGCCGTTTACCTAAATGCAGCTCACCGAAGGAGAGATAGGCGATTATACCCACCAGCGGCAGAATGTAGATGATCAGCAGCCAGGCCATTGCGGAGGTGACTGCGCGGCGTTTCATCAGAATACGTAGCGTGACACCCGCAATCAGCAGCCAGTAACCAAACAGCAGCAACCAACTGATGAGGGTATAAAATGTGGTCATTAAGTGGACATCCTGTTCGCGCTTTGTTGTGCAAAGTTTACGTGCTGATCACAGGCAGTGAAACCTTTAATCGTAAATGACGTTTCGATGAAGCTTTCGATTTGGTATTTCCCAACAGATCTTTATAATGCCTGCCGAGTTTAGCCTGTCTGAGAGGATGTGATGAGACGCAGCAAAAATGAAGTGGCGCGCTGGAGAATGTTACGTCAGGTACATCGTCGTCGTTCTCGCTGGCTGGAAGGGCAGTCGCGTCGTTATAAACGCATCCACACCATTCGTCATCAGGTGGCGCAGCAGCATCGCCGCTCCATCCTGTTTATCTCGCAAATGGTCTGATGGGCTTACGCGGCCACTATGCGCCGCGTAGCACCCGAATGACATTGACCATCTCTACTGCCGCTGCCAGCACAATTAACATCACAATGTGCTGCCGAGCGTTGCGCCAGCCTTGCTGACGCCATAGCCAAAGTGCTCTGCCGATGAGAGCGAAAGCTATCACCAGCAGTAAAACTGACTGCCACATAGATTAGAAAACACGTTTGAACGGTTTGACCGCGACTTTCTCATACACGCCTGCGGCAATGTAGGGATCGTCCTTGGCCCATGATTCAGCGACTTCCAGTGAAGAGAATTCGGCGATGATCACGGAACCGCTGAAACCGGCCGGGCCTGGATCGTTGCTGTCAACCGCTGGCAGCGGACCCGCAGCAATCAGACGACCTTCATCTTGCAACAGCTGTAAACGAGCAAGATGCGCGGGACGTACCGAGTTGCGTTTTTCCAGTGAATCAGCGGTATCTTCCGCATAAATGACGTAAAGCACGATGGGATACTCCCGTTAGACTTGCCGAAATTGCGTGACACGTTAAGTGATCGTTAATCAGAGTGCAAACGAAAGATAAATACGCTGTCATTCAGCGCAATCAGGGTTAAAAAAGGCCTTTCTGCAGCCACATTTACATCGCTTATTGAAACTGATTGCTATTTGCATTTAAAATCTGCGCTTCACTCAATGAACATGAATGATATGACCACGTTGACTACGCCTTTACCTGCACGTACCCCCATTGCTGTAATTTTATCCGTGGTACTTCACGGTTCGTTGATCGCTGGCATTCTCTATGCATCGTTTCATCAGGTCATTGAAGTTCCAAAAGCGTCGCAGCCTATCAGCGTTTCGCTGGTGGCGCCTGAAGTGCAACCCGAACCTGCACCTGCCCAGGTTACGCCGCCACCTCCCGAGCCTGAGCCAGAACCTGAAGTAGCGCCAGAGCCGCCAAAGGTTGAGCCGGTGCCGATTCCTAAACCAGAATCCAAGCCGAAGCCAAAACCTAAACCAAAGCCAAAGGTGGAAAAGAAGGTTGAGCCGAAACCGCGTCAGGAAGTGAAGCCGCAGGAAAATCCGTTTAAGCAGGACGCGCCAACCACGCAGACGCGTCCAACCACCGCGCCGAAAGCCAATCCAACCGCAACGCCAAGCATCTCTGATGGCCCGAAAGCGATGAACGTTAGCAAGCCTGCTTATCCGGCACGTGCGTTCGCACTGCGCGTTGAGGGGCGTGTACGCGTGCAGTTTGATGTTGATAGTGATGGTCGTGTGGATAACGTTCAGATCTTGTCGGCTGAACCGCGCAACATGTTCGAGCGCGAAGTGAAGCAGGCGATGAAGAAATGGCGTTATCAGCCGGGTCGTCCGGGCAAGAATCTGACCATGAACATCGTATTCCGCATCAATGGTGGCGCCAATATCGAATAAGCACTCGTGGCTGAGAGGCAAAAAGAAAGCGGTCAGATGACCGCTTTTTTCGTGTTACAGATCGCTTAAATTGCTTCTGCCGGGCGGTAATGGGCGGGATTGCCCGGTATTGTCGACGGCAACGTAGACAAATACCGCTTCGGTTGCGCAGTAAGTCTGTCCAATCGGTTCGGACGACACTTTCTTGATCCACACTTCGACGTTAATGGTCATGGAACTGTTGCCGGTGCGGATGCAGCGTGCGTAGCAGCTCACCACATCGCCAACCGCAACGGGTTTAAGGAACGTCATTCCATCCACGCGCACGGTAACAACACGTCCTTCGGCAATCTCTTTCGCCTTGATTGCGCCGCCCATATCCATCTGCGACATCAACCAGCCACCAAAGATATCACCGTTGGCATTGGTATCCGCTGGCATGGCCAGGGTACGCAACACCATCTCGCCTTGCGGCGACTTATGTTTTTCGTCCATTGCTCAGTTCTTCTGCAGGTGAAGAGAAGCCCGACGCTGTCGGGCGGAGTGGCATTATTTTTGTTCTTGTTGCGGCATCTGTCGCCAGATATACACGCCGCTTAACAGGGTAAAGAGTAGGGTCAGGCCGGTCAGACCGAACACTTTAAAGTTAACCCAAAATTCCTGCGATAACCAAAACGCAACATAAATATTCGCCAAGCCGCAGGCGAGGAAGAAAATTGCCCAGGCAATGTTGAGATTGCGCCACACGCCTGACGGCAGTTGTAACTCTTTACCCAACATGGTTTGGATCAGCGGTTGCTTCATAAACCACTGGCTGTAGAGAAGCGCAACGGCAAATAGCGAATAAATAACCGTAACTTTCCATTTGATGAATTCATCGTTATGGAATACCAGCGTTAGCGTGCCGAATACCGCAACCAACACAAAGGTGAAAATGGTCATCTTTTCCAGCTTGCGATAGAGCACCCAACTGACGACCAGCGCCAAACCGGTGGCAACAATCAAAGCGCCAGAGGCGACAAAGATGTCGTATAGCTTGTAGAAGATGAAGAAAACCACCAGGGGAAGAAAATCGAGTAACTGCTTCATAGCGTTTCCAATTAGAGCAGGAGCGTTCAGCTATGGCGCCCGGAAGAGCGCCATAACGATTAACGTAACAGCATATACAGCCGGTACAGATAGATAATCAGCGCAGCGGAGACCAGATTACCCAGCGCGTTCAACACCACGGAGGCGATGTTGGCAGGCAGCACGGTCAGCGATGAAAAGAAGAACATCAGTACAATTTTAGCCAGCAACCACAGCACAATGGCCGGTGCAATAACCTTAATATTCTTCCAGGCGAGACGCATACTGGCGCGCATTGCGCCAATCACGCCGAGCTTTTCATTAGCGAGAATCACCGGCGCCAGCGAAAACAGGATGGCCAGAATCACGCCCGGTACCATCAGCACCATAAAGCCCAGCTGTACCAGCAAGGTGATCAGAAAGGTCTGCAGCAGCAGCTTTGGCAGGATCGGCGCAGACGCACCCATAGCACGCAGCGCGCTCACGCGTTGTCCGCCCGACACCATTGGGATCAGGAATAGCATGCCACCCAGCAGCAGCGTATTACCAATCAATGCAGCAAACGTGCCTGCAGCGGAAGCGCGCAGCAAAATACGCTGCTGATCCGGAGACATATTTTGTACCAGCTCAAACAGCGACGATGCGCTGTCATCGGACTGGCTCAACAACGAGAGCTGGTCTTCACCTGGCGTTAACGCGTGGCCGACGATCACAGTAATGAACGAGGTCAGCAGCGCCAGCAGTAAAATAGTAACAAGCTGATGGCGCAAAAAATTTCCTGTGTCACGGTATAACGAGCTTGCCGTGATAGACATGTAAACTCCTTGAAAGAACCGGATTAATTAACCCGGCGATTGTACATGTTCTACTGGCGTGCTGGCACCCGCAATGGGATAACTTTCTGTCATAACAGGTAAAGAAGGGTGAAAAAGCGCAGGAAGACCGTAGCGAGCACGGGCGCGATCGCAGGCTTCGTTCTGTTCACCGTTCTCGCCGGACATCGAAAACTCCCGACAGGGCGAAGGGCGCTGCTGATAAATGCCGCAGGATACGCAGCCGCCGACGTCGCCCTGTAGCGCAATACAGCGCGGCTGGCGTTGGTTGGTGCCGCGCATATTGCGCATAAACGGGGTTAACGGTTCGGTTAATTCAACGGGAACAGCACCGGCGCCATCATCGGCTTCGGCCCAGTAAAAAGAGACACGAAAGTGCGCGCAACATGCGCCACACGTCATACAAGGGTTTAGTGAATCGCTCATCTGATCGCCCGCCACTCCCAAGGCATCGAACCAAAATCACATAGGGGAAAGGTAAATTAATCACGGCGAGAAATTTTCGCAAGCGGACTTTTATTACGCGGTGTAAGGACAAAATTGATCTGAATCAATCCATTGTTTTTTAAGTGATTAATTTGGATTGATGCAGATGATCTTTTACCAAAAAAGGGGTAAATGTTGTGCCGCATTCAACATTGAGACCCATCTTTTTTGGCAAAGGAGTGATTATGAAACTGGCAAAATGCGCACTGCTGATGGCGCTGGCAATTCCGCAACTGGCTCTGGCTCATGAAGCCGGTGATTTCTTTATGCGCGCGGGTAGCGCCACCGTCCGTCCGACCGAAGGCTCTGACAATGTGCTGGGCATGGGCGGCTTTAACGTCAGCAACGATACGCAGTTGGGTTTAACCTTTACCTATATGGCGACGGATAACATCGGCGTTGAGCTGCTGGCCGCCACACCGTTTCGTCATAAGGTTGGACTGGGCGCCACCGGAAATCTGGCCACCGTGCGCCAGCTGCCGCCAACCTTAATGGCGCAGTACTATTTCTTTGATAGCAAAAGCAAAGTTCGTCCCTACGTTGGCGTGGGTATCAACTACACCACCTTCTATGATGCTAAATTCAATCAGACTGGACAGGATGCCGGCTTAAGCGACCTGAGCGTGAAAGACTCGTGGGGCATGGCCGGACAAGTTGGTCTGGATTATCAAATCAACCGCGACTGGATGCTGAACGCATCGCTGTGGTACATGGATATTGATACCGAAGTGAAATTCAAAGCTGGCGGTGAGCAGCAAAACATCAACACGCGTATTGATCCGTGGGTGTTCTTCTTTGGTGCTGGATATCGATTCTAATCGGCAACCAGAAATGAAGCGGGCGACCCGAAGGTCGCCCGTTGTGTTATTTAATCTGCATATTGTTAACCACAGATTTCACGCCTGCCACGCTACGCGTTACGGCCACTGCGCGATTTGCCATCTGCGGTGAGCTGACAAAACCGCTCAGCTGAACTTTACCCTTAAAGGTTTCAACATTGATTTCGGTCGATTTCAGCGACTCGTCATTCAATAGCTGAGCCTTAACTTTGGTGGTCACAACGGTATCGTCGATGTAACCGCCAGTGCCTTCTTTGGTTGCTGTGGGTGCACACGCGCTAAGAGCCAGCGCCATTACCGCAGCCATCATAAATCCTGCAACGACTTTGAAAAAATTCATTGGTTATCTCCCTGTCTTAGATGATGTTTCGCCGCAATGGGGCGGCGCAGTTAATTGTGGTCTGGCGATGCGAAATCGGCAAATCGGCGGGTGCAAAAAAGTGAGAAATAGGGAATTTTTGCCACTTATTGATCCAATCCCAGTTTTAGTTGGGTATGAAAAGCTGAGAGTGGCCGAGAAAATGAGCAGGGGGGAGGTTTATGTCGGTAAAAAGGCCTTATCCACGCGGGAATAAGGCCATGAAGGATTTTAGCGAGTGGCCGCTTTCAGGCTGCTCACAAAGGCTTTCAGCTCGCTGAGCAGCGTTGCCGGATCATTCTGGTTACGTTCAATGACTTTCACAATCGCCGAACCGGAAATGGCGCCCGCCGCACCCGCAGCGATCGCTTCTTTCACCTGGCCAGGCTCAGAGATACCAAAGCCCTGCAGCGGTGGCGCAGCGTTAAACTCACGCAGTTTTTCGATCAGGTGATTCAGCGGCAGGCTGGCTCGATTTTCTGAACCGGTGACGCCTGCGCGTGACAGCAGATAAGTGTAACCGCGACCGTGCGCAGCAATCTCGCGCAGCAATTCATCGTCGGCATTTGGCGGACAGATAAAGATCGGTGCCACATTATGGCGCATCGCAGCCTGACGGAACGGCGCAGACTCTTCGAGCGGCACATCAGCTACCAGCACGGAATCGACGCCCACCGCTTCACACTGCGCATAAAAGTTATCGATACCTTTGCTGAACACCAGATTGGCATACATCAGCAAACCAATCGGCAGGTCGGGATATTTCTGGCGTACGGTGGCCAGAATTTCAAAGCACTGCGCCACGGTGGTGCCGGAAGCAAAGGCACGCAGCGTCGCGCCCTGAATGGTTGGGCCATCGGCCAGCGGATCCGAGAACGGAATACCGAGCTCTAACGCGTCCGCACCGCCTTCCACCAAAGTATCGATAATTTTCAGCGACAGTTCAGGTGACGGATCGCCGAGGGTAACGAAGGGGACAAACGCGCCTTCTTTCTGCGCCGACAGACGTTGAAACAGCTGATTATAACGTTCCATCAGATCTCTCCCTTGGCTTTCAAAATATCGTGAACGGTGAAGATGTCTTTATCGCCGCGCCCGGAAAGGTTAACCACCAGCAACTGCTCTTTTTCCGGATTCTCGCGGATCATTTTCAGCGCATGTGCCAGCGCGTGTGAGGATTCGAGTGCAGGAATAATCCCTTCAGCACGACACAGCTCTTTAAAGGCGCTGAGCGCTTCATCATCGGTGATCGACACATATTCCGCGCGGCCGATGCTGTTCAGATGCGCATGCTGAGGTCCCACCGATGGGAAGTCCAGTCCCGCAGAGATAGAGTAGGATTCTTCAATCTGACCCTCTTCGGTCTGCATCATCGGCGCTTTCATGCCGAAGTAGATCCCGACACGACCGTGCTTGAGCGGCGCACCGTGTTCACCGGTTTCGATACCGTGACCCGCCGGTTCAACGCCGATCAGGCCAACGCTTTCTTCTTCGATGAAATCAGCGAACATGCCGATCGCGTTCGAACCACCGCCCACGCAGGCTAACACCGCATCGGGCAGACGACCTTCGCGCTCAAGAATCTGAGCTTTGGTCTCTTCGCCAATCATGCGCTGGAATTCGCGTACGATCGTCGGGAACGGGTGCGGGCCTGCGGCGGTGCCGAGCATGTAGTGCGCGGTTTCATAGCTGCCAGACCAGTCGCGCAGCGCCTCGTTACAGGCATCTTTCAGCGTAGCTGAACCGCTATGCACTGGAATCACTTCCGCGCCCATCAAACGCATACGGAACACATTTGGCGACTGACGTTCAACATCTTTCGCGCCCATATAGATGCGGCACTTCATACCCAACAGGGCACAGGCTAACGCTGACGCCACGCCGTGCTGACCAGCGCCGGTTTCCGCGATGATCTCGTTTTTACCCATACGCTTAGCCAACAGCGCCTGACCCAGCACCTGGTTGGTTTTGTGCGCGCCACCGTGCAGCAAATCTTCACGCTTCAGATAAAGGCGGGTTTTGGTACCTTTGGTCAGGTTGCTGCACAGCGTCAACGCCGTTGGGCGTCCAGCGTAGTTTTTCAGCAGGTCAGTAAATTCGGCCTGAAACTCGGGATCGCGCTGCGCTTCAACAAACGCATTTTCCAGCTGGCGCAAGGCTGGCATCAGGATTTGCGGCACATATTGGCCGCCAAACTCGCCAAAATAGGGATTTAATAACGTGGTCATTTTTTCATTTTCCTTATTCGGCCCGCGCGATGGCGGGCAAGCGAAATTAATAAGCGCGCAGCGTGCGGAATACCGCCGCGACTTTACTGGCATCTTTAATGCCTGGCGCAGATTCTACGCCGGAGTTGAAATCGAGGCCGGCACAGCCCAACTGCGCGGCTTCAACGCAGTTGTCAGCGCTTAAGCCACCGGCCAGCAACACGTTGCTGAGATCCTGGCCTTGCAGCAGTGACCAATCGAAACGCTGGCCGGTGCCGCCCTGACCGTTATCGAACACGTAGCGATCGACGTGCGGCCAGTCGCGCGCAGGTAAATGATCTTTAATGCTCAGCGCTTTCCAGATTTTGGTGTCTGCTGGCAGCGCCTGACGCAGTTGTGCGACAAACGCCTGATCTTCATCGCCGTGAAGTTGTACTGCGGTGAGCTTCAACGTCTCCGCAAGCGTGACAATGTCACTTGCCGCGTTGTTGCGGAACACGCCTACATACTTCAGCGGGGCGGCAGCCTGAACCGCCTGCGCCTGCTCAATGCTGATTTTACGCGGCGAGCCTTCAGCGAAGATCAATCCACCGTAAATGGCACCAGCTTCCTGCGCTGTATTTGCATCTTCAGCGCATGTCAGGCCGCAGACTTTGTTATCGCCAAGCAACACGCGACGCACGCCAGCGCTGAGATCCGCTTCTTCCATCAGCGCAGATCCAATCAGGAAGCCGTTAGCGAAGTGGCTTAATTCACGTACCTGCGCGTAATTGTGGATGCCGGATTCACTAATGACGGTGACGCCATGTCCGAGACGCGGCGCTAACTGACGCGTGCGGTTCAGGTCGATGGAGAGGTCGCGCAGATCGCGGTTATTAATGCCGACGACTTTGGCTTCCAGCGCGATGGCACGTTCCATCTCTTCTTCATTACTCACTTCGGTCAGCACGCCCATTTTCAGGCTGTGCGCCACAGCGGCGAGCTGACGATATTGCTCATCATCCAACACCGACAACATCAGCAGGATGGCATCGGCTTGATAATGGCGCGCCAGATAGATCTGGTACGGATCGATGATGAAGTCTTTGCACAACACCGGTTGCGTGATGGCGGCGCTGACAATCGGCAGGAAGGCAAAATCGCCCTGGAAGTATTTTTCATCGGTCAACACCGATACCGCCGAAGCGTGGTGACGGTAAACGCCAGCAATAGTCGCGGGATCGAAATCCTCGCGAATCAGCCCTTTGGAAGGCGAGGCTTTTTTGCACTCCAGGATGAATACGGTGCGTGAGCCACGCAGTGCATCGTAAAAATGACGTTCCGCAGGCTGCAAATCGTTCTGGAAGGTGGCCAGCGGCTGCTGTGCTTTGCGCGCTTCAACCCAGACGGCTTTATCTTGTACGATTTTCTCTAAAACAGTGCCCTTAATACTCATCTCATCCTCTCGCTGCCAGAGCGACAACGCGTTCGTAAGCCTGTCCGCTGCGAATGGCAGCGATGGCGCGCTGTGCGTTGTCGCGCAAATCTTCATTTCCGAACACTTTCAGTAACATTGCGACGTTCACCGCAACCGCCTGCTCATGGGCGGGCTGGCCTTTACCCTGGAGTAAACGGGTCAGAATGTCACGGTTTTCTTCCGGCGTGCCGCCTGCCAACGCGTCTTTATCATGGAAGCCAAAACCGAAGTCTTCTGGCGTCAGCTGATAGCCGGTGATTTCGCCATCACGCAACTCGGCAACCTGCGTTGGGCTGTGCAGCGCCACTTCATCCATGCCGCCGCCGTGTACCACCGCGGCACGTTGATAGCCGAGCACTTTCAGCGTTTGAGCGATCGGCAGCACCAGTTCTGGGCTATAAACGCCAATCACCGCCAGCGGTGGACGCGCGGGATTGATCAGCGGCCCCAGCACGTTAAAGATCGTTCGGGTTTTCAACTGCTGGCGTACCGGCATCGCGTGACGGAAACCGCTGTGATACTGCGGGGCAAACAGGAAGCAGACGTTGAGATCGTCCAGCGCCTTGCGTGCCTGTTCGGCTGGCATATCCAAATTGATGCCAAATGCCGCCAGCAGGTCGGAAGATCCAGATTTGCTGGAGACGCTGCGATTGCCGTGCTTCGCCACTTTCAGGCCACAGGTCGCCGCGACAAAGGCGCTGGCGGTAGAAATGTTGATGCTGTTGCTGCCGTCGCCACCGGTACCGACGATATCGGCAAAGGTGTAATCCGGACGCGGGAACGGTTTCGCATCGGCCAGCAACGCGGAAGCGGCACCGGCGATCTCTTCCGGACGCTCGCCACGGACTTTCATGGCGATCAGCGCGGCGGCTAACTGCGTCGGCTCCAGCTGACCGGTGATAATCGCGCTAAACAGCTGGTGGCTTTCGTCCTGGCTCAGCGTCTCGGACTGATAAAGTTTTTCCAGAATAGTTTGCATCATAATCTCCCTATTACTTCGCCAGCGCCCAGGCCAACGTCTGTTCTAACAAGCGCGCGCCCTGAGTGGTGAGAATGGATTCTGGGTGGAACTGGAAGCCACACACACGGTCGGCATCGTGGCGTACGGCCATCACCATGCCGTTGTAGCTGGCGTTAACGGTCAATTCGGCTGGCGTATTGCTGCCGACCAGCGAGTGATAACGTGCCACCGGCAGCGGATTACTCAGGCCCGCGAACATGCCTTCGCCATCGTGGGTAATAGAAGAGGCTTTGCCGTGCAGGATCTCGCCGGCCTGGCCGACATGTCCGCCGTATGCTTCAACAATCGCCTGATGACCGAGGCAAATGCCGATAATCGGCAGACGACCGCGCAGCGCTTGCAGCAAATCAGGCATGCAACCGGCATCTTTCGGCGCGCCAGGACCCGGCGACAGCATCAGAATCGGATTCTCCATCTGCTGCAGGCGTTCAATCAGCACTTCAGCGGGCACGTTGTTACGGTAAATCAACACGTTGTGGCCGAAAGTACGCAGCTGATCAACGAGGTTGTAAGTAAAGGAGTCGATGTTATCGAGCAGCAGGATATCGGCCATCAGAAAATCTCCTTGCAGTGATGGGCTGTTGCGATGGCACGCAATACCGCGCGCGCTTTGTTGCGGCTCTCGTCCGCTTCTGCCTGTGGCTGTGAATCCAGCACCACACCAGCGCCGGCTTGCACGGTGGCGACGCCGTCTTCGACCCACGCAGAGCGGATAACGATGCAGGTATCCAGATCGCCGTTAGCGGTGAAATAGCCGACTGCACCGCCGTAGCTGCCGCGACGTGTGCCTTCTTTTCCGGCAATCAGCTGCATCGCACGCACTTTCGGTGCGCCACTCAGCGTGCCCATGTTCATGCAGGCGCGGTAAGCGTGCAGCACGTCGAGGTCTGCGCGCAGCGTGCCCACCACGCGTGACACCAGATGCATTACGAACGAGTAGCGGTCCACTTTGGTCAGGTCAGCCACGTAGCGGCTGCCCGGCACGCAGATGCGCGCCAAATCGTTACGCGCCAAATCCACCAGCATCAGGTGCTCGGCCATCTCTTTATGGTCGGTGCGCATTTCCAGTTCGATGCGGCTGTCGAGATCGCGATCCAGCGAGCCATCAGCATGGCGGCCGCGTGGACGGGTTCCAGCAATCGGGTAGATCTCAATCTGGCGCGAGGTTGCGTCATATTTCAGTGAGCTTTCTGGCGAGGCACCAAACAGCGCGAAATCCTGGTCCTGCATAAAGAACATGTAGGGGCTTGGGTTGCTGTTTTTCAGCGTGTCGTAAGCGGCCAGTGGAGAAGGGCACGGCAGCGAGAAGCGACGTGAAGGGACCACCTGGAAGATTTCGCCGATGCGAATCGCTTCCTGCATCTCACGTACCACGTTGCAATACTCTTCGTCGCTTTGACTGGTGCTCAGCGTCATTTGCTCGACGCGCTGAACCGGCAACGCTGGCGCAGCTTGCGTCATCTGGCCGCGTAGTTGTTCAATGCGGCCTTGCAGGCGCTGAAACTCGCTGGTCGATGGGCTGAATAAGCTGGCTTGCAGGCGCGCCGTGCGCTGCTGATGGTCGATCACCAGTAAGGTTTCGGCCAGATAGAAGCAGTAATCCGGGCAACGCTGTTCGTTGCGCAGCTCTGGTAGATCTTCGAAGCCCGCGACTAAGTCATAAGCGAACAAGCCACCGAGCAGCATCGCTTCGCGCTCGTCTTCCGGGCTGTTCACCAGTTGCGGAATCAGGCGCAGCGCATCAAACACGGAAAGGGCTTTCAGGCGCGAATCTTCGTCCTGCATACCTTGCGGCTGGGTGAAATGCAGCTCGCGGCCATCAGGGCGCACATCGATGCGCACTTCAGGTGGCAGCGCCTCATCCAGCAGCGGCAAGATGGCGCGACCATTTTCCGACAGCGCTTTGATGGTGACGATGTTGCCCAGCGCGCTGACGCGCAGCGCGCTATCGACGATTAACAGGCTTTTCAGGTTTTGTTTGCTGTCGATATCAGCGGATTCAAGCAGCAGAGTTGCTGGACGTGCGCCGCATAACTGATGAAACACTGCGGCCGGATCTTCGCGGTAGGGCGCGGTACCGGTTATCAACTTCAATGTAGGTTTCGCAATAGCCATAATGGATTCTCTGAATTTCGCTCAAAAAAAAGCCCGCTCGGTGGCGGGCTTAGGTATCAATCTGCACTGCGGTTACGCGAGTTGTGCACGACGATGTCGCCCGATAAAGGGATCTTCGCGCCACCAACCATTTAAAAGCGTACCGAAAATAGTCATGATTAAATACCCGTTACGTGTGAACTTGTGTACTAGTTAACTGGTTCGGGCGAAAAATGTCAATACCCTTTTTCAGCCAGGGACAAAATCGTTATTATGCCTGCCGGTTTATGCAGTTGCTGGAGTTATCTTGTCGGACATCGCTCGTTTTCCCCTTTATGATTTACACAGCCATACGCTGGCTTCTGACGGCTTATTAACGCCGACTGCGCTGGTACAGCGTGCGGTTGAGATGAAAGTCGGCGTGCTAGCGATCACCGATCACGACACGGTGGCGGGCGTGGCAGAAGCGCAGGGGGCAGTGGTACAACAGGAGCTGCCGATCCGCGTATTGGCCGGTTTAGAAGCGTCAACCTTATGGGAAAATCACGAAATCCACATTGTGGGGCTGAATGTCGATTGCCTGCATCCCGCGCTGACTGAATTCCTCGCGCAACAGCATCAGACACGTGTGGATCGTGCACAGCAAATTGCCGAACGCCTTGAGCGCGCGCGTATTCCTGATGCGCTGGCCGGAGCCCAGCGTCTGGCGCAAGGTGGCTTGATTACGCGTGGCCATTTTGCGCGTTATCTGGTGGAGATTGGCAAAGCCGATAATATGGCGCAGGTGTTCAAGAATTATCTGGCGCGCGGGAAAACCGGCTACGTGCCTCCGCAATGGTGTACAATTAAACAAGCCATTGATGCTATTCATCATTCTGGAGGCTATGCCGTTTTGGCGCATCCAGGTCGTTATGGTTTGTCGGCTAAATGGTTAAAGCGACTGATTGCGCATTTTGCCGACGTGGGCGGCGATGCCATGGAAGTTGCGCAGTGCCAGCAAGCGCCAAACGAGCGCACGCAACTGGCAACTTATGCGCGTGACCATCAGTTAGCCGGGTCGCAGGGATCAGATTTTCACCAACCTTGTCCGTGGATAGAACTGGGACGCAAGTTATGGTTACCGGGCGGCGTGGAGCCGGTTTGGGAACGCTTCCCCGAGTTGGCGCCCAGCATTGCTGTTACAGACAGGTGATATGAGGTTTTTATGAGTCAATATTTTCACATTCATCCCGACAATCCGCAGCCGCGCCTGGTGAATCAGGCCGTTGATTATCTGAATAAAGGCAGCGTGATTGTTTATCCAACCGATTCTGGCTATGCGCTGGGTTGCCGTCTGGAAGAGAAAAATGCCATGGAGCGCATTTGTCGCATTCGCCAATTGGATGGCAATCACAACTTCACGTTGATGTGCCGCGATTTGTCGGAGCTGTCGACTTACGCGCAGGTGGATAACTCCGCGTTTCGCATCCTGAAAAATAACACGCCGGGCAATTACACCTTCATTTTGAAGGCGACGAAAGAAGTGCCGCGTCGTCTGATGAATGACAAACGTAAAACCATCGGTCTGCGCGTGCCGTCCAATCCGGTAGCGCTGGCAATATTGGAGCGCCTCAACGAACCGATGATGTCGACCTCGCTGATGTTGCCGGGCAACGATTTTACCGAATCCGATCCGGAGGAGATTCAGTACAGCATTGGCAAGCTGGTGGATCTGATCATCGATGGCGGTACGCTGGGACAGCAGCCAACCACGGTGATCGACCTCACCAGCGATGCGCCAGTGGTGGTGCGCGAAGGCGTCGGTGACACGCGCCCGTTCGAATAATTATGCATGGTCAGGCGTGGCGTTCTGCGTCTGACCAATATTGGATTCCAGCCATTTTTTGAAATCTCCGTAAGGAATATACAGCGAGACATCTTTTAAAATGACTTTCTTGCTGCGCACGTTAGATATTTCATGGCTATATCCAACAATCACACCGCCAATAGTTTGGTCAGCATTATATACCGCGCCACCTGACATTCCCTGAACAACGCCAGCATTTGATGCCATCGCCATGCAGGGCTTCTTATTCCATTTATTGGTAATTGCGGTGCGCGCTAAATTAACGCCGCTCGATTCCACCGGCATAGCGGAAATAAAGCTGTAACCGTACATTTTAATCGGTTCACCAATCGCACCGCTGCGGAATTTAGCCAGCGTTTCTGGGCTATTCTTATGATAAATAATCGCGACGTCGCAATAGGGATGATAAGCCTTGACACGTTGCACGGCGGTTTTTGCCACGTGCGCTGCCGTCAGGCTGTATTCTGGCGTCAAAGGAATGGTTGTGCCGAGGATGCCCAAACCTAACACAGTCGGGATGCCAGTCACGCTCATATCAACGTGTTGCATCGCAGTACGACTGTACTCAGTATGGCCCACGGAACAACCGCTCAGTGCCAGCGCAGCAAGCGCAGGCCAAAGCAGAGAGGTTTTCATGGCAGTGATCTTCATTTAAGCATGTCCGTAAAATCCCTGGTGAAGACTTTCGACATGCAAATTAAATTCATTCCGTAAATCAATAAACGCGTCAAATCCCGCGCGCGCCGGTTTATAATATCAGTGAAATTACACAGTGAACGTTAATGAATTGTTAGTTGAACGAATATAAATAGTAAATAAAAGCTATGTTATTATGACGACTCACTGGATTTCAGGCTTAAATTTTACACAGTTTTTTCTTCAGAACAATTCAGCAAATTTAATATTAATCAAAAAATACAAAAATACAGACTTAATCCAACCTGTAGTGCCAATAAACTATCAATTTATATTTAATACCGTAGAAGGGCTTACTTAACGCCATTAAATAGTGTTTTATGCTGTTTTGTGATTTTTAACTAGATTTAAAGTTTGTGATTATCTGTAAGCGTGGCGCGCAATAGTGCCCTTACAGTCTTGCGAAGCGTTAATGTATCAGATGGCTTAAGTTGGGGGCTGATTCAGACGTGAGAGGTAAGGGGTAAGTGACAATATTTCAGTCACTTGGCCTAAATGCTGATGACGAAAATGAGCTCGATCCATCAGTGAGCTGAATGTTTATTGCCGTAGTGCTTATTAAGCCGTTTTTAACGGACCCTCTGTTATCGGCAGCAAAGGAAAAGGTGTTAACAAAACTTGCGTTAGTGTAAAATCGCGGGCCGTCTGAGATTGCATCAGCGATGCAGAGCGGTAACAGATTCTGATATGGGAATTGGTAATCCCTGTATCGTACCTCTTCTTACCACGACGCCTGGGAAGGCGACAACGAGGCTCCATGAGCGAAAAATTACAGAAAGTATTAGCGCGCGCCGGTCACGGTTCGCGTCGCGAAATCGAAACCATGATTTCAGCCGGACGCGTCAGCGTTGACGGCAAACTGGCGACGCTTGGCGATCGTGTTGAAAGTGATAAATCCCTGAAAATTCGTATTGATGGCCATCTAGTGTCCATCGCTGAATCGGCGACCGAAGTGTGCCGCGTACTGGCGTACTACAAACCGGAAGGTGAGCTCTGCACGCGTAACGATCCGGAAGGGCGTCCAACCGTGTTTGATCGTCTGCCGCGTCTGCGTGGTTCACGCTGGATTGCCGTTGGTCGTCTGGATGTGAATACCTGCGGTTTGATGCTGTTCACCACTGATGGTGAACTGGCAAACCGTCTGATGCACCCAAGCCGTGAAGTTGAGCGTGAATACGCGGTTCGCGTATTTGGCGAAGTGGATGACGATAAAATCCGTCAGCTGAGCAAAGGCGTGCAGCTGGAAGATGGCCCGGCATCGTTCAAAACCATTAAGTTCGCCGGTGGCGAAGGCATTAACCAATGGTACAACGTGACGCTGACCGAAGGACGCAACCGCGAAGTGCGTCGTCTGTGGGAAGCGGTCGGCGTGCAGGTTAGCCGACTGATGCGTGTGCGTTACGGTGATATCCAGTTGCCGAAAGGCTTGCCACGCGGCGGCTGGATCGAGATGGAGTTACCGGCGGTCAACTATCTGCGTACGTTAGTCAGTATGCCGGAAGAGACGGTGACTAAAGTTGCCGTTCAAAAGGATCGTCGTCGCACCAAGGCTAACCAAATCCGTCGAGCGGTAAAACGTCACGGTGTGGTGAGCAACAATCCGCGTCGTAATAACACCAAACGCGGTTCCTGATGCGAAGCCTGACGCCGTTAATTGCGGCGTCAGCATTTTACCAGTCAATTCCTTGCTGTGCCTGAATTCCCGCATCGAACGCATGTTTCACCGGACGCATTTCCGTCACGGTATCCGCCAAATCCAGTAACGTACGATGACAGCCGCGACCGGTAATGATCACGCTTTGCTGTGCAGGGCGTTGTTGCAGTACCTCGACCAACTCATTTAAATCCAGATAATCCATGCTCACCATATAAGTGATTTCATCCAGGATCACCAGATCGACACTGTCATCGGCTATCATGCGACGCGCCTGTTGCCACACTAACTGACAGGCGGCGGTATCGGTCTCGCGGTTCTGCGTATCCCAGGTAAATCCCGTGGACATCACCTGAAATTCGACGCCGTGCTGCTCCAGCAAGTTGCGTTCACCGTTTGGCCATTCGCCTTTAATAAACTGAACCGCCGCCACTTTTTTACCGTGCCCGCAGGCGCGCAACGCGGTGCCGAAAGCGGCGGTAGTTTTGCCTTTGCCGTTACCGGTGAACACCATCAAAATGCCGCGCGTTTCGGTGGCGGCGGCGATACGAGCATCGACTTGCTCTTTTAGTCGTTGCTGACGTTGCTGATGGCGATCGCTCATGCGGTTGCTGGCCCCGCTTTACGTCCCGGCTGCGCATCGAAGCTGGTGCCGGTTTTACGACGACTGTCATCGCCCATTAAATAGAGGTAGAGCGGCATCAAATCAGCCGGGGTTTTGAGTAAATTGGCATCCTCTTCCGGGAAGGCGCTGGCGCGCATTTTGGTGCGCGTGCCGCCAGGATTGATGCAGTTCACTCGCAGATGACGGTTTTTATACTCGTCTGCCAGTACCTGCATCATGCCTTCCGTGGCAAACTTCGAAACCGCATACGCGCCCCAGCCGGCACGACCGGTGCGGCCCACGCTGGAGGTGGTAAATACCAGCGATCCGGCATCCGATTGCAGCAGCAGCGGCAGTAATGCCTGGGTTAAATAGAAGGTGGCATCAAGGTTAATCTGCATCACGTCACGCCAGATCTGCGGGTCGAGTTCTTCCAGCGGCACGATTTCGCCCAGAATGCCGGCGTTGTGCAGCACGCCATCCAGACGCGGCACCAGCGCAGCGACCTGATCGGCCAACTGCTGGCAGCTTTCTGGCGTGGCTTGAGCCAGATCCAGTAACAAAGAAGATGCAGGCTGCTTGTTTAACTGGTTGATGGCTTGCTCAGTTTTCTGCAGCGTGTCGGCGTTGCGTCCCAACAGGATGACGCGCGCGCCGTAGCGCGCATAGGTCAGCGCCGCTTCACGGCCAATGCCGTCGGAAGCGCCGGTGACGAGAATGATGCGATTTTCCAGCAGATCGCTTTTCGGTTGATAATGCACAGCGATGTCCTTTGCTCGGGTCAGGAGGTTTTTGGCTTTATGCCTGAATTTGCCGCGCGGTGCAATCGCTTAGCCTCGCATTCTGTGCCGCCTGCGGGCATTTCAGGCGACGACAGCGCGTAAAGCGGGTAAACTTGAAGCTGTTGTAATTTACTGTTTAATAAGGCGGCAGAATGGATTTTTTCTCCAGTTACGGATTATTTCTGGCTAAGGCCGTCACCGTGGTGGTGGCGATCGCAGCTATTGTTCTGATTGTGCTCAATGCCGCGCTGCGTAAACGTCACAGCAGCGGGCAGCTGCGTTTGACGCATCTTGATGATGATTATCGTGAGATGAAGGAAGATCTGCAGCTCGCCAAAATGAAACCACAGGCGCAAAAAGTGTGGCTCAAGCAGCATAAGAAAGAAGAGAAGCAAAAGGCGAAAGCCGATAAACGCAATGCCAAAGCAGGCGTGAGCGAGACGCTGAAACCCACGCTGTATGTGCTGGAGTTCAAAGGCAGCATGGACGCGAGTGAAGTCACTTCATTGCGTGAAGAGATCTCTGCGGTGCTGGCGGTAGCGCTGCCGGGCGATGAAGTGCTGCTGCGTCTGGAAAGCCCCGGCGGCGTGGTACACGGCTACGGTTTGGCGGCTTCGCAGCTGCAACGCCTGCGTGATGCCGGCCTGCAATTGACAGCTGTGGTGGATAAAGTCGCTGCCAGCGGCGGGTACATGATGGCTTGCGTGGCGGATCGCATCGTCGCCGCTCCGTTTTCTATTATTGGTTCGATTGGCGTGGTCGCGCAGATCCCTAACTTCAACCGACTGTTAAAGCGTAACGACATTGACGTTGAGCTGCATACCGCCGGTCAATACAAACGTACCTTAACGCTGTTTGGTGAAAACACCGACGAAGGGCGCGAGAAATTCCAGGAAGATCTCAATGAAACGCATCAGCTGTTTAAGGATTTCGTGCAGCAGATGCGTCCGTCGCTTGATCTGAATAAAGTGGCGACCGGCGAGCACTGGTATGGCCGCCAGGCGCTGGATTTAGGGCTGATCGATGAAATCGGTACCAGCGATGCATTGATTATCAAGCATATGGATCGCTTCACCGTGCTGGGCGTGCATTATGCACGTAAGCGTAAAATGATGGATCGCTTCACTAACAGCGCCAGTCTGGCGGCAGAGCGGTTGATTCTGAAAATTTGGCAGCGCGGCGAGAAGCCGCTGTTGTAACCTAGCCCGGCAATTGCCGGGCTTTTTTATGCAAGATGATATTGAGAGGAGAGTTCGACCGCGAGGTGTTTAAACACATTAAATACCGTGGTGGTTTTGGCGGTGGGTAAGCCTTGATCATCGAGAAAATAGGGACCGCGAAACACCAAAACCTCACCTTGCTGAATCACGTCATTAGCTTCTAATCCAATAAAATAATTGTCGTGCTGCGTGATCATCTGATTGGCTATTTCCAGTAACGCGTGGCGTGAAATAGATTCTGTTGGCACTGACATTTTTCACCTCTTTTTTGACAGCCATTTTTCTCCTTCTATATTACTTGCGAGCTATCGCGTTCAGCAAATCAGCATGGCGTCATAAAACTGGCGCAAAATTAGGCAGAATGCTAATTAAGTTGCGTAACGGATTTTATCAGGTAGAGTGTGGGCGATTCAGCTTTCAGGGAGATCACACCCGGATGTGTGGTTCTGTCAGATGGAAAACTCGCTCCTAATCATAAAGTTGCAGAAGTCGACGCAATCTGACCTGAGATTATCCCTGCTGCCTTGAAATGCGAAATGCTGGCAGCAATATTGAACCCATTGGGTTTTGGGACCTCCAATTCTCTCCCGTTTATCAGGACGTTTCATTTAGGTAAAGGTACATATGGGTAAATCACTCGTAATCGTTGAGTCCCCGGCAAAGGCCAAAACAATCAATAAATACCTCGGTAATGACTACGTGGTGAAATCCAGTGTCGGTCATATCCGTGATTTGCCGACCAGCGGTTCAACTGCCCGTAAAAGTGCCGACGGGGAAAAAGCGAAACCTGGAAAAAAGGTTAAAAAGGATGAGAAAGCCGCACTCGTAAACCGCATGGGTGTGGATCCCTGGCATGGTTGGGAAGCGGATTATCAAATTCTGCCGGGCAAAGAGAAAGTTGTCGCTGAGCTGAAAAACCTGGCTGCCGATGCAGACCACATCTATCTCGCAACCGACCTTGACCGCGAAGGGGAAGCCATTGCCTGGCACCTGCGGGAAGTGATCGGTGGGGACGATAAGCGCTTTAGCCGCGTGGTGTTTAACGAAATCACCAAGAATGCGATTCGTCAGGCGTTTGACAAGCCGGGCGAGCTCAATATTGAACGTGTTAACGCACAGCAAGCGCGCCGCTTTATGGATCGCGTGGTGGGTTACATGGTGTCGCCACTGCTGTGGAAGAAAATTGCTCGTGGTCTGTCAGCCGGTCGCGTTCAGTCGGTTGCTGTGCGTTTAGTAGTTGAGCGCGAGCACGAAATCAAAGCCTTCGTACCAGAAGAGTATTGGGAAATCGATGCTGATTTCGCCACGCCGAAAGGCGCCGATCTGGCTATGCAGGTTACGCATCAGAATGACAAAGTGTTCCGCCCGGTTAATCGTGAGCAAACTCACGCGGCGGTGGCGATTTTGCAGAAAGCGCGTTACGAAGTACTGGATCGTGAAGACAAACCGACCAGCAGCAAGCCTTCTGCACCTTTTATTACCTCAACGCTGCAACAGGCGGCGAGTACGCGTCTGGGCTTCGGCGTGAAGAAGACCATGATGATGGCGCAGCGCTTGTATGAAGCGGGCCACATCACCTATATGCGTACCGACTCCACCAACCTGAGCCAGGATGCCGTGGCGATGGCGCGTGGCTATGTTGAGAGCAGCTTCGGTAAAAAGTATCTGCCAGAAGCGCCGAATACCTATGCCAGCAAAGAGAATTCTCAGGAAGCGCACGAAGCGATTCGTCCTTCTGATGTGAATATCATCGCTGAGCAGCTGAAGGATATGGAAGCTGACGCGCAGAAACTGTATCAGCTGATTTGGCGCCAGTTCGTTGCCTGCCAGATGGTACCGGCTCAGTACGACTCCACCACGCTAACCGTGGGAGCGGCTGAATTCAAATTGAAAGCCAAAGGCCGCACGCTGCGTTTCGATGGCTGGACGCGCGTGATGCCTGCGCTGCGTAAAAATGATGAAGATCTGACGCTGCCGCCGGTGGATGTTGGCGACATGCTGGATCTTAAAGAGCTAATGCCAAGCCAGCACTTCACCAAACCGCCGGCACGCTTCAGTGAAGCGTCACTGGTCCGTGAGCTGGAAAAACGCGGCATTGGTCGTCCATCAACTTACGCCTCGATCATCTCCACCATTCAGGATCGTGGTTACGTGCGTGTTGAGAACCGCCGTTTCTACGCTGAAAAAATGGGTGAAATCGTTACCGATCGTCTGGAGTCTAACTTCCGCGAGCTGATGAACTATGACTTCACCGCGCGTATGGAAAATAGCCTCGATCAAGTGGCGAATAATGAAGCCGAATGGAAAGCGGTGCTTGACTCCTTCTTCAGTGATTTCAGCCAGCAGTTAGATGATGCTGAGAAAGATCCGGAAGAGGGCGGCATGCAGCCGAACCAGATGGTGTTGACGTCGATTGACTGTCCGACCTGTAGTCGTCCGATGGGAATTCGCACCGCCAGTACCGGCGTATTCCTCGGTTGCTCGGGTTATGCGTTGCCGCCTAAAGAGCGCTGCAAGCAGACCATCAACCTGATCCCGGAAAATGAAGTGCTCAACGTGCTGGAAGGCGATGATGCTGAAACCAACGCGCTGCGCGCCCGTCGTCGTTGCCAGAAGTGTGGCACCGCGATGGACAGCTATTTGATCGATAACCAGCGCAAGCTGCACGTCTGCGGTAATAACCCAGAGTGCGACGGCTACGAGATCGAGCAGGGCGAATTCCGTATCAAGGGCTACGATGGTCCGATTGTTGAGTGCGAGAAATGTGGTTCTGAGATGCACCTGAAAATGGGTCGCTTCGGTAAGTACATGGCCTGTACCAACGACGAGTGCAAAAATACCCGTAAGATTCTGCGTAACGGTGATGTCGCACCGCCAAAAGAAGATCCGGTGCCGCTGCCAGAACTGCAGTGTGAAAAATCGGATGCCTACTTTGTGTTGCGTGATGGTGCTGCGGGCGTGTTCCTTGCCGCGAATACTTTCCCTAAATCACGTGAAACGCGCGCGCCGCTGGTGGAAGAGCTGCAACGCTTTGCCGACCGTCTGCCAGAGAAGCTGAAATATCTGTCAGAAGCGCCAGCCGCCGACCCGGAAGGGAATAAGACGATGGTGCGTTTCAGTCGCAAAACGAAACAGCAATATGTCTCTTCCGAAAAGGATGGCAAAGCCACCGGCTGGTCAATGTTCTATATTGACGGCAAATGGCAGGAAGCGAAAAAGTAATGTCCCGCAAGGCCAGCATACGCTGGCCTTTCTCTTATCCTTATAGCTAATCGTTCTACATTCTTCCTTTAACTGATATAGTAGTTATAGAACTCTTTTCGTTTCGCTGACTCGCTTTCCCTCCCTCACCGCAATCAAGGCGGAAACACGCCTGCCGGGAATGCACCTCTGTCGCTACCAGGAAGATATAACTATGAAATTGCAGCAGTTGCGTTACATCGTCGAAGTGGTTAATCACAATCTTAATGTCTCATCGACCGCCGAAGGCTTATATACCTCGCAGCCAGGCATCAGTAAGCAAGTCCGTATGTTAGAAGATGAGCTGGGCGTGCAGATATTTGCGCGCAGTGGTAAGCATCTGACGCAAGTAACGCCTGCAGGCGAAGAGATTATTCGGATTGCGCGTGAAGTGCTCTCCAAAGTTGATGCGATTAAATCGGTTGCCGGTGAACATACCTGGCCAGATAAAGGTTCGTTATATGTAGCCACCACGCACACGCAAGCGCGTTATGCACTGCCTGGCGTCATTAAAGGCTTTATCGAACGTTATCCACGCGTCTCATTACATATGCATCAGGGGTCGCCCACACAAATAGCTGAGGCGGTTTCAAAGGGGAATGCCGACTTTGCCATTGCCACCGAAGCGCTGCATCTGTATGACGATTTAATCATGCTGCCGTGCTATCACTGGAATCGCGCCATCGTCGTGACGCCCGACCATCCGCTGGCAGGTAAATCGAATGTGACGATCGAAGAGCTGGCGGATTTCCCGCTCGTGACCTACACCTTTGGCTTTACCGGCCGTTCAGAGCTGGATACCGCGTTCAATCGCGCAGGATTAACACCACGCATTGTCTTTACTGCCACGGATGCTGACGTAATTAAGACCTACGTGCGTTTAGGCTTGGGCGTTGGCGTGATTGCCAGCATGGCGGTGGACCCGATTGCAGACCCCGATTTGGTGCGTATTGAAGCATCAGAAATCTTTACGAATAGTACGACCAAGATTGGCTTTAGACGTAGCACCTTCCTGCGCAGTTATATGTATGATTTTATTCAACGTTTTGCACCGCACCTCACGCGTGATGTGGTGGATGCGGCGGTCGCACTGCGCTCCAATGAAGACATTGAAGCCATGTTCCGCGACATCAAATTACCCTTCAAGTAAATTCCTAACTCATTCTTTTGCCAAGGTGTCCAGTGGGCACCTTCGGAATCCCTTAGCGCTTAGCGCCACGAGTACTTCAAAAAAAATCATTATTTTTATGTAAATGAAACATGGGTCACATGTTTTTTCATTGTTATCTATTAAATGCGAATCAGTACACAATTTTTACGATGCTACTTTGCAGCTCGCCAGGAATATTCCCATACTCTAGTTAAGAGTTGATGGAGAAGGGCTTTTTTACTGGGCTGGTAAATTAAACTCAAATTAAGATTGGATCTAATTTGTTGTTAACCCAAATTTACAATGTAATGATTTAATTAATAGTTATGTTGGCAATTAAATTTATCTCATCAATCTTTTGTGTTTTGATAAATAGCGTTAATCGTTGTGCTCAATAAAAATAACTGGATTTTCGGTCTTAACAAGTTTAGGATTCGTCCTAAATCTTAATCGTTGTCATCAATCGTTTTATTGAGAGTGATTATCAAAAACTATGAATACGAGAATAACTGTACAGCCGGGCTTCCGGACTAAAAGCACCAAAGTTGAGCGTACTGGCAACACCCGTCGCAAAGCTTGGATGACTGTCTTCGCTGCTTCAGCATTGTTCTGGGTAGTGGTGGCGTTAATGATTTGGCGTATGTGGGGTTAAGCCATGTGGGCAAATACACTCAGTCGTAAGCATCCGGTTTCAGCGCGTCAGCCGCAAACGCCTGCGTGCAAAGTGAAAGACGTTGTATCCACTGAACCACAAGTGACCATTCCTGTTTCGTGGGAACTCAGTGAGAATCAGCGCAACTTTATTGAATCTTTCATGGATACGAAGTCCAAATAACGCGGTATGCGTTCTGTTCCATATTTAGACATTGAGTCCCTCTTTTTGCCGGATTATCCGGTGGGCAAGTTAAAAGCCCGTCCTTTAACACTCAGCATTAAAAAAACGGTGTCATC
Organism: Pantoea sp. JK; assembly: GCF_026130245.1. Classification (NCBI taxonomy): domain Bacteria; kingdom Pseudomonadati; phylum Pseudomonadota; class Gammaproteobacteria; order Enterobacterales; family Erwiniaceae; genus Pantoea; species Pantoea sp. JK. The sequence continues at coordinate 344,744 of NZ_JAINFN010000002.1, forward strand.
AGTACAACGCTGAAGACGGTGGACTTTTTTTGCCCGGAATCCGGGAGGGAGTGAATGATGAACATCAATACAACGACATTATCCTGGGTGAGCGTATATACCTTTTCCCTGGCTTTTTGGGCTGCCGCCTTTTGGGCGATGATTTAAGCACTAACTCAAATTAAACTGAATTATATAAATGCCCTGACAAACGTCGGGGCATTTTTCATTGTGCTTTAATGTGTCAATTCGTGTTGTTATCAAAACGTTAACGGTAATGTGGTCTATCTTTAAGTTAAACCTTGCAGTCACTGAGGTTTAAAAAGAGATTCACTTACATGGAGGCGCTATGTCGTTAACGTTACGCGAGCAGAGTCAGGACACGCTGGATGTTCGGGCAAAAAAATATCATTACTACAGCTTGCCCAAAGCAGCTCAGCAATTGGGCAATATTGATCGCTTGCCCAAGTCGATGAAAGTCCTGCTGGAAAACCTATTGCGCTGGCAGGATGGTGATTCTGTCACGCTGGAAGATATTGAAGCGTTGGTCGCCTGGCAAAAAGATGCTCACGCCGAGCGTGAGATTGCCTATCGTCCGGCGCGTGTATTAATGCAAGATTTTACCGGCGTGCCGGCGGTGGTGGATTTGGCCGCCATGCGCGAAGCGGTGAAACGCCTTGGCGGCGATGTCGCCAAAGTCAATCCCTTATCCCCCGTTGATCTGGTCATCGACCACTCTGTCACCGTGGACCATTTCGGTGATGACAAAGCCTTTGGTGAAAATGTGCATCTGGAAATGGAGCGCAACCATGAGCGGTACGTTTTCCTGCGCTGGGGACAAAAAGCCTTCAATCGATTCCGCGTCGTGCCGCCGGGCACCGGGATTTGTCATCAGGTCAATCTGGAATATCTCGGTAAATCTGTCTGGCATGAGACGCTGAATGGGCAAGAGATTGCTTATCCCGATACGCTGGTGGGCACCGATTCGCACACTACTATGATCAATGCGCTCGGCGTATTGGGTTGGGGCGTCGGCGGGATTGAGGCTGAAGCGGCGATGCTTGGCCAGCCGGTCTCGATGCTAATTCCTGACGTAGTTGGTTTCAAACTCACCGGTAAACTGCGTCCCGGTATTACCGCAACGGATTTAGTGCTAACCGTCACGCAGATGCTGCGTAAACACGGCGTGGTAGGTAAATTCGTTGAGTTTTATGGTGATGGTTTAGCGGACTTGCCGCTGGCCGATCGCGCCACCATTGCCAACATGGCACCAGAATATGGCGCGACCTGCGGCTTCTTCCCGGTTGATGACGTTACCTTAAGCTACATGACGCTGACTGGCCGCGATGCGGAGCAGGTTGAACTGGTTGAGGCTTATGCCAAGCAACAAGGTATGTGGCGCAATGCTGGCGATGAACCGGTGTTCACCAGCTCTTTAGCGCTGGACATGGGTGATGTTGAATCCAGCCTTGCCGGACCAAAACGCCCACAGGATCGCGTATCGCTGGGCGATGTTCCTTCAGCCTTTGATGCCAGCAATGAACTGGAAGTCAATCAGGCGCAAAAACCGCATAAAACGGTCAGCTATCGCGATAGCGAAACCGGAGAGAGCTATCAGCTGGATGACGGTGCGGTAGTGATCTCGGCGATTACCTCTTGTACTAATACCTCGAATCCTAGCGTGCTGATGGCTGCCGGTTTACTGGCGAAGAAAGCCGTGGAACGCGGCCTGATGCGCAAGCCGTGGGTCAAAGCCTCACTGGCGCCCGGTTCTAAAGTGGTTTCTGACTATCTCGCTGTGGCCCAACTCACACCTTGTCTGGATGAATTAGGGTTTAATTTAGTTGGTTACGGTTGCACCACTTGTATCGGCAACTCCGGTCCGTTACCGGATGCGATAGAAAGTGCGATTAAAGAGGGTGATCTCACGGTTGCCGCCGTGCTTTCGGGTAACCGCAACTTCGAAGGCCGCATTCATCCGTTGATTAAAACCAATTGGCTGGCTTCGCCGCCGCTGGTAGTGGCTTATGCCTTAGCGGGTAACATGAAGATCAATCTGCAATCTGATCCGATCGGTCAGGATCGACAGGGTAACGATGTTTTCCTTAAGGACATCTGGCCTTCACCGGAAGAAATTGCAGAAGCAGTGCAGAAAGTGACCAGCGATATGTTCCATAAAGAGTATGCCGAGGTATTTGACGGCACGCCGGAGTGGCAGCAGATCAAAGTCAGCGAAGCGGCAACTTATGATTGGGATGGCGATTCTACTTATATTCGCCTGTCGCCATTCTTTGACGATATGGAGAAAACGCCGAAGCCGGTGCAGGACATCAAAGGCGCGCGCATTCTGGCGATGCTGGGTGATTCCGTCACCACCGACCACATTTCTCCGGCGGGTAGCATCAAAGCGGAAAGTCCAGCCGGACGCTATTTACTCTCACACGGCGTTGAGCGCACCGATTTCAACTCCTATGGTTCGCGTCGTGGCAACCACGAAGTGATGATGCGCGGCACTTTCGCCAATATCCGTATTCGCAACGAAATGGTGCCGGGCGTGGAGGGCGGTTATACCAAACACTTCCCGTCTAACGAGCAGCTGGCGATTTACGATGCGGCGATGAAGTATCAGCAGGAAGGCGTGCCGTTAGCGGTGATTGCCGGTAAAGAGTACGGTTCCGGCTCCAGTCGTGACTGGGCAGCAAAAGGGCCGCGCTTACAAGGCGTGCGCGTGGTTATTTCCGAATCCTTTGAGCGTATTCACCGCTCTAATCTGATTGGTATGGGGATTCTGCCGCTCGAGTTTCCGGCTGGCGTGACGCGCAAAACGCTGCAGCTAACCGGTGAAGAGTTTATTGATGTGGCGAACCTGTCACAGCTTAAACCGGGTGGCACTGTAAATGTGACGCTGACGCGCGCGGATGGCAGCAAAGAGACGCTGGAAACGCGTTGCCGTATCGATACGGGTAACGAATTAACCTACTATCAGAACGACGGCATTTTGCATTACGTGATCCGCAATATGCTGAACTAAAAGAAAAAGCCGGGAATTCCCGGCTTTTTTATCTGCTTTACAATCCGCTTAAGACTTCGGCAGCAAATGACCCATTTTCTCGGCTTTCGTATCGAGATAGTGCGCGTTTTTCGGGTTACGCCCGACAACCAACGGCACGCGTTCAACGATATTGATACCGGCTTCGGTCAGGATCTCAACTTTGCGTGGATTGTTCGTCAGCAAGCGCACTTCATTGACGCCTAACAGTTTGAACATATCCGCACACAGCGTGAAGTCACGCTCATCAGCGGCGAAACCGAGCTGATGGTTGGCTTCGACAGTGTCGTAACCTTTATCCTGCAACGCATAAGCACGGATTTTATTCAGCAAACCGATGTTGCGTCCTTCCTGACGGTGATACATCAGGATGCCACGACCTTCTTCCGCAATCGCGGTTAACGCCGCTTCCAGCTGGAAGCCGCAGTCACAGCGCAAGCTGAACAGGGCATCGCCAGTTAAACATTCGGAATGGACGCGCGCCAGCACCGGATTGTGATCGCTAATATCACCATAAACCAGCGCGACATGGTCGTGGCCGGTTGCCAGTTCTTCAAAACCAACCATCAGGAAATCTCCCCATGGCGTGGGCAGTTTGGCTTCTGCTACCCGTTTAAGCTGCATGTGACTCTCCAGAACCTTCAGAGGATGCGCTATCATCATGATAACGCACGGGCCATGTGGCCCGATGAAACTTACGCTATTGTGCCACAACCCGAACGGCTGCCGTTAATCGGTCAGAGTGATTGTAGTGATAAAGCACAATTATCCAAGCTGCAATAGGTATGTTATTCTTTTTTCAGCTAAAGTTATGTGCAACGCACGTATCAATGCGGATCTAAAAGGAAGCGAATGTTAAAAATCATTCAGCGCACCACCTTAGGGGCGTTTTTATTGTTGTTGATGCCGTTGGGCGTATGGATATCCAACTGGCAATGGCAACCAGGTGAAAGTGGCAATCTACTTCGCGTGCTGTTTTGGATGACAGAAACCGTCACCAATCCGTGGGGCATTCTCACCAGTATCATCCTCAGCGCCTGGGTGTTGTGGTGTTTACGCTTTCGGCTTAAACCCGCTATTCTGCTCATCCTCATTATGAACGGCGCAATTCTTGCCGGTCAGTACACCAAATCAACAATTAAAGAGCAGGTGCAGGAACCGCGCCCGTACGTCATCTGGCTGGAAAAAAGTCATGGTATTAACGGTGATGAGTTTTATCAGCTACATCGCCAGCAGCGCGGCGAAATGGTTTCAACTTTGCTGGCCAACGATACTCAGCTGCCGCAATGGCTGAAGAACCACTGGGCGTTTGAAACCGGCTATGCGTTTCCTTCCGGGCACACCATGTTTGCCGCCAGCTGGGCGTTATTGGCGATTGGGTTATTATGGCCGCGCCGACATTTCGCCACGGTTGCCGTGTTATTCGTTTGGGCGACCGCGGTGATGGGCAGCCGTTTAGCGTTAGGCATGCACTGGCCGCGTGATTTAGTGATGGCAACGCTGATTTCCTGGTTGTTGGTCACCATTGCCACTTTACTTGCGCAGCGTTTCTGCGGCCCGCTCACCATCCCGCCAGAAGAGCATCGTGAGATCGCGCAGCGTGATGATGGATTGTAATTACGCTATTCGTCCCCATATGATTGATTGTGCTTGCAGAAAAAAGCGCTAACTGATGTGGGGATAAGCAGCATCGACGGCGGTTTTTTGGCATACTTCTTTGGATAACCTCTCGACAGGACGCATTGTGAAATATTTGCTTATTTTTCTCGTGGTATTGGTCATTTTCATCATCTCCGTCACGCTCGGAGCGCATAACGACCAAGTCATCACCTTTAACTATCTGCTAGCGCAGGGCGAATTCCGCATTTCAACACTGCTCGCCAGCTTGTTTGGCGCTGGATTCCTGCTGGGATGGGCAATTTGTGGCCTGTTCTGGTTACGCTTACGGGTTTCGCTGGCTAACGCGCAGCGTAAACTTAAACGTATGCAGGCACAAAATGAACAATCAACCGCAGTGACCCCATCACCAACTGCCAGCCGTCGGGATTAATTTTCGATGCTTGAATTGCTGTTTCTGCTTCTTCCTGTTGCTGCGGCGTATGGCTGGTATATGGGCCGCCGCAGTGCACATCAGGATAAGCAACAGGAAGCGAACCGCCTGTCGCGCGATTATGTGACCGGGGTAAACTTCCTGCTCTCCAATCAACAGGACAAAGCGGTTGATCTCTTTCTCGACATGTTGAAAGAGGACAGCGGCACGGTTGAAGCGCATCTGACGCTCGGCAACCTGTTCCGTTCGCGCGGTGAAGTTGATCGCGCCATTCGCATTCACCAATCCCTGATGGAAAGTGCGTCGCTCAGCTACGAGCAGCGCTTACTGGCGATTCAGCAACTCGGCCGTGATTACATGGCGGCGGGATTGTACGATCGTGCCGAAGATATGTTTGGGCAACTGGTGGAAGAGACCGATTTCCGCATCGGTGCGCTACAGCAATTGTTGTTAATTCATCAGGCAACCAGCGACTGGCAAAAAGCCATCGAAGTGGCGGAAAAGCTGGTTAAGCTCGGCAAAGACAAACAGAAAGGCGAAATTGCCCATTTCTACTGTGAATTAGCGTTGCAGGCATTAAGCAGCGACGCCCTCGATCGGGCGATGAGTTTGTTGAAAAAGGGCGAGTCAGCCGATCATCAAAGTGCGCGCGTCTCCATCATGATGGGCCGCATTTTGATGGAGCAGGGCGAGTATGCGAAAGCCGCCAGCCGACTGCAGCGCGTACTCGAGCAGGATAAAGAGCTGGTGAGTGAAACCTTACAGATGCTGGAAACCTGCTATCAGCGACTGAACCAACCTGAAAACTGGGCACAATTCTTACAACGCTGTGTCGATGAAAATACCGGCGCCGCAGCAGAGCTTTATCTCTCCGATATCCTTGAGCAGCAGCAGGGCCCGGAAGCGGCACAGCTGTATATCAATCGCCAGTTACAACGTCATCCAACCATGCGCGTGTTCCATCGTTTAATGGACTACCACTTACACGAAGCGGAAGACGGACGCGCGAAAGAGAGCTTGATGGTGCTGCGCGATATGGTTGGTGAGCAAATCCGCACTAAGCCGCGTTATCGTTGCCAAAAGTGTGGCTTCACTGCGCATGCACTTTACTGGCATTGCCCATCTTGTCGCGCCTGGTCTTCGGTTAAACCCATTCGGGGACTCGACGGCCAATAAATGGCCGTATGTTTTTCTTATTCAGAGCTAATTAGTTACAACATACTATTATGTTTAATACTAACACTCCTTCAGCATCGTGCAGCAAGCGGTCGAACAGGCAAGTTCTGGCGGCAGCGTGATTGTCGGCACCGGCCTGCGCAGGTAGAATGCTTGCCGTTTGTCCATCGCGCCTGCGGGTGCCTGTCATTGAGGAAACGTTATGCCTGTAACCACTTCACCTATTCTGGTGGCACTCGACTATCATGATCTCAACAGCGCGCTGCAGTTTGTAGACCGCATCGATCCAAGCCAGTGTCGGCTGAAAGTAGGCAAAGAGATGTTCACGCTGTTTGGTCCATCGCTGGTGAAAACGCTGCAGGAACGGGGTTTTGACGTGTTCCTCGATCTCAAGTTTCATGACATCCCAAACACCACCGCACATGCAGTCGCGGCAGCGGCCGATCTTGGGGTGTGGATGGTGAACGTGCACGCCAGCGGTGGCGCACGCATGATGAATGCGGCACGTGAAGCACTGGTGCCATTTGGTAAAGATGCACCGCTGCTGATTGCGGTCACCGTGTTGACCAGCATGGATGAGGACGATCTGAAAGGTTTGGGCATTACCTTGTCTCCAGCTGAGCAGGCTGAACGATTGGCGCGTTTAACGCGCGATTGCGGTCTGCACGGCGTGGTTTGCTCGGCGCAGGAAGCCGTGCACTTTAAGCAGGTGATTGGTCAGGATTTCGCGCTGGTTACCCCAGGCATTCGTCCGGCTGGCAGCGATGCAGGCGATCAGCGCCGTATTATGACGCCGCAGCAGGCAAAACTCGCCGGTGTGGATTATATGGTCATCGGGCGTCCGATCACCCAATCCGCCGACCCAGCCGCCACGCTGCAGCAAATCCTGCAGAGTTTACAGGAGGCTTAATGGCTCAGGACAATCGATTGGTGTATTCGACCGACAGCGGACGAATAACCCATGAAGAAGAGAAAGCGCCGCGGCCGAAAGGCGATGGTATCGTGCGTATCCAGCGCCAAACCAGCGGACGCAAAGGGAAGGGCGTGTGTCTGATCACCGGCATCGATCTGGATGATGGCGCGCTCGAAAAACTGGCCGCTGAACTAAAGAAAAAGTGTGGTTGTGGCGGGGCAGTTAAAGAGGGCGTGATTGAGATTCAGGGCGATAAACGCGACCTGATTAAAACGCTGCTGGAAGCCAAAGGCATGAGAGTCAAACTGGCTGGTGGTTGAAACAGTTCGGGCCACCTATTAGGTGGCCCGTTGTTAAGTAGATGCGCTGCGTAGCCTGATAATTATATTTTATTTGCTGATCTGGTGGCCGATGATGCCGCCGACAGCTGCGCCGCCAACGGTACCGAGTCCGCTACCGTTGGTCAGTACTGAACCACCAATGGCACCGGCGCCCGCACCGATTGCGGTATTACGGTCGCGTTTAGACCAGTTTGAACAGCCGCTCAGCGCGACAACTAAAGTTGTTGCCAGCACGGCAGCAGTAAGACGTTTCATTGTTGTAGTCATTAACTTCTCCTTGATTGTTATCACTGCGGTAACGGTATAAGTATAGATGTTACGTCGCACTCGGCAGGGTAAAACGGTCCTAAAATGCGAATTTGCAAGCCTTAATCATCAAAACCAACCCGCGCCACACATTTAACGCCTTAGCGACTTTCCGCAGCTTTTACAGCCATTCCTTCCATAACGCTTTTCCTCACCGCTCCGCACAATTCAGCTATCACAGTTTGCAGGAGAAAAAAGATGCTGGAAGCGTTAAAGCAGCAGGTGCTGGAAGCCAATCTCGATCTACCCCATTACAACCTGGTCACTTTTACCTGGGGCAATGTCAGTGCGGTGGACCGCGATCGCGGTTTATTGGTGATTAAGCCGTCGGGCGTGAAGTACGAACAGATGCAGCGTGACGATATGGTGGTTGTCGATCTCGCCAGCGGTGAGGTGGTTGAAGGTAACATGCGGCCGTCATCGGATACCGCTACGCATCGCGCGCTCTATCTCGCCTGGCCAGAGATTGGCGGCATCGTACATACGCACTCGCGGCATGCCACCATTTGGGCGCAGGCTGGACGCGAAATCATCGCGTTGGGTACCACGCACGCCGATGATTTCTACGGCACCATTCCTTGTACACGTCAGATGAAGCGTGAAGAGATTGAGCAGGAATACGAGTGGAACACCGGGCAGGTGATCATTGAAACTTTTGCGCAGCGCGTAATTGAGCCAACAGCGATTCCCGCCGTGCTGGTCAATTCCCACGGCCCCTTTGCCTGGGGCAAAGATGCGCATGCTGCGGTACACAGTGCCGTGGTATTAGAAGAAGTAGCCTACATGGCGCTGCATACCGAGCAGTTGCGCACTGAGTTACCGCCGATCTCGCAAACCTTGCTGGATCTTCACTACTTGCGCAAGCACGGTAAAAATGCGTGGTATGGGCAGAATTAAGGCTGATTCAGATTCATAGGCGCCTGCAGGCGCCTTTCTTTTTGCAATCAATCATCTGGTATGGCGATGCGCATCATAAATACAAAATGATCAGTCAATAAAAATAAAACAGCGTTTCATAAATGCATTTGCGATCACTTTTTTCCTTTCAGCCAATCGTTATCTTGCTCGCCATGCCATCTGGCAATTCATAAAAACACCTCCCTCTGGCTCAGTTAAGGTGACACCCCTATGCATATCAAACGTGCAATCGATAAAATTCCCGGCGGCATGATGTTGATTCCGCTGTTTTTGGGCGCGTTATGCCATACGTTCTCTCCTGGCGCAGGTAAATACTTTGGTTCATTCACCAATGGGTTGATGACCGGCACCGTACCGATCCTCGCGGTGTGGTTCTTCTGCATGGGCGCATCCATCAAACTCAGTGCCACCGGCACGGTGCTACGTAAATCGGGCACGCTGGTGCTCACCAAAATTGCAGTGGCGTGGGTTGTCGCGGCGATTGCATCGCGTGTGATGCCGGAAAACGGCGTGGAAGTGGGCATGTTTGCCGGACTCTCCACGCTGGCGTTAGTGGCGGCGATGGATATGACCAACGGCGGCTTATACGCTTCCATCATGCAGCAGTACGGTTCGAAAGAAGAAGCCGGTGCGTTCGTCTTGATGTCACTGGAGTCGGGGCCGCTGATGACGATGGTGATCCTTGGCACCGCTGGCATCGCCTCATTCGAGCCGCATGTCTTCGTGGGCGCAGTGCTGCCGTTTGTCGTTGGATTTGCGCTCGGTAATCTCGATCCCGAACTGCGCGAGTTCTTTGGCAAAGCGGTACACACGCTGATTCCGTTCTTTGCTTTCGCATTGGGCAACACCATTGATTTGACCGTCATCGCGCAAACTGGCCTGCTGGGAATCATGCTTGGCGTCGCAGTGATCATTGTGACCGGCATTCCGCTGATTATTGCCGATCGCTTGATTGGCGGTGGCGATGGCACGGCGGGGATTGCGGCATCCAGCACCGCTGGCGCTGCGGTGGCTACGCCAGTATTGATTGCCGAGATGCTGCCACAGTTTAAACCGGTCGCACCGGCTGCCACGGCGTTGGTCGCCACTTCTGTCATTGTCACGTCTGTCATTGTGCCAATCATTACGGCGGTTTATTCACGACGCGTTAAGCGTTCTCATGTTGCCGTGGGGCAACGCGCAGCCATCAAGTAAGCCCGCTAATGCTTCCCCGGCCGCTGGTCGGGGATATCTCTGGATTTTGCTTTATAAATCAATCTCTCATTTGGTCTGGCCTCACTCTGGATTACGCTGATGTGGCGTTTAACGCACTACATAAACATAAACAGAGGATGAGACAATGACAGTAATTAACCAACCAACATGCAGACTGTTCACCGAAGTTGGACAAACCACACAGCTCGCCGCCTACTATGAAGAGGGCCGACGTACCATGTGGATGATGCTGCGTGCGCAACCCCGTCCGAGTTTCAACCACGAATTAATTGAGGAGATTATGAACCTGAGCTATTCCGCTCAGCGTTCTGGTCTGCCGATTGATTTCTGGGTGACGGGATCGTTAGTGCCACAGATGTTTAACGCCGGAGGCGATTTGCGTTTCTTCGTGGAGTGCATTCGTAACAACCGTCGTGAAGCACTGCGCGCTTATGCACGTGCCTGTGTTGACTGCATCCACTCCGCAGCGCGGGGTTTCGATACCGGTGCGGTCACGCTGGCGATGATTGAGGGCAGTGCGCTCGGTGGCGGCTTTGAAGCGGCGCTGGCGCATCACTTCATTCTGGCGCAGAACAGCGCGCGCATGGGCTTCCCGGAGATCGCGTTCAACTTGTTCCCTGGCATGGGCGGCTACTCATTAGTGGCACGTCGCTCTGGCATGAAGCTGGCTGAAGAGCTGATTATGGAAGGCGAGTCACACAGTGCGGAGTGGTATGAAACACGTGGTCTGGTCGACAAAGTGTTCCAGCCGGGCGATGGTTATCGCACCACGCGGACCTTTATCGATACGTTGCGTCCAAAGCTCAACGGTGTGCGTGCGATGCTGAAAGCGCGTCAGCGCGTGTTGCAGTTATCACGCGCTGAGCTGATGGATATCACCGAGGATTGGGTTGATTATGCCTTCACACTGGAACCGAAAGACATTGCTTACATGGAAAGACTGGTACAACTGCAGAACCGTCATAGCGCATCCTTGCGCAAAGCCGGCTAATCTCGCAAACCAGCGTTAGACGCGGGCAGGATGCTTAGCCAGCCAATGCCCGAGCTCTTCTGCGGGCATTGGTTTTGCATAATAATAACCCTGACGCCCATCGACACCATTGGCCATAACAAACTTTTCTTCGGCTTTCGTTTCAATGCCTTCAGCAATCACCTGCAGCTTTAAGGCTTTGGCAACGGCGACAATTGCACGGACCAGCGACTGCGCAACAGGTTGCTTATTGATATTACGCACAAAACTCTGGTCCAGTTTAATGGCGTCAATCGGGACGCGCGCCAACTGGGAAAGAGAGGAGTAACCGGTACCAAAATCATCAAGATGCACTTGCGCGCCCAGTTCCTGAAACTGCTTCATCAGCATTAGCGCGCCAGCTTCATTCTCAATCAAGCAGCTTTCCGTCAGTTCGATATCAATCGGACAATCGGTCAAACCGGCCTCATTCAAAGCATGTTTCAGGTCGGTATAGATACTCTGGTCAATCAGCTGTTTAGCTGAGACGTTCACTGCGACGCGCAGATAGATGCCTTCGCTGCGCCACTTGATGATCTGCTGTAACACATTCAGCATCACCCAGCGGCCCAAAGGCACAATCAACCCGGACTCTTCGGCATACGAAATAAAGTCGCCCGGCGGCACCAAACCGCGCTCTGGGGAATTCCAGCGCACCAGCGCCTCGGCGCTCAGCACCTCGCCTTCGGCATTGAGTTTAGGCTGGTAATGCACCACCAGATGATCCAGTTCGAGCGCTTTACGCAGGTTGGTATCGAGCCACAGATACTCAAACACGCGCTGATTCATCTCGTTAGCGAACACGCAGAACTTGCCGCGGCCGTTCTCTTTGGCGTGATACATCGCGGTATCGGCGTTACGAATCAGGCTTTCACGATCTTCGCCATGCAGCGGGGCGAGGGCGATACCAATCGAGCAGCCGCTGTAGACTTCAATTAAGCCAATGCGAAACGGCTGGCGTAGCCGCTCAAGAATGCGCGATGCCATCGCTTCCAGCGCCGCCTGGCTGGTGTGTTCCGCCAGCACCACAAACTCATCGCCGCCGAGGCGCGCCAGCGTCTGGTCTTTGCCAAGGCAACTGAGGATGGCTAATGACACCGCTTGCAGCAGCTGATCGCCAAACATATGGCCGTAAGCGTCGTTCACCTTCTTAAAATTGTCTAAATCGAGGTAAACCACACCGGTTTGACTGCCATTCGCCAGCTCGAGTGCCAAACTAATCTGTTGATGAATCGCGTTGCGATTGGGCAAGCCGGTCACGGTATCGGTGTTGGCCAGCACGCGCAGGCGTTCCTGAGCGCGGCGCTCTTCAGTGATGTCGGTTCCGGAACAGATGAGGAAAATTTCATTTTTTCCGCTACCGCTGTGAACGAACTTATTACGAAACAGAAACAGTCGCTGACCTTTGCGGGTTTTAATCCAGCGTTCAACTTCGTAAGAACTGCCTTCACGGAAGAATCCGGCGATATTGCGGCGTGATGCTTGCGCTTCCTGCTTGGTCATAAACAGCTGGAATACGTTGCGGCCAATCACTTCCTGCTCTTTCAGGCCTGTGTACTCTTCACTCAAACGATTGAAACGTTGAATATTGCCGCGTTGGTCGAGGATCACGATCACTGAGTTCGCCTCAGAAACCACTTGCTCGGCGAACGATAATCCCAGCGTCAAATCACGCGCGACAGCCGAGGTATCACCCCAGGCTGAAGAGGTGCCTGCCCAGGTCGATTGATTGACTTTACGACCGACAAAATGCATCGGAACGGGTTCGCCATGCAGCGACAGCGTGAGGTTAATACTTGAGGTAATGACCGTCATCGCACGTAATAAACTGGCTTGTGCGGGAGTCAGCGGAACCGCCATATTGGTGTTCGCGTTCTCATCTTCGGCAAAATGCAGAGCATCACTATCTGAAGTTAAACGCCAATGAGGGCTGGTGGTGCCAAACAAGGTATATAGCAATGTTTGCCCTTGTTCATCGGTCATGGAAACTTCCTCCGGGGGAATGCTCAGCGGGCGGTATCTCATTATTTTAGCAACAGTATTCAACCTCCTGCGCCAGCACAAGATGCAATCCAAATATATTTTTGTTTTTATTAAAGAATGGCACGAAAAAGCCCCGACAAGCGGGGCTGATCCTGGTTAGCAAGGGCACTTACCCAGTTTTCCGGCCTGGCTGGGAAAGCGGGCATCGAGGCAGTGACGGTGAAAAGCGCGTTCATCCATGGGGGCGACAGTTGGATGATGTTCGCGCATATGCTTCAGATAAGTTTGATAGTCATGAACGCCGACCATTAAACGAAAACTTTGCTGCAATCCCTGCCACAGGCGTTGCCAGCGCGTAAGATTTTGCCTAGCCATAGCGGGTGCGATTGGTAAGCACTGCTGAATCTGCCACGCTCCGGTGGGTTTTCTCCAGTGATAAATGGACTCAGACATTTCGCACCTCTTTACGCAGTGAGATCTCGGATTCATGGGTAGTCGGTACGGTGCTGTTGAGCGCCCGACGAATCACGAAGAAGGCTGAAACCAGCATGGTCACCGCCACCAGCATGAAGAAGGCACACAGGGCCGCGTTAATTTGATTGCTGAAGACGATGGTTTGCATATCAGCAACAGTTTTCGCCGGGGCGATGACGATGCCGTCATCAATGCCTTTACGGAACTTGTTGGCCTGCGCGAGGAAACCAATCGATGGCTTCTCGTGGAAAATCTTCTGCCAGCCCGCGGTCATCGAGGTAATAAACAGCCAGGCGGTCGGCACAATCGTCACCCACGCATAACGCTGCTTCTTCATTTTGAACAGCACCACGGTGCCGAGAATCAGCGCCATCGACGCCAGCATCTGGTTGCCGATACCAAACAGCGGCCACAGCGTGTTAATGCCGCCGAGCGGATCGACCACGCCCTGATAAACGAAGAACCCCCATCCCGCTACCGCAACGGTGGTTCCCGCCATGTTGCCCAGCCATGAACGGTTATTCGCCATCGATGGCACCACGGTGCCCACCAAATCCTGCACCATAAAGCGGCAGGCGCGGGTACCGGCATCCACAGCGGTGAGGATAAACAGCGCTTCAAACAGGATGGCAAAGTGATACCAGAACGCCATCATGGCGCGGCTGTTAAACACGTCGGTGATGATGTGTGCCATGCCAACCGCAAAGGTCGGTGCGCCACCGGCACGCGAAAGAATGGTACTTTCGCCAACGTCGCGCGCAATGCCGCTCAGCATCTCTGGCGTCACCACGAAACCCCAGCCGTTAATCACCTGCGACGCACTTTCCACCGTGGTACCAATCAGCGCGGCGGGTGAGTTCATGGCAAAGTAGACGCCCGGATCGAGCACCGAGGCGCAAATCAGCGCCATGATCGCCACAAAGGATTCCATCAGCATCGCGCCATAGCCGATAAAGCGGATATGACTTTCGCGCTCCACCAGTTTCGGCGTGGTGCCGCTCGACACCAGCGCATGGAAACCTGAAATGGCACCACAAGCAATAGTGATAAACAGGAACGGGAACAGCGCGCCGGAGAAGACCGGTCCGGTGCCATCAATAAATTTGGTCACCGCAGGCATCTTCATCTCGGGCATGGCAAACACGATGCCGATGGCTAAACCGATGATCACGCCGATTTTCAGGAAGGTGGAGAGATAATCGCGCGGCGCCAGCAGCAGCCACACCGGCAGCGAAGAGGCGACAAAACCGTAGATCACCAGCACCCACGTCAGCTCCGTGCCTTTCAGCGTGAACAGCGGCCCCCAATAGGGATCGGCCGCCACATTGCCGCCGTAGATAATCGCCGCCATCATCAGCACGAAGCCAATAATCGACACCTCCGCGATTTTGCCCGGACGCAGGAACCGCATATACACGCCCATAAACAGCGCAATCGGAATGGTCGCGGCAATGGTGAACAAGCCCCACGGACTGTTGGCCAGCGCTTTCACCACCACCAAGGCCAGCGCGGAGAGGATGATGATCATCACGCCCAGCGCGCCGAGCATGGTGACAACGCCAGCGAATGAACCGAGTTCCTGGCGCGCCATCTCACCGAGCGAGCGGCCGTCACGGCGCGTAGAGATAAACAGAATCAGGAAATCCTGCACCGCACCGGCAAACATCACGCCCACCAGAATCCAGATGGTGCCAGGCAGGAAGCCCATTTGCGCCGCGAGGATTGGGCCGACCAGCGGGCCCGCACCGGCAATCGCCGCAAAATGGTGACCGAACAGCACCCATTTATTGGTGGGCACATAATCAAGGCCGTCACTTAAGCGCTCCGCCGGCGTGCGACGGCGATCGTCCAGTTCGAAGATGCGCTTAGCGATAAACAGGCTGTAGAAGCGATAGGCAATGCTGTAGCAGGCGACGGAGGCAATCACCAGCCAGACTGCATTGACGTGTTCGCCACGGCTGAGGGCCAGCATGGCAAATGCGCCCGCGCCAATTAACGCCACCGCTAACCAGATGAGACTGGTTTTGACGTTGTTCATGAGTTAACTCCTTGTAGGGACCGGGAAAAGAGGCGATCGAATACAACAAGTTAAAAGTAATGTAATGAATTGTTAACGACAGGCAGAGGCGTTAGAAATGTGAAGCGGAATGCAAATTTAGCATTTGCTAAAGCGGGCGGAGAGAAATGCGGGATAACGGCTGTTATCCCGCCAGTTTTCATGCTCAGGCGGCCGGACGAGCCACCACGCTGCGGGTTTCCATACGTACTTCGGCGATGGTCACGTCGATGATGTCCGTTACACGGTAAGCAACTTCACCTTTCACCTGCACGGTGCCGCTTTCCTGCGAGCATACCAGCTCATCACGCACCGCGTGGATGAACGGTGCAGGAATAAAGGCCACCGCGCCATTCTCCAGCAGGCGCACGCGCATGCCGCCGCGAGAAACGTCGATGATCTCGGCACTGAACTTGCGATCGGTGCCAGCAAACGGCGCAAGGAAGCGTGCGTACAGCCAGTCACCGACATCGCGCTCGGCCATGCGGTTGAGGCGACGACGTTCGCTCATGATGGTTGTCAGCTCATCCTGCGGACGAGCGGTGCTTTCGCCGCGCACAATCGCTTTCAGCAAGCGATGGTTGATCATGTCGCCAAACTTACGAATCGGCGAAGTCCAGGTCGCGTAGGCGTCGAGGCCCAGACCAAAGTGCGGGCCCGGTTCGGTGCCGACTTCGGCAAACGACTGGAAGCGACGAATGCGGCTGTCGAGATACTGGGTTGGCTGCGCATCAAGTTCACGACGCAGCTGGCGGAAGCCTTCCAGCGTCGTAATCGCCTGCGGATCCACGGTGATGCCATGACCCGCCAGCACGCCAGCGGCCTGCTCAGCGTTGGCCAGATCGAAACCGGTGTGCAGGTTGTAGATACCGAAGCCCAGCTTCTCCTGCAGCACTTTCGCGGCACAGACGTTAGCCAGAATCATCGACTCTTCAACAATACGGTTAGCGATGCGGCGTGGCTCAGAGATGATATCCAGTACTTCGCCTTTCTCGCCCAACACAAAGCGGTAGTCCGGACGATCTTTAAACACCAGCGCGTGAGTTTGACGCCATTCGCTGCGCGCCAGGCAAACCTGGTGCAGCAGGCGAATCTGCTGGGCGATGGCGTCGTTCTCTGGCTGCCAGCTGCCGCTGTTTTCCAGCCAATCAGAAACCTGGTCATAAACCAGTTTGGCTTTTGACTCGATCCACGCGGCAAAGAAATGCACGTCATCCGCCAGGCTGCCATCTTTCAATACGGTGACGCGGCACGCCAGCGCTGGGCGACGTTCGTTCGGACGCAGAGAACAGACGTCGTCAGAGAGTTCGCGCGGCAACATCGGGATGTTAAAGCCCGGCAGATAGTTGGTGAACGCGCGTTTCGATGCCAGTTTATCCAGCTCGCTGCCTTCCGCCACGTAAGCGGTTGGATCGGCGATGGCGATGGTAAGGATCAGATTGCCGTCGGCGGCTTCTTCCACGTGTAGCGCATCATCCATATCCTGGGTGCTGGCGCTGTCGATGGTGACGAAGTTCAGCGCGGTCAAGTCTTCACGCTGCAGATTTTCATCAAGCATCTCACCAAAACCGACGTCCGGAGCCTGACGTTCGAGGTTGTGGCGCGACAAGGTTACCCACCACGGCGCGAGGTGATCGTCCGCAGTGACAATGAATTCGGTCAATTCGGCATAAAAACCGCGATCGCCTTTCAGCGGGTGACGACGCATCTCTGCCACCGCCCAATCGCCGGTCTGGAAATCGTGGGTCACGCCACGTTCGGCGCGGCACTGAATCGCATCTTTCAGCAGCGGATGATCCGGCACAATCGACAGGCGATCGTCTTTCTTCTGCACGCGGCCGACAAAGCGGGTCAGGAACGGCTCAACCAGGGTTTCCGGCTCGGCACTCTCGCGGTCTTTATCGGTGTGGATCACGGCAGAAATACGGTCGCCGTGCATCACTTTCTTCATCTGCGGTGGCGGAATGAAGTAGCTTTTCTGGGCATCAACTTCGAGGAAGCCAAAGCCTTTTTCCGTACCTTTAACAACACCTTCGACGCGCGGAGTCTGCGCGTGAAGCTTCTCTTTAAGCTGCGCGAGCAGCGGATTATCCTGGAACATAATTTATATAGTTTCGTGGCCTAAGAGCGGCTGACAGTTTTACGCGAATCGGGTCCGCGCGGCAAGGCCAAAACAGGCTAAAAAGCCGCTTTACGCGGCTTTTTACCTTCTGATAACGCTTTGGTCAGGCGATGCGTTGTGAGGCTACGGCGGCGGTTAATGCCAGCTTCACCGGCACCGATTTTGAGGTCGGCGTGCCGCTGCCGTCGCCAAAGCTGGAGAGCGGCACCAGCGGGTTAGTTTCCGGATAATAAGCCGCGAGGTTACCGCGCGGAATGTTATACGGCACCAGTTTGAAACCGCTGACGCGGCGGGTTAAACCGTCATTCCACAGCGTTTCAATATCCACCAGCTGGCCTTCAGCGAAGCCCAGCGACGCCATATCATCCGGATGGATAAACACCACTTCACGCTGACCGTACACGCCGCGATAACGGTCATCGAGGCCGTAAATCGTGGTGTTGTACTGATCGTGTGAACGCAGGGTTTGCAGCGTAAACGGCACCGCGACATCACCTAACTGCGGGAATAGCGAAGTCGGCAGGGCGGCGGCGCTGAACTCGGCACGTTTACTTGGGGTATTGAAGCGCAGCTCGGCGGCAGCGCTACCGAGGTAAAAGCCGCCCGGAATGTCGCATTTGTTATTGAAATCAGCAAAGCCAGGAATGGTGGCGGCGATGTGATCGCGAATCAGATCGTAATTGCCTGCCATCGCCAGCCAGTCGATTTTATCGCTGCCTAAGGTCGCATGGGCGATGCCGGCGACAATCGCGGTTTCAGAACGCTGCGTTTCCGCTAAGGGAATGCCAACGCCTTCTGAGGCGTGCACCATGCTGAACGAGTCTTCCACGGTGATGTACTGATTGCCGCTGGCCTGGCGATCGCGTTCGGTACGGCCCAGCGTTGGCAGAATCAGCCCTTCGTGGCCCGGCACCAAATGGCTGCGATTGAGTTTGGTGCTGATGTGCACGGTTAAACCGCAATGCTGCAACGCTTCTTCGGTGACCGGTGAATCCGGTGCGGCCGCCGCAAGGTTGCCGCCCAGCGCAATCAGCACTTTCACTTCGTCACGCAGCATCGCGTTCAGCGCTTCCACGGTATTGTGACCGTGCTCGCGCGGCGGCTCAAAATCAAAGTGCGCGCCGAGGGCATCGAGGAACGGCTTGCCCGGTTTCTCATCGATGCCCATGGTGCGGTTGCCCTGCACATTACTGTGGCCGCGTACCGGACACAGGCCTGCGCCTTTCTTGCCCAACTGACCAAACAGCAGCTGCAGGTTGGTGATCTCGCGGACGGTATCCACCGAATGTTTATGCTGCGTGATGCCCATCGCCCAGGTAACAATCACGCGTTCAGCACTTTGATAAATCGCCGCCGCTTCACGGATCTGCACTTCGCTCAAACCGGATTGGCGCACGATATCGTCCCAGCGGGTGTTATCCACTGCAGCAAGATAGTCTTCTACACCATACGTATTCGCATCAATAAACGCCTGATCGAAAATGCCTTTCTCACCGGCCGCCAAACGTGCACGCTGTAGCTCGAGCAGGGCTTTTACCATGCCGCGCACCGCCGCCATATCGCCGCCCAGATTAGGCTGGTAATAGGCAGAACTAATGGTGCCCGCCATCGATGTGACCACTTCTAACGGCTTTTGCGGATCGGCAAAGCGCTCAAGGCCGCGTTCGCGTAATGTGTTAAAGGTGACGATCTTCGCACCGTGATCGGCGGCGTGACGCAGGCTGTGCAGCATGCGCGGATGGTTGGTGCCCGGATTCTGACCCAGCACGAAAATCGCGTCGGCGTGATCAAAATCGTCCAGACGAATGGTGCCTTTACCGACGCCGATGCTGCGCTTCAGGCCGGTACCGCTGGCTTCATGGCACATGTTGGAGCAGTCAGGGAAGTTGTTGGTGCCCATCACGCGGCCAAACAGCTGATAAAGCCAGGAGGCTTCGTTGCTGGCGCGCCCGGAGGTGTAAAGCTCCATTTGATTTGGATGATCCATCGCCTGCAGGTGGCGAGCAATCAAGGCGAGCGCATCGTCCCAGCTGATTGGTTCGTAGTGGTCGGTGGCGCTGTTGTAGCGCATTGGATGGGTTAAGCGTCCCTGATACTCAAGGAAGTAATCGCTCTGCTGATAAAGGGTGCTGACGCTGTGCTGGGCAAAAAATTCCGGCTCAACCACACGACGCGTGGCTTCCCACGTCACCGCTTTCGCCCCGTTTTCACAGAAGCTAAAGGTGCTTTTGTTGTCATCGCCCCATGCGCAACCCGGGCAGTCGAAACCGCGCGCTTTGTTCATGCGCATCAGGTTACGCATGTTTTTCAGGGCTGCTTTACTATCAAGGACGAAACGGGTGGTGGCTTCTAATGAACCCCAGCCGCCCGCAGCAGCGCGATAGGGTTGAATCTTACGTTTAAATTTCATAGTTGCAGGCTTATTTGTTTATGAGTTGTTATCAGAATATGTCTTCTGTTAGCGGGAAGTGTGCGACTCTCCTTAAAAGTTGTCTAATTGATTGGTTTAATGGTGCGATAGGCGGCGTTTATCGCGGATCGGGCGTAAAGCGTGACCTAAGTCAAACTTTCCCGGCTGATAAAGGGCGGCGGTTACGTGCTGCTGGGATAACTGACTAATAATTGCTCTTTCCTTTCTGAAAAGGGCACGCGCATGAAGAATCTGGCAAGCCAAATTCACGCCTTCGGTAAAGCCTTAATGATGCCAATCTCGGTGATCGCTGCCGCAGGGATCTTTCTTGGCCTGGCCGCCGCAATGCAAAACCCGGCGATTACCGGCGATGCCTTCGCCAACCTACAAATGCCACAACTGATCATCGGATTTATTCGCAAAGTGGCGGGCGCGCTGTTCGCCAATCTGCCGCTGTTCTTTGCGGTGGCCAGCGCCATCGGGCTGGCGAAAGCGGAGAAACCCACCGCCGCCTTTGCCGCTGTGATTGGCTATATCGCCATGAACGTCGGTATCAGTTCCACGCTGGCCTCGAAAGGATTGACGGCCGCGACCACCACGCCAGAAGCGCTACAGAAAGCGGGCATGGACCAAACTGCAGCAATGATGACGTCCGCCGAATACATCGACATGCTCGGCATCTTTACCTACAACATGAGCGTGCTGGGCGGCGTGATTGCCGGATTGATTACCGTGGTGCTGCATAACCGCTTCTACACCCAGCAACTGCCCACAGCGATCAGCTTCTTTGGCGGACGTCGCTTTGTGCCGATCGTTACCGTGGTGGTGCTGCCGCTGGTGGGCGTGCTGCTGGCGTTGATTTGGCCGACCATCGGCGCAGGCATCGCGTGGGTTGGCCTGCTGATTGGTAAAAGCGGGCAATACGGCGCCTTTCTGCTCGGCACCAGCGAACGCTTATTGATTCCCACCGGTTTACATCACATTCTCAACGAAACCGTGCGCTTCACGCCGATTGGCGGCATGGCAACGGTGGATGGGCAAAGTATTGTCGGCGCGCTCAACATCTTCAACACCTCACTGACGCATCCCGGCGCCATCCCGAACGATACGGTGCGCGGCGCCACCCAGTTCCTCGCGCAGGGCAAAATTCCGGTCATGATGTTTGGCTTACCTGCCGCCGCGCTGGCGATCTATCACACCGCGCGTCCCGAACATAAGCAGCGCGTCAAAGCGCTGGTGCTGGCTGGTGCGCTGACCTCCTTTACCACCGGCATCACCGAACCGCTGGAGTTCTGTTTCATCTTCGTTTCTCCGGTGCTGTATATCCTGCATGCGCTGTTAACCGGCCTGTCATTTATGTTGATGTCGATGCTGCATTTGATGATTGGCAACGTGCAGGGCGGCGCAATCGATCTGGTGGTGTTCGGCATTCTCGGCGGCAGTAAAACGCACTGGTGGTGGACGATTGTCCTCGGGGTGATTTATGTGCCGGTTTACTACTACGGTTTCCGCTTTGTCATTACGCGAATGCGGGTAGAAACGCCGGGTCGCGAATCCGATGAGGAGCACAAACCGGAACAAGTTGCGGCGGATGAGCGCACCAAAGTGATCATCAGCGGGCTGGGCGGCGAAGCCAATATAGAGGACGTCGATTGCTGCTTCACGCGGCTGCGCGTGCGGGTTAAACAGATGAATGAAGTGGTTGATCAAACGTTACTCACTACCGGCGCGAACGGCATTAATCGCGTCAGCGAACACGATGTGCAGGTGATTTACGGCCCGCAGGTCGAAAAGATCGCTAACGACGTAAAAAGTGCCTTGGGCGTGGCGTAACGCAATGGCCGCTGCGCGTGGATTCAGCGCAGCGGCAACCGCCATGATACACTGCCGTTTTCCAGCCAATTCTGCTTTCCATGGACATCAAACAATTAATCTACCTGACTAATCTTGAGCGCGAACGCCATTTTGGCCGTGCGGCAGAAGTCAGCTTTGTCAGCCAGCCGACGCTATCGATGCGCCTGAAAAACCTTGAGCGCGAATTAGGGCTGTCGCTGATCAACCGCAGTAACAATTTCGATGGTTTTACGCCGGAAGGCGAGCGCGTGCTGACCTGGGCGCGGGAAATTGTCTCGGTATATCAGGGATTGAAGCTGGAAGTGGAGTCGCTCAAACATGGCGTCAACGGCACCTTGCGGCTTGGCGTCATGCCGCAATGCAGCGTGGCGCTGCCTGCGTTGTTGAAAGCAGTGGAAGCGCGTTATCCGCAGCTCGACTATCGCGTTGCTGCAATGAGCGCCGATCAGCTACTGGAAGCGCTCAACAGTCACACCGTCGATGGCGGCATCGGCTTCTTTGAACTGACGTCGCTGCGCGAGCTGCATTTCCAGACTGCGCTGTTAAAAGATCCGGGCGTCGAAGCGCTGTTCAATCCGGCGCATTTCCCGGCGCTGCTGGAGCAAGAGAGCATCTCACTCACCACGCTTGCCAGCCAGCCACTGTGTCTGGCGGAACCGACGCGCTATTTTCGTCGTTATCTTGATGGGCAACTGCGTGAAACCGGCTTGATACCGCGCGTGATTGTTGAGAGTGCGTCGATCATGCAACTGCTGCAGAGTGCGCAGGTTGGACTCGGCGTGATGGTGTCGCCGTGCGGACATCTGTTGCCGGAGCTGATGCAGAATCTGGCGCGGCGGCCGATTGAAATGGCGCCGATGGGCAGGCAGGCGGCGTTAGTGGTTGCCGAGCCGGGCAGAGCATCGCCGCTGGCTCAGCATTTCTTTGATGAAGCGCGGCGGCATCTGCCCGATTAACGGGTTTCGCCAAGCGCCATCAGCACGCGGTCCTGCCAGTTGGCAAAGGCTACCGCTTGTAACAAGGTGAAGATACGTTCCGTGCCCCAGCCCGCGTTAAGCAACGGCTGCAAATGCGCAGCGCTGAAGCGGTCGGGCAGGCGAGTGAGCTGGGCACTGAGTGAAATCACCGGCGATGCTGCGCCAGCGCTTTCGACATCCTGCTCCAGCGCGGCACGCCACTCATCAGAAACACGATCAAACTGACGTCGACAACCCAGCACCCGTGCGCTGACCACCTGCGCCAGCGCTTCATCCTCGGCAAAATGTTCACTCAGCCGCTGCTTCAGGGTGGCGAAGCCATACAGCGCTTGCGCATCGTGCACCAGCAGCCAAATGGCATCATCCAATCCCTCAATGCCCTGACAGAAGGTGACCGCCGCCAGCTGATCGGCGCTGGCGTAGCGCAGTTCAACCGGTTTTAGCGCGTGCTGCCAGCCGTCATTGCGGGTAAACAGATCTGCGCTGGCATCCGGCGGCGGTGAAACGCCCGGAATCCAGCGCACCGGCAAGCCCATCATCGCCTGCAGCGCGGCCACCACGCGTGACTGATAGCTGACATATCCCACCAGTTGATTCAGCGTGACAATATCCGGCTCGGTTAAGCCCACCGCGTCCAGCGCGCTGATGCTGTGGGCGGTGATCAGTTCCGGCTTCATCGCCAGCTGGCGCGCATATTGGGTGATTTGCGTCAGACGATTATTACTTTCGCGTGACGAGTCCGGACCAGGCAACGGATTGAGCCGGGCGGAGTAGTGATTGCACAGGCGCTGCACGCCGGCGACTTGCGCTACCGTCAGCGCGGTGCTGAGGCGATCGTACAGCGTTAAGGTGTGGGTCAAACTGGTAGCAAGCGTATCGGGAAACAGAATCTGGCTGAGATCGCGCGCGGCCAATAACGCAGGCTGAAAACGCGACAGCAGCGGCTGTAACGCCGTCGCTTCCTGTTGCAAACCGAGTAAGAAACGATCGTCGATATAGGCGGCTTCGGGCACCAGCGGCGCAGTGGCGGTGCTATTCGGGCGAGTCTGGCTTTCATAAAACCAGTGGTCATGGCCGGGAGAACGGCGTTGTTCCATGGTCATTCCTTGCGCTAAAAACGGACTTGCTGCATAGCGTGCGAATCTGAAAAGCAGGCATGCAACAAAGGGCTAGCTTATCGTCGCTGAACGGCTGCCCACGGCAAAAGAATGATGGGGAATAATTAATAGCTTACGAGTATAAGGGGGGATTTTTTTGCAGAAGAGGTCGCCATGAATGGCGACCCTGGGTAAATCTTATTTCAGTTCCAGCTCGTTCATTGCGGCAATGCTGAAGCCGCCATCAACGTGTACCACTTCACCGGTGATACCACCCGCCAGATCGGAGCACAGGAATGCCGCTGAGTTACCCACGTCTTCGATGGTAACGGTACGACGAATCGGGGTAACCGCTTCGCAGTGTGCCAGCATCTTGCGGAAATCTTTGATGCCTGATGCAGCCAGCGTACGGATTGGACCAGCAGAAACGGCGTTAACACGCGTGCCTTCTGGACCCATTGCGTTCGCCATGTAGCGTACGTTGGCTTCCAGAGAGGCTTTCGCCAGCCCCATCACGTTGTAGTTCGGGATAGCGCGCTCTGCACCCAGGTAAGACAAGGTCAGCAGGGCAGAATTCGGGTTCAGCATCGCACGGCACTCTTTCGCCATCGCCACAAAGCTGTACGCGCTGATGTCGTGAGCGATTTTGAAGCCTTCACGGGTAACGGCATTCACGTAGTCGCCATCCAGCTGATCGCCAGGTGCGAAACCGATGGAGTGAACGAAACCGTCAAATTTCGGCCAGGTTTTTGCCAGTTCGGTGAACAGCGCAGTGATGCTCTCGTCTTCAGCCACATCGCATGGCAGAACAATGTCTGAACCCAGATCTTTAGCAAACTCTTCCACACGACTTTTCAGTTTGTCGTTCTGGTAGGTGAAAGCCAGTTCTGCGCCCTGTTTGTGCATCGCCTGCGCAATACCGTAGGCGATTGAGAGTTTACTGGCAACGCCAGTAATCAGAATGCGCTTACCGGAAAGAAAACCCATAGCTGTAATCCTTTTGGTCATTGTTGTTGGCGGTCGCGATGGTTGAAAAGTAGGCGACCGACGTTAATCTCGTGCGAAGTCTAGCACGTCTGTATAAATGCGGTAAATCGCACCGCGTTTTCCGCGCCTTAACGCTCGCGGCGCCAGGCTTCGGCGGTTAAGGCTTCACCAAAGTGGCTGGTGATCAGGCGTTTGGTGAGATCGTGCAGCGGCGAGGCCAGGACATCGGCGGTGCCGCCGCGCTCAACCACTTCGCCCTGATGCATCACCAGCACCTGATCGCTGATGTGCTTCATCATGCCGAGATGCTGCGTCACATAAATATAAGCGATGCCGTGTTTCTCCTGCAGTTCCAGCATCAGGTTCACCAGCTGCGAACGCATGGTCATATCCAGCGAGGCGAGGGCTTCATCGGCGACGATCACCTTTGGCTGCAGAATCAGCGCACGCGCCAGCGCCAGACGCTGCTTTTGGCCGGGCGCCAGCATATGCGGATAGTAACCGGCGTGATCGCGCAGCAAACCGACCTGACGCAGCGTGGCAATAATGCGTTTTTCGCGCGCCTCATCATCCAGCTCGGTATTCAGGCGCAGCGGGAAATCGAGAATCTGGCTGATGCGCTGACGCGGATTGAGCGAGGTGGAAGGATCCTGAAAAATCATGCGAATGCGCTGGCTGCGGTAGCCGTAATCGCCGTACTCCAGCGGGTGATCGTCAATCAGCATTTCGCCTTCACTCGGCTCGACCATGCCGCTGAGCATTTTCGCCAGTGTCGATTTCCCCGAACCGTTTTCACCAATCACCGCCAGCGTCTGTTTCTCACGCAGGGTAAAACTGACGCCTTTCACCGCCTCAACGTGCTGACGACGGAACAGGCCGGTGCGATAGCGGTAGGTTTTACTCAGGTTGCGCACTTCCAGCAGCGTTTCCATGTTTACTGGCTCTCCATATTTAGCGGGAAGTGGCAGGCAAACAGATGCGCTTTATTGCCGGTCAGGCGCGGCGTTTCGATGCACTTACGCTGCGCATACGGGCAGCGCGGCCCCAAACGACAGCCAATTGGCAGATGTTCCAGCGACGGAATCGCGCCAGACAGCGTGTTCAGGCGGCTTTTGTGCGGCAGCGCGCTACCGAAATCGGGCATCGCACGGATCAGCGCCTGAGTGTAAGGATGATGCGGCGATTCCATCAACTCTTCGCTTTGCGCGCTCTCCACCGTCTGGCCGCAGTACATCACATTGATGCGGTCGGCCCAGTGGCTCATGGTGCGCAGATCGTGGCTGATCAGCAAAATGGTGGTGTTGTTATTCTGGTTAAGGCGGCTCAGCAGGCGGAAAATCTGCGCCTGCGTGGTCGGCTCCATCGCATTGGTCGGTTCATCGGCAATCAGCAAACGCGGCTGATTGGCCAGCGCGATGGCGATCATCACTTTCTGGCATTCGCCGTCGGTGAGTTCGTACGGGAAACTGCGCATGATGTCTTTATGATCTTTGATACCGACGCGGTGCAGCAGCTCAATGGCGCGCACTTTGCGCCAGAACCACAGGCGTTTAAACCAGCGACCTTTATGCGTCCAGCGCGGAATCGCCTGCATCAACTGGCGGCCGATACTTTCCGACGGATCAAGACAGGATTGCGGCTCCTGGAAAATCATCGACACGTTATGACCAACAATCCGACGGCGTTCGCGCGGTGACAGGCGCAGCAGATCGATATCATCAAACACCATGCGATCGGCGGTGACGCGCCAGTTATCTTTGGTGACGCCGCAAATCGCTTTAGCGATCAGGCTTTTGCCAGAACCTGATTCACCCACTAAACCACGGATTTCGCCTTCGGTCAGCGTCAGGTTGATGCGGTCGACCGCTTTGACTGGACCGTCAGCGGTCATAAATTCAATGGTCAGGTTACGGATATCCAGTAGCGGCATTATTCAACTCCCGCTTCTACAGCGCGACGAATGCCGTCGCCCAGCAGGTTAACGATCAACACGCTGACCATCAGCGCTACGCCCGGCAGCATCACCGTCCAGGGCGCAACGTAGATCAGCTCCAACGCGTCACCGAGCATCGCCCCCCATTCGGGTGACGGCAGCTGCGCGCCAAGATCGAGGAAACCGAGTGCGGCGATGTCGAGAATCGCCATCGACAGCGAGCGGGTAAATTCGCTCACCAGCAGCGGCAGCACGTTGGGCAGCACCGCATTCCACAAGATATTCAGGTTGCGCGCGCCATCAAGACGCAGCGCCACCACATACTCTTTTTCCATCTCATCATGCACGGCAGTATAGATCTCGCGCACCAAACGTGGGATCAGCGCGAGAAACACTGCCAGCATCGCGTGTTCGAGGCGCGGGCCGAGAAACGCCACCACGATAATCGCCAGCAGCAGCGAGGGAATCGACAGCAAGGTATCCAGCACGTGATTCATCACCGCTGAGCGCACGCCGTGCGTGATACCGGCAAACACGCCAAGCACCAGCGCGCAAATCGCCGCCAGCACCGTCACCAGAATCGCTGAGCCCACTGTCGGCGCTACGCCGCTCAGCATGCGGCTCAGCACATCGCGACCTAAATCATCGGTGCCAAGGAAGAAGGAGACATCGCCATAGCGCGACCACGACGGCGGCAGCAGTTGATAACCGAGGAATTGCTGATCGATGCCATACGGCGCCAGCAGGCCGCCAAACAGGCACAGGAACAGCAGCAGGCCAAAGCCGTACAAACCGACCATGCCGCTGGTATCACGATATAAACGCTGCCAGCTGCGACGCAGCGTGCTAGGCAGCCGCTTCTCGTCGTAGACATTATCTAAGGGCATACCATTCCTTATGTTTCAGCGGGTTAAGTGCCGCGCCTAAAATATCGGATAACACGCTGACCAGAATCACCAGTCCGCCCACCACCATCACGCCAGCGGAAATCGCCGCGTAATCCTGCTGGCGAATGGCATTAATCAGCCAGCGGCCGATTCCCGGCCAGTTGAATACCACTTCGGTAATCATCGCCAACGTCAGCATGGTGGAAAATTGCAGGCCAAGGCGCGGAATCACCGGCGGCAGCGCGTTATGTAACACGTGGCGACGGATCACCGTGAAGCGTGATAGCCCGCGCGTGGCGGCGGCTTTAACGTAGTTCTTGTCCATCACATCGCTGGTGCTGCTGCGCAGTAAGCGGATCATCTCGGTGGCGGGCGCAACCGCCAACACCACCACCGGCAGAATCATGTGCGTCAAGGCACTGATCAGCATTTCATGCCGCCACGGCGATGGGCTTAGCCAGGCATCAATCAGCGCAAAGCCGGTAATGTTTTGCACCGGATAGAGCAGGTCGAAACGCCCGGAAACCGGCAACCAGCCGAGCGTTAATGAGAAGAACAGCGTAAACAGCAGCGCCAGCCAGAATACCGGCATTGAGAAGCCGAGCAGCGCCAGCGCGCTGATGGCTTTATCCTGCCATTTTTTGCGCATCACGCCGGCGCAGATTCCCAGCGGGATGCCCACCAGCAGCGCCAGAATAAATGCCATCACGCACAGCTCCAGCGTGGCAGGGAACACTTCGCGCAGCTGAAGATCAATCGGCTGGCCGTTGGTGCTGGAGACGCCGAAATCAAACTGCAGTAAGCCCTTAAACCAGAACCACCACGCATCAAACAGCGAAGCACCTTCGAGCGGGGCGTTTGGCGTGAAGTAGCTCAGGCTAAAGCTCACCAGCGACAGCAAAAACAGGGTGATCAGCAGCAGCACCACGCGACGCAGAATATAGATAATCATGCTTATTCCTCGCTGCTCTCATCGCGGTAAACGCCGGCGAACGAGGCGTTACCAAACGGGCTCAACACCAGACCTTTGATGTCATGCCGATAGGCCTGCAAACGCAGCGATGAGGCCAGCGGCAACACCGGCAGCTCTTGCGCCAAAATTTGCTGCGCTTTGTCGTAGCTATCAATGCGTGCCGACAGCTGCTGGGACAGCAGCGCGTGCTGCAACGCCTCATCAAAGGCGGGCGAGCACCAGTGTGCATAATTGGTCTGCGAACGGATCGCCGCGCAGCTTAACAGCGGACGGAAGAAACTGTCGGGATCGTTACTGTCGGTTGCCCAGCCGGTAAGCGTGAGATCGTGATTCATCTCCATTAACTGCGCTTCCTGGAAGCGGCCTTCCACCGGCGCGATGGTGACGCGCACGCCAATCTGCGCCAAATCCGCCTGCAACAGCTCGGCGGTTTTCAGTGGGCTGGGATTCCACGACTGCGAGGAAGAGGGCACCACTAAACGTAAATGCAGATCTTCCAGCCCCAGCGCTTTCAACTCTTCACGCGCTCTGGCCGGATTGTATTCGGTGACGCGCGCATCGTTGTCATAAGCCCAGGATGCACGCGGCAGAATCGAGGCGGCAGTTTCGGCGGTGCCGTAATAGATCGACTCCATCAGGCGTTCGTTATTGATCGCCAGCGCCAGCGCGTGGCGCACTTCCGGGCGATCGAGCGGCGGCTTGCGGGTGTTAAACGCCAGATAGGCGATGTTCATGCCGGGGCGCAGCGTCATGCGCAGACGCGGATCGTCGCGCAAAATGCTCAGTTGGCTGGCGGCGGGATAGGCCAGTACATCGCATTCGCCGGTGAGCAGTTTGGACAAACGTCCGGTGCCGCCGACGCCCAAATCAATTACCACCTGCTGCAAACGCGGCACGCCTTTCCAGTACTGTGGATTGCGCGCCAGGCGCAGATATTGTCCGGTGCGGTATTCGCTCAGTTGGAACGGACCAGTGCCGACCGGTTCGCGATCCAGCTGTTCCTGCTGGCCTTTGGCGCTGAGATTATTGGCGTACTCCTGCGACAAAATCGGCGCGTAATGCGTCGCGATATGCCACAGGAAGGAGGCGTCCGGGCTGTTGAGGCGGATTTCAACCGTATCACTATCGAGCTTTTTCACGCTCTGCACGGAATCGGCAAACTGCAGGCTATCAAAATAGGGATAGCTGCCGCCGTTGACGTTGTGCCACGGATGCTTGCGATCAAACATGCGCGCAAAGCTGAACACCACATCGTCGGCGTTCATTTTACGCGTCGGTTTAAACCAGTTGGTGTGCTGGAAGGCGACATCTTTGCGCAGGTGGAAACGGTAGGTTGCGCCGTTATCCCGCACCTCCCAACTCTGAGCGAGGTCGGGGATTAACCGATAAGTATAAGGATCCACGTCCAGCAGCCGGTCATACAGCTGCGCCGCCAGCGTATCAACGACTAAGCCGCTGCTGACCATTTGTGGGTTGAAGGTATTAACCGTGCCGTTAACGCAATAGACAAAGCCGCTGTTGCGGATGTTGTCCGTTGGCGCGGCCCACGCTGACGCGCTCATCATGCTGAGACCAAGCAGCAGAGAGGGGAATAATTTTGGCATAGAACTCAACGATTCTGAGGCAATAGCGTGAGTGTATCTTAAACGTCACGTACTCCCCAAATTCGCGACGCTTCTGCTGTGTTTTTCGCCAAGATGGCGATGGGGTAATCACAATCTCTGTGTGGAAATGAGAAAAATTCTCAATTAGTGGTTTACAGATGATAATAAGAATGATTATTATTCTTCTGCACTTCGACGGTGGCTCTACCGAAGAAGAGCACGACATTGCTCACATTGCTTCCAGTATTAGTTGCCCGCGTCTCGCGGGCTTTTTTTTTGTGACGTTTTTCCCGTCATCTTTTACGCTGCTGCTGCGTTGGCTGCGCACGCTAACCCCGGTCACATACTGATGTATGCTCCCGGGGATTATCGCACTTGCCGCCTTGCATCAGCGCAAAAGCTTTTGGGAAAAGCGCCACACACTTGTGCGATAAAACGTAGGGGCGCCATTTATGGCGACCGGGTTAATCCTCGTCGCGGGCCTGAATCCCGTGCTTCTTCATCATGGCGCGCAACTGGTGGTACGTCACACGCAACAACTCTGCGGCGCGGCGCTGGTTGTATTTGGCTTGCTGCAAACTCGCTTCAACGAGTTCGCGTTCCTGCTGGTTTTGCCACTGACGTAAATCCAGCGGCAGGGAAGGCAAAGCAGAGGTTTCGGGTGAAGCGACAACGTTGGCGTGCGGCGTGCGGGGCGCGAACGGATTAATGATGATGTTATCCAGCTCCTCGTCGGCGCTGTGGTGGCGATAGACCGAACGCTCAACCACGTTTTTCAGCTCGCGCACGTTGCCGGGCCAGCTGTGATTCAGTAGCGCCAACTGGGCGCGATCGCTGAAGCCAGGGAACAGCGGCAAGCCTAGCTCGCGGCACATTTGAATCGCGAAATGGTTGGCCATCACCAGGATGTCGCTGCGGCGTTCACGCAGCGGCGGCAGCTGCACCACATCAAAGGCGAGGCGATCGAGCAGGTCGGCGCGGAATTTTCCGGCGGCGGCCAGCGCGGGCAGATCTTCATTGGTGGCGCATACGAGGCGCACATTGACCTGCAAAGATTGATTGCCGCCCACGCGCTCCAGCTGACCATATTCAATCACGCGCAGCAATTTCTCCTGCACCAGCATCGGCGCGGTGGCGAGTTCATCCAGGAATAGCGTGCCGCCATCGGCGCGCTCGAAGCGTCCCAGATGGCGTTTTTGCGCCCCGGTAAACGCGCCAGCTTCATGGCCGAACAGTTCGGAATCGAGCAGGTTTTCATTCAGCGCGGCGCAGTTCAGTGAAACAAACGGGCCTTCCCAACGGTTCGACAGATAATGCAGGCGGCTGGCGATCAGCTCTTTGCCTGTCCCGCGTTCACCAATCACCAGCACCGGTTTTTCCAGCGGCGCCAGGCGCGAAACCTGTTCCAGTACCTCCAGAAAGTTATTCGATTCGCCTAAAAGGTTGTCTGAAGTATTCGCCATGATGAAATTCGCCACTGATTAATCAATTTCACTACCTTAAGGGATGTTCTGGCGGATGTAAAATAAACAAATGGCGTAAAATCAATAAATTAAAAGTTGGCACGCGAATTGTATTAGTGAAGAGCGCCTCGCGCACCTACATACAAAATTTGAGGAACATCATTATGGGTATTTTTTCTCGTTTCGCCGACATCGTGAACGCTAACATCAACTCTCTGCTGGAGCGCGCCGAAGATCCGCAGAAACTGGTACGCCTGATGATTCAGGAAATGGAAGACACGCTGGTAGAAGTCCGTTCAACCTCAGCCCGCGCGCTGGCAGAAAAGAAACAGCTGCTGCGTCGCAGTGAGCAGGCTGAAATTCAGCAGGCTGAATGGCAGGAAAAAGCGGAGCTGGCGATCAACAAAGGTAAAGAAGATCTGGCACGTGCTGCTTTAATTGAGAAGCAGAAACTGACTGATTTGATTGCTGCGCTGCAGCAGGAATCGACCCAGGTTGAAGAGACGCTGGAGCGCATGAAAGGCGAGATTGGTGAGCTGGAGAAAAAACTCACTGAAACCCGTGCGCGTCAGCAGGCATTAACGCTGCGTCATCAGGCGGCATCGTCATCACGTGATGTGCGTCGTCAGCTCGACAGCGGCAAGATTGATGATGCGATGGCACGTTTCGAATCCTTTGAACGTCGCATCGATCACATGGAAGCAGAAGCAGAAAGCCAGCGTTTTGGTAAGCCAAAAGGTCTGGATCAGGAGTTCGCCGAGCTGAAAGCCGATGATGAAATCAGCCAGCAGCTGGCCGCGCTGAAAGCTAAGATGAATCGCCCTGAGTGATCGCCACGGGCCTGATTGCGGGCCCGAGTTAAAAATGGTGTTAGTGATTAAGGAGAGTCAATGAGCGCACTTTTTTTAGCCATACCCTTAACGATTTTCGTGCTGTTTGTCGCACCAATCTGGTTATGGCTGCATTACAGCAACAAACGCAACGGCGGCGCCGATTTATCGTCGAGTGACCTGCAGCGTTTGCAACAAATTACTCAGGATGCGCGCCGCATGCGTGAGCGTGTGGAAGCACTGGAAGCCATTTTGGATGCCGAGCATCCAAACTGGAGGCAACCATGATGAATGGCCGTAAACTGTGGCGCATTCCGCAGCAAGGCAAAGTGCGCGGCGTCTGCGCGGGTATCGCTGAGTACCTCGATATCCCGGTGCGCTTACTGCGCGTGATTGTGGTGCTGTCGCTGTTCCTTGGGCTGTTTATGTTCACCGTTGTGGCTTATTTCATTTTAGGCTACGTGCTGGATGAGAAACCCGCTAATGCGAGCAACGAACATCAACCTAGCGCCCGCGAGCTGCTGGCCGAGCTGGAAACAACGCTGCAAAGCGATGAGCGCAAGGTGCGCGAGGTTGAGCGTTACGTGACCTCAGAAACGTTCAGCGTACGCAGCCGCTTCCGCCAGATCTAAATTCCCGGGCTTTCGGGCCCGCTTCTTCTATTGTGATAAGAGGCTCTATGCAAACTCAACGTTTTACTGCTCTGCGCCGTCGCGCGACACCTGCGTTGATGTCGGCGGGGAAATTTATCATTATTAGTGCAGTAACTTACGGGCCCGGCGGTATCGCTGGCTGGGCAGTGAAATCGGTGGCGCGCCGTCCGCTGCGCCTGTTGCTGGCGGCCGCCCTGGAACCGTTGCTGAGCAAAGCGTTTAAACGCTTATCGGCACGATTCATCAGGGAGAACGATGAAAAGACTGCAAAATGAATTCGTGGCGTTGATGAACCGCGGTGTTGACCGCCATCTGCGCCTAGCTGTAACCGGTTTGAGCCGCAGCGGCAAAACCGCGTTTATCACATCGCTGGTTAACCAGCTTCTCAATGTCCACAGCGGCGCCCGTTTGCCGCTGTTTTCCGTGGTGCGCGAAGATCGCCTGCTGGGCGTTAAACGCGTACCGCAGCGCGAACTCGGCACGCCGCGCTTCACCTACGATGAAGGTCTGACGCAGCTGTACGGCACGCCGCCAATGTGGCCGACGCCGACGCGTGGCGTAAGCGAAATGCGTCTGGCGCTGCGCTATCGTCCGGATGAATCGCTGCTGCGCCATTTCAAAGATACCGCCACGCTCTACCTCGAAATCGTCGATTATCCCGGCGAATGGCTGCTGGATCTGCCGATGCTGGCGCAGGATTATCTCAGCTGGTCACGTCAGATGGTGGGCTTGCTGCAGGGCGATCGCGCCGAGTGGTCAGCGCAATGGCGTAGCTTGTGCGCCGATCTCGATCCTTTTGCGCCCGCCGATGAAAATCGTCTGGCAGCGATTGCTGCGGCCTGGACCGATTACCTGCACCAATGCAAAAGTGAAGGCTTGCACTTTATCCAGCCGGGCCGCTTTGTGTTGCCAGGCGATATGGCTGGCGCGCCGGCGCTGCAGTTCTTCCCGTGGCCACAGGTCGACGAGATGCAGGTTAGCAAGCTGGCGCAAGCGCCAGCGGGCAGCAACTTCGCCATGCTGCAGCAGCGTTTCAACTATTACTGCCAGCACGTGGTGAAAGGATTCTATAAAAATCATTTCCTGCGCTTCGATCGCCAAATCGTGCTGGTCGATTGTCTGCAACCACTGAACAGCGGTCCGCAAGCGTTCAACGATATGCGCCTCGCGTTGACGCAACTGATGCAGAGTTTCCATTACGGTCAGCGCACGCTGTTCCGCCGCCTGTTTTCTCCGGTCATCGATAAGCTGTTGTTTGCTGCCACTAAGGCCGATCATGTGACTTCCGATCAGCATGCCAATATGGTGTCGCTGTTGCAGCAGTTGGTGCAGGACGCGTGGCAGAACGCGGCGTTTGAAGGCATCAACATGGATTGCCTCGGTTTGGCCTCGGTGCAGGCCACGGAAAGCGGGCTGGTGGATCATCGCGGCGAGAAGTTACCGGCGTTACGCGGTCATCGTTTAGCCGATAACGAAGCGCTGACGTTCTATCCCGGCGAAGTGCCGCCGCGCTTGCCGGGCCACAATTTCTGGCAACAGCAGGGATTTCAGTTTGAACAGTTCCGGCCGCAGCAGCTGGATGTTGATCGTCCGCTGCCGCACATTCGCATGGATGCCGCACTGGAATTTTTACTGGGAGATAAATTGCGATGAGCGACGAAACACCTTTAAAAGGACGCATTGATTTTGCCCGTCCGCTGACGGTAGAAGCGGAAAAACCACTGCGCGCCGCGCAAACCTTTAGCGCGGACAGTGAGAAGGCCTTTCTCGCCACGGCAGAAACCGAACCGCTGGAAGAGGGCGAAGGCGAAAAAGTGGTGGAAGCCGCGCTGCGGCCAAAACGCAGCCTGTGGCGCAAAATGGTGGGTGTTGGCCTGGCTATTTTCGGCGTCAGCGTGGTGGCGCAGGGCGCGCAGACGCTGCACGATGCATGGATGGTGCGCGACTGGTTTACCCTCGGCACTGGCGTGGCCGGCACATTGATTGTCGCTGCGGGCGCAGGCGCGCTGATTGGCGAATGGCGGCGTTTATATCGTCTGCGTCAGCGGGCTGAAGAGCGCGATATTGGCCGCGAAATGCTGCACAGCCACGGCGTGGGAAAAGGTCGCGCGTTCTGTGAAAAGCTGGCGCAGCAGGCTCAGCTCGATCAGGCGCATCTTGCACTGCAGCGCTGGCATGCGGCGCTGCATGAAACTCACAACGATCGTGAAATCGTCACCTTGTATGCCCAACTGGTGCAGCCGGTACTGGATCGTCAGGCACGCCGTGAAATCAGCCGTCACGCCGCCGAATCGACGCTGATGATTGCCGTCAGCCCGCTGGCTTTGGTGGACATGGCGTTTATAGCCTGGCGCAATCTGCGGCTGGTGAATCGCATTGCCGCGATTTATGGCATTGAGCTGGGCTACTTTAGCCGCATCCGCTTGTTCCGCTTAGTGCTGCTCAACATGGCGTTTGCCGGCGCTTCCGAACTGGTGCGTGAAGTCGGGATGGATTGGATGTCGCAGGATCTTGCCGCGCGCCTGTCAACCCGCGCTGCGCAAGGGATCGGTGCCGGTTTGCTCACCGCGCGTCTCGGCATTAAAGCGATGGAATTGTGTCGTCCATTACCGTGGCTGGAAGATGATAAGCCGCGTCTCGGTGATTTCCGTCGCGAGTTAATCGGTCAGCTGAAAGAATCCCTGGTAAAAAATGGGGATAAAGCAGGGCAGGCTGCTAAATAATCAGCACTTGCTTACCTTTCACGCTGCAACAGGCGTGAAAGGTAAAATTATCTGTGCTACCACGCATATTCGGCGGGATTTTTGTTGGTCGCTCCGCTACACTTCCCTTTATCACCAGCCTCTGGCTGTCAACTTTTCCTGACAGGCCTCTTCTGAGGCGCTGCAAGTTAGCGTATTATCACTAAAATCAAAACCTGACTAAGGCTCATCGCAATGCGTTTGGAAGTTTTCTGCCAGGACCGAATCGGTCTGGCGCGCGAGTTGCTCGACCTGCTGGTTGCCCGCAATATCGACCTGCGCGGCATCGAAATTGCGCCACTCGGTCGCATTTATCTCAATTTCACCGCGCTGGAGTTTGAACCCTTCAGCAATCTGATGGCGGAAATCCGCCGTACACCTGGCGTGACAGATGTGCGTACCGTTTCGTTTATGCCCTCTGAACGCGAGCATCGTGCATTGAGCGCGCTGCTGGTGGCGATGCCGGAACCGGTATTATCCATCGATCTGAAATGCAAGGTCGAGTTGGCCAATCCGGCGGCACAAAATCTGTTTACCCTTGATGAACAGAAGCTGCGCAACCAAAACGTTGGCACTTTAATCACCGGCTTTAATTTCCAGCGCTGGCTGGAGAATGAACGCGTTGACGCGCAGGCGCAGCATGTGGTGATTCAGGGGCGCGATTTCCTGATGGAAGCGCGACCGATTTATCTGGCTGAAGAAGAGGGCCAGAGCGATCTGCCGGTTGGCGCGATGATCACTCTGAAATCGACGGCGCGAATGGGCCGACAGCTGCAGAATCTCACCGTCACCGATGATTCGGAGTTTGATCACATCGTGGCGGTTACGCCAAAAATGCGTCAGGTGATCGATCAGGCGCGCAAGCTGGCCATGCACGACGCGCCGCTGTTGATTGTCGGCGATACCGGCACCGGGAAAGATATGCTGGCGCGCGCCTGTCATTTACGCAGCGCACGCGGCAAAAAACCGTTCCTGGCGCTGAACTGCGCCTCACTGCCGGATGATGTGGCCGAAAGCGAGCTGTTTGGTCACGCTGCCGGTGCTTACCCCAATGCGCTGGAAGGCAAAAAAGGCTTCTTCGAGCAGGCTAACGGCGGCTCGGTACTGCTGGATGAGATTGGCGAAATGTCGCCACGTATGCAGACCAAACTGCTGCGCTTCCTCAACGACGGCACGTTCCGCCGCGTGGGTGAAGAGCATGAAGTGCACGTTGATGTGCGTGTGATCTGCGCCACGCAGAAGAATTTGATTGAGCTGGTACAGCGCGGTGAGTTCCGTGAGGATCTGTTTTATCGCCTGAATGTGCTGACGCTCAATCTTCCGCCGCTGCGTGAACGTCCGCTGGATATTCTGCCGCTGACCGAAATGTTTGTCGCTCGTTTCGCCGACGAGCAAGGCTTGCCGCGTCCGCGTCTTTCATCTCAGCTGACGCCGTTCCTGACGCGCTACAACTGGCCGGGTAACGTGCGCCAGCTGAAGAATGCGCTGTACCGTGCGCTGACGCAGCTGGAAGGTTATGAGCTTGGACCACAAGATATTGTGTTGCCAGAGCAGGCGCTGGATGTGTCATTGGGCGAAGAGGCGATGGAAGGTTCTTTGGATGACATCACCAGCCGCTTCGAACGTTCAGTGCTGACGCGTCTTTATCTCTCTTATCCCAGCACGCGCAAACTGGCGAAACGCCTCGGTGTTTCGCATACCGCCATTGCCAATAAGCTGCGCGAATATGGGTTAGGGCAGAAGCGTAACGACAGCGAATAAAGCTCGCACATCCTGTAGGGTCGCCATTCATGGCGACCTGGCTCGCAAAAGTGCATCAACCTTGGCAAGCAGATGTCTTTGTCATTGGTCGCCATGAATAGCGACCCTACGTTTATTTAGCTGGTTTTAGCCGGGTGCGCGAATATCTACCTGACTTCCTTCCCGCTTAAACACCGGAATTTCACTCAATGGCGCGACGATGTTGATGCGTTGTCCGCCTTGATAGCACTCGCCATTACGCGCAATCCATTGCTCGCCAGCAGGTAACCACACTTCACGTTCACGCTGCCCGGCGTGCAGCACCGGCGCCACCAGCAGGTCGCGGCCTAGCAGATACTGATCCTCCACTTGCCAGCTCTCTGGCTGCTGCGGGTAGTGATAGAACAGCGGGCGCATCACCGGATCGCCGAGCTCATGCGCTTCGCGCATCAGGCCGTCAATATAGGGGCGAATCTGTTCACGTTGCAGCAAACAGCTTTTCATCAGTGCGTAATTCTCCTCACCGTAACTCCATACTTCATTGGGTGATCCGCTGTTGCACTGCGCAATACCGTCGCGCCAGGCTTCATCAGGTGCAATCTGTGGCTCGCGGTAACCATGCAGACGCATCACCGGACAGAATACCGCCCACTGGAACCAACGGATCAACAGTTCATGAAACGCCGGATCATGAATGTTCCCGCCCTGAAAACCGCCGATGTCGGTGGTCCACCACGGAATTCCCGCCATCGCCATGTTTAGTCCGGCTGTGAACTGATTACGTAAGGCATGGAACGAGGAGTGAACGTCGCCCGACCAGGCAAGCACGCCGTAACGCTGGCTGCCCGCCCAGGCGCAGCGCACCAGATTGACGATCTCGCTCTCGCCTTGTTGTTGCAGACCTTCATAAAATCCGCGGGCAAACAGCTGCGGATAGATATTGCCCACTTCCTGAACCGGACCGAGATGATAGCGGTAGTTATCAAAATCGTACGCGCGATATTCCGGTTCCGCTTCATCGAGCCAGAAGGTGCGAATGCCGTGGTCATAATAGTTGCGCTTAACTTCCTGCCAGACGAACTCGCGGGCGGCGGGATGCGTGGCGTCGAAAAAGGTGGTGTTGCCCATAAAATCGAGATTCACCGATACGCCGCGCTCACTGTTGACCAGCAAGCCTTTGGATTTCATCAGACGATAGTTATCACTGCGGCTGTCCACCGTGGGCCACACCGACACCATGGTTTCGATGCCCATCTCCTTCAGTTCCTGCACCATGGCGCGCGGATCCGGCCAGTCCCGCGCATCGAAACACCAGGTTCCCTGATTTGGCCAGTGAAAAAAGTCGATGACAATTACCGAGAGCGGCAGATGCAGGCGGCGATATTCGTGCGCTACTTCTAATACTTCCTGCTGAGTGCGATAGCGCAGTTTGCATTGCCAGAAGCCGGTAGCAAAGCTGGGCATCATCGGTGCTGTGCCGGTGGCGCGGCCATACTGGCGCACAATCTCAGCCGGTGTGTCGCCTGCGGTAATCCAGTAATCCATCTGATCTGTTACTTCGGCCTGCCAGCGTGTGCCGTTTTTACCAAAAGTCACTTCGCCGATGGCCGGGTTATGCCACAGCAAACCGTAGCCGAGATTGGATACCATAAACGGCACGCTGGCCTGCGAGTTACGTTGCGCGAGCTCCAGCGTGCAGCCTTTCAGATCGAGACAATCCTGCTGATACTGGCCCATGCCATAAATTTTCTCCTCCGCTCGCGCTTCAAAGCGCACGCTGAGCTGATATTTCCCTCCCGGAATTGGTCGAAAGGCGCGCGCATCCAGCTTCAGCGCGCTGATGTATTTGTCCTGACTCTTTTCGCTGGTGCCGATTCCCACGGTGCTGCGCTGACGCCAGAACTCTTCCAGCAGCAGTTCTCCGTACTGATTGTAAAAAGCCAGTTGGCCGCGAATATTCAACGTGGCGGTGATATTCCCGTTGCGCAGGCTGAGGGATTCATGCTCCTGCTTGATCTCCACCTCGCAAGCCGCAGGCGATAACAACGCCCAGTCATGGTCGATCAGTTCAGGCTGACAGGTGGCTCGTACTCGCAGGCTATGCGCGCCCCAGGGTTCGATAACCAGGGTCTGACGGTCAAATGTCCAGATAATACGCTGCGATTCGGCGCGTAATTCACTCATGACAACTCCTGTGGTTGTAAAAGGGTGGAAGCCGTTGCAGCCGGTTGGGCTGACACTTTGTTCTGATTGATGGTGCGCATGGTGACATCGTTAAGTTTGTAGCCGCGCATCGCCAGTGCGCTTAACAGCGACAGCAGGCCGGGAACCACCGAAAACAGCGCGACGATGGCCATCATGGCGGCGGGTTGCTGATGCGGTGCCTGAGCAACGTAACCGCTCAGACCCAGCGTCCAGCCGACAATTGCGCCGCTAACCGCCATGCCCATTTTCAATACGGCGAGCAGCGTGGAGAAGACGGTGCCATCGAGGCGCTTGCCCTGACGATATTCACCGTAATCCACTACGTCAGCCATCATCACCCACATCAGCGTGGTCGTGACCTGATAGAAGCTCGAGACGATGAACGTCATGCCGACTAACAGCGCCAGCGATCCCGGCAGGAACACGATACTGATACTCAACACGCCGGCAGTGATGGCGCTGAGGGTAAAGGCGGTGATCTTGTTTAGGCGCCGCGTTAGCAGTTTTGCCAGCACGCTACCAACGCTCTTGCCGACGATATGCGCGGCCAGCAGCCACATGAAGAGGCTGGCATTACCCAGAAAATAGGTGACGTAGTACATCATCGCGCCGAGTCTAACCACGCCGAACGAGATATTGCAGAACACCAGCAATGCGACCACGCGCCACTGATCGTTACGCAGTAAATCGCGTAAATCGGCGAGAAAGTTGCCGTGGTTGGCGGGCGCATTGATACGTTCGCGGGTGTTGAGGAAGCAGATAAAGAACAGCAAGGTTGCCAGCGTCGCCATAATCGACATCGCCGCGAAGTAACCGTCCAGTTTGTTACCGCCGCCCAGCCAGGTGGCGAGGGGGATCATCAGGAAAGTGGACATTGCGCCGCCCAGCGTGGCCAGGAAGAAACGCCATGATTGCAGGGAGATGCGCTGATTATCATCGGCAGTGATAATCGCCCCCATCGAGCAGTAAGGAATATTGATGGCGGTGTACATCAGCATCATCAGGCTGTAAGTCACGGCGGCGTAAATCATCTTTCCGGTGAGCGACAGGCTTTCCGGCACCGCATAAATCAGCATACAACTGACGCCGAACGGTACCGCGAGCATCAATAGCCAGGGACGGAATTTGCCCCAGCGTGAACGGGTTCGGTCAGCCACCATCCCCATCGCCGGATCGATCACCGCATCGGCGACGCGCGCCAGTAAAAACAGCGTGCCGACAAAGATCGCGGGCAGGCCCACCACATCGGTGTAGTAAAAGGTAAGAAAAATGATGACGTTATCAATGGCGATATGGCTGGCCATATCGCCGAGCCCGTAACTGAACTTTTCTTTAATGGATAAGCTTGCTTGCATAAAGATTCCCGCCTGTCTTTGAATCGCTTAAGGGCAATTGACGCTTAGTTATAGGTAGCGAAGCGGACGGGAACAATTGCGGGATCTGTTACGGGTTTTATGTTTTTTGATTAATGTGATACGGGTAACAAGAATCACAGTAAAAATGCAACAGGGCAGGACGAAGTGGTACGTATCACGAGAAATCAATGGGTTGAATAGGGATCTGAGTTGAAGGCGGGCATTAAAAAGCACCGAAGAATTAATCATTCGGTGCTTCTGTTTCGCCTTAACAGCGGACTAACGTTACTTCAGCGCAGCCAGCGCCGCATCGTAGTTTGGCTCTTCGGTAATTTCATTCACCAGCTCGCTGTAAATCACTTTATCGTTTTCATCCAGCACCACCACGGCACGCGCGGTCAGGCCTTTCAGCGGGCCATCCGCAATCGCCACGCCATAGTTTTCTTTGAACTCAGCGCCACGCAGAGAAGAGAGCGTGATCACGTTGTTGACGTTCTCAGCGCCACAGAAGCGTGACTGAGCAAAAGGCAGGTCGGAAGAGATGCACAGCACGACCGTGTTGTCTGCTTCACCTGAACGCTCGTTAAACTTACGCACCGAAGCCGCACACACGCCAGTATCAATGCTTGGGAAAATGTTCAGAACTTTGCGTTTGCCTGCATAATTAGCCAGGGATACGTCAGCAAGATCTTTGGCGACCAGGCTGAAAGGTTTAGCTTGCTCGCCAACTTGTGGGAACTGGCCTGCAACCGGCACCGGATTGCCCTGAAAGTGAACAGTCTGAGACATGCGATTTCCTTTTTTAACGATGAAATATCTGACTTTTGGAACGTCAGAACAGGTATAGCGCTTGTTTATGACATAATTTTTAAGGGTTTACGAGCGCATTTCCTGGCGATAATCGAGCCGGCTCGCATTTAAGCGACGGATTTAAGGAGAAATAATGAGAACAGTGAAGAGTTATCCGGAAGCCTGGCCGTTACATTCGCCGTTTGTTATTTCACGCGGCAGTCGCACCGAGGCGCATGTTGTGGTGGTGGAGATCGAGCAGGATGGCGTTAAAGGCGTCGGGGAAGCGACGCCGTACGCGCGCTACGGTGAAAGCGAGGCGTCGGTGCTCAAGCAGATCGCCTCGCAGCTGAGTGCGTTGCAAAGTGGGATGACACGTGAAGCGCTGCAACAGGCGTTACCGGCGGGCGCGGCACGTAACGCCATCGACTGCGCACTGTGGGATCTGGCACGACAGCAGCAGGGCAAAAGCCTGGTGCAATTGTGCGCTGTGCAACTCGCCGACGAGATTGTTACCGCGCACACCATCAGCATCGACACGCCTGATGCGATGGCCAGCAGCGCGCAGGCG
Source organism: Pantoea sp. JK (assembly GCF_026130245.1). Taxonomy (NCBI): domain Bacteria; kingdom Pseudomonadati; phylum Pseudomonadota; class Gammaproteobacteria; order Enterobacterales; family Erwiniaceae; genus Pantoea; species Pantoea sp. JK. The sequence continues at coordinate 387,404 of NZ_JAINFN010000002.1, forward strand.
TTGTGGCAACATGGCGCGCGTTTATTGAAGATTAAAATGGATGATCACCTGATCAGCGAACGTTTAGTGGCGATACGCAGCGCGGTACCGGACGCGACTTTGATTGTCGATGCCAACGAATCCTGGCATGCCGAAGGCCTGGCGGCACGCTGTCAGCTGCTGGCCGATCTCAATGTCGCGATGCTGGAACAGCCGCTGCCGGCCGCAGAAGACAGCGCGCTGGGCAACTTTATCCATCCGCTGCCAATCTGCGCCGATGAAAGCTGCCACACGCGTGAAAGCCTGCCGCAGCTGAAAGGGCGCTATGAGATGGTGAATATCAAGCTGGATAAAACCGGTGGATTAACCGAAGCGTTAGCGCTGGCAGAGGCGGCGCAGCAACAGGGATTCGCCATTATGCTCGGCTGCATGCTCTGCACCTCACGGGCGATTCGTGCGGCATTACCGCTGACGGCGCGCGCGACGTTCGCGGATCTCGACGGTCCAACCTGGCTTGCGGCCGATGTAGAACCGTCGCTGCACTTCTCTCACGGCGTACTTAAGCCGCTGGCTGCCAGCGCAGCAGATTGATCATCGCTTCCAGATAGACTTCGGTGGCTTCGTCCACCGAAATCGGCGGCATCTCGGCGGTAATACACAACAGGCCGAGATCGTCGCACCAGCTGCCAAACGAACCCGGCGTGGCATAACCCACGCTACTCACCACCGGCAGCGCGGTCTGCTGCGCCAGCCACTTTGCTAAATCGCTGTGGTGCGGATCGTCAATGCAGGCCAGCGGTTCATGCCACGAAACCACCCAGCGCGGTTTAATCTGATGAATGAGCTGGCACAGCGCGCGGGTTTCCGGTTCGGAAGAGGGACCTGATCCGGTTGAAAGCACCACATCACGTTCATCCGCTTCACTGTTCCAGCGATATACCGTGTCGCCATGCTGCCAGTTAGCGGCGGGGAAGTTACGGTTGAGATCGACGCCGTTGGCGTTGGCGCGCAACCCCAACTGACAACCATCGGGATTGACCGCCAGAACAACGTGATGACGCCGCAGCGCCTCCGGCAAGGTACGCATCGCACCGGATAATGTGGCAATCGCGGCATTCTCATCGCCGTGCGTGCCAGCGATAATCAGCCCGCTTTCGGCATCGGCGGCGGGTGCCGGAAACCACAGCAGTGGCGCGCCCAGCACCGATTGCCCGTATTGTTGCCAGACAGCGTCCAGCTTGCCGCGTAGCGGACGTGGATGGTATGACGACATAACGTTCCTCTATGAAATGCTTCCAACACCGCCAAAAGCCTTCTGGCGTTTAAGGTAAAAAATGTGACCGGGAATCCAGCCTCAACATAACGGTAAATAGCCTGCGGGGAAATAGCTATATATCAATCAGCAATTTGCGATAAAGTGCCAAACGTTGCTGGCGACACAATCTCTTCGCGGTCGCCATTTTTTTCGCGTAAAGGAGTGGTGATGAAACTAACGTTCCGCAAGACGCTGACTGCGTTAATTGTAGCCAGTGCAGTCTCACCCGCATTCGCCGCCAACGTGCCGTCGGGCGCACAGCTGGCCAGCACCCAGGAAATCGTTCGCCATATTAAAGATGAACCCGCTTCACTCGATCCGATGAAGGCGGTTGGCCTGCCGGAAATTCAGGTGATGCGCGATCTGTTTGAAGGGCTGACCAACCAGGATGCCCACGGAAAGATCGTTCCGGGCGTGGCGCAAAGCTGGAGCAGCAACGACAACAAAACCTGGATATTTACCCTGCGCAAAGATGCGCGCTGGTCAAATGGCGAGCCGGTTACCGCGCAGGATTTTGTCTACAGCTGGCAACGTTTAGTTGAACCAAAGAACAGTTCGCCATTTGCCTGGTTTGCCGCGCTGAGCGGCATTGAGAACGCGGAAGCGATCACCAAAGGACAGATGAGCGCCGATAATCTCGGGGTGACGGCGACCGATGCGAACCATCTTAAGGTGACGTTGTCACGCCCTGTGCCGTGGTTCCCGAGTATGGTTGCTAATGCCGCGATGTATCCGGTATCGCAGAAAGTGATTGAAAAAGAGGGTGATAGCTGGACGTCACCGGGCAAGCTGGTCGGCAATGGCGCTTATCAGCTTCAGGATCGCGTAGTAAACGAAAAAATCGTTCTGGTGCGCAACGCCAACTATTGGGATGACAAAAAATCGGTGCTGACCAAAGTCACCTTTATCCCGATTAATGAAGAGTCCAGCGCCACTAAGCGCTATCGCGCCAATGATATCGATATCACCGAATCCTTCCCGAAAAACATGTACGCGCTGCTGAAGAAAGAGCTGCCAGGCCAGGTTTACACGCCGGATCAGCTTGGCACCTATTACTACGCCTTCAATACCGAGAAAGGGCCAACCGCCGATGTACGCGTGCGTAAGGCGCTGTCATGGAGCATCGATCGTCGCATTATCGCGGAGAAGGTTTTGGGCACCGGTGAGAAACCGGCCTGGCACTTTACACCGGACGTTACCGCCGGCTTCACCCCGATGAAAAGCTATCTGCAGCAACATAGCCAACAGGAGCTTAACGCGCAGGCCAAAGCATTACTGACGGCGGCGGGTTATGGACCCGGTAAACCGCTGCATTTGTCGCTGCTCTACAACACCTCGGAAAGCCATCAAAAAATCGCTATCGCGGTGGCTTCAATGTGGAAGAAGAATCTCGGCGTGGATGTCACGTTGCAAAATCAGGAGTGGAAAACCTATATCGACAGCCGTAAGAGCGGCAATTTCGATGTGATCCGCGCCTCGTGGATCGGCGATTATAATGAGCCGTCAACCTTCCTCAGCCTGCTGACCTCGACGCACACCGGCAATATCGCGCGTTTCCGCAGTGCCGATTACGATGCGGTGATCACCAAAGCCAGCACCGAAACCAGCGTGGCGGCGCGTAACACCGATTACAACAAAGCCGAGCAGATCATCGCCGATCAGGCTCCGATCGCACCGATCTACCAATATACCAATGGCCGCTTAATCAAGCCGTGGGTGAAAGGTTATCCGATCACCAATCCAGAAGACGTGGCGTACAGCCGTGAGCTGTGGATTGAGAAACATTAATCCCGCACATCCGCAGGCGGTGATTGTGACCGCCTGTCATCTTTGCTCACAGCCTGATGATTGCAACTGGTCTGCGCCACGCTAGACTGTATCGTATTGATTTTGATAGTGAGGCGAGTGCGTGAACGTCATTGAAGGAAAAGCGTTACAAGTATCCGATGCCATTGTGTCCTGTCAGCTGGACGGCGCAGGCGGCATGATCCCCATCGAAGATAAAGACGTCATCAACTGCGAACGTCCCTGCTGGTTGCACCTCAATTACACCCAACGGCAAAGTGCGGAATGGCTGCAAAACACACCACTGATCCCCGATTCTGTGCGTGACGCGCTGGCGGGCGACAGCATGCGTCCGCGCGTCACGCGCCTTGGCGACGGATTCATGATTGTGCTACGTAGCGTGAACCACAATGCTGATTCGCGTCCCGATCAGCTGGTGGCAATGCGCGTGTTTATCAACGATAAGCTGATTGTCTCGACGCGCCGTCGCAAGGTGTACGCCATTGATGCCGTGCTGACCGATCTGCAAAACGGTAATGGTCCGGTTGACGGCGGCAGCTGGCTGGTGGATGTGTGCGATGCGTTAACCGATCACGCCAGTGAATTTATCGAAGAGATGCACGATAAAATTATCGAACTGGAAGATGCGTTAATGAATCAGGAAGTACCTGCGCGCGGCGATTTGGCGCTGCTGCGTAAACAGCTGATTGTGATGCGTCGTTATATGGCACCGCAGCGCGATGTCTACGCGCGGCTGGCCATCGAGAAGATGGCGTGGATGAACGATGACGATCGCCGCCGCATGCAAGAGGTCGCCGATCGTCTGGGCCGTGGACTGGACGATCTCAATGCGGGCGTGGCGCGAACCTCGATTCTGGCAGATGAAGTGGCGTCAATCCTTGCGGAATCGATGAACCGTCGCACTTATACCATGTCGTTGATGGCGATGATCTTCCTGCCAGCCACCTTCCTCACCGGTTTATTCGGCGTCAACCTCGGCGGCATTCCTGGCGGCAATTGGGCGCTGGGTTTCACCGCCTTCTGCGTGCTGCTGCTGGTGATGGTGGGCGGTGTGGCGATATGGCTGAAACGGCGGAAATGGTTGTAAGGCAGAAAAGCGGATTAAACCTGATCGATATCAATATCCCACCAGGACAATCGGGGCAAACTCTTTCCCGCAGGTGAATGCAACGTCAAGCGATGGGCGTTGCGCTCCATATTGTCTTACTTCCTTTTTTGAATTACTGCATAGCACATTTGATTCGTACGACGCCGGCCCATCCGCCGGCTTTTTTTTGCCCGCTTGGCTTGAATACGCATCCTTTCCTATGCTTAAAGGACATTCAGAGACAAGGAGAAGGGCATGCAAGCGATCATTGCCAGCGAACCAATTCCTACCGATCCACCACCGATTCCCGAACCGATTCCACAACCGCAGCCGATACCACCCGCACAACCTCCGTACGATCCCGAATTTCCGCCGATCCAGGATCCACCACCGCACCGCTAATAAAAAAGGCGCGTAGTCGAAGCGACGCGCCTTATTTAACAGCAAAACCGGTTATTTAATTTCCAGCACATCAAGACGTACGCTGAGATTGGGCGCGTCGTCCTCTTCTGGCTGCCATCCCGCAGGCTGCACCGGCAAGCTTTCACGATCAAACGCCAAATCACCGCCATCTACCACGGCATCACCGTGTTTGATGCCTTTGAAATCGAACAGATTGATGTCGGCCATATGTGATGGCACCACATTCTGCATCGCGGTAAACATGGTTTCGATACGGCCTGGATAACGTTTATCCCAGTCGCGCAGCATATCGGCAACCACCTGACGTTGCAGATTCGGCTGCGAACCGCACAGGTTGCACGGAATGATCGGGAACTGGCGCGCTTCGGCAAAGCGAATGATGTCTTTCTCGCGACAATAAGCCAGCGGACGAATCACGATATGTTTACCGTCGTCGCTCATCAGTTTGGGTGGCATGCCTTTCATCTTGCCGCCGTAGAACATGTTTAAGAACATGGTCTGCAGGATATCGTCGCGATGGTGACCTAAGGCGATCTTGGTACAACCCAACTCGGTAGCGGTGCGATACAGAATACCGCGGCGCAGACGTGAACAGAGCGAGCAGGTGGTTTTGCCTTCAGGAATTTTATCTTTAACGATGGAATAGGTGTCTTCGTTAACGATGTGATACTCAACGCCCTGTTGTTCCAGATAGGCCGGCAGAATATGCTCCGGGAAACCGGGCTGTTTCTGGTCGAGATTCACCGCCACCAGCGAGAAGTTCACCGGCGCGCTCTGCTGCAAATTACGCAGGATTTCCAGCATGGTGTAGCTGTCTTTACCACCAGACAGACAAACCATGATGCGATCGCCTTCTTCAATCATGTTGAAGTCAGCAATGGCTTCGCCCACGTTGCGACGTAAACGCTTCTGCAGTTTATTGAGGTTGTACTGCTCTTTTTTTGTTACTTCTTGATTTTCTGACATTATTTTCACGCTTGAGAGTGAAGGCGAGGGCCGTTAGCGGCTGAAGTAATCTTCAACGGCAATAAACCCTATAAACATGACTGCGTATGGTACGGATTGCGGGCGCGAATGCTAGCCTGAAGTGATCTCTTTTCTGATGATAACGTCATTGCACGATTGGAGTAACACCCGGCGCAGGGCACCGGGCTTTTTCATCTACTCGCTTTTCTCGGTTTTCCCTGCTAACTCCGCCAGCCGCTGATAACGCTGATTGGCGGCTTCCGTTGCATCGCGCCACAACTGTGACGCTTCTTCAGGCCGCTGGGTTTGCAACTGGCGGAAACGCTGCTCGTTCATTAATGCCTGTTCCAGTTCGGAGGTCGGCGGACGCGAATCCAGCGCCAGCGCGGCTTTCCCTTGCTCCGCGCGTCGTGGATCAAAGCGATACAGCGGCCAGAAACCGCTGGTGGTCAGCAGGCGCATCTGCTCGTGGCTGTAGGCAAGATCATAGCCATGTTCTTCACACGGGCTGTAAGCGATGATCAGCGACGGTCCCGGCCAGGCTTCCGCTTCCTGAATCGCTTTCACGGTTTGATTGAGCTGCGCGCCCAGTGAAATCTGCGCCACATACACATGCCCATACAGCAGCGTCGACATGCCGAGATCTTTACGCGCCTTGCGTTTGCCTTGTTCGCCAAACTTAGTCACCGCGCCGAGCGGCGTCGCTTTTGATGCCTGTCCGCCGGTATTCGAGTAGCACTGCGTATCCAGCACTAGCACGTTGACGTTTTCGCTCAGGCTCATCACGTGATCGAGGCCGCCGTAACCAATGTCGTACGCCCAGCCATCACCACCTATCAACCAAACTGATTTTTCTACCAGCGCATCGGCTGCATCATGTAAGGCTTTGGCTTCCGGCTGCGATGACGCAGCAAGCAGGGCGCGCAGCTGTTCAATTTGCTCGCGTCGTTGCGATATGGTGACATTGTCACCTTTTAGTGCATCAACCAATTCCGCCGGTAACTGCGCCGCGCATTGATTCAGTAATCTGAGCGCGCGCTGTTTCTGCTGATCGACGCTCAAGCGGAAGCCCAAACCAAATTCGGCGTTATCTTCAAACAGCGAATTCGCCCACGCCGGACCGCGACCTTCGGCATTGGTGGTGTATGGCGTGGAAGGCAGATTGCCGCCGTAAATGGAGGAGCAGCCGGTGGCATTGGCAATCAGCAGACGATCGCCATACAGCTGCGTTAACAGTTTGATATAGGGCGTTTCACCGCAGCCCGAACAGGCACCGGAATATTCAAACAGCGGCGTGATCAGCTGCGAGGTGCGGATATCAATACGTTCCAGCTGCTCGGCGGTGATCTCAGGCAGCGCGAGGAAAGCAGCGTAATTGGCCTTTTCCGTCTCAACATGCTCGAGGCGTGATTTCATGTTGATGGCTTTGATTTCCGGATGCTGGCGATCGCTGGCCGGGCACACTTCGACGCACAGATTACAGCCGGTGCAATCTTCCGGTGCCACTTGCAACACGTATTTCTGTCCGCGCATATCGCGCGATTTCACATCCAGTGAAGCGAGCGAAGCTGGCGCATCTGCCAGCGCTGCAGGATCAACCACTTTGGCGCGAATCGCGGAGTGCGGGCAGGCGGCGACGCAATGGTTGCACTGGGTACAGAGATCGGGCTGCCAGATCGGCACGGCTTCAGCGATATTACGTTTTTCCCACTTAGTGGTGCCAACCGGCCAGGTTCCATCCGGCGGTAGCGCCGAAACCGGCAATTTATCGCCAAGGCCGGCCAGCATCGCTGCAGTGACGGTTTTGACAAAATCGGGTGCGCTATCAGCTACCACTGGCGGGCGATGTGGGCTGCGATCGTCTACCGGCTTTAGCGGCACTGGCTGCAGCGCTTGTTGTGCCATCGCTAGCGCTTGCCAGTTACGCTGCACCAGCTCTTCACCTTTGCTGCTATAGCTGCGCGCAATGGCGTTTTGCAGTTCAGTTAACGCGCTATCGCCCGGCAAAATCTGGGTCAGCTGGAAAAAGGCCATCTGCATCACGGTGTTGATGCGCGCGCCCAGCTGGCATTCGCGGGCAATACGCGCCGCGTTGATCACATAGAATCGCGCCTGTTTATCGTTGAGTTGGCTCTGCACTTCCTGCGGCAGGCGCGACCACACGTCCTCAGCGCTGTAGGGCGTATTGAGCAGAAAAATCCCGCCCGGTTTAAGCTGATCGAGCATCGAATATTTATCGATAAACTGCAGCTGATGGCAACCAATGAAGTCGGCTTGCTGAATCAGATAGGCGGATTGAATCGGATACTCACTGACGCGCAGATGGGAAACTGTCAGGCCGCCAGCTTTCTTTGAGTCATAGACGAAATAACCCTGCACGTGCCACGGCGTGGCGTTGCCGATTATCTTTAGGTTGTTTTTGCTGGCGCTGACGCTGCCGTCGCTGCCCAAACCATAAAACAGCGCTTCGAGCCGTGCGCGATTCGGCACGATATTGGTTTCTATCGGTAGCGAAAGATGGGTGACGTCGTCGTAAATGCCGACGGTAAAACGCGCTGGCGGTTGATCGCGCTGCAAGGCGCGGAACACTACCAGCACCGCATCGGGTGCGAACTCTTTCGACGACAAACCATAGCGACCGCCAATCACCTTCGGCAGCGTTGCGCGCTCGCCACGGCTGTAGGCTTCAGCCAGCGCGGTCATCACATCCAGGAACAGCGGTTCGCCCAGCGCGCCGGGCTCCTTGGTGCGATCGAGCACCGCAATTCGTTGGGCGGAAGCGGGGATCTTTTGCAGCAAATGCGCCGCCGAAAACGGGCGATAAAGGCGCACTTTCACCAGCCCGACTTTCTCGCCGCGCTGCAGCATCACATCAATCGCCTCTTCGGCGGTGCCGCAGCCGGAGCCCATCATCACAATCACGCGTTCAGCCTGTGGATGGCCGTAAAACTCAAACGGCTGATAATGGCGGCCGGTATTTACGCCAAACGCGTTCATTGCGTCTTCTACATGCTGGGTGCAATCGTCGTACCAGCGGTTAGTGGCTTCACGTGACTGGAAATAGGTATCAGGATTGGCGGATGTCCCGCGAATCGTCGGGCGATCCGGCGTTAACGCGCGGGCACGATGGGCATTAATCGCCTCGGCGGGCATCAGCGTCTGCAAGGTTTCATCGCTGATCGGCACGATCTTGTTGATTTCATGCGAGGTGCGGAAGCCATCGAAGAAGTGGATAAAAGGGATGCGGCTATTCAGCGAGGCGATTTGTGCAATCAGGGCAAAATCCTGCGCTTCCTGCACGCTGGAGGCGCAGAGTTGCGCACAGCCGGTTTGACGCACCGCCATGACATCGGAGTGATCGCCAAAAATAGACAGCGCGTGCGTTGCCACGGTACGCGCCGCGACGTGCAGAACAAATGGCGTCAGCTGGCCCGCCAGTTTGTAGAGTGTCGGGATCATCAACAGCAATCCCTGCGAAGAGGTGAATGTGGTCGAGAGAGCGCCGGTTTGCAGCGCGCCGTGCACGGTGGCGATCGCGCCGCCTTCCGATTGCATCTCAACCACGCGCGGCACATCGCCCCAGATATTCCGGCGGCCTTCGCCTGACCAGCTATCCGCCAGCTCGGCCATGGTCGAGCTGGGCGTGATGGGATAAATGGCAATCACTTCGCTGGTGCGGAAGGCGACCGAAGCCACTGCACCGTTACCGTCGACGGTAATCATAAATCGTCCTTTGCTACGCTGAGAAACCCGTAAAATTTACGGGGGTTATCAGTTCAGTTTAGCAAAGGGCTTTGACGCGACTTTTTCGTCTGTGTGCTTGCAAGATGGCAGCGCACCGGAATCTAACATTGCTGATTTTTACATCATCTCCAGCGACTGAACGCCCTTGATTTCCATCACTTTGTCATAGATGTTGTGCATCGGCGTGCGTCGTGACAATGTCACCTCTACGCTTAACTCGCACAGGCCAATTTCTTCATCACGATTCACCACGGCGATATGGCCGTAGCGCACATTCTCACGTTGCAGCACCAGTAACACCAGCGGCACGCTTTTCGGTTTGAGATGCACCAGCAACGTATGATGACGGCCAATCAGCCAGTGACTGATGCGACGGAACGTCTCCAGCACCACCAGCGCCAGCACGGTGCCGTAAATGCCGATTTCATACATGCCACTACCGATCACCAGACCAATCGCCGCAGTAACCCATAAACCGGCGGCGGTGGTGAGACCTTTCACCACTTGCTTCTGAATAATGATGGTACCGGCGCCGAGAAAGCCCATGCCGCTCACCACCTGCGCCGCAATACGGCTGGGATCGAGCGCCACATGATCGCTGACTAACATGTCGGCAAAGCCATATTTCGATACCAGCATAAACATCGCGCTGCCGATACCGACCAGAATATGGGTGCGCAAACCGGCCTCTTTGGCGCGCAGCTGCCGTTCCAGGCCAATCAGTCCGCCGAGAATCCCGGCAAGCGCGATGCGGATCAGCATATCCGTCAACATCGTTCTCTCCTTAGTGGTTGATAAATAAACAATCCGCCGGGTGAAAAGGGCGGAAATATCTCAAACAGGATAATTCTGCTTGTAAACAATGAAATTAAATTTTGTAAAAAGCTGTGTCGCCTATCGATCCCTCAGCGCACCTGACATATTCTGGTGCGACTTTTTCGCTCAATCCCCGGAGCCCCATCGATGAAAGCCGCTCTCTTCCTGCTGGCTGGCGCCACCTTGTTACTTTCTGCCTGCAGCAGCAACAGTGATAACGAACCGCCGCAACAAGCTACTGCCGCCCACGTACAACCGCGCGTTGTGATGTCATCAATGGCTGAAGTGAATTGTAGTAATGCCGGGGGATCGCTGGCGTTTTCACGTCAGTTAGACGGCTCACGCATCGGTATGTGCCAGTTGGCTAATGGTCGTCGTTGTGACGAACAGGCGCTGATGGGGGGAAGCTGCGCCCGCTAACGCAGGCGCAGAAGGGTTAAGCAGTGACCTGATTCGGGCTGGTTTCGCCGCGCTCCAGCTGCTGCAAGTTGCTGAGGGTGGTTTCTGAAATTGCTGTCAGCGCTTCAGCGGTCAGGAAAGCCTGATGGCCGGTGAACAGCACGTTGTGGCAGGCCGAGAGACGACGGAACACATCATCCTGAATCACGTCATTCGATTTGTCTTCAAAGAACAGATCGCGCTCGTTTTCATACACATCCATCCCCAACGAACCAATCTTCTGCTGCTTAAGCGCGTCAATGGCTGCCTGTGAATCAATCAAACCGCCGCGGCTGGTATTGATGATCATCACACCATCTTTCATTTGGCTGAACGCCTGCGCGTTAAGCAGATGGTGATTTTCCGGCGTAAGCGGACAGTGCAGCGTAATCACATCGGCTTCAGCGAACAGCGTTTTGAGATCAACATACTCCGCACCCAGCTCCAGCGCCGCCTGGCTTGGATAGGGATCGAATGCCAACAGGCGCATGCCAAATCCCTTAAGAATTCGCATCGCCGCGATACCAATCTTGCCGGTCCCAACTACGCCCGCAGTTTTGTTGTGCATGTTAAAGCCGGTTAAACCATCCAGCGAGAAGTTAGCATCGCGCGTGCGTTGATAGGCGCGGTGAATACGACGATTCAGCGTCATCATCAGGCCAACCGCATGTTCGGCCACCGCTTCCGGCGAATACGCCGGGACGCGCACTACGTTTAAGCCCAGCGCTTTCGCCGCCGCCAGATCGACGTTATTGAAACCGGCACAGCGCAGCGCAATGTGCTTAACGCCCAGCGTCGCCAACTCTTCCAGCACCTCTTTGCTGGCATCATCGTTGACGAAAATACACACCGCATCACAGCCCGCAGCGTTTTTTGCCGTCGCCGGTGTCAGCAGGAAGTCAAAAAACTGCAGCTCAAATCCGTAGCTGCCGTTGACGTGTTCAAGGTATTTCTGGTCGTAATGCTTGGTGCTGTAAACCGCAACTTTCATTGTTTCGCTCCTGAAAAATGCAACGTCGGTATCACAACAGGATAACGTTTTCCGCGTCATTTTGCTGTTCTTCAGCCAGACTATGTCGCTAACACCTTCATTTGCCGGACGTAACATGCCATCATTTGGCTCCTCGTCAGGATTGTGTAAAGAACAGGAACGTTAACTGCCATGACGCGTGGCCTTCGCCGAACACTTGCTGCGCTGCTGGCGCTGATACTGCTGCTATTGGGATTGCTGCTGACGCTGACGCAATGGTTGCCGCGTCTGGCCGGTATCTGGTTGCCCGAAAATACCCGCGTGGAACTCAACGGCACGCCGCGCTGGCAGCAAGGTGCGCTGCATTTCCCGGCGGTGCGTTATCTGGCGGGCGATTGTGAACTGGCAAACGTCAGCGATGCGTCGCTTGGCTGGCAGCAAAAGCGCTGGCAGCTCAGCGCCGGTGAAGTTCAACTTAACAGCGACTGTCTGCAATCGCTGCCGCACAGCGAAGCCAGCGGTGCGCCGCGCAGTCTGGCCGACTGGCAGAAGATGTTGCCTGGCGCCGATGTGCATCTGCAAAAAATCACCATTCTGCCGTGGCAGCAATATGCCGGTCGTTTCGATCTCACCTTAGATAAAGAGGTGCAGCAGCTGCATTATCAGGGCGACAACCTCAATGTGGATGCGCGTTTGCAAGGCCAGTTGCTGCAGATTGCCCAGCTGCAACTCAGTCATCCTCTGCTCCCCAAACCGCTCAATCTGCATGGCGATGTCACTTTGCCAACCTTTGCTGATGGCTTGCCAGTGGCGGGCGAACTCAGTGCTGACCTCAATGTTGTGCAGTGGCCGCAGCCGTTAGCACTGACGCTCAACTGGCAGCAACAGCAAGGCACATTGACGGTGAAACAGCAGGATGACGATCAGCCGCTGCTGAAGCTGCCGTGGCAGGTCGACGAGCGGCAGATTCGCATTACGCAAGGTCAATGGCGCTGGCCGCAGGCCGATCAGCCGCTATCGGGCGGCATGGCCGTGACGCTGGAAAACTGGCAGCAAGGAATGGAAAACACGCTGGTCAGCGGGCGATTCAACCTGTTGACGCAAGGGCGCGGCGGCAAAGGCAATCTGGTATTAAGCGTTGGCCCCGGCAAGCTGAGCATGGTTGACAGCGCCTTGCCGTTCCAGTTGACCGGCGAAAGCAAATTCGCCGATCTGCAGCTATTTGGCAGCATGCCCGGCTTGCTGCATGGCGTGTTGACCGATCCGCAGTTGAGCCTGAAACAGGGTGCGCTGCTGCGTTTGCGCGGTCGCTTGCTCTCAACGCTGGAAGTAGACGAAGCGCGCTGGCCGTTGGCGGGCGTGACGGTGGCGTCGCGTGGCATCAATGGCCGCCTGCAGGCGATCCTCAAGGCGCACGATCCCAGCTTTGGTCGCTTCAGGTTGCATCTCGATGGCCGCGCCAGCGATTTCTGGCCGGACAGCGGCGTGTGGAACTGGCGTTATTGGGGGGACGGTCAGATCGAGCCGCTCTCTGCCAAATGGGACGTGAAGGGCACCGGCAGTTGGCAGGACACCTTGATCAGCCTCGACACCCTGAATACCGGTTTCGATCAGCTGGCGTACGGCATGGTGCAGGTGGCTAAACCGCGCCTGACGCTCAACGCGCCGGTGCGCTGGCAGCGTGATCCGGATCATCCGGCGTTTAACGGCGGCTTCACGCTGAAGTCGGGTCAAACTCAATTCAATTATGGCGGCTGGCTGCCGCCATCAGAGCTTAATTTTGAAGCCAAAGGCCGCGATCCCAGCCAGTTTATCTGGCGCGGTCAGCTGACGGCTGAGGATATTGGCCCGGTGCGCGTACATGGCCGCTGGGACGGCGAACGTCTGCGTGGCGAAGCATGGTGGCCAGCGCAGTCGTTGACGGTGTTCCAGCCGCTGCTCAGCAGCGATTTAAAAATGCGTATTCAGTCGGGTGAACTGCGCGCGCAGGTGGCATTCTCGGCCGCCAGCGAGCAGGGCTTTGAAGCGGGCGGTCACTGGACGGTGAAAAACGGCAGCCTGTGGATGCCGGACAGTGAAATCAACGGTATCGATTTCTCGCTGCCGTTCCGCCTGAAGGATCATCAATGGCAGCTTGGACGGCGCGGTCCGGTTTCACTGCGGATCGCCGAAGTGAAAAATCAGTTCTCGCTGCAAAACATCACCGCTGATTTGCAAGGTCACTATCCGTGGCAGGAGCGCCAGCCGTTAACGCTCAGCAACGTCAACCTTGATCTGTTAGGCGGTCACGTTAGCATGCCCGAGCTGCGTATGCCGCAGCATGAAGCGGCGCGCGTCTCGCTGAAAGAGATCAATCTCAGCAAGCTGGTTAGCGCGATTAAACCCAAGCAGTTTGCCATGTCTGGCAAGGTTAATGGCGAGTTGCCGCTGTGGGTGAACAATCCGCAATGGCTGATTGAAAAGGGCTGGATCGCCAATAGCGGCCCGCTGACCTTCCGGCTGGATAAAGACATGGCGGATGCCATTGTCAGCAATAACTTTGCGGCCGGAGCAGCACTGGATTGGCTGCGCTATATGGAGATCTCGCGTTCATGGGCCACTATCGATCTGGATAACTTCGGCAATCTGATCATGCAGTCGGAAGTGAAAGGCGTCAGCCAGTTCAGCAACCGCCGACAGACCGTCAATCTGAACTACCGGCATCAGGAAAATCTGTTCCAGCTGTGGCGCAGTCTGCGCTTTGGCGATAATTTGCAATCCTGGGTGGAGCAAAATGCCACCTTACCCTCGAAGAAGGATCCCCAACCATGAGCCTCAGGGCATTACTGGTGCTGGCAGCCTGGCTGCCGCTGATTGGCTGCGTGCCGCGCATTGAAGTTGCGGCGCCGAAAGAGCCAATCACCATCAATATGAACGTCAAAATTGAGCATGAGATTCACATCAAGGTGGATAAAGATGTGGAAGCGCTGCTGAAGAATCAGAGTGGACTGTTTTGAGGAGAAGCATGATGAAACGCAAGGGGATCGCGCTGCTTGCGGCGCTACTGCTGATGCCTTCTGCCTGGGCGCTCACGCTGGATGAGGCGCGTCAACAAGGGCGCGTAGGTGAAACGCTCAGCGGCTATGTGGCGGCGCGTCAACAGGATGAAGAAACGCTGGCGCTGGTCAAACGCATCAACGATGGCCGCCTGCAGCAATATCAGCGTGTGGCACAGCAAAATAATTTGAGTGCCAGCGAAGTGGCGCGTATTGCCGGCGAGAAGTTGGTGAATCGCGCGGGTAGCGGCGAGTATGTGCGCGGCATCAATGGACAGTGGCTGCGTAAATAAGGTTTATCAGCGGATAATTTTTTCTGGGAGCGTTAAATGCCAATGCCTCAAACTACAACGGATGCACAGAAGCGCGCCTTAATCGCCGGTTCAGTGGGCAATTTCATTGAATGGTACGAGTTTGCGGTGTATGGCTTCCTCGCGACGGTGATCGCGCAGAACTTCTTTCGCCTGCAGGGTGAAGCCGAGCTCACCGGCATTATTCTGACCTACGCCTCCTTCGCCATCGCCTTTTTCTTCCGTCCGCTGGGCGCGATATTTTTTGGCCGCATGGGCGATCGTATTGGGCGCAAGCCTACGCTGATTTTTGTCTTGATCATGATGACGCTGGTGACGACTGCGATCGGCATTATTCCCACCTATGCCAGCATTGGCGTGGCGGCGCCGCTGATCATCACCGGGCTGCGCATTTTGCAGGGCTTGTTTGCCGGAGGTGAATACGGCGGTGCGGTGTCACTGATGACGGAATTTGCCCCCAAAGGGCAGCGTGGGCGTTACGGTGCCTGGCAGTCATTTACCGTGGCATTGGGCCTGCTGGCGGGTGCTGGCATTGTCGCGTTGCTGTCGGCGGTGCTGAGTGCAGACCAGATGCACAGTTGGGGCTGGCGCGTTCCTTTCTTCCTCGCCTTGCCGATGGGGATGGTGGCGCTGTGGCTGCGCTACAGCATGGAAGAAACGCCCAGTTTTGTGCGTCAGCAACAAACGCAAAACGCGCAACAACCGGCAGCGGTGAGCGCCAGTTTTGGCACAACGATTAGGATTATTTTGCTGGCGATCAGCCGCGTGATGGTGTGGTCAGCGGCGGGTTATACCTATCTGGTGATCATGCCAACCTATCTGCAATCTTCGCTGCACACCGGCTTCAACCAGGCGCTGTTGATTGCGGTGATTTCCAACCTAGGGTTTGCTGCGACCATTATCCCAGCTGGCATTCTTAGCGATAAAATTGGACGCCGCAGCGTGATGGTTCTTGCGGCATGCTTGTTGCTGGTGCTGGCATTACCGTTACTGAACGTGTTGCAGGCCGACTCTTCAACGCTGCTGGTCAAGGCGCTGGTGGTGTTTGTTGCGGGTGGCATTGTCGGGTTGCTGGCAGGACCAGGCCCGGCAATGTTAGCTGAAATGTTCCCCACGCGCGTTCGCTATACCGGGCTGGGCCTGGCTTATTCACTCTCTAACGCGGTTTTTTCAGGGTGTGCCGGATTGATCATCACCTCCCTGATTAAGCAAACGGGGAATCTCGATATCCCCGCCTGGTACATCATGGTGACGGC
This sequence comes from Pantoea sp. JK, assembly GCF_026130245.1. Taxonomy (NCBI): domain Bacteria; kingdom Pseudomonadati; phylum Pseudomonadota; class Gammaproteobacteria; order Enterobacterales; family Erwiniaceae; genus Pantoea; species Pantoea sp. JK. The sequence continues at coordinate 403,550 of NZ_JAINFN010000002.1, forward strand.
TGCGATCAGTATTCCGGCGCTGATGACGCTGAATAAAAAAGACCACCTGCGCTCACTGGATGAAGCCGAAAGTTGAAGGCGCTAGCGTGATGCCAATGGTTTAATCGCGTCGTGCACCGGCATTTCTCCGCTGGTCAACTCAATGATCACGCGGCTGACAGCCGGTTGTGCGATGAGTTCAGCCAGCGTCGCTGCCACGTCATCGCGAGGAATATCGCCATACGGGATGGCCAAACCAGCACGCACCTTGCCATGGCCTTTCTCATCCGTCAGCGTGCCGGGGCGTAAAATCACCCAATCCAGATCGCTTTGCGCCAGCTCCACATCGGCTGCTTTCTTCACGCGCATGTAGTTTTCAAAGGTGGCGGAGAGGTTTTTATTTCTGCCCGCTTCGGGAAACGCCGAGACCAGCAAGAAGCGTGAAATGCCAGCCTGTTGCGCGGCAGCAACGGCGGTGGTTAATCCTTTGCCATCAATGGCGTTCGTCATCTCTTCACCGCCTTTGCCACCGGCACCAGCGGTAAACACCACCACATCGCTGCCCGTCATCAACGCGGAGAGGGATTTAGCGTCGAGCGCGGCTAAATCGCCATTAACCGGCTCAGCACCCAGTTCACGCAAAGGCTGCTCCTGTTCCGCTTTGCGAAACAGTGGGCGCGCGACGTGCCCGTTTGCGGCCAGCAGTGATGCCAGACGACGGCCAATGTTGCCTGCGCCGCCGATAATAAATACGTTGGACATGAGTACCTCTGCAATTTGTTGATAAAAGCTAGTCAGTATAGACAACGTCAATCCGCCGGGAAAAAGCTGCGCAGCTTTTGCCTTTCGCGCCCGTGCTGATCCATATTCTCCGCCGCCAGCCATTGGCGTAACGCCTGCTGAATCGCTGGCCATTCGCTATCAATGATCGATAACCAATCGGTATCGCGATTGCGCTGTTTGCGCGTCATCGCCTGACGAAAACGGCCTTCAAAGGTAAAGCCGATACGCTCTGCTGCGCGTCGTGAAGCCAGATTCAGGGAATCACAACGCCACGCCACGCGGCGATAACCGAGCGCGAAGGCCTGCTGCAACAACAAAAATAACGCTTCACTGCCCAACACGTTGCGCTGCATCAGTGGCGACCAGGTGACATGACCAATCTCAATCGCGCCGTTCTGCACCTCGATATTGGCGAAACAGACCGCGCCAACCGCTTGCTGCTTAACCTGATCGATCACCGCATAACTGATTAATCCACTGTCGCCGATTTTGTTGGCGACCCAGTCGGTCATTTCTGCTAACGATTGCGGCTGCGATGCGCCGAGCCAGGTCCAGTCGCGATCGTCGGCTGCCAGTGAAAAGGCGGCAAACAGGGCGGGGGCGTGGCTGAGTTGAAGCGGTGTGAGATGGCAAAAACGACCAGTGAGAATGACGGCGGGCGGGAAGGTGGCGGGCTGCCAGTCCGGTAACGCAAAACCGATGGGTTGACCGTATTGATTGTGGTGTATCACTTCATCTCCTTTTACTGGGCTGAAATCGACCATTCAGGGGCTGGCAAAGAAGTGCAGTATGGAGCTGGGAGCGCTTGGAAAACAACAGCAAAAAAATGCCCGTCAGATAAGCCTGACGGGCATGCATCATAGTGAAAAATGATTACGCAGCAACAATTTGCTTGATGGCGTCTTTTGCATCGTTAGCCGCTTTGGTCGCCACTTCTGGACCATAAGCGATGCCTTCGGCGAACACAAAGTCCACGTCAGTGATACCGATGAAGCCGAGGAACAGTTTCACGTATGGCGTCAGCAGATCGCTGGCCGTATCTTTGTGGATGCCGCCACGGCTGGAGAGAATCACCGCACGTTTGCCGGTTACCAGACCTTCCGGGCCTGCTTCGGTGTAACGGAAAGTCACGCCAGCGCGGGCAATCAGGTCGAAGTAGTTTTTCAACTGAGTTGGGATGTTGAAGTTGTACATTGGCGCGGCGATAACCACGGTGTCATGGGCTTGCAGTTCAGCAATCAGCTCATCGGAGAGAGACAGCGCTTCCTGCTGGCGCGGAGAGAGCGGTGCGTCAGATGGACGCAGTGCGCCAACCAGCTCACCATCCAGCACCGGAATCGGCTGCGCGGCTAAATCACGCACGGTAACCGAGTCACCTTTAGCGCGTGCTTCGTCAGCGTAGAAGTCAGCCAGTTGATTTGACTGAGAGTAACCAGCGAGGATGCTTGATTTCAGAACTAAAACTTTGCTCATGGTATTTTCCTGTGCGTTACGCGGTTGGCTTACCGCTCAATGCTTTACACTGTACGGAGTTAGCCCGCGAGGTAAAAGCGCAATATTTCGAGATCTATGTTCGAAATAATTGAATAACCTCGCACGTCCCGTTCAGGCAGGTGTTCCAAAATGTGCTATGATGCCGACCATTAATTGCTTGAATCCGCCGGGAAACCCTCTGCCCGCTGCAACAACAGGTACGCATCGCTATGTCATCATCCGACTCTTCACCTTTAGCCTCCCTTTGGCCGCGGCTCGATAATCTGACGCTGCGCGACAGTCAACGTCTGCGGCGTCGATTGCTGGGCGCTGCCAAGGTGAAAAATCCTGCGGCGCAGCAGGGCATTATGGCTGAACTGGAGCCGGAATTTGTCGCGGCGGAGCAGCGCCTTGCGCAGCGCACGGCGGCGACACCACGCATCACTTTCCCGGACAACCTGCCGGTCAGTCAGAAGCAGCAGGACATTGCCGATGCGATCAGTCAGCATCAGGTGGTGATCGTCGCGGGGGAAACCGGATCGGGTAAAACCACACAGCTGCCAAAAATCTGTCTGGCGCTGGGCCGCGGGGTAAAAGGGCTGATTGGTCACACGCAGCCGCGTCGTCTGGCGGCGCGCACCGTGGCGAACCGCATTGCCGATGAGCTGGAAACCTCGCTTGGCGGCACCATCGGTTACAAGGTGCGCTTCAACGATCAGGTGAGCGAAACCACCCAGGTTAAGCTGATGACCGACGGTATCCTGCTGGCGGAAATCCAGCAGGATCGCCTGTTGCTGCAGTACGACACCATCATTATTGATGAAGCGCACGAACGCAGCCTGAATATCGATTTCCTGCTTGGTTATCTGCGCGAACTGTTGCCACGTCGTCCCGACTTAAAAGTCATCATTACGTCAGCCACCATCGATCCGCAGCGCTTCTCACGCCATTTCCACAATGCGCCGGTGATTGAAGTTTCGGGCCGTACTTATCCGGTGGAAGTGCGTTATCGCCCGATGGTGGAAGACGCTGACGATACCGATCGCGATCAGCTGCAGGCGATTTTTGATGCGGTCGATGAGCTGGGACAAGAGAGTCGCGGCGACATTCTAATCTTTATGAGCGGCGAGCGCGAAATCCGCGATACCGCCGATGCGCTGATGAAGCGTGATATTGCGCACACCGAGATTCTGCCGCTGTATGCGCGCCTGTCGAACGCCGAGCAAAACCGCGTGTTCCAGTCGCACAGCGGACGCCGCATCGTGCTGGCAACCAACGTAGCAGAAACCTCGCTGACCGTGCCTGGCATCAAATACGTTATCGATCCCGGCACCGCGCGTATCAGCCGCTACAGCTTCCGCACCAAAGTGCAGCGCCTGCCGATTGAGCCGATTTCGCAGGCGTCCGCCAATCAACGTAAAGGGCGCTGCGGGCGCGTTTCGGAAGGTATCTGTATTCGCCTCTATTCCGAGGACGATTTCCTCAGCCGCCCGGAATTTACCGATCCCGAAATTCTGCGTACAAACCTTGCCTCGGTGATTCTGCAGATGACCGCGCTGGGGCTAGGCGATATTGCTGCCTTCCCGTTTGTCGAAGCGCCGGACAAGCGCAATATTCAGGATGGCGTGCGCCTGCTGGAAGAGCTTGGTGCCATCACGCTGAGTGAAGATGAAACCTACAAGCTGACGCCTTCGGGTCGCCAGCTCGCCCAGCTGCCGGTCGATCCGCGTATGGCGCGCATGGTGCTGGAAGCGCAAAAATTTGGCTGCGTGCGCGAAGCGATGATCATCACTGCTGCGCTATCGATTCAGGATCCACGCGAGCGTCCCGCTGATAAAAAGCAGGCATCTGACGAAAAACATCGTCGTTTTGAGGATAAAGAGTCCGATTTTCTCGCCTTCGTGAATCTGTGGAATTACCTGCAGGAGCAGCAAAAAGCGCTCTCCAGCAATCACTTCCGCCGCTTGTGTAAAACCGAATTTCTTAACTATCTGCGCGTGCGTGAATGGCAGGATATCTACACCCAGTTACGTCAGGTGGTGCGGGAACAAGGTATGCCGGTCAACAGCGAACCTGCGCCGTATCGTGAAGTGCACTGCGCTTTGCTTACCGGCTTGCTGTCGCACATTGGCCAGAAAGATAACGACAAGCAGGAATTTACCGGCGCTCGCAACGCGCGCTTCTCCATCTTCCCCGGTTCCGGCCTGTTTAAGAAGCCGCCGAAGTGGACCATGGTGGCGGAGCTAGTGGAAACCAGCCGTTTGTGGGGCCGCGTTGCCGCGCGCATCGATCCGGAATGGATCGAACCGCTGGCGCAGCATCTGATTAAACGCAGCTACAGCGAACCGCACTGGGAAAAAGCGCAGGGCGCGGTGATGGCGACGGAAAAAGTGACGCTGTACGGCCTGGCGATTGTGCAGGCGCGTAAGGTCAATTACAGCCGCATCGATCCTCAGCTGAGCCGCGAGCTGTTTATCCGTCATGCGCTGGTGGAGGGCGATTGGCAGACGCGTCACGCGTTCTTCCGCAACAACCTGAAACTGCGTAACGAAATTGAAGATCTGGAACACAAATCGCGTCGTCGCGACATTCTGGTCGATGACGAAACACTGTTCGCTTTCTACGATCGCCGCATCGGCAGCGATGTGGTCTCAGCGCGCCATTTCGATGCGTGGTGGAAGCAGGCCAGTAAAGAGAATCCGGATCTGCTGAGTTTTGATAAGCAGATGCTGATCAAAGATGGCGCGGACAAAGTCAGCCAGCTCGATTACCCCAACTTCTGGCATCAGGGTAACCTGAAACTCAAGCTGAGCTATCAGTTTGAACCGGGCGCGGATGCCGATGGCGTAACGGTGCATATTCCGTTGCCGCTGCTGAATCAAATCGAAGAGACCGGTTTCGAGTGGCAAATTCCTGGCGTGCGTCGCGAACTGGTTATCGCACTGATCAAATCACTGCCCAAGCCGGTGCGCCGCAATCTGGTGCCCGCGCCGAACTACGCCGAAGCGTTTCTCGGACGCCTTACCGCAATGGAACTGCCGTTGCTGGATGCGCTGGAACGCGAATTCCGCCGCATGACCGGCGTCACCATTGACCGTGAAGCCTGGCAGTGGGATCAGGTGCCCGATCACCTGAAAATGACTTTCCGTGTGGTAGACGAACACAACCGTAAGCTGCAGGAAGGCAAAAATCTGCATCAGCTGCGGTTGCTGCTGAAAGGCAAAGTGCAGGAAACGCTGTCGAAAGTGGCGGACGATGGCCTCGAGCAGAGCGGTTTGCACATCTGGAGCTTTGGCGATTTGCCGCAAAGCTACGAGCAGAAGCGCGGCAGCTATCAGGTCAAAGCCTGGCCGGCGCTGGTGGATGAAAAGGACAGCGTAGCGATTCGGCTGTTCGATAACGAAGTGGAACAGCAGAAAATGATGTGGCGCGGCCAGCGCCGCCTGCTGCTGCTCAACATTCCGTCGCCGACCAAGTATCTGCACGAGAAGCTGCCAAACAAAGCCAAACTCGGTTTGTACTTCAATCCGTACGGCAAAGTGCTGGAACTGATCGATGACTGCATCGCCTGCGGCGTGGATAAGCTGATGGCGGATGCCGGCGGTCCGGCATGGCAACAGGAGAACTTCGAACAGCTGCGCGACAAAGTGCGTGCTGATTTGAATGAAACCGTGGTCACCATCGCCAAACAGGTCGAACAGATTCTGACCTGCGTGTTCAATATCAACAAGTTCCTTAAGGGTCGCGTGGATATGTCGCTGGCGTTGGCGTTAGGCGATATCAAAGCGCAGCTGAATGGCCTGGTGTATCGCGGCTTCGTCACCGGCAACGGCTGGTCGCGTCTCGGTGATACGCTGCGCTATCTGCAAGGTATTGAACGCCGCCTCGAGAAGCTGCCGGTGGATCCACACAGCGATCGTGCGCGCATGCTGAAAGTGCAAGCGGTGGAGCAGGCCTGGCAGACGTGGCGGAATAAATTGCCGCCGCAGCGTCAGGATGATGCCGAAGTACAGGCGATTCGCTGGATGCTGGAGGAGTTGCGGATTAGCTATTTCGCGCAGCAGTTGGGCACGCCTTATCCGATTTCGGATAAGCGTATTCTGCAGGCGATGGAGCAGTTGAGTTAATCAAGAGAGTGATGTGATGGAGGTCGCCATGAATGGCGACCTTACGTGATTATTGCGCTAACTCTTCCAGCTTATCTTTAAAGGACGGCACCGCAATCGCGCGGTTATCGGCACGATAACGATCGGCCGGCGCGGGCGCCGAACTCTGTACCGCAATCAATTGCCACTCATCACCGTTCTTCAACAGCAGCGGCGAACCGCTGTCGCCTGGCAAGGTATCGCACTGGTGCGACAGCACTGCGCGCTGCGCCCAACCGGTCACTAAACAATCGCTGTGCGAATAGAGCGTATCCAGATGATCGGCCGGATATCCGGCTTGCGTCACTTTGCGTTGGGTGGTTTTCAAGGCGGCGGTTAAATCGCCACGCGAACCCTCAAACAACGGAATCGGCACAATACCGGACGGCGGATTATGCAAGATAACCAGCCCATAATCGTAGGGCGCGGCGCCCGGCGGCACGATCCAGCCTTCGCCGTCCGCCTGCAACCGGCGCGCTAAAGAGGGTTCAACGCGCGCATCAATATCATGAATCTCGTAACGCCAGCCTTTAGCGCTGGCCATAAAACGCAGCGCCACTGGCTTATCAAACTTGCCGGGCGGAGCCAATAAACAGTGTCCGGCGGTCAACGCCAGATGAGCAGAAATCAGGGTGGCAGTGCAGAGGTTACCGCTTTCGGTCTCTAACTGACCGATGGCATCCCAGGGCGCGGCGCTCACGTCGCTAATCGCCTGGCGATGATCTTTGCCAAAGAACAACGTTTTGATGTCTTCCGGGCTAGGCCCATCTTCATCATCGGCATGTGCTGTGTGGTTAAAACTGAAAAGACCAACAAGTAACAGGATAGCCAGGCGCATAGTTCTCTCAATGGCGAGAATAAGTAGAAGTTGTTGTCATCACGCTTGAGCGATAACTATAGTCGGTGAGCGGTGAAAAAGGGAGAAATATTGGAGTAATCAGCACGCTACAACGACTAGATAAAAAAGCTGGCTGCAACTATGCCACAGAGGATCATCACAATCAGAATAATTTCGAAGCGATAGCGACGCACCATTTTTCGCTACTCCAGTAAATAAACACCCGGCATAACCGGGTGTTTTCAATCATCAATACGGTGTTGGCGCTAAGCGAATCTTATTTAGCTGCTTTTTTCACTTTGTGATGCTTTTTAGCTGCCTGAGCTTTCTGCGCAGCGGGTTTGGTTACTTTTTTGTGGTGCTTTTTAGCAGCCTGAGCTTTCTGTGCAGCTGGCTTGGTTGCTTTGTGGTGCTTTTTAGCAGCCTGGGCTTTCTGTGCAGATGGCTTGGTTGCTTTGTGGTGCTTTTTAGCAGCCTGGGCTTTCTGTGCAGCTGGCTTGGTTGCTTTTTTGTGATGCTTTTTAGCGGCCTGAGCTTTCTGTGCAGCTGGCGCTTTCTTCTCTACTTTCTTGTGTTTCTTAGCAGCCTGCGCTTTTTGAGCAGCTGGTTTTTTGTGGTGAGCCATTTTGTGTTTAACTGGCGCAGCAGTTGTGGTTGCAGCAGCGGCTGGAGCAGCAGTTGTTTCAGCAGCGAAAGCAACAGAAGACATACCCATAGCAGCGGCGATCACCAGTGCAAATAATTTTTTCATTGCAAAATCCTCGAACTATTTTTTCATGTGTAGCCCACTGCGGGGCCGGTGAAAACACTATATGAAAAACAATTCAGGCTTTCCGTGAGGCATTGGTATCGGCGTGTAACGGATTGTACAAAGCGGCATAAAGGAAGTGAAAAGGGCGGCCGCATGGGCCGCCGCGCAGTTTACTCAGACAGATAACGTTGTTCAAGGTGCTGACGGAAATAGTGCGGATTCAGCGCTTCGCCGGTGGCATTGATCAGCAGTTGCTGCGTCGGGAAACGGCTGCCGTGCTGCCAGATGTTCTGCTGTAACCAGTCAAACACCGGCTGCAAATCACCTTGTTGGATCAGCGTTTCGATCTGTGGAATCGCACGCTTAACCGCCTGGAACAGCTGGGCCGCGTACATCGCGCCCAAGGTGTAGGTTGGGAAATAGCCAAACGCGCCGTCGGTCCAGTGAATATCCTGCATGCAGCCGTCGCGGTAATTACCGCGTGTATCAATGCCCAACGATTGCTGCATCTTCTCGTCCCACAACGCAGGGATATCATCCACTTCAATCTCGCCCTCAATCAGCGCGCGCTCGATCTCGTAACGTAAGATCACGTGCGCCGGATAGCTCAACTCATCGGCGTCGACGCGAATAAAGCCCGGCTTCACGCGCTGTGTCTGACGGATGAAGTTGTTTAACGCCAGCGCAGGCTGATCGCCCATCAGGGCCACCACCTGTGGATGGATATGCTGCAGGAAGGCTTTACTGCGCCCCAGCTGCATCTCCATAAATAGGCTTTGAGATTCATGAATCGCGGTAGAACGCGCCTGCGCCACCGGCTGACCGCGCCACTGTTTTGGCAAATTCTGCTCGTAACGCGCATGGCCGGTTTCATGAATCACGCCCATCATGGCGCTGAGGAAGTCGTTCTCGTTGTAACGCGTGGTAATGCGCACATCTTCCGGCACGCCGCCGCAGAATGGATGCGCACTCACATCTAACCGGCCGTGATTGAAATCGAAGCCCAGCGTTTTCATCACGCTCAGGCCGAGCTGCTTCTGTGATTCGATAGCAAACGGACCCACCGGCTGCGCGATCGGCGTTTGCTGCTGCTTCGCCACGGCTTTTTGCAACAGATCGGGCAGCCAGCTTTTCAAATCGCCAAAGGTTTGGTCCAATTGGGCGCTGGTCATGCCGGGTTCGAATACATCCAGCAACGCATCGTAACGCGAAACGCCGAGCGCATCGGCACGCAGCTGCGCCTCTTCACGGCTCAGCTTCACCACTTCTTTCAGATTGGCGGAGAAACCTTGCCAGTCATTTGCCGGACGCTGCTGACGCCAGGCGTGCTCACAGCGCGAACCGGCCAGCGACTTGGCTTCCACCAGTGACGCTGGCAACAACGTGGCTTGTTGCCAGGCGCGCTGCATCTCGCTCAGGTTAACCTGCTCGACATCATTCAGAGATTCCTGCTGCGCGGCATCAAACAGCCCGCTGAGGCGTTTATCGGTAAGCACTTCGTGCATGAACACGCTCAGTTCGGCCATCGCTTCACCGCGTGACTGGCTGCCGCCCGGCGGCATGGTGGTTTGCATATCGACACCAGCAATGGCACCTAAATGACCAAAGCGGGAGAGACGCTGAAAAGTGCGGCTAAGTTCTTGATAAGCTGAAGTCACGTAAAAAGCTCCTTATGACGGTAAGCGTGGCGCAATGTCCCGCAAGGGTAGATCAACCGGCCAGCAAAAGCGAACGCTGGCGCCGCCGAGCGGGCTGCTCTCAATCGAGACATTTCCCTGCATCGCCAGCGCAATAGAGTGCACGATCGCCAGACCCAAACCACAGCCGCCGGTGGCGCGATCGCGGCTCGGATCGAGGCGGACAAAAGGTTCAAACACGCGTGCGCGCTCTTCCTGCGGAATGCCCGGACCGTCGTCTTCCACCTGCAAACAGCCCAGCGCGCCATCAAACCATAAGCTGACGCGCAAACGCTGTTGCGCATAGCGCAGGGCGTTATTCACCAAATTATCCAGCACGCGCTCCATCAGGCGTGTATCGGCGCTGCCAACGTTCTCCAGCTGCGGGATATCCAGCGCAATCTGCGTCTGCGGATTCATGGTTTGCACATCTTCGATATGCACACGCAGCCATTGCGCCAGATCGAAGGATTGCAGATGGAGATCAACGCGTGGGCGATCGAGGCGCGCATACGTCAGCAACTCCTCAATCAAACTCTCCAGCTGACCCACATCGCGGTTTAGCGCGGCGGATTCCGCATCGGTGAGGTTATCGCTCATCTCCAGCCGGTAACGCAGCCGCACCAGCGGCGTGCGCAACTCGTGCGCGATGCCGTCAATCAGCTGTTTCTTACTGGCAACCAGCGTGTTGATGTTCTCCGCCATCTGATTAAACGCCACGCCAAGACTGTGCAGGCTGGAGGTGCTTTCAAAATGAGTGCGCACGTCGAGTTCGCCGCGACCAAAACGTTCGGCGGCTTTCTCCAGCCGCTGCATCTCTTGCCAGTGTGGACGCAGCCAGATAAATACCGGCAGCGCCAGCGACATACCAATAAACGCCAGCAGCGCGATATCCAAAATGCGCATCTGGTGCAGATAGAAAAGGTAAGGGATTGGGCCGACGGAAAGCACGTAATGGCTGCGCGGAATGTGCTGTAAGAAGGTGTACTGATCGTCAATGGCCACGATTTCGCCAGCGCGCAGGCGCTTCATGTCGGCATCACCCAGCTGATATTTGCTCATCGGCTCAATATTCAGATCAAACGACAGATCGAGATCGAGGCTGCGAATGGTTTTGCTCCAGTCGCGCGGGGGGATCTCGCGCAGTTCGCTGCGCATCAAAAACAGCGAACTGGCCATCAAATCGTTCATTGACTGGCGTCCGGCGCGTTCGGCGGTGAATTTGTACACCAACCCAACCAGCAATGTCATCACCAGAAAACAGACGAACAGCAGCAAATAGAACTGAATAAAGAGCTTTCTCATGCGGAACGGGTATCCCAGGCCTGCGGCGCGAACAGATAGCCTTTGTTGCGGATGGTTTTGATGCGAAACGGCTCGGTAGCGCTGTCGTACAATTTTTTACGCAGCCGAGAAATCGCCACATCAATGCTGCGGTCCATGCCATCGTAGGTGACGCCGCGCAGGGTTTTCAGCAGCGCATCGCGATTAAGGATTTGCCCGGCATGATTCGCCAGCTCCCACAGCAGATCGAAATCGGCGGTGGACAGTACAATATTCTCCTCAAACAGCGTCACCTGACGATTGAGCGAATCGATGGTCAGTGAACCGAATCGCAGTACGCGCTGCGAGCTTTGAATAGCGGGCGTCACTTCCGGCTGCCCAACATGCGCCTGACGCAGATGCAAACGCAGGCGCGCCAGCAACACCGCTGGCGGCGTGGTTTTGAGGATGTAATCGTTAGCGCCCATTTCCAGCGACAGAATATGGTTCATATCGCTGTCGAGCGAGGTGAGCAAGACAATCGGACCTTGCCAGCTGGCACGCAGATCGCGGCACAATGTCATGCCATCCTTGCCGGGTAACATGATATCCAGCATCACTAAATCGGGGTCGTGCAGGGCGATGGTGGCTTCGGCGCGGTCACCGCGCGTTTCAACAATAACTTCAATATCGTGGCGGCCAAGGTAAGCGGCGATCAATTCGCCTACTTCTGGCTCATCTTCCACATAGACGATTTTGTTCATAATTCACTGTGACGGATGAGAATGCCAGCAGCATAGCTTTTCCTGGTCCTGAGCTCTACGTTACCGCACGAAATATCCCTGCGTTACTGGTATGTATACCGTGAAATGTGCCATCATTAGCGGCGCGTTGTAGCGCAAGGTTCGGAACCGTAACGAAAAACAGGAGGAGTGCGAGAGTGTCTGATAAAGAGCTGGCTTCAGCCGGATACAGTGATCGCATCTGCTTCAATTACAGTGATTTTCTCTCCGCTTCCTGCAAAAAACGCTGGAGTTTTGTCGATGCCATTTATGGCGTGATGCCTATTTTTGGCATGGTGACGCGTAAATCGGCGCATAACCTTCAGGCCAGCGACGATCATCTGAAAGAATTAGCATTACAAATCATTTCAACCCAGGTGAGCGACGAGATTAATATCGCGCGCCTCATCACGTTGGCCGAGCAACAGCACATCAGCCGCTTTGATATTCAGCTGCCGTATCCGCTGTCAGCCGAGCAGCTTGACGCTATTCATCAGGAATACCGTAAGCCGCTCAATCTGACACAGCAGGATGACCTGCTGTGCGTTTCCATTCCCGTTCAGCCGCACTAATTCGTTAGCTGCCACAAGGCTGGCAGTGACGCCGCAATCAACAACACAATCGCGATGCGCTCCAGCTGTGACAACATCTTGTCGCCACGGCCGCCGCGTCGTGCGTACAGGAACAGCAGCAATCCAGGCGCATAAAGCACCACTGAAAGCAGCAGATGCAAGGGACCCGACGCATACAGCAGCCAAACGCCATACGCGCTGGCACCGATGCCGGTAAACATCGCCCAGGGTTTGTTCTGCCCGCGCACCACCTTAATCAGATACAGGCCGACCAGCAGATAGGGCACCAAAATCATTTCTGAAGCGATGGTCAGCAGCGTGTTGTAATCCGCGCCGGTCAAGGCGATCAAGATCAGGCAAACCTGTACGCTGCCGTTGGTCAGCCACAACGAGGCCGAAGGGGAGTTGTGGCGATTCTGGCGCGCAATGCTGCGTGGGAAGGCACCTTGTTGCGCAGCGAGGAACGGCACTTCAGCGGCCATAATTGTCCAGCTCAGATAGGCGCCGCACACCGAAATAATCAACCCAACCGCAATCACCGCATCGCCCCAATGACCCAGCAGATGCTTCATCAAACCGGCCATGGAAGGATTGCGCATCTGCGCCAGTTCGGCACGCGGAATCACGCCTAACGACAGCAGCGTAACCAGCAAATAGACCAGCAGCGCGGCCAGCACCGCCATCAGCGTGGCGCGTCCGACATCTTGCTTATTTCGCGCACGCGCAGAAACCACCACCGCGCCTTCCACACCAATAAACACCCACAAGGTGATCAGCATGGTTTGCTTCACCTGCTGCCACAGCGGCTGACCGAGTTCGACACCGCTGAAATCAAAGCGGAAGCGATCGTAGTTGAACGCCAGCAGCGCCAGCACCACAAACAGCAGCAGCGGCACCAGCTTGCCCAGCGTTGCCAGCAAATTAATGCTGGCCGCCGTTTGCACGCCGCGCAGCACCAGGCAATGCACCAGCCACAGCAGCACCGATGCGCCGAGCATCGCCTGCCACGTATTGCCATCGCCAAACACCACGCGATCCGGCGTGTCGGTAAAGAAGCTCAGCGCCGAGAAGACAATCACCAGATAAGAGACGTTGGCGATTACCGCACAAAGCCAATATCCCCACGCCGAGCAGAAGCCCATCAGCTCACCAAAGCCGGCGCGCGCATAGGTAAAGATGCCGCCATCCAACTCGGGTTTAAGCCGCGTCAGTAACAGCATGGCAAGTGACAGGAAGATGATGCCAACGCCGGTGATCAGCCAGCCGATCAGCAGCGCCGCCGGGCCGGCAACCGCCGCCATGTTTTGCGGCAGGCTGAACACGCCAGCGCCCAGCATTGAGCTGAGCACCAACGCGGTGAGCGCACTAAGACCTAATTTTTTATCCAAAACGCCCATCCTAAGCAGCAGAGTATGCTGGGTGGTGACGATTCCGCTGGAGTCTCGCGTGGCAGTTAGCCAATTTTGAAACGGAATCCCCTAAAAACAGGCGGCAGATTTTACGGAGTGCAAAGGGGGAAGGCAATGCAAGACTATGCAAATCTGCGCACAGATTATGCAGTCAGTATGAAGGAGATTTTGGAAAGGGCGACGGACGCCGCCCTCAATCGGAATTACTTGAACAGATCGGCAGTGACGGTCAGGTTGCCGCCGCTCTGGTTCTGCCATTGACGCGTGATGTGATAGTACTTAGCGCCTTTTTCTACGGCACGTTTGCCAACCGCTTCAGAGACTTCGGTTGGAGTACCGAAGTGATCGGAGAAGGTGATGGTATCAAACGGTTGCATCTGCGCAGCCGTAATCGCATTCACTTCCTGCACGCTACGGCCATCGGCGGTTTTAACCGTGTAACGTTGGCCAGTTGAGCTCTGGGTTTCGAAGAAACGACCAACGTTACGGCTTGGCGTATCGGAAGAGGCCACGCCAGGAATCGCCACTTTAGTGGCGGCGGCGCCGCCAGCGGCCAGTGCTGCTTTACCGGCTTCAGAATCCGCTGGGATCGAATCAGAAGTGTTCTGAACTTTGCGCTCTGGTGCATCAGCTTTATAGATGTAAGCGGTGACGTACTGGTTGCCGCCGTTGTTGGCATCCACCTGACGCACGATAAAGAAGGATGCCGCGCCTTTATTTTTGGCTGCCTTGGCAATCGCTTCATTAACATCTGGCTGGCTTGAGAAGAAACCATTCACCGATACGGTATCGTACGGCTCAAGGCGATACGCTTCTGCTTTCGGCAACTCTTTCACGCCGGAGAAGGTGCGGTATTTAGTGGAGTCATCTGCTTTTGGTGCGTTGGCTTTATACAAGTCCGCCGTTACGCGCCAGTTACCGCCGTTGCCGTTGGTATCATTGATGCCCTGTACATAGAAAGAGTCAGCGCCTTTCGCATCAGCCTCTTTAGAGATGGCATCAGTTGCATCGCCAATCGCGTTGAAACGGCCGCTGATATTAATACGTTCGAATGGTTTCAACGCGGCCGCTTGCTCTGGCGTTAACTCTTTAGCAGCAAACGCATTTGCCGCCAGCAGTGATAACAAGGTTGACGCCAGAATGGTGTTCTTCAGCTTCATAAAAATGATCCTTCGCCTTACGCAAAATGAGTACGAAAACGTGCTGGACTCTTGATGTATAACAGATTAGCCGCTGATTATTGCATGTAATAATCGGCCTGTCTCAGCCAATTTAAGCGCATAACATTGACAATCTCTGCCATTTATTCATCGACCTGTCATTGACTTCGGTTACGGCTCTTTTTTGCACAGATAACCACTTATTCTGGTAACACTTAATGCCATAATAGTTATCGCATTGTTAAATAAAGGTTTTTGATAATACTTAATTCGACATGACACGATTTTGCCCAGCAGAATATTTTTTAATAAACATCAAATGCAGTAGCAAAACGTGGCATTCAATCTTTGCGTCTGAATATTTGTGTGAATGTCATAACCAGGCGTTATCGCTGTGGATCACTCTTCATATTTTCAGTAGGTTATAAAGACTTTGTTACATTGTGCATTTTGCTCATAAAAAGCTGAAACACGGTTTCGGCTTTTGAGCTTTTTGCCACTCACAGAACCTCATCCTTTAATTGTTGAAAGGAAACAGTATGTTAATTGGGATACCCAAAGAACGGTTAGCCAATGAGTCGCGCGTGGCCGCCACGCCAAAGACCGTTGAGCAGCTGATCAAGCTGGGATTTAGCGTCACCGTTGAACAGAGCGCAGGACTTCGCGCCAGCTTTGATGATGAAAGCTTTATCGCCGTCGGCGCCATCATCAGCAACACCCAAGATGTGTGGCAGTCTGACATCGTGTTAAAAGTGAACGCGCCTGACGACCAAGAGATCGAACTGACGCGCGCCGGTAGCACGCTGGTGAGCTTTATCTGGCCTGCACAGAATCCAGCGTTGCTGGAGAAACTGGCAGCACGCAGCGTCACCGTGATGGCGATGGATTCGGTGCCGCGTATTTCTCGTGCCCAGGCGCTGGATGCGTTGAGCTCAATGGCGAATATCGCGGGTTATCGTGCCATCGTTGAAGCCGCGCACGAGTTCGGTCGCTTCTTCACCGGTCAAATCACCGCTGCCGGTAAAGTACCGCCAGCCAAAGTGATGGTGATTGGTGCGGGTGTCGCGGGATTAGCAGCCATCGGTGCGGCAGGCAGTTTAGGTGCCATTGTGCGTGCTTTCGATACGCGTCCGGAAGTGAAAGAGCAGGTGCAGAGTATGGGCGCCGAGTTCCTTGAGCTGGACTTCGAAGAAGAAGCGGGCAGTGGCGATGGTTATGCCAAAGTGATGTCTGAAGCCTTTATTAAGGCGGAGATGGAGCTGTTTGCCGCGCAGGCAAAAGACGTCGACATTATTGTCACCACCGCGCTGATTCCAGGCCGTCCGGCACCGAAGCTAATTACTGCCGAGATGGTTGCCAGCATGAAGCCGGGCAGCGTGATCGTCGATCTGGCCGCGCAGACCGGTGGTAACTGCGAATTGACGGTTGCCGATCAGGTGACCTTAACCCCCAACGGCGTGAAGATTATCGGCTACACCGATTTGCCAAGCCGCTTGCCTACGCAATCCTCACAGCTTTACGGTACCAACCTCGTCAACTTGCTGAAACTGTTGTGCAAAGAGAAAAACGGCGAAATCACCGTTGATTTCGAAGACGTCGTAGTGCGTGGCGTGACGGTAATTCGTGATGGCGAAGTGACATGGCCAGCGCCGCCGATTCAGGTTTCCGCCGCGCCAAAAGCGCAACCCGCAGCCCAGCCGCTGCCGAAGGCTGAAGTCAAGCCGGTTTCACCTTGGCGCAAATATCTGCTACTGGCGTTGGCGGTAGTGCTGTTTGCCTGCCTGGCCAACGTGGCGCCAGCGGACTTCCTGTCGCACTTTACCGTCTTCGCGCTCTCTTGCGTGGTCGGCTATTACGTAGTGTGGAACGTGAGTCACGCATTGCACACGCCGTTGATGGCCGTCACCAACGCCATTTCCGGCATTATTGTGGTGGGTGCGGTGCTGCAAATGGGCCACGGCGGTTGGGTAACGATTCTGTCGTTTATCGCCGTGCTGATCGCCAGCATCAATATCTTCGGTGGTTTCACCGTCACCCAGCGCATGCTGAAAATGTTTCGTAAGAATTAAGGGGTAGCAACATGTCTGGCGGATTAGTTACTGCAGCATATATTGTTGCCGCGATTCTGTTTATTTGCAGCCTTGCCGGTCTCTCGAAACACGAGACCTCTAAGCAGGGTAATATTTTTGGCATGAGCGGCATGGCCATTGCGCTGCTGGCCACCATTTTTGGCCCGAATACCGGTAACGTTGCCTGGATTTTGGTGGCGATGGTGATTGGTGGTGCGATTGGCTTGCGCCTGGCGAAGAAAGTCGAAATGACCGAAATGCCAGAGCTGGTTGCCATTCTGCACAGCTTTGTCGGTTTGGCGGCGGTGTTAGTGGGTTTCAACAGTTACATCGACCACGCGCCAGGCCTCGCGCCGGTGATGGAAAATATCCATCTGACCGAAGTGTTCCTCGGCATCTTTATCGGTGCGGTGACCTTCACCGGTTCACTGGTGGCATTTGGCAAACTGCGCGGCAAGATCTCCTCTTCAGCGCTGATGCTGCCGCATCGTCATAAGATGAACCTTGCGGCGCTGGTAGTTTCCTTCCTGCTGATGCTGTGGTTCGTGCAAACCGATAGCACTGGCGCGCAGGTGTTTGCGCTGCTGCTGATGACCATCATTGCGTTGGTGTTTGGCTGGCATCTGGTGGCGTCGATCGGCGGTGCGGATATGCCGGTTGTGGTTTCGATGCTGAACTCTTACTCCGGTTGGGCCGCCGCGGCGGCGGGCTTCATGCTGAGTAATGACTTGCTGATTGTTACCGGCGCGCTGGTCGGTTCTTCCGGTGCCATCCTCTCTTACATCATGTGTAAAGCGATGAATCGCTCCTTTATCAGCGTGATCGCCGGTGGTTTTGGTACCGACGTAAGCGTGGGCGGCGAAAGCGATGAAGTCGGCGAGCACCGTGAAATTACGGCGGAAGAAACAGCAGAAATGCTGAAAGCCTCATCTTCTGTGGTGATCACGCCGGGTTATGGCATGGCGGTGGCGCAGGCGCAGTATCCGGTGGCTGAGATTACCGAAAAGCTGCGCGCACGCGGTATTAAAGTTCGCTTTGGTATTCACCCGGTTGCCGGTCGTCTGCCGGGCCACATGAACGTGCTGCTGGCGGAAGCGAAAGTACCTTACGATGTGGTGCTGGAAATGGACGAAATTAACGATGACTTCAGCGATACCGATACCGTGTTGGTGATCGGCGCGAATGACACCGTTAACCCAGCCGCACTGGAAGATCCGCGCAGTCCAATCGCTGGCATGCCGGTGCTGGAAGTGTGGAAAGCGCAGAACGTGATTGTGTTTAAACGCTCGATGAGCACCGGATATGCAGGCGTCCAAAATCCGCTGTTCTTTAAAGACAATACGCAGATGCTGTTTGGTGATGCGAAAGCGAGCGTGGAAGGCATTCTGCGCGCGCTGTAAAAAAGCAGGGCGGTGATGTGACTCACCGCCCTGAGTAGATAGTGAAAGGGCGGCCATTGCGAGCCGCCCTTTTTTAATCAATCGTCTTCATCTTCTTCGTCATCGTAATCAATCGGCGATTTGAAATCATCTGGCTTGATCGCCAGCAAATCACAGCGCAGATGATCGATCACTTGTTCCGCAGTGTTACCCAGGAACGCAGCTGACAAACCGGTACGGCCGATGGTACCGAGCACCACAATGCCAGCGTCCAGATGCGAAGCGATATCTGGAATCACTTCCTCAGGCAAACCTTTCGCCACATGGGTGAACTCTTCACCGATTGAGAATTTTTGTCGCAGCGCTTTCATCGCCACTAAATGCTGTCCGCGAATCGCGTCGTTGTAGACGCTAGGATCAAAGTCCGGCAGTTCGATAGCAATGTTGATGGGCGTGATGGGATAAGCGCCGACCAAATGCACTTCGGTGTGATTCACCATCTCGGCCAGCAGCGTAGTTTCACGAATCAACTTCTGGTTAAGCTCATCGTGATGCGGCTCTTCGCTGGCGAGATTGACCGCCACCACCGCTTTGCCGCCCTCAGGCCACGCCTGATCTTTCACCATCCACACTGGGCAAGGGCATTTACGCAGCAGGTGCCAATCCGTCGGGGTGAAGATTACTGCTTCCAGGCGATCGTGCTGGTGTGCCATTTTCAGCACTAAATCATGCTGATTCGCCATAATTTCCTGAATGATGGCTTCATACGGACGGTTATGCCAAACCACTTTGATTTCAATTTCAACGCCAGCCTCAATATATGCCTGGGCCTGTTGGCGAATCCATTCGGTACGTTGGCTGATCACCCCTTTGCGCATATTGGAGCGCTCATCGGGCGACAGCAGCGTGGTCATTTCATATGAGAAGTCGTAAATAGGCAGGAAAGCTTTGATTTTTCCGCCGATACGTTGATTGAGATAAACCGCACGACGCAGCGCGGGCTGATCGTCCTGCTGGGCATCAATAGCCACCAGAATATTTTGGTACCGGGACATAGGCCGATCTCCTAAAACCAAAGCAAGTTGGATTAAAGATAGCCTAAGTTTGGACAGGGCAGAAGCGGAAAAGTTGTTGCCGGATCAATAAAATAACTTTTATTAACCCGGCACAAAATCACGCGGCTTGTTCGGTCTGGCCAGCTAATTCTGCCAGCAAAGCGTGGTTCTCGATGGTGATATATTTGCCTTTAACCGCCAGCATGCCACTTTTCTGGAAGCGACCCAGCAAACGGCTGATGGTTTCTACGGTTAGTCCCAAATAGTTACCAATATCGCCGCGCGTCATGGTCAGACGGAATTCACGCTGTGAGAAACCGCGCTGGCCGAAACGGCGCGACAGATTCCAGACAAACGCCGCCAGACGCTCTTCGGCATTTTTCTTCGACAGCAGCAGAATCATATCCTGATCGCCTTTGATTTCACCGCTCATCAAACGCATCATCTGCTGACGTAGCGCTGGCATTTTACCAGAGAGATCGTCGAGGGTTTCAAACGGGATTTCGCACACCATTGCGGTTTCCAGCGCTTGCGCAAAGCTTGGATGTTTTGCACCGACAATGGCGTCAAAACCAACCAAATCGCCTGCCAGATGGAAGCCAGTAATTTGCTCGTCGCCTTGTTCAGTGATGGTGTAGCTTTTGATGGTGCCGGAGCGGATTGCGTAGAGCGATTTCAGTTCATCACCGGCTTTGAACAGCGTCTGGCCTTTTTGAATCGGCTTTTTGCGCTCAATGATGTTATCCAGCTGATCCAGTTCGTGCTCGTTCAGCGTGAAGGGAATACACAATTGGCTGATACTGCAATCCTGACAATGGATGGCACAACCGCCAGACTGAATACGTCGAATGCTGCGTTTTTCCTGGATCATATTAGTTACGCTCGATGATTATTGACTGCGGTCAATTTTAACATTTTTCGAAGCGAAGGGAACTCATCCGAGCAGTAAATGTCCTTAAAACCCCACAAATGTCAGGTATTACAGGGTTTGCGCTGGTCTGACCTAAGGGCATTTATTGATCTGGAACGTTTTGTTGCCAGGTTTACAGTTAGACATGGCTTAATACAGCGCAAAAAGTGACAGATGTTTTGCCAATAATCCTTTGCTACTCTTTTGCTTTGGCGTCGATTTGGACGCTCAGGTAAACACCAGGCGAGAGGAAACACCATGAACCTTGATGATGAAGACCTTTTCCGCGATGCCATGGGTGATGTAACACCATTAAAAAACTGCGCTAACACCCAATGGCTACGCGCCCCTTCGCCTAAAGCGCCACGCGCGCCGCAGGAAAGTGACGAGCAGGAAAATTTCCTTACGCGTGGCTTTCTCGACATCGTTCCACTGACAACACCGCTGGAATTTAAGGTTGAGGGCGTACAGCAAGGCGTGCTGGATAAGCTGCGGCTAGGCAAATATCCGCCGGAAGCCAGCCTTAATCTGCTGCGTCAACCGGTTGAAACCTGTCGTCAGGCGCTGTTCAGCTTTATGCAACAAGCCAACAAACATGGATTGCGCAATCTGCTGATCATTCATGGCAAAGGGCGTGACGATGAGTCGCACGCCAATATTGTGCGCAGCTATGTGGCGCGTTGGTTGCAGGAGTTTGCAGAAGTGCAGACCTTTTGCACCGCACAGCCGAAAGATGGTGGGGCGGGCGCGCTCTATGTCGGTTTACGCAAAACCGAACAGGCGCGCCTTGAGAACCGTGAACGTCATGCCAAACACAGTCGTTAACTGTGGAATTTACGAATGGTCGCCATCAGCACTTCGGCGCTTAGGCTTAGCGGGCTGCCGCTGCGCGTTATAATACCAACCGGTTCGCCTGGCCCCGGCGAGGCAATCGGTAGCGCGCACAACGCATCGTGATTTAAATCTTCTTTGATGGCACCGGAAGGCACAAACCACACATAGTCGTAACGCAGCGCCAGCTGGCGCGCCAGCGATGTCGATGAGGTTTCGACGCAGTTTGCTGGCAAGGTACAACCTTGCTCATTCAGCATATGCTGCGCAATACGACGAGGTGCGGTGCCTTCCGGCGAAATCACCACTGGCCACTGCATCGCGCGCGACAGCATAACGTTTTCGCTTAATAGCGGATGATCCGGGCGCACTACCAGTTTAAGTGATTCCAGGAACAGCAATTCATAGGTTAGTCCGGCCATCATGTCGCTATCCGCCATCCGACCAATGCCAACATCAAACTCACCGGCACGTAAACCGGCCAACAGCACGTTATTGTGCAAGGTCGCGACCTGCACCGTAGTATTGGGTTGCTGTTCATGGAAGCGATCGAGAATTTGCGGCAGCATGCCCATCGCAGCCGTAGTCAGCGCACCGAGGCGAATCACCACCGGGCGACCAGGCTGCTGTGCGTTAAAGCTCTGACCCGCATGATTGAGCGCATCCAGCACTTTCACCGCATGAATCAGAAACTGTTCGCCCAGCGTGGTGAGCTGCGCGCCGAGCCGTCCGCGCTCAAACAGCCGCGCGCCTGCCAGCTCTTCCAGCTCATTCAGTGTTTTCGACAAAGCAGGCTGGCTCAGATTGAGCGTTTCAGCGGCACGACCGAGCGTGCCTTGCTGCGCTACCGCCACAAAGGTATGTAAATGACGCAAGCGAATGCGCTGATTGAAAAGGATATTTTTGTCCATACGCCCAACATAATGAGTTATGACGAGAAGCAGCAATGAGGAAACGTTAATTATGTTAACTTGCCTGCAAATTTATATTAACAAAAATGCCGCGACACAACCTTTATGCCTAACCTGCTGAATTTAAGCGTAATGCTGCAAATGACACTTTTTGTCGAATATTCAGCTTACGTAAAATCAACAACATAATTCGATAAAAGCTGAATAATTCTCAATTACATCCAAAAACAGTGCCCGATATTGTTAACGATGAGCTATGATAAGCGCCGTTTTTTTTACTAAAACTGATGCCCTCAACGGTTAAAAGTGCAGGAGTCGTTACGTGACCAGCGTTGAAGCAGTAGATGTTCGCCAGCTTATCAATAAGAGTGCGCTTAGCAGCTGGCAAAAGCGCTTAATCGCGCTGTGCTTCGTGGTGGTGGCGCTAGACGGCATGGACATTGCGCTAATGGGATTTATTGCGCCTACGCTGAAAGCCAGTTGGGGCGTCACTAATCATCAACTCGGCTTGGTGATCAGCGCGGCGTTGATTGGCCTGGCATTGGGTGCGATGGTGGCCGGGCCGCTGGCCGATCGTTATGGTCGCCGCGTGATGATCCTGATCAGCGTACTGTTTTTCGGCCTGTGGACGCTGGCCACGGCGATGGCGCAGAACATCGAACAGATGATGCTGTTCCGCTTTCTCACCGGTTTAGGGCTTGGCGCCGCCATGCCTAACGTTGGCACTTTGGTGGCCGAATACGCGCCCGAACGTCGTCGCTCCTTCATTATTACCGTGGTGTTCTGTGGCTTTACCTTTGGAGCCGCAACCGGTGGCTTTGCCGCTTCGTGGCTGTTGCCGCGCTATGACTGGCACTCCGTCATGCTGATGGGCGGCGTGCTGCCGCTGCTGGTGCTGCCTTTTTTAGTGCGCGGCTTACCGGAATCGGTACGTTTCCTGATTAGCCGTCGTGCGCCTGCCGCACACATTCACGCCATCCTCGAACGTATGCTGCCCGGCACCGTGCAGCCGGGAAGCCATTACCAAAGCACTGAGCTGCCAACCGCGCGAAAAGGTTCTGTGGCAACCGTGGTGTCGCGCCGCTATCTGTTTGGCAGTTTGATGTTGTGGGGCGGCTACTTTATGGGGCTGTTCCTCGTTTATCTGATTGGCAGCTGGATGCCTTCGCTGATCAGCACGCTTGGCATGTCGGTGACGGAAGCGGCGATTGTCACGGCGATGTATCAGGCCGGTGGAACCATTGGCTCGCTGTTTGCCGGTTGGTTGATGGATCGCATCAACGCCAATCTGGCGCTGGCGGTGATCTATTTCTGCGGCGGCATTGCCATTGTGGCGCTGGGTTTTTCTCCTGCGCAGGTTGGCTTAATGAGCGCCATCGCTTTCTGCAGCGGCTTCTGTTTTAACGGTGCCAACACCGGCATGAATGCGCTCTCCGCCAGTTATTATCCCACACACGCCCGAGCCACCGGCTCGAGCTGGATGCACGGCGTAGGCCGCATCGGCGCCATCATCAGCGCCTTTGTCGGAGCTGAGTTGTTAACGCTCGGCTGGACGTTCAGTCAGATCTTCCTGCTGCTGGCGATTCCTGCGGTATTAACCACCCTCATGCTGGTGCTGAAATGTCGCTTTGGTGACCAGTCAAACCTCACCGAGTGACAAGGCGATCACAGTTCCACGAAATTGTTACCCGCCGCTAAAGGGTTGATCTACAGTAGCAACAACCCGTAAGCCCAAGGTGATGATGATGCCAAACTTTCTCAGCAGCGATGCCATCCGCACGCTGTTCTCGCAGGCCATGTCGGCCATGTATCAGCAGGAAGTGCCGCAATACGGCACGCTGACGCAGTTGGTCACCGCCGTTAATGAACGTACGCTGGAAGCCAATCCCGAGTTGAAAAACCGCTTGTCGGCTGCTGATGAGCTGAGTCGCCTCAGCGTCGAGCGTCACGGTGCGATTCGTGTCGGCAAGGCCGATGAACTCAGAACGTTGCGCCAGATGTTTGCCGTGATGGGCATGGAAGCGGTGGGATATTACGACCTGTCGCAAGCCGGTGTGCCGGTGCACTCCACGGCGTTTCGTCCGGTCAGCGACCGCGCATTGCGCCACAATCCGTTCCGCGTGTTCACCTCGCTGCTGCGTCTCGAACTTATTGATGATGCGGCGCTGCGTGAGAAGGCCGCTACGATTCTCGCCGCGCGCGATATCTTTACGCCGGGTTGCCGTGCCTTGATCGCTAAGCATCAGCAGCAGGGCGGTTTAAACGCAGCGGATGCGGCGACTTTCGTGCAGGAAGCGCTGGAAACTTTCCGCTGGCATGCGCACACCACCGTAGACAGCGCCACCTATCGCGCATTGAGCCAGCAGCATCGTCTGATTGCCGATGTGGTGTGTTTCCGCGGTTGCCACATCAATCATTTAACGCCGCGCACGCTAGATATCGATCGCGTGCAATCACTGATGCCGTCACGCGGTATCGATCCCAAAACCCTGATTGAAGGCCCGCCGCAGCGCAAAGTGCCGATTCTACTGCGCCAGACCAGCTTCAAAGCCCTGGAAGAAGCGGTGCACTTTAATGATGGCACGCCGGGCACGCATACCGCGCGCTTTGGTGAGATTGAACAGCGCGGCGCAGCGCTCACGCCGAAAGGGCGCGAACTTTACGATCGTTTGCTGGCCGAAGCCGGTACCGGCAGCGATAACCAACATCACCAGCAACATCTCAGCGCGGTGTTTGGTGACTTCCCCGATGACGAAGAGACCTTGCGCGAACAGCAATTGGCTTGGTTCCGCTATCGCCTGACCGACAAAGGCGAGCATCTGCCGCCACGCGCGGGCGAAAGCGTGACGCAGTTGCTGGCAGAAGGGCGATTGAGCGCCGAACCGATCGTTTACGAGGATTTCCTGCCGGTGAGCGCAGCGGGGATTTTCCAGTCAAATCTGGGCGATGTGGCGCAAACGCGCAGCGCAGGTAATGCCAGCCGGGCGGATTTTGAAAGCGCGCTTGGTACAGCGGTGCAGGATGAGATGGCGTTGTATCAGCAGATGCAGCAGCGCAGTCTTGAGCGCTGTGGCGTAGCGTAAGAAATGTTACAGCCGGTCTGAAATTCAGCAGACCGGCTGCTTTTCTTGTGGTTATTGCAAGCGCGCGTCACGCACCAGCGTGTACTTCCCGGCACCCAAAAACATAATGGCGAGCGCGCCCAGCAGGTAAAGAGCTTCTGTCTCCAGCGCCCAGGCTCCGACATCTGTGCGATGCCAGACAGCGCCCATTTTTACCAGCAGAGTCGCAACAATCATGTTCACCGCAATAATGAACGCCGCAGGGCGCGTCAGTAATCCGATGATCACCATTACAGGTGCCGCTATTTCCCCAATGTAAGCACCGTAAGCGATGAAACCTGGCATCCCTTTGACGGCGAGCATGTGCGCAATCCAGCCCACGCCATGCACCACCTTGAACGCCCCATGAAACAGTAGCAGTCCGCCAAACGTCAGGCGTAACAGCAGTTTGCCGAAATCCGGGTGATCGCACATCCGATTGAACATCTGGTTAATGCCAACCAACATGGTGTTTCTCCGTCGCGCCAGGTTAACTTGCAACCTTAAAACAATTGGTCTCAATGGGGTTAGCCAAAATATTTGATGGAGTTGTTCAAAGAATCGCGCCACGGTTCGGCATAATCTGCAAATGCTTTGAGAACATGGACATTCGTCCAAGGCCTGCAAATAATGGAACGATGCATTATCAGGGAACCCGAGATGAAAAATGAACGACGTCTGAGGATCATGACCGCAGAAGGTGAACTCAGGGGCCTGATGGACGAAGATCTTTTTGTCTTCAGAGGAATACCGTACGCAGCCGCACCCACAGGCGCTTTACGCTGGCGACCGCCGCAGCCGGTGCAACCGTGGCAGGATGTGCGTGATGCAACTGAATGGGGCACGGCAAGCTGGCAGAACCGTGACTATTGCGTGGCCGCTGGCGGTGGCGATCCCGGTCGCTTCAGTGAAGATTGTCTCTACCTCAATATCTGGACGCCGGATGTCGAGCCATCGCGGCCGTTGCCGGTGATGGTCTGGTTGCACGGCGGCGGTTTTGCCATCGGCGCGGGCCATCTCGATCCCTATCGCGGCAAAGCGCTGGCGGCGCAAGGCGTCGTCGTCGTAACGCTCAACTATCGCCTTGGCCACTTCGGCTTCTTCTCTCATCCGGCGCTAGATGCGCAATATCCCGCCGGGCGCGTGATCAACAACTTTGCCTTACTCGATCAAATTGCCGCCTTGCAATGGATTCAGCGCAACATTCCTGCCTTTGGCGGCGATCGTCATAACGTGACGCTATTTGGTGAATCCTCCGGCGCGCGCAGCGTGTTATCGCTGTGCTGCTCGCCACTCTCCGAGGCGTTGTTTCACAAAGGCATTGTACAAAGCGCCTACAGCTTGCCCGACATCCCGCAAAAGCAGGCACAGCAAATCGGTTTGCAGGTGGCGGCGCATTTTTCTTTACCCGAAGATGCCAGCGCCGAGCAGCTGCGCGAGCTACCCGCCGAACAATTCTGGCCGTTAGAACGCCCGCTGGCGCTCGGCCCGGTGCCCATCAGCGGCGATGCGGTGTTGCCAAAACCGATGCTAACCACCTTCATGAGCGGTAAGCAGCATCGCATCCCGTTAATGATCGGCAGCAACAGTGATGAAGCCAGCGTGCTGGACTATTTTGGCGTGGATGCCACGGCGGTGTTGCGGCAGATGCGCAGTAAGAACCGCGTCAGTTATCGTCTGATGAAGTGGCTGTACGACATTCATGATGATGCGCTGCTGGGACGCGCGGTGGCGCGCGATATGGCGTTCACGGTGTTACCGTTTATGGTCGCTCAGGCGCAGCACAATATCGGCATGCCCGCATGGCGTTACTGGTTCGATTACGTCTCTGAAAATGCGCGCGATCTCTATCCGCACGGTACCTGGCACGGCAATGAAATTCCCTATGTCTTCAACACGCTGGATACGCTAACGCCGTCAGCGGAACGCAGCTACAGCGAGCAGGATAAAGCGTTCGCCGGCGCAGTCAGCGCCTATTGGGTCACCTTCGCGCGGGAAGCCAGCGAGTTCAGCGCGCACTTGCCCGGCGAGGTTGATTGGCCAGTCTGGCGACCGGGCAACGATCTGACGCTGGCGTTAGGCGATCAGGGCAAAGCCCAGGCAGTGGTAAAGGCGCGGTTTATGCGTGGACGGCTGCGTTTGTTCCGTTTAATGATGCGCAGCCACGTTAAGCTTTGATGAGCCTGCTAATGGTGTAAGCAGGCAAATGAATTTATAAGCCAAATTCTCGCCTATCTTGCTGATTAATCATAAAAGCGCCTTTTCCTCACCTGCGTCAGTAAGCAATTAATTAGCTTACAAAACCGTTACATTTTCCCCATCCGATGCCGATAAACGCAATATGCCCGATTTTATCGGGCCTCCTTCGCGTTTCACACCACGGGATTATGTATGGGTATCTTAAAAAATTTCACCATCCGCGCCGTATTGCTCACCATTCTTGGGCTGTTTTGCCTGCTGTGGTGTGCCGTTGGGCTGTTTAGCGTCCACTCACTGAACGCCCTCGGCGAGGGCAACGAGATTGACCGCCAGCTGGTTAATCAAATGACGGTTTTGAGCAAAGGAAACGATCAATATTTTCGTGTGGTTACGCGTCTGTCGCGTGTGATGGAAGGTCGTGCTGCGGGCAATGCAGTCAGTGCTGATGCATTCGCGCCGGTACAGCAAGCGCTCGACAATATGAAAAACCTGCTGGCGCAGTTTAAAGCCATGGCGCCGGGTCCGATGGACGCGGAGACCGCCAATAGCGTTATTGCCAACTGGCAAAAACTGCTGGATGAAGGTATCGCCCCGCAGGTTTCGTTGGCGCAGCAGGGCACGGTTGAAGCCTATCGCGCGCAAGCCAATAACGTCACGCCGCCGCTGAGCCGCGCGTTTGGTGCCAGCGCTGAAGCCTTCAATAAAGCCGCTGGTAGCAAGCTGGATGAGACGCGCGTCATTGTTGATAAGCTCACCAGCATCACCAAAGTGATCATTCTGGTGGCGGTAGTGATTGGCTTGTTCATCCTGCTGTTTACCGATCGCTATCTGGTGGCGATGCTGGTGAAACCGCTAGAACGCATCCGCAACCATTTCTCTATTATTGCGCAGGGCGATCTGAGCCAGCCGGTGGAAGAGTTTGGCCGTAACTGCGTCGGCAAACTGGTGCCGCTGCTGCGTGCCATGCAGGACAGCCTGCGCGAAGCGGTAAGCGCGATTCGCAGTGGAACCGAAAACATTTATCGCGGCGCGGCGGAGATCTCCTCCGGCAACAACGATCTCTCTTCGCGCACCGAAGAGCAGGCGGCCGCACTGGAGCAAACGGCGGCCAGTATGGAGCAGTTGACCGCCACCGTGAAATTCAACGCCGACAACGCGCGTCAGGCCAGCTCGCTGGCAGAAACCGCCACCGGCACCGCGCAGCAGGGCGGCAAGTTGGTGGGTGAGGTGGTTACCACTATGCAAGGTATCTCCGGCAGCTCGAAGAAGATCGCGGAAATCACCAGCGTGATTAACAGCATTGCCTTCCAGACCAATATTCTGGCACTGAACGCCGCAGTGGAAGCCGCGCGCGCCGGTGAACAGGGCCGAGGTTTTGCCGTGGTGGCCAGCGAAGTGCGCAATCTGGCGCAGCGCAGCGCCGGTGCGGCGAAAGAGATCGCCACACTGATTGAAGATTCCGTGCAGCGCGTGGAAAAAGGTTCGGAGCTGGTGAGCAGCGCGGGCAGCACCATGCACGACATTCTTAAGTCGGTGCAGGATGTGAATGAGATCATGAAGCACATTGCCGCAGCGTCGGAAGAGCAGAGCAAAGGCATTTCGCAGGTCGGCACCGCCGTCACCGAAATGGACAGCGTCACCCAGCAGAACGCCTCGCTGGTTGAGGAGGTTTCTGCCGCCGCCAGCGCGCTGGAGCGCCAAACGCAGGAGCTGCAAGCTTCGGTGGCGAAATTCCGCTTGTCGGACAGCGCGCCGGTGAATAAGGCTGTGGTTTCGCCAACTGCACTGCGTCGTCCGGTGTTGGCAGGCGCAGTTCCTACGCAGCCGAAACCGGCCTCTGACGAATGGGTCTCTTTCTAAACCTCTGATAACCACGCCACCAGTTCCGGCAGGAACGGTGGCGCATCTTTTTCTGCCCGCTGTAACAGGCTGTAGCTCGCGCCGGTGGCCACACTGGCGGCAAATGGCGCAATCAGTCGGCCATTCAACACATCGTTCTGCACTAAAGTCACATCCGCCACCGTGACGCCAAATCCCTGAATCGCGGCACTAATGGCTAGATCCATGGTAGCGAAATGCTGATTGCGCGCCATCGGTAATGCGGCATCCAATTCGGCCAGCCAAAGCTGCCAGTCGCGTGAATCCTGCGTTGGATGCAAAAAAGTAAACTTCGCCAGTTCGCCAATCTGGCTCGGCGGCGTGACGCTGCTGGCCATCACCGGCGTTAAACGCTCCTCAAACAGGCAAATCGATCCGGCGGGCGTTGGGCCAAACACAATCGCCGCGTCAAAATTATCCAACTGCGAGCCATGATCGAGCGTGGTGGTCAACGCCACGTGAATATCCGGACGCTGCTGTTCCAGCGCCACCAGACGCGGCACCAGCCAGCGCATGGCGCAGGTGGGCGCTTTCAGGCGAATGGCGGCGTTACTGCGGCTGGCTTTTTCTGTGGCATTCACCAGCATGGCAAAACCTTGCTTCAATTCCGGCAACAGCGCCGCGCCCTGTTCGGTGAGATGCAGGCCACGAGCGTGACGGATAAACAGCGCGAATCCCAGCCAGCTTTCTAGCGTGGCGATTTTACGACTCACTGCGCCTTGGGTGATGCACAGTTCGCTGGCGGCTCGCGTCAGGTTGAGATGGCGCGCGGTCACCAGAAACGCGTGAATGGCATTGAGCGGCAGAGCAGAGCGGGACATAACAACCTCAAGCTATGATTTTTAATCATGGCTATTATGACAACAATTCGCTTGTCGACTCAAGCCGCACGCCGTTGAATAGAAATCTACATTCGATACGTGGTTATGCAACCTCACGAGGCACCGATGACCCTGAATAGCAGTGTTAACCTCTCATCCAAACAGCCCGATGTCGGCACGACGATTTTTAGCGTCATCGGTCAGCTGTCGGCGCAACACAAAGCCATCAATCTGTCGCAAGGCGCACCCAACTTCCCGTGCGATCCGCACCTGGTTGAGCTGGTGAGTAAGGCGATGCGCGACGGTCATAACCAATACGCCTCAATGACCGGCCTGCCGTCACTGCGAGAAGCGCTGGCGCAGAAAGTGCACACACTTTATGGCCAGCAATATGATGCCGGTAGCGAAGTGCTGATCACCGGCAGTGCCAGCCAGGGCATTTACATGGCGATTTCCGCACTGGTGCATGCGGGTGATGAGGTGATTTTCTTCGAACCGGCTTTTGACAGCTACGCGCCGGTGGTCCGTCTACAAGGCGCTACGCCGATTGGTCTGAAGTTGCAGGTACCTGATTTCGCCATCAACTGGGACGAACTGCGCGCCACCATTACGCCGCGCACCCGCATGATCATCATCAACACGCCGCACAATCCTAGCGCGCAGGTGCTGTCAGCGGCGGATCTGGATCAGTTAGCCGCGTTGACGCGCAACACCGATATCGTGGTGCTGTCTGACGAAGTCTACGAACATATTCTGTTTGATGGCCGTAAGCACTGCGGCATGGCAACGCATCCGGAACTGGCGCAGCGCAGCGTGGTGGTTTCCTCCTTCGGCAAAACCTTCCACGTAACCGGTTGGCGTGTGGGTTATGCGCTGGCACCGGCAGCGCTGATGGAAGAGATCGTCAAAGTCCATCAGTTCATGATGTACGCCGCCGATACGCCGATGCAGGTCGGTTTTGCTCACTATCTGCAAAACCCGCAAAACTATCTGCAGCTGTCGCCGTTCTATCAGGAAAAACGCGATCGCCTGCTGACTTTGATGCAGGATTCGCCATTTAAGCTGCTACCGAGTGCCGGTTCGTTCTTTATGTTGGCCAGCTACGGACATTTCAGTGACGAAAGTGATAGCGAAATGGTAAAACGTCTCATCGTCGATCACGGTGTGGCCACCATTCCGTTGTCGGCGTTTTATATGGACGGCACTGACAATAAATTAATTCGCCTGTCATTCGCAAAAGACGACGCAACACTTCAGGCCGGTGCAGAAGCGCTCTGCCAGGTCAAAGGGTAACTTAGGGGTAAATATAATGAAAAAATTGAACGCACTGTTTGTCGCTCTGGGCATGCTGACCTCGGCGCACGCGCTGGCGCAGGAAACCTTACGCTATGGTCTGGAATCGCAGTATCCGCCATTTGAGAGCCGCAACGCGCAGGGCGAACTGGAAGGTTTCGATATCGAACTGGGTAAAGCGATTTGCCAGGTAGGTCACTTCGACTGTAAATGGGTGGAAAGCAGCTTTGATGCCCTGATTCCGGCTCTGCAGGCGAAAAAATTTGATGCTATCAACTCCGCGATGAACATCACTGAAGCGCGTGCAAAAAGCATCGACTTCACCAAACCGATCTACCGCATTCCGACCATGCTGATCGTGAAAGAGGGTGAGAAGCTGCTGCCAACCGCCGAATCACTGAAAGGCAAAAACATCGGTGTGCTGCAGGGTTCGATTCAGGAAACGTATGCTAAGAAGCACTGGGAAGCGCAGGGCGTTACAGTGACTTCATATCAGGATCAGAACCAGGTTTATAACGACATGGTTGCCGGTCGTCTTGACGGCACGTTGGTGATGTCTGCTGCCGGTCAATCGGGCTTCCTTGAAAAGCCGCAGGGTAAAGGTTTCGCCTTTGTCGGCAAGCCGGTAGAAGATGACACCATTCTCGGTACAGGTATTGGTTTTGGCCTGCGTAAAGGCGATGCCAAACTGAAACAAGAGCTGGATGCGGCGATCACCAAGGTGCAGACCGATGGCACGGTCACCAAACTGGCGGCGAAATTCTTCCCTGGGATTGATGTTTCAGCCAGCAAATAACGTTAAAAAGGTCGCCATGTTTGGCGACCCCAATCCAATCGTAAGGTCGTCATTTATGACGACCTTTTTCTTTTATTTCGCGGCTAAATAACACAGCGCTTCAGCAACCTGATACGACTTCACAAACGAGGGAACCGGCAAAAACTCAAAGCGCGAATGGAAATTGTGTGCGCCGGTGAAGAAGTTCGGCGTCAGTAATCCTTTTGCTGACAGCGCTGCACCGTCAGTGCCGCCGCGCATCGGGATCACTTTCGGCTCCACGCCCACCTGCTGCAGCGCGGCAAAAATCAAATCAATCGCGCGACGATCCTCGCCAATCGCATTACTGATATTGCTGTAAGTATCGTTAATGGTCAGCGCGACATGGCCGGTGGGATAACGCGCGGCAATTTCGTCGGCCACTTCCACCAGCTGCTGTTTCTTCGCGTCAAAGCCCTGCAAATCAAAATCACGAATCGAGGCTTTTAACACCGCGCGGCTGGCGTTGGCATTCATATCGTTGAACCAGATATAGCCTTCGCGACCTTCGGTATGTTCAGGGGTTTTTAAGCGATCAAAGCGCGAGATAAAGTCATGCGCCATCAGCAGCGGATTGACTAACACGCCTTTGCCCGACATCGGATGCGCTGGCACGCCGGTAAACACCAGCTCAGCGGCGGCGGCATTGAAGTTTTCATACACCACTTCACCCAGCTCGCAGCAGTCGATGGTCCAGGCAAAATCGACGTTAAAGCGCTGCTCCAGATCGAGCGCTTTGGCGCCGCGCAGGCCAATCTCCTCATCGGGCACAAATGCCACCACGATATCACCGTGATCGCCACGCAGGTTCTCCAGCAGCGTCATCACCACCGTGACGGCGGCTTTGTTGTCGGCGCCCAGCACGCTGGTGCCGTCGCTGAAGATAATCTCCTGACCGAGATAGGGTTTAATTTCCGGATGTTCCGCCACGCGCAGCCAGATGTCCTGCGTGCTGTTAAGGCACAGATCTTCACCGGTGAACGTGAGAGTTTGCGGATGGATATCCGGCGAGAGGCCAACATCCACGGTATCGATATGGGTGATAAAACCGATACGCGGCGCATCTGGACGATTGCCGGGTTTCACCGCCGTGACCGTAGCGTGCTGGTCAATCACAATATCCTGCAATCCCAGTTCGCCCAGCTCCTTTGCCAGTAACTCCGCCATCGCATGTTGGGACGGCGTACTCGGCAGCGTAGTTGATTTGGCATCGCTCTGGCTGGAAACCGCCAGATAACGGTAGAAACGCTGGGTCAATTGGCTGGCAAGTTGGTCTGTCATCACAATTCCTTATTAGCATTGCGGCGTCTGTAGTACGCGTGCTGGTTAAATCATGTTATTTATTAATCAGATGAACATTAAATAACGAAGCAGACTCATGGAAGTCAATAAAAAGCGAGGATCATGATGAAAAAAATGATGGCAAATCTCACTCTCACGGCAATCGGCTTGGCGGTTGCGGGCGGGGTTTCGGCAAAAACGTTGGTTTACTGTTCTGAAGGATCGCCAGAGAACTTCAACCCGCAGTTGTACACCTCGGGAACCAGCGTCGATGCCAGCGCAGTGCCGATATTTAACCGCCTGGTGGACTTTACGCCCGGCACCACCGAACTGGTGCCCAGCCTCGCTGAGAGCTGGGATATCAGCCCGGATGGCAAGGTCTACACCTTCCATCTACGCAAAGGGGTGAAATTCCAGAGCAACAAGCTGTTTAAGCCATCGCGCGATTTTAATGCCGATGACGTGATCTTCTCGTTTATGCGCCAGATGGACCCCAAAAACCCGTACCACAATGTCTCTGGTGGTAACTACGCCAACTTTGAAAGCCTTGAGCTGGCCAAGCTGATCACCAGCATTGAAAAAGTCGATGACAATACTGTGCGCATCACCTTAGCTCACGCTGAAGCGCCATTCCTCGCCGATTTGGCGTGGTATTTTGCCTCGATTCATTCGGCAGAATACGCCGACCAGATGTTAAAAGCCGGCACGCCGGAGAAGGTCGATATGGAGCCGATTGGCACCGGACCGTTTGAGCTGGTGCAGTATCAAAAAGATTCACGCATCCTCTACAAAGCCTTCCCGGAATACTGGCAGGGCAAGGCGAAGCTCGATCGCATTGTCTTCTCCATCACGCCGGACGCCTCGGTGCGTTACGCCAAGCTGGAAAAAAACGAATGCCAGATTATGCCGTTCCCCAATCCGGCCGATCTGGAGAAGATGCGCACCAATCCCGATTTAACGCTGCAACAGAAATCGGGCCTGAATACCGGTTTCCTGTCGTTCAACACTACCAAAGCGCCGCTGGATAACGTGAAGGTGCGTCAGGCGCTGGCGATGGCGATCAACAAGCAAGCGATTATCGATGCCATCTTTAAAGGCACCGGCACGGTGGCGAAAAACATCCTGCCGCCGGACGTGTGGAGTGCGGATAAAGATCTGAAGGATTACGACTACGATCCGGAGAAAGCCAAAGCACTGCTGCAGGAAGCGGGCATCAAGCCAGGCACCGAAATCGCGCTGTGGGCGATGCCGGTCCAGCGACCGTATAATCCGAACGCGCGACGAATGGCGGAGATGATTCAGGCGGATTGGGCCAAAGTGGGCATCAAAGCCAATATCGTCAGCTATGAGTGGGGCGAATACCTCAAGCGCGTGAAAGGCGGCGAGCATCAGGCGGCGCTGATGGGCTGGACCACCGCGACCGGCGATCCGGATAACTTCTTCGGCCCGCTCTACAGCTGCACCTCAGCGAATGGCGGCTCCAACTCATCGAAATGGTGTTATCAGCCGTTCGAGAAGATTATCACCGAAGCGCGTGCCGAGCAGAATCACGACAAACGCGTGGTGCTGTACCAGCAAGCGCAGCAGATCATGCATGACCAAATGCCCGCGGTGATGATTGCGCACTCAACCATCTTTGAGCCGGTACGCAAGTCGGTGAGCGGTTATCAGGTCGATCCGTTCGGTAAACACATCTTCTATCCGGTGGATATCAAGAACTGAGTTACGGCTTCCAACGCTGGCGCAGCGGTTCCTCTAACGCGTCCAGCTGTTGCAGTAAAAAGGAGAGAAACACATTCAGGGCGGCACTGCGAGGTCGCCCTGATTGCGTCTGCAGTTGCAAAGTGCGCTGGCTCAGCTGATCGATGCCCACTGAGCGCAAAATCAAACCGTGCGTTTCAGCCTCCTGCAGCACGGTAAAGGCGCTGCAAATCGTCACCGCCTGCGGTGTACGCAGCAAAAACTGAAACAGCATCGAAAAGGTATCGCAGGTCATCACCGGCTCAACCAGGCTGCCATTCATGTGGCTGGCAAGCTCAAACAGTTGCCGCACGGTGGTGTTTTGCTGCGGCAAGGCCAGCGGATAGTGGCTGAGATCGGCGAGCGTGACCTGCGGCGCGGTCGCCAGCGGATGCGTTTGGTGCATAACGATTAACACTGGTGCCGGCCACGATCCCATCACTTCCACACCACGTTCCGCGTGCAGACTAAACTGCAGCGCTACGTCACACTCGCCGTTGCGCAGCGCTTCCGCCACGCCCTGGGTGCTGGCGACTTTCACATCAAACAGCACGCCCGGATTGTCATTGCGAAAATCCGCGATCAAACGTGGCAGCAGTGTAAACGCCAGCCCATCGGTGCAGGCGACGCGAATCAATGTACGGCGCACCGCTTTCAGCCCCTTAATCTCCGCCAGCGCGTACTCCATATCCAACAGGTTCTTGCGTACGTGATGCGCGAAAATTTCGCCCGCTTCATTCAACACCATGCCGCGCGCATGACGTGCAAACAGCGGCACGCCAACCTGATTCTCCAGTCGCTGAATTTGCCGACTGATCGCCGACACCGCCACGAACAGCTGTTCGCTGGCGGCGCTGAGCGAGCCGGTATTGGCCACGGCGAGAAAATAGCGGATTTCACTGCTTAACATGCGGGTGCCTCATGGTGGTGCATGCCTCGAAATCGGGCAGGCGAGCCTTGCCTTAAAAGCAAATCTTACTCGATAAATTGATAATTGTGGCAAAGCAGCGTTTCCGCAAAGATGAATCAACGACAAAACAATAAAAGACAGGGCAAACATGACAGCACAACAGGCGGTTCAACAGGCCACCGCGTATTTTGACAGCGGGGAATTTCAACGTATTTTGGCGCGTCGCGTGGCGCAACGCACCGAAAGCCAGCGCGAGGATCGTGACAGCGAACTACAGCGTTATTTGCAGGATGAGATCGGCCCGCAGCTGATTGCACTGGGCTTTACCTTGCATTTCATCGACAACCCGGAAGCCGCTAATCGACCGTTCCTCGTGGCGGTACGCATCGAAGACCCAATGCTGCCAACCTTGCTCAGCTATGGTCACGGCGATGTGGTGTTTGGTGATGATGAAAACTGGCGCGACGGCTTATCGCCATGGCAGATGGTTGAAGAGGGCGATCGCTGGTATGCGCGCGGTAGCGCCGATAACAAGGGCCAGCACTGCGTCAATCTGGCTGCGCTGGAGCAGGTGTATCAGTTGCGCGGTGGAAGCCTGGGCTTCAACTGCAAAATGTTGTTCGAGATGGGCGAAGAGATCAGCTCGCCGGGACTGGCGCAGCTGTGCGAGCAGCATGGCGAATTGCTGCAAGCCGATTTGTTTATTGCCTCAGACGGTCCGCGCCTCAACGCGATTCGTCCCACGCTGTTCCTGGGCTCACGCGGCGCGGTTAACTTCCGTTTGACTGTCAACGCGCGTGACAACGCTTATCACTCTGGCAACTGGGGCGGCTTGTTGAGCAATCCGGGTACGCAGTTGGCCAACGCCATCGCCTCGCTGGTCAACGCGCAGGGCGTGTTGCAGGTTGAGGCGCTAAAACCCAACTCTTTGACGCCGCAGGTACGCGATATTCTCGGCGATATCGAGGTCGGCGGCATGCCGGGCGATCCCGATATTGACGTGAACTGGGGCGAACCGGGACTGACGCCAACCGAACGCCTGTATGGCTGGAACACGCTGGAAGTGTTGTCATTCCTGACCGGCAATCCGGCGCGTCCAATGAATGCGATTCCGGGCAGCGCTACGGCGGTTTGTCAGCTGCGTTTTGTGGTGGGCACCGATTGGGAAAACCTCGCCCAGCATGTGCGCGCCCATCTGCATCAGCACGGTTTTGACTATGTGGACGTGGAGTTTATGCGCGGATCGCCCGCGACACGCCTTGATCCCACCGATCCGCTGGTCAATTGGGTGCTGACCAGCATGGCGGAAACCAGCGGCAAGAAACCGGCGCTGCTGCCTAATCTCGGCGGCTCGCTGCCCAATGAAGTGTTCTCGGACATTCTCGGCTTGCCAACCTTGTGGGTGCCGCACTCGTATCCGGCCTGCGGCCAGCATGGCGTTAACGAGCATATGTTGAAATCGATTGCCCGCGAAGGTTTGCAGATTATGACGCGTCTGCTGTGGGATCTGGGCGAGCAGGGAACAGAACTGGTGGCGAAGCATCGTGCGCACGTTGGAGGTGGCCAATGAGTACATTGAATACGGCGATGCCGTTGAGCGCGGCAAAACCCAATCTGCACAAAACGCTGTTCGCCACCTGTATTGGTAATGCGCTGGAGTGGTTTGATATCGCTGTATACGGCTTTTTTGCCAGCTATATTGCGCATGCCTTCTTTCCCACCAGCGATCCGTCGGTCTCGATGTTGCTGACCTTTGGCAGCTTTGGTGTGTCATTCCTGATTCGTCCGCTGGGCGCGATTGTGCTGGGCAACTATGCCGATCGTCACGGTCGTAAAAAAGCGCTGCTGTTATCGATTAACCTGATGATGCTCGGCGGCGCGGTCATCACCTTTATGCCGAGCTACAGCAGCATTGGGCTGATGGCACCGCTGCTGATTTTGCTGGCGCGTCTGGTGCAGGGGTTCTCTGCCGGCGGCGAATTTGGCAGCTCGACGGCGTTCCTGGTTGAGCATTTCCCTGAGCGTAAAGCCTTTATCGCCAGCTGGCAGTTCGCCACGCAGGGCGCCAGTACATTGATGGCGTCGGCGTTTGGCCTTGGATTGACGCAGATTCTCAGCGAAAGCCAGATTCAGGATTGGGGATGGCGCATTCCTTTCGCCTTCGGCCTGCTGATTGGTCCGCTGGGGATTTATATTCGACGTCATGTACATGAACCGGCGAGCTTTGCTGAGCATAAACCGGAAGCCGCTCCGCTAAAAAGTCTGTTTGGCCGCCAGAAGGAGTTGATGCTGTTAGCAATCGGCCTGATGGTGATCTCGACTGCGGTGAACTACATGCTCAACTATGTGCCGACTTACGCCACTAAAAACCTGCACTTGTCAGGCAGCGTAGCGTTTACCGCCACCTTGTTGGCGGGCGTGATTCTGACGGTGGTCACGCCAATCATGGGGTTATGGGCAGAGCGCGTAGGGCGCGTGCCGCTGATGTGGGGATCGTTGATTCTACTGATCGTTACCATCTATCCGGCATTTAAGCTGGTGGTTGATCACACCACGCCAACTACCTTGATTTTGCTGGTGTGCTGGATGGCGCTGCTGAAGTCGATCTACTTCTCAACAGTGCCATCAGTGATGGCGGATCTGTTCCCGATTGGTACGCGAGCCAGTGGCATGGCGATCAGCTATAACGTGGCGGTGACGGTGTTTGGTGGCTTTGCACCGCTGATCTGTACACTGCTGATTAGCGTGACCGGCACCAGTCTGGCGCCTGGTTATTATCTGATGGCGATGTCGGTGTTAAGCGGCCTGGCGCTGCTGCGCAGCCAGAGGCTGGTTTTATAAAGGTTTCAGGGTTACAAGTCGCCACTTATGGCGTAATGCTTGTCCGTTAAGAAACCATTTTGCTTTAAATCTGGTGCGGGCTCTGACACATCTGCCCTTTTCAGAAACACGCACTGAAGCTTTAAAGCAGGCCGGGGGCACTTTTGGGCAGGCAATCCGCAGCGCTGAACGAAGCGAGGAAGCCAGGAGAGCCCGCAGGACGCGGGCGAAAGGTGGAGCCGGGACAAGGACGTCCCGTCTTCACCGGTCCGTCAGGCAGACGAGCGAAGTGAAGGTACCGCGCTAGCGGCGCGAGGACCGCCGGACCAAAAGTGCCACCGGCCTGCGCCCTCGTCGTTGGCTTAATTGACAAGCATTACGCCATGAATGGCGATCCTACGAGAACTGCAAATACGCCACGTGCGTCTGCAAGAACTCTTCCAAACCGTGACGGCCATCAGCACCGCCAATGCCCGATTTACGCCAGCCCGCATGGAAGCCTTGCATCGCTTCGAAATTCTCGCGGTTGATGTAGGTTTCCCCAAACTTCAACTTACGCAGGGCAACCATCGCGGTGTTGAGGTTCTGGGTGTAAATCGATGAAGTCAGACCGTATTCGCAGTCATTTGCCAGCGCTACGGCTTCATCAAGGGTTTTAAAGGTCATCACTGGCAGCACTGGACCAAAAATCTCCTGCTGCATGATCTCCATATCCTGACGCACGCCCGTGATGATAGTTGGTTCGAAATAGAAGCCTTTGCTGCCTGCTCGCTTGCCGCCCAGCACCACTTTGCCGCCATCCGCGACCGCATTTGCCACTTTCTGCTCAACGCGCTCCAGCGCGGCCGCGGTGATCAGCGGACCCATATCAATATCATTTTGCTCAGCCGGATTACCGAACTTCACCTGCTGCATGGCGGCAGTCAGCGCGCTGATAAAGCGGTCGTAAATGCCTTCCTGCACATAAACGCGCTCAGCGCAGTTACACACTTGTCCGGTGTTGATTACGCGGGAGCTGACGATTGCTTTAACCGCCAGATCGAGATCGGCATCATCCATGACGATAGCCGGCGCTTTTCCGCCCAGCTCCAGCGAGACTTTGGTGACGTTTTTCGCCGCAGCTTCCATGGTGGCGATACCGGCGTTGACGCTGCCGGTCAAACTGACCAGACCGACTTTCGGGTTGCCAGCCAGCTCCTGACCAATCTCCGGGCCATAGCCGTAAACAAAGTTGATCACGCCTTTTGGCAGACCAATTTCATGGATGATTTGCGCAAAAATCGCCGCATTGTTAGGTGTCAGCTCACTGGGCTTGATAACAATGGTATTGCCGGTTACCAGCGCGGGCGCGGCTTTACGTGCAATCAGGAAGAAGGGGAAGTTCCACGGCAGAATGCCGGTGGTGACGCCAA
The DNA here is from genome assembly GCF_026130245.1 of Pantoea sp. JK. NCBI lineage: Bacteria > Pseudomonadati > Pseudomonadota > Gammaproteobacteria > Enterobacterales > Erwiniaceae > Pantoea > Pantoea sp. JK. The sequence goes on from NZ_JAINFN010000002.1 coordinate 443,805, forward strand.
TCGCTTTCTTGAACACAAAGATGTTTTCGTTGGGACGATCGCTGTTAATGATCTCGCCATCATAACGGCGTGCCCATTCGGCCATGTACTCAAGGTAATCGGCGGTAAACAGCACTTCGGTTTGCGCCAGTCCCTGGGTTTTTCCGCCTTCGGCGACGATAGTGGCGGTCAGTTCCGGCTCACGCTGACGAATCGCAACGGCAATTTTGCGCAGCCAGTTGCCGCGTTCAACCGCGGGAAGCGCTTCCCAACCCGGCTGCGCCACTTCAGCAGCGTCGATGGCTTGCGCGGCATCGTGTTTACTGCCTTCCGGCACGCGCGACAGTAACGCCTCGGTTGCCGGGTTAATCACTTCTATCCACTTGTCGTTCTGATCGGCAACAAACGCGCCATTAATGTAATGTTGATGGTGTGTTGTCATGTGCAGGTTCTCCGCGATCGGTTTCGTTAAAGATTTGTGAAGTGCAGAGTGAAACAGATCGCGGTGTGGCACCTTTTTGTTATTGCCAATGCGACTTAAGGGATGGCAAAGAAGGGAAGAACAGCACGACAGACGCAGCATTCCTGGCGAAATGCCGTGCTTTCAGCGGCTTAGAAGCGATTCAAGCTATGTTAAATAAATGTCAGGAACCCGGCATCGCCGCGCCGCTGGCAATAAACCACGCCAAAAAACTGACGCCAGCAATGATGATGGCAATAGGGAAAAGCAGTCCGATTTTCATAGTCATTCCGTGAGTTAAGCGATCTGCACGATCGCGCGATGGGTTTTCATCATACTGAACAGCTGGAATTGCGTGGCGTCATCGACCTGACGCAGATGCTCACCTTTCTGATAATGAATCGCATGAATGTGACCCAGCTGGCGCCAGACCACAATCACCGACGCCAGCAGGGCGCAATTCTCTTCGCTCTGCACGCAATCCAGCGTGGCGTAGTGCGTCTCATCTAATCCATTAATAAAGACGTTAAGCGCCTGCGCCGGCACGATGGCGCGGATGTCATCCAGCATCACGCGGCTCACCGATTGTGACAGCAGTAGCCGCAATCTTTTGGTATTCATCTCAATCCTTCGTCCTGATGATTTTCCCAACGTTATACGGATTAAACGCCTGCGGGGAAAGTCTGGTGCGCGGCTTTGTGTGACTGCCATGTTAACGGTTGCAGTGGCAGTGAATCAAAAACTGTGCTGATCTACACAGCATAATAGAAAAATATGCTGAATAATAAGCCACTTATAAAAATCATCCCGTGACCTGCCTGCAAATGCGATTTTGTGATCCTTATGTTGACGACCCACCGAATTTTGCCAGCAACCTCCGCTTTCCGGCAGCCATCCAAAGGCTGACGAAAAGCTGCCCGCCGTAGACTGCCGGTAATCGGGAGACCGCCGGTTTCCTGTTGGCCTCAACCTTACGAAGGAATAACAATGAACAGTGCCATCATTGCAGGTATTTTCTGGCATCTGGTGGGTGCCGCCAGTGCCGCCTGTTTTTATGCTCCATTTAAGCAGGTGAAAAAGTGGTCCTGGGAAACGATGTGGTCGGTGGGCGGCATTATGTCGTGGCTGATTCTTCCCTGGGCGGTGAGTGCGGTATTACTGCCGAATTTCTGGGCGTATTACGGCAGCTTTAGTTTCTCTCAACTGATGCCGGTGTTTCTGTTTGGTGCTATGTGGGGCATCGGAAACATCAACTACGGGTTGACCATGCGCTACCTCGGCATGTCGATGGGCATTGGGATTGCTATCGGTATCACTTTAGTGGTGGGAACCCTGATGACGCCGCTGCTGCAGGGACGCTTTGTTGAGCTATTCAACTCGACCGGTGGACGTATGACGCTGCTCGGCGTGTTTGTTGCGTTGATTGGTGTGGCGATTGTTTCACGTGCCGGCCTGTTGAAAGAGCGGGCGCTGGGCATCAACGCTGAAGAGTTCAACCTCAAGAAAGGGCTGATTCTGGCCGTAATGTGCGGCATCTTCTCGGCTGGCATGTCGTTTGCAATGGATGCCGCCAAGCCGATGCATGAAGCCGCAGCCAATCTGGGTATCAATCCGTTGTATGTGGCCTTGCCAAGCTATGTGGTGATCATGGGCGGCGGTGCATTAGTCAATCTGGCTTATTGCTTCATCCGTCTGGCGGTAAAAACCGATCTCTCAGTACGCCGTGATTTCTCCGTCGCCAAACCGATGCTGCTGGCCAATATCGCGTTTGCCGTGCTCGGCGGCACCATGTGGTATCTGCAGTTCTTCTTCTACGCCTGGGGCCACGCTAAAATCCCAGCACAGTACGACTTTGTCAGCTGGATGCTGCATATGAGTCTTTACGTGCTGTGCGGTGGCTTGGTTGGTCTGGTGCTGAAAGAGTGGAAATCAGCGGGTCAACGTCCGGTGCGCGTGCTGTCACTGGGTTGTGTGGTGATCATCATTGCCGCCAACATTGTGGGATTAGGGTTAGCAAACTAATAAAAAGCCTGACGCTCACCTCGCGTCAGGCTTTAACTTTTTCAGATGAGAGTTCACGATGCGGCAGGAAGCGCTGCCGCCACGCACTCGGCGTTAAACCGGTTTCCCGCGTAAATACCACCGAAAAGTAGTTACTGTCATCGAAACCGCAACGTGCGGCCACTTCACTGATTAAGCAATCCTGCGTCCGCAGCAGATACTTCGCCTGGCACAGTTGGAGCTGCCGCAAATAGTGACCCACGGTCATACCGGTTTGCTGGCGAAACAGCTGTTTTAACGCGCGCTCGCTTAACTGATTCTGCTGGCAAAACACCGCCAAATCGAATGGACGGCTGATGGCACCTTGCAGCGCCGACATCAGCAGATCCAGTTGCTCACCTTCAGGCAATGCCCAGGGCCGATCGGCAGCATAACCGTGACGACGCAAAATCAGCGCGAGTTGCAAAAACAGCGCTTCGGAGAGTTGAATCGATAGCGAATCACTTTTGCGGCTCTCGCGCTCAAGTTGGCTAATCACGCCACGCGCCAACGCCATCCCGCGCGTGGTCAAACGCCAGCAGCCCGGGGAATCTTCTTCTTGCGGCGGCAGCAACTGACTCCAGTCGAGGCCAAGACGAAAGCGATCGCGGCAGTAAAGAATGTTATCCAGCGCCAGGTCGTTGACGCTGTCGTAGCTGTGGCAGTCGCTATCGTGAATGTAAAAAACGTCGCCGCAGGTTATCAACCATGGACGATCGTTCAACACATGCAGGCCGTTGCCGCGCCAGACGATAACGATTTCACTGAATTCATGACGATGCGGAGGGAAGGAGGGCTGCGGCATGCGCTCGGCCACAGCAATCGGCAGATTGGTGGCCGGAAAATAGTCTTCGCGCGTTAAGATTAGCGACATGAGGAAACGCTCCCGTTATAACATCTGCTGGCGCTCCGCTCTGGGCGCGCAGCCAAATTCTCGCCGGAACAGTGTGGAGAAGTGGTTGCTGTCACCAAATCCGCACTGGTAGGCAATGTCTGTTATGCGCATATCACTATGACGCAGTAAATGCCGCGCCTGTAACAGGCGAAGCCGATTCAGGTAACGCTGCGGTGTATTGCCGGTTTGCTGCTTCATCTGGCGGTGCAGGGTACGCAGCGACAATGAAAAACGATCGGCTAAGGCATCCCACACAATCTCTTCACTGTAGTGCTCATTGAGCCAGTCGAGCAACCGATGTAAGCGGGCTTCCTGATCCTGTGATTGATCGTTGTGAGCCGCTTCGCGCAACAACACCAACAGTTGCAGGAAAAGTTGTTCCTGACGTGCGTGCCGTTCCAGCGACCACGCATCTTGCTGCTTCATCTGCGTAACGATTTGCAGCGCCTGCGCCATCACTTTGTGATTGATGCGCCAGTGCGATGCGTAGTGGTCCTCTTCTTCGCGCGGCAGAAGATCCTGCAAACCCGAGAGAAAACGGAATGCCGCCGGACTGCGATACAGCACGTTGGTCAGACACAAATTTTCCGTTTGCTCATAAAGATGGCGATCGTGATCGCGCACGAAGCACACGCACCCTGCGGATAAAGCCTGTGGCTGACCGTTAAACACATGAATGCCAGAACCTTGTTCCACCAACACAATTTCATGGAAATCATGATGATGCTCCGGAAATGCCTGCTGCGGCACGCGCGGCTCAATGGCGATGGCGTAATTCCCTTCCGGGAAGAAATCTGCGCTATGTAAAACGGTCATGATTCGCCTCTTTATTTACTCAACTGTTGCCGAGTCTACGCAGGCGCCCCGCACCTTACCTTGAATTTTCACCTTAGTGACGCAGGAAAATGGCCAATTTTTCAAGATCTCACCAGCGATTGATGGAAATGCGGCAAGGCTCACATCTCTCTTCTTGTGTGGTTCTGTGAGCTTTCTCACGAACTTCTTTGTTAGCGTGCCAGTGACTATTACGCACTGGCAGTAAGGGGAAGGTGGCAAAAAGCAGGGATTTCTAATCTGTTGTCATCTCATCACAGGAAGAACACGCCATGAGTATGCGTAACATTGTTGCCATTGATTTAGGCGCATCCAGCGGGCGCGTGATGCTCGCACAATGGAGTTCAGCGAATCAGCAAATCAGCCTGCGCGAAGTTCGTCGCTTCACCAATCAGCGTGTGCGCCGTGCAGATTATGATTGTTGGGATTTGGAGCGACTGGAGCAGGAGATTCGTTTAGGACTGGCTCAGCTAGATGATGGAGGCATCGTGCCGGACAGCATTGGAATCGACACCTGGGGCGTTGATTTGGTGTTGCTGGATGCCAACGGCGAGCGCGTCGGCGAGGCGGTAAGCTATCGCGACAAGCGCACGGAAGGGCATATGGCTCAGGCCATTAATGACCTCGGCAAAGGCGCAATCTATCAGCGCACAGGTATTCAGTTCTTGCCGTTTAACACGCTCTATCAACTGCACGCACTGCATCAGCAGCAGCCAGATTGGCAGGAACAAGTGCAGCATGCACTGATGATTCCAGACTATTTGCACTATCGCCTTACCGGGCAGATGAACTGGGAATACACCAACGCCACCACCACACAACTGCTCAATATTCACAGCGGCGAATGGGACAGCGATTTGCTCACCTGGGCTGGCGTGCCGGCTAAATGGTTCGGCAAACCAACGTCGCCAGGCAATACCGTTGGTTACTGGACCAGCGCCAGCGGCAACCACATTCCGGTGATCGCGGTTGCGACGCACGATACAGCGAGTGCGGTTTTGGCCACACCGTTAATGCAGGATGATGCCGCTTATCTCAGCTCAGGAACCTGGTCGCTGATGGGGATTGAGAGTTTGCAGCCTTGTGTCAGCACGGCGGCGCTCAATGCCAACATCACCAATGAAGGTGGAGCAGAAGGCTATCGTGTTCTGAAAAACATTATGGGTTTGTGGCTGCTGCAACGTGTCTGCACCGAGTTGCACATCACCGATCTCTGCTCGCTGATCAAAGACGCTGAAAAAGAACCTGCCTGTCGTGCGCTGGTTAACCCCAATCACAGTCGTTTTATCAATCCAGACAGCATGGTTCAGGAGATTCAGAACGCCTGCGTCGAACAGAACATGCCCGTTCCGCAGACGCCTGCCGCGCTGGCCCGCACCATCTTTGACAGTCTGGCCTTGCTCTATCGCCAGGTGATTGGTGAACTCGGCACATTACGCGCTGCACCGCTGCGTCAGCTACATGTGGTGGGCGGCGGCAGCCAGAATCCGCTGTTAAACCAATTGTGTGCCGATGCCTGCCAGTTGCCGGTATTGGCCGGGCCGATTGAAGCTTCGACGCTCGGTAACGTCGGCTGCCAGCTCATTGCCTTAGGCGAACTGCGTGACGTGAGTGATTTACGCCGCTGCATTAGCCAAAACTTCCCGTTAGAAAAATTTGAACCGTTGAACAACAGCGCCTTCGCTGCCCATCAGGCACGCTTTGCCGCGCTCAGCCAACCTGCTAAGGAACTTGCATATGACTAAGCTGATTGAACAGGCCTTCGAACTGGCCAAACAACGCTACGCTGCCATCGGTGTAGATGTGGAACAGGTAATGGCACAGCTGGATGGCATTCCGGTCTCGATGCACTGCTGGCAAGGTGATGACGTGCGCGGCTTCGAAAATCCGAACGGTGAACTAACCGGCGGTATTCAGGCTACGGGTAACTATCCGGGCCGCGCCCGTAATGCTGATGAGCTGCGTTCAGATGTTGAAAAAGCGATGTCACTCATTCCGGGAGCTAAACGCCTCAACCTGCATGCAATTTACCTGGAGAGCGATAAGCCGGTTGATCGTGACGCAATTGAACCGAAACACTTCAGCAACTGGGTGGAATGGGCGAAGACGCTCAAGTTGGGCCTCGACTTTAATCCAAGCTGCTTCTCCCACCCACTGAGCGCCGATGGCTTTACCTTGTCGCACGCCGACAAAGGGATTCGCCAGTTCTGGATCGATCACTGCAAGGCCAGCCGTCGCATCTCGGCGCACTTTGGTGAGCAACTGGGTACCGCATCCGTCATGAACATCTGGGTGCCGGACGGCATGAAAGACCTCACCGTCGATCGCCTCGCACCACGTCAACGCCTGGCAAGTGCGCTTGATGAAGTAATCAGTGAAAAACTCAATCCCGCGCACCACATCGATGCGGTAGAGAGCAAACTGTTTGGTATCGGTGCAGAAAGCTACACCGTGGGTTCCAATGAATTCTGCCTGGGCTATGCCAGCAGCCGCCAGACCGCACTAACGCTGGATGCCGGCCACTTCCATCCAACCGAAGTGATTTCTGACAAGATCTCCACGGCGATGCTTTATGTGCCGCGCCTGCTGCTGCACGTAAGCCGTCCGGTACGCTGGGACAGCGACCACGTGGTGATTCTTGATGATGAAACCCAGGCCATCGCCACCGAGATCGCGCGCCACAAGCTGTTCGACAAGGTGCATATCGGTCTCGACTTCTTTGATGCGTCTATTAACCGCATCGCGGCGTGGGTAATTGGTACACGCAATGCCAAAAAAGCACTGCTACGCGCGCTGCTGGAACCTACCGATCAGTTACGCAAGCTGGAGAACGAAGGGGATTACACCGGTCGCCTGGCAATGCTGGAAGAGCAAAAATCGTTGCCGTGGCAAGCGGTGTGGGAAGCTTGGTGTCTGCGCCACGATGTCCCTGCTGATGCCAGCTGGCTGAGCGAAGTCCGTCATTATGAACAACAAACACTGCGTCAACGTTAAGGGACACACCATGCAAAATATTCTCTCTTCCGCTTTTGTTCAGGGAATGGTTAAAGCGACCAGCGACATGTGGTTGAAGGGCTGGGATGAACGTAATGGCGGCAACGTCAGCTTACGTTTACTGCCGGAAGAAGTTAAAGATTTCGCCGGTGATTTCTATGCTGAGCCGCGCTGTATTGAGCTGACCAAGCCTGCTCCAGCGCTGGCCAATGATTGGTTCCTGGTTACCGGATCGGGTAAGTTTTTCCGTAACGTACAGATCGACCCGGCTGATTGTCTGGCGCTGTTGCAGGTCGATGACAAAGGCTTGTCATACAAAATCCACTGGGGTTTGAGTAATGGCGGCCTGCCAACGTCAGAGCTGGCAGCTCACTTCCAGTCACACAGCGTGCGCAAGCAAGTCTCAAACGGCGTTGATCGCGTCATCATGCACTGCCACGCCACCAACTTTATGGCGCTGAGCTATGTGGTCGATCTGGATTCCGCACGCTTCACACGACTGCTGTGGGAAGGCAGCACCGAATGTCTGGTGGTGTTCCCGGATGGCGTCGGTATTCTGCCGTGGATGGTGCCAGGCACCGACGGAATTGGTCAGGCAACAGCCGACGCGATGGCAAACCACAGCATTGTGATGTGGCCGTTCCATGGCATCTTTGGCGCCGGTCCAAACCTCGATGAGACCTTTGGCCTGATCGACACTGCGGAGAAATCCTCCGAAGTGGTGGTGAAAGCGCTGTCGATGGGTGGCATTCGTCAAAGCATCACCACTGAGCAACTGATCGCGCTGGGTGAGCGCTTCAACGTTAAGCCGTGGCAAGCCGCTCTGCAGGCGGAGCGCAGCGATGTTGCGTAAAGCCTTTGTGATGCAGGTGCATGCACACTGTCACGATGAGTATCTGCGCCGTCACACGCCAATTTGGCCGGAGCTGGCCGAGACGTTAAAAGCGCATGGCGCGCACAATTACGCTATCTGGCTGGATGCTGAACGTAATCTACTGTTTGCCAGCGTAGAAATTGAGTCTGAAGCGCGCTGGGAAGCCGTGGCAAAAACGGAGGTGTGTCAGCGTTGGTGGGCATCCATGAAGGATTTAATGCCATCCAATCCGGATAACAGTCCGGTGAGTGCGGCGTTAAAACCGATGTTTTTCCTGCCTTAACGCTCGCTCGCCTCACCGCTCGAATAGAGGCAGTAATTTCAGGCCGACAGCGAAGTCGGCCTGAATTTTACTTGGTGCTCAACTCACAATATCCCGCCAGAGCGGGCCAGATTGCCATCTGCGTATCCACAATCTGGTCAAGATCCTCTCGATTGGCCCCTTCACGCGCACGTACCGACATTCCCTGCAGTAAACACGCCAGATAGCTGGCCAGGGTTGCACTATTGGCACATTGCGGTAATTCGCCGCGCTGCTGCCGGGTATCAAGGAATGCTTTTAACGCTGATTCCTGCGTATGATGCTGCTGCGCCAGCATCTGCGCCACTTCTTCCGAGCCGGAAGAGAGCGCGCTCGACGTACAAATGAAGAAACAGCCTGCTGGCTTATCACATTCAGTAAAACACGCGGCGGTTGCCCGAAAATAGGCTTCAATTGCCGTTTTCACGTCTGATGCATCATCGTTCAGCACTGCGTTACGTTGTGCGCTGAAGGTTTCAATGTATCGCTGCATCGCCGCACGGAATAAACCCTCTTTATTCTCAAATTCAGCATAAAGGGTTGGGGCTTTCGCACCGGTAGCGTTAACCAAATCGGACAACGACGTGCCTTCATAACCATGCGCCCAGAACAACATCAATGCCTTGTCCAGGGCATCATTGCGGTCAAACACTTTCGGGCGACCGCGCGTTTTCCTGTTCACCACATCGATAACTTCAGTCATTGGGCACCTCAAAGCGTAGAAACACCCAATTAAATTACCGATCATTAAATAAATATGCAAGCGCAGCCCGGAATGAGCCTGTTCGTCTTTGCCCGTTTGTGCTTTTCGCTGGTCAAAGCACCCAAATGGGTAAGTTGAAAAGGGCTAGGAAGCCCATAATCACGCCACTTTCGATTAAAATAATGATCGTTAATAAAATGATTGACGAGCACGCCCTTTCGGCAGTAGCATTTAATTAACGGTTGTTAACTTAATCGCGACCGACCCCAATTCATCTGTTTAAGAGAGCAAAATTATGAAAAGCATCAAACTGACCCTGGCTGCTGTAGCATTGTCCTCAATCGCTTTTGGTAGCATGGCTGCAGACTTAGTAAACGAAGCGCCGCTAAATCAACAACAAATTGGTGTGGTTAGCGCGTCAGGTAGCACCAACCTGACATCGCTGGAGAATCAGCTAGCGGAAAAGGCCAATGCTGCTGGAGCAAAGTCATTCCGCATCACTTCGACCTCTGGCAACAACAAGCTAAATGGCACAGCAGTCATTTATAACTAAGAGAATTGAGCGGAGTGCGATGAAGCATTCTGTAAGAAGTGAATAAAAGGCTTCAGAAGATAATCCTTCTGAAGCCTTTTTTCTTATCCGTTAGAACGCAGTTGAGGATAGCGGCGGAAGATAGCGATACACCAGAACAGTGCGCCAAGGCCAATAATGCCGCCGACGTTACCGACGTCCGACATTTGCATATGCAAACTGACCTGATTTCCCAGCAGCGCACCCGCGCCGATACCGATGTTGTAGATACCAGAGAACAGCGACATTGCGACGTCGGTAGCATCCGGCGCCAGCGCCAGCACGCGCACCTGCATCGCCAGACCAATCATCATCATTGCCATGCCCCAAACGATGCACAGCACGGTGATTGCAGCGGGACGCACTGCGGCAAACACCAGCAAGCCCATGCTTAAGGTGATCATCGCGATAGCAGCGATCAGCATTGCCGACGGGAATTTATTGCCCAGCGTACTGAACAGCACGCTGCCGATAATGCCCGCCGATCCAAACAGCAGTAAAAGCAGGGTGGTAAAATTGTCATCCGCATTAGCGACCACCTGCATAAAGGGTTCGATGTAGCTATAAGCGGTGTAATGCGCCGTCACCACCACGGTAACCAGAATGTACATGGCTACCAGCGCCGGACGGCGGAAGAGCATCGGTACGCTGCTCAATGAACCGGTATGCTCGCTCGGCAGACGCGGCAGGATGCGCATCAGCAAAATCAGCAACACCAATGCAGACAAACCGATCATGCCGAAGGTGGTACGCCAGCCAAGATATTGACCGACGATACGCCCAATCGGCACGCCCAGCACCATCGCCAGCGCGGTACCGGTTGCCAGCATACTTAACGCCTGCGTTTTCTTACCCGCAGGCGCCACGCGAATGGCCAGCGAAGCGGTAATTGACCAGAACACCGCGTGCGCCAAGGCAATACCGATGCGCGAGATAACCAGCGAAGTGAAATCCCATGCCACGGACGAGAGCACATGACTGGCGACAAACACGATGAACAGCACGGCTAACAGCAGCCGACGCTCAATATTGCGCGTTAACAGCATCAACGGCAGCGACAATAGTGCGACGACCCACGCATAGATGGTCAACATGATGCCAACATCGGCAGTCTGCATGTCATAGCTGGCAGCGATATCTGACAGCAAACCGACAGGCACGAATTCTGTGGTGTTAAAGACAAAAGCAGCAATAGCCAGCAATACAACGCGTAGCCAGGCCGTTTTACGGGAAACAGTAGTAGATTGCATGGAGTTCAAATCTGTCAGACGGCGAGTGAAAGGGCGAAAAGGCACCCCAGAAAGTGACCGAGGTCACAAATTCCCGCTATTGTGGAGCATTAATGAACGAAGGGAAACCGTTTGTCGGGCTTTTATTACTGATTATTTTTTATCTTGGGAGGCGTGGTTAATAGCCTGAGGTTATTACGCTTTCTGGCATCAAGCCGAGAATAATCAGGAATGGTGCAATGAGGGAAGAGGCGACTGGACCTGACGCCCTAATGAACGCCTTAAGGTCCAGTTATTATTACACGTAAAATTATAGTTATTTTGAAACGCCTCAGCGGTGCTTAACAAAACAGCGGGGTTACCCTACCACGCTCAAATCATGATTATCAGAGTCTCACCATGTGTTTTAGTGCCACGCTATTTTGAGTCGTCATGTTTTTTTTTACCCCAACCGGACAACAATGCTCGCAGCCCAGCGCGCTGGCATAAAATTTACGTGCTTGCTGGATGGCGGCATTTGGCGTGTAGAAAGTCCCAAGAAAACGGCGTGCCTCATCGGCGGGTAAGAACGGGCATCCCGTTGCATGTACTACATGGTTGTCGTTATAGCCGGCGTGCTTATCGACGTAATAATAGAGTCCCATCTAACGACCTCATTGCTGTGAAATAAAAAAAGTCTAACTATTGTTGGAATGGAATGAATTATAGCGACGAATAGCCATTTTGTTTTATCTGGGACTGTGGGATCGCCGTGTGGCGTCCACTTGAGATGAGAACGGGGCGTATTCGCCCCGTTTAACAGATGAAAGGTATTACAGTTTTCGGCACTGCAAACGCCAGCCAACCAGCAAAGCCATTAATAATAGCAGGCTAATGAATAGCGTTACGCCCATCCAGCCGTAGCTGTGCCAGAACACGCCGCCTAAAGTACCGGCCACGCTGGAACCGACGTAATAACTGAACAGATAAAGTGACGATGCCTGGCCTTTAGCACGACGCGCGCGCGGGCCAATCCAGCCGCTGGCAACCGAGTGTGCCGCAAAGAATCCGGCGGTGAACAGCATCATGCCGGGCAAAATCAGCCAAAGCGAGTTAAACGCCGTCAGCAGCAATCCCGCCAGCATAATTGCAGTCGCGCCAATCATCACAGGACCGCGTCCAAAACGGCTGGTCATCGCGCCCGCTTTTGGTGAACTCCATGAACCGGTCAGATACACCACCGACAATAATCCAACCACCGCCTGGCTCAGTGACCACGGCGCACTTAACAGGCGATACCCGATATAGTTGAACAGCGTGACGAACGCGCCCATCAGCAGGAAGCCCTCCGCGAACAGCAGCGGCAAACCTTTATCGCGCCAGTGCAGACGGAAATTGATCAATAAACTGCGCGGTCGCAGCGACGCCGGACGAAAATGTCGGGATGCAGGCAGAATTTTCCAGAACATCAGCGCACCCGCCAACGCGAAGCACCCAATGACGCCCACCGCAACGCGCCAGGAGAAGAAATCGGTCAGTACGCCAGTTAACAATCTTCCACTCATGCCACCAATCGAGTTACCGCTGATATACAGCCCCATGGAAAAGGCGATAACGCGTGGATGAATCTCTTCACTCAGATAGGTCATGCCAACGGCCGCAACGCCGCTCAGCGATAAGCCAATCAGCGCGCGCATCAGCAAAATGCCTTGCCAGCTACTCATGGTAGCGGAAATCAAAGTGCAGATGGCGGCGAGCAACAGTGCGGTAACCATCACCGATTTACGCCCAATTGCATCCGATAGCGGCCCGGTAAATAGCAATCCCAACGCCATTAAGCCGGTAGAGAGCGAGAGAGAAATACTGCTTTGCGCCGGAGAAACGCCAAACTGCTGCGATAGCACCGGCAGAATCGGCTGCACGCAATACAGTAAAGCGAAAGTGGCAAGACCGGCGGAGAACAGCGCCAGCGTTACACGCATAAACTGCGGCGATCCGCGTTCAATCCACTCTGAAGGGGTTGCAGTTGAAGCAGGCTTTACGGACAACTCGTCTTCATCGAGTATCACTGCCTGGGAAGAGCGACTCACGGAACATCCTCGTTAGAATCATCATAAGGTTACTGTAGGAAAGGGTTAATAGGTTGTACAATATATTAATAATCTTAAATGAGACGTTTAAAATATGAATGTCGAATTGCGCCATCTACGCTATTTCATTGCCGTCGCTGAAGAGCTGCATTTTGGTCGTGCCGCGCAGCGCCTGAATATTTCACAACCGCCGTTGAGTCAGCAGATTCAGCAGCTGGAACAGGAAATTGGTGCGCAGCTGTTTACCCGCACCAATCGCAGCGTGCAGATCACGCCCGCTGGCGCGCTGTTTTTGCAGGATGCGCGTGGCATTTTGTTGCAGGTTGAACAGGCAGCGCGCCGCGCCGCACGCGTGCACACCGGTCAGGAAGGCGAGTTGCGCATTGGCTTTACCTCGTCAGCGCCGTTTACTGGTCTGGTTTCAGATGCGCTGTATCAATTCCGCCAGCGTTGGCCAGAAGTGCACATTCAGATGCAGGAGAACAACACGCGCCAGCAGCTTGCGCCACTTCATGACGATCGACTCGATCTCGGTGTGATGCGCAATACGCCGTTGCCCAGCGATCTGCAACACCGCGTGTTACTGCGTGAGCCGCTGTGCGCGGTAGTACATTGGGCGCATCCGCTGGCCGATGCGGAGTCGATTTCCATTCAGGCGTTAGCTAACGAGCCATTTGTATTTTTCGATCCGCAAGGCGGCACCGCGTTGTACGGTGAAATTCTGGCGCTGCTGCATCGTTATCAAATCAAACCGTTTATTACTCAGGAAGTGGGCGAGGCGATGACTATTCTGGGGTTGGTGGCAACCGGTCTTGGCGTGTCAATTCTGCCGGCGTCGTTCCGCCGTGCACGTTTGGCCGATGTGGTGTGGATCCCTTTGCAGGAGAACGACGCGATTTCTGAAGTTTGGCTGGTCTGGTCAACTACTCGAGAACCGACGGCGCAAATGACCAACATGATGTCGCTGATGCTGCAAAATGCGGAGAATTAAACCAGCGGGTGAAGCAGGACATAAACTTTATGTGCGATAAATCACATTTCTAATCAAATATTTGACGCTGCTGGTCAATCTGCATCACCATAGCTGCTGTTTATTTAGAAGCGCGAAAATAATGGGAGCAGGGCGTGAATCTGTACAGTCAACCTGGTCATATTGATCAGATAAAACAGACCAACGCAGGTGTGGTTTACCGACTGATTGACCTTTACGGCCCGATTTCGCGTATTGAGCTTTCTAAACGTGCCCAGTTAGCACCCGCCAGCATTACCAAAATCGTGCGTGAAATGCTTGATGCCCATCTGGTACAGGAAACCGAGTTTCAGGAACCCGGCAGTCGCGGTCGTCCAGCGATTGGTTTAATCCTCGATACGCTCGCCTGGCACTATCTCGCCGTACGCATTCAGCCCGGATTCATTACGCTAACGCTTCGCGATCTCAGCAGCCGCGCGCTGCAGGAAGATCGCTTGCCGCTGCACGCCAGCGCCGAAAAACCGCTGCTGCAAACCTTGCTGAATTTGGTAAATGACTTCTTTATTCGTCATCAAAGCAAGCTGGAGCGTTTGACCGCCATCGCCATTACTTTGCCGGGATTGATCAACGCGGCTTCTGGCGTGGTACATCGTATGCCGGGTTACGACGTGCAGGATATGCCACTGGGAGAAACGCTGGCGCAGCGCACCGGTTTGCCGGTGTTCGTGCAGCATGATATTTCTGCCTGGACGTTAGCCGAATCACTGTTTGGCGCATCCAGCGGCGCACAACATGTCATTCAGATTGTGATCGATGAAACCGTCGGTGCGGGCGTGATCAGCGGCGGACAACTACTGCATAAAAATGGCCGTACGCTGGTGGAGATTGGTCATACGCAAATCGATCCTTACGGCCAGCAATGTTATTGCGGCAATAATGGCTGTCTGGAAACCGTCGCCAGCATCGGAAGCTTGCTTACTCTCACCGCCCAGCGTTTGCCGTCGCAGCTAGACAGTTTGCTGCATCAGACTCCGTTGACGATTGAGAGCTTATGCGCCGCCGCGCAGCAGGGCGATCGTCTGGCGCGTGATGTGATTGCTGGCGTCGGACATCACATTGGCCGCATGCTGGCGATGATGGTAAACATCTTTAATCCTCAACAAATCCTTATTGGTTCGCCGCTTAATCAAGCCGCCGATGTGCTGTTTCCTGCGGTGAGTAGTACCATTCGTCAACAGGCGTTACCCGCTTATAGTAGTGAAATCCAGCTCACACCAACGGCTTTCAGCGATCCCGGCACTTTTGGCGGCGCCGCACTGATAAAAGACGCGCTCTATAGCGGCCACTTATTGGTAAAACTGTTGCAGGGATAATGACAGCTCGCCTTAAGTTTGTCCTAACGCAATCTGCCTGCGAAAACATTTCCTTAAACTGCCTCCTTCGCACGTTACACATCGCTTTAATGAAGGAGGAGAATGGTGAAAACGCTTTTTGTCACCGGTACCGACACCGCGGTGGGTAAAACCGTGGTATCTCGCGCGTTATTACAGTGCTTTGCCAAGGCGAATCTCTGCGCCGCAGGTTTTAAACCTGTCGCCAAAAGCGCACAGCGCACACCCGAAGGCTTACGTAATAAAGATGCACTGCTGTTACAGCAGGCTTCGGGCCTCACTCTCACTTATTCCGCCGTTAATCCAATCGCCCTGGAAGAGGATGAAATCAGCACCAGCCCGACGCAGCGCATTGATTATCCATTACTCACTCGCAGTCTTAACGATTTACAGGCTAACGCAGCGCGCGTGGTGGTGGAAGGCACCGGCGGCTGGCGCAGCCTAATGAACGACTTGCAGCCGTTGTCTGATTGGGTGCGACAGGAGCATTTACCGGTTGTGTTGGTTGTAGGCATTAAGGAAGGTTGCATCAGCCACGCTTTACTGACCGCCGAGGCCATTGCGCAGGATGGATTGCAACTGGCGGGTTGGGTAGCAAACCGTATTAATCCCGGCCTGGCGCATTACGCTGAAATTATTAATGTTTTGAGCGAGAAGCTAGGTGCACCTTTATTAGGCGAGTTGCCTTACCTGCCGCGTGCAGAGCAGCGGGAACTGAGCGGTTATCTGGATATTTCCCTGCTCGATGACAATATTACGCACGACAACAGTGCAAAGCCTGCGGCCTGATGAAACAAAGTGTCGCAAATGATCAATGGCTGAATCTAACGATTCAGATTCAGCCATCCTTTTTAACGAATTAATTCCTCTATTATTCAATCCTTTACTCCCCGCATTTTATTGAACACTCTTCTCTGGCGTGATTCATGCATCAGCTGCTCTGATGAATATCTTGCCGGAGCACCTGTATGTCGCAATCAGATGAGAAAGGTTTGTTGTATGGGCTGAATGACCGCATCGGTCCATTGCCTGCATTTTGTGCCGCACTGCAACATGTGCTGGCCAGCGTCGTCGGCATAATTACGCCGCCGCTGATTATTGGTTCCGTTTTGGGATTACAGGCATGGATCCCGTATCTGATCAGCATGTCGCTGTTGGTTTCCGGTTTGGGTACATTCCTGCAGGCGCGCCGCTTTATGGGCATTGGCGCCGGCATGATCTGCCTGCAGGGCACCAGTTTTGCCTTTCTGGGCGTGATTTTGTCGGGCGGATTGATGGTCAAAGCGCGCGGTGGATCGCCGGAAGAGATCATGGCGATGATCTTTGGCTGCAACCTGGTGGCGGCGATGATTCCGATGCTAATCAGCCGCTGCATCGCGCCATTGCGCAAAGTGTTGACGCCGGTGGTCACCGGT
Organism: Pantoea sp. JK; assembly: GCF_026130245.1. Classification (NCBI taxonomy): domain Bacteria; kingdom Pseudomonadati; phylum Pseudomonadota; class Gammaproteobacteria; order Enterobacterales; family Erwiniaceae; genus Pantoea; species Pantoea sp. JK. The sequence goes on from NZ_JAINFN010000002.1 coordinate 460,530, forward strand.
ACCGTGATCACATTGATTGGCATCAGCCTGATCAAAGTCAGCATCACCGATTGGGCTGGTGGCCATAACGCCAGCGATTTTGGCGCACCGGGTAATCTGGCGCTCGGCGCCTTGACGCTATTGGTGATTATCGTATTAAACCGTTCGCAAAATCGCTGGACTCGGCTGGTTGCCGTGGTTGCCGGCATTGTAGCGGGTTGTATCGCCGCAGCGTTAACCGGTCATCTCACCCTCAAGCCAATGGGCGATACGCCGTGGCTGGTGCTGCCAGAACTGTTCCGTTTTGGTTTTGCCTTTGACTGGACCATCTTCATTCCCATCGCGCTGGTATCGGTGATTGCGGTGATTGAAGCGGTGGGCGATCTCACAGCGAACTGCATGTTGTCGCAGCAGCCGATTGAAGGCGAAGCGTTTGAGCGCCGCATGCAGGGCGGTATTTTCGCCGATGGCATCAGCTGTTTGCTCGCCGCCGTGTTTTCTGCCTTCCCCAACACCACCTTTGCGCAAAATAATGGCGTCATCCAGATGACCGGCGTCGCCAGCCGTTACGTTGGCATGGTGATCGGCGTGATGTTGGTGCTGCTCGGTATGTTCCCGGCGATTGGCACCATGCTGCAGCAGATTCCACCGCCGGTGCTGGGCGGTGCGACCATTGTGATGTTTGGTAGCGTGGTGGCGGCCGGTATCCGTGTGATGACGCAAACGCCGCTTGGCCGTCGCGAGATGCTGATTGTCGCCGTGTCATTTGGTATCGGCTTAGGTGTTGAAGCAGTGCCTGATGTGCTGAAACAATTTCCCACGTTGATTAGCAACCTGTTTGGTCACGCGGTCACCACCGGTGGGATGCTGGCGATTATGTTGAATGTCGTGCTGCCTTCAGAGCGTAGCGAAGCGGTAGCGGCAAAAACGGCTGAGGAATCACGCTAACAAAGCGCACGGAGTCAAATAGCCGAGGGGCATATGGCAGAGGAGTAAAGCATCCCGCGCCAGGGAAGGCGCGGGCTGAGCCTCAGGGATGATTTATGGCGACTTTACGATCTGCCATATGCCCCTCGGCGACTGCTTACGGTTTTATGGATTCAAACGACGGCGCGTACGTCCAGAACTGAGATAATCGGCAATGTAATCCTGCGATATCTCACCGCTATAACGACCTTCCTCATCGACGATCGGCATCCATACCGTGTTGTGCTCATACAACTTCGACAGCACCACGCGCAGGTTCTCTTCTGCTTTGCCGGTCACTTTAAAAGTATGCAGCATCTCTTCGCAGCGGCCCGTGGATCCGCGCGCTTCACGACGCTTCACAAATCCCAGCGGCTTGCCATCTTCATCAACCACCGTCACCGAGCGCATATCGTTATCGTCCATGGTAGCGAAAGCGTCCTGCAATGGCGTTGTGCGCTGCACGGTGATGGTGGGCTGCTGATCGGTGACATCGCCAGCCTGCACCAGCAACAAACGTTTCAGCGTACGGTCCTGACCGACAAAGGAGCCCACAAAGTCGTTCGCCGGTTTGGCTAACAGCTCATCCGGGCTGGCGCACTGCACAATTTTGCCCTGACCAAACACGGCAATGCGGTCGCCGAGCTTCAGCGCTTCATCAATATCATGGCTAACCAGCATCACGGTCTTCTTCAACTGACGCTGCATTTCCAGGAACTCGTTCTGAATCACTTCACGGTTGATCGGATCGACCGCGCCGAAAGGTTCATCCATCAGCAAAACCGGTGGATCAGCGGCCAGTGCGCGAATCACGCCGATACGCTGCTGCTGACCACCGGACATTTCACGCGGATAGCGATGCAGGAACTTGGTCGGATCGAGCGCCACCATGCTCATCAATTCCGTGGCGCGTTCGCGGCAGCGCTTCTTATCCCAGCCCAGCATGCGCGGCACCACGGTAATGTTCTCCTCGATGGTCATGTTCGGGAACAGACCAATCTGCTGGATCACGTAACCAATATTGCGGCGCAGGGTAACGGTATCTTGTCCGCTGGTGTCTTCACCATTGATCAAAATCCTGCCGCTTGAAGAAGGAATCAGGCGGTTAATCATCTTCAGCGTAGTGGTTTTGCCACAACCCGATGGGCCGAGCAGCACACACATTTCCCCGGCAGGCACTTCCAGGCTGACGTTATCCACGGCATTGAGAGACGTGCCGTTCTTTTGCGTAAAGGTTTTCGTCAGGTTTTCCAGTTTTATCATTATCGAATCCCCTTAGGAGTCAGCGCCGACTGCAAACGGTGCAGCAGCCAATCAAGCACAATCGCGAGCAAACAAATCATCAAGGCACCGGCAATCAGCATGCGCACATCGCTGCCGCTGATACCGTCGAGCAGTTGCAGGCCCAAACCGCCTGCACCAATCACGGCGGCAATCGCCATTACGCCAACGTTCATCACCACCGCCGTACGAATACCGCCAAAAATCACCGGCAGCGCCATCGGAATTTCCACCCAGCGCAAACGCTGCCAGAAAGTCATGCCAATTCCGCGACCAGCTTCGCGCAGTCCGGGTGACAAATTCTCCAGCGCGGTATGCGTATTACGCACAATCGGCAGCAACGAGTAGAGAAACACCGCAGTAATCGCGGGCAGGGCGCCAATGCCCTGACCGATCATGGAAAACAGCGGAATCATCAAACCAAACAACGCAATGGTCGGAATGGTTAACACAATGGTGGCGATGCCGAGCACCGGCGTGGCCAGCCACTTAAAGCGCACAATCAAAATGCCCAGCGGCACGCCAACGATAATGGCGAAACCTACCGCGACCAGCACCAGCCAGGTATGTTGCCAGGTGAGCGACATCAAGGTGTGCCAGTTATTCATGATGTAATGCAAGGTATCCACAGCGCCTCCTTACAGCATGTTCTTAGATTGAAGGAAATCACGCGCCACCTGTTGCGGCGACTGATGATCAATATCGACACGCTTGTTCATCTCGGTGATCGCTTCGTCATTAATCAATGCGGAAAGCTGATTAAGCGCCGTATCCAAGCCTGGATGGCTCTCCAGCACATCCTGACGCACCACTGGCGTGACGTTGTAACTCGGGAAGAAGTGCTTATCATCTTCTAACACTTTGAGTTCAAACCCTTTCACACGGCCATCGGTGGTGTAGATTAAACCCGCGTCAACAAAGCCATCGCGTATAGCGTTGTAGACTAAGCCGGGATCCATCTGGCGAATCTGCGGCCGATCGAGCGGCATGTTGTAGGCTTTCTGCAACGGCTTCAGGCCATCGGAGCGGCCCGAGAACTCCAGGTCTAAACCGAGTTTCCAGTTATGATCCGGATCGTTCTTGCGCACCTCTTCCAGCTTCGCCACCAGTTGCGACATGGTGTTGATGCCTTCTTTCTCCGCGCGATCGCGTTGCATAGCAAACGCATAGGTATTGTTCATCGGTGCAGGATTGAGCCAGACCAGACCCAACTTCGCATCCAGCTGTTTTACCGTTTTATACGCGTCTTCCGTCGACATCGGCTTATTGATGTGGTTAAAGATGATTAGCGAAGTACCGGTATATTCCCACGTCATATCAATCTGTTTATTGATCATCGCGTTACGACCAATGGTGGTGGCGATATTGGTCTTAGGGATCACCTGAAAACCTTTCTTCTGCAACCAGATCACCGTCATCGCGGAGAGAATGTGCTGCTCAGTAAAGCTCTTAGTTGCCATGGTGATTGGTGTTGCAGCAGCAACGCTGTGGCTGATTGCCAGCGTCGCGGTCAGTGCTAGCGCAGTACGTTTTACCCAGCGCGCCAGCTTATTGGCAGTAGCCATCACAAATCTCCTTGTGTTAAGCCACAGAGTGCGGGCTGAGATAACGTCCCAATGCTGCAAGCAGCATGTCGAGCACCAGCGCAACCAGCGCGGTTGCCACGGCGCCAAGGATCAGCGTAGGGAAGTCGTTGAGGTAGATGCCGGGGAAGATCAGTTCACCAAAGCTGCTGGCACCAATCAGAAACGCCAATGGCGCGGTACCGACGTTTATCGCCGTAGCGATGCGCACGCCTGCCAAAATCACCGGCAGCGCATTGGGAATTTCCACCTGACGCAAACGCTGAAACTTGGTCATACCTATACCGTTGGCGGCTTCGATTAGCGACGGCGGTACCGCGCTTAAACCGGCAAAAGTATTACGCACAATCGGCAGCAGCGAGGCGAGGAACAGAGCTATCAGCGCGGGACGATCGCCGATACCGACAATCACCATCGCTAGCGCCAATACCGCCAGCGGTGGCAGCGTATTACCCACGTTGAAGATTTGCATCACGTACTCTGCCCAGCGGCGGGCAAACGGACGACTTAGCAGGATCCCGCTGGGAATCCCTACCAGCAGCGCAAAGAACATTGACCAAAACACCAAAAACAGATGCTGCTGCCCGAGATAGATCAAATCTTCCCGGCGGTCGCGCAGCGTATTCAGCCCCAGCCCCCATACTAGCAGGGCAATCACCGCAACAATTGCGAGCAGAGCCAGCCCAGCGCGGCGGGCGAGCGATGCATTTTGCATAGCCAGTGTCTCCCTGATTCAAAAAAATCGTTCGATGTGGTGATGTCATTCCCAGGATGGCGGCGCAGTGTCAAAAACGCACATATACGAAAATCCTTCACCCCATTAAATTGCAGTTAAAATGACTATTTGCAGATACTTTTTCAGTGAATAACTGGAAAGCACCACTTAGACCTATAGCAATGCTTGTCGATAAGTGCCAGTTTCTGCGGCAAAATCAGTCAGATAGAAATAATCAAAAACCGCAGCTAACCCGCATGGAATAAGGCATCATACGACAATAAAAAATTTTCATCGAAATAAGTGACGTCGTCACAGATGGGGCGCACGCAGAGGAAACTGGTCTGGTGAATTTTCAGCTAGCCTTGTTAGAAATTAGGGAGACGTATGACTGAAACTGCAGAATTGAACACGGAACATCGCCACTGGATTCTCATCGGCTGCATGCTCGCTATGTTTATGGCGGCGATTGAAGTCACCATCGTGGCCACCGCGATGCCGACCATCATTGCCGATCTTGGCGGCTTTTCGCAGTTTGGCTGGGTATTTTCCATCTATTTACTGACACAAGCCGTCAGCGTGCCGCTCTATGGCCGATTAGCAGACATGTGGGGCCGCAAACGGCTGCTGTTTATTGGCGTATCGCTGTTCCTGCTGGGATCGATTTTGTGCGGATTCGCCCACAGCATGACGTGGCTGATTCTGTTTCGCGCTTTTCAGGGTTTAGGTGCCGGCGCGATTATGCCGCTGACCTCCACCATTGTGGCTGACGTCTATTCGCCGCGCGAACGCGCCAACGTACAAGGCTGGCTCTCCAGCGTCTGGGGCGTGGCGGCAATTATTGGCCCGCTGAGCGGCGCGTGGCTGGTACAGCACTTTAGCTGGTCGGTGATTTTCTGGGTTAACGTACCGATTGGCGCGATCGCCATGTTGCTGCTGGCGCGCTTCCTTCCATCGCGTGAGCAAAATCAGGCCACCACGCTCAATCTTACCGGCAGCTGTTGGCTGATGATCTGCGTGACGGCATTATTAGTCGCGCTGTTACAGGCCGAAGTGCTCGGCTTCTGGCTGCTGCCATTCCTGCTGCTGGCAGTCATCGCCGCCTGGCGTTTAAAACATCATGAACAGCGTGCTGATGCACCGCTGTTTCCGCTGGAAATCTGGCGCAGTCGGCTCATCGTTGCTGGCAACATCGGCAACCTGATTATCGGTGCCAGCATGATGGGCATCAGCGCGTTTTTGCCGACATGGATTCAGGGCATCACCGGCGGCACGCCGCTGCAGGCCGGCAGCGCGCTGGCGATGATGTCGATTGGCTGGCCGCTGGCCAGTACATTGAGCGGTAGGTTGATGCTTATCACCTCCTATCGCTTCACCGCGCAGTTGGGCGCGCTGCTGCTGATTGCTGGCAGCGCGTTGCTGCTGCTACTGCGCAGCGACAGCTCAATCGTGCAGGCCGGATTCACCGCCTTTGTGATTGGTACCGGCATGGGCATGACCAGCACCACGTTTCTGGTATCGGTACAGAACCATGCGCATTACGACATTCGCGGCATTTGCACCGCCTCAATCATGTTCAGCCGCATGATCGGTTCGGCGATTGGTACCGCGTTATTGGGCGCGGTGCTGAACCTCAACTTGTCGCTGCGTCTGCCGCAGGCCGACGATCCGATGCAGAAAATCATGTCGCCTGAAAGCCGTCAGACGCTGTCGGAGGCGACATTGCATGACTGGACCGGACAAATCGCCAGTTCTTTACATTGGGTGTTTGTAGTGTCGTTGCTGATTGCGCTGCTAACGTTGTGGGTGGCGTGGATAATGCCGCGGCAAAGGCCGGAAGTGGAGTAAAAGCAGGGCGGCCAGAGAGCCGCCCGAAAGTTTACTGCGCTGGCGTATCCTGAGAGCTGCCCGCGCTGTCTGGCACGGTGCTGTCACCATCACGGCCATTTTTCTTGTAGACGATTTTCTGTGTGTCGTTCTCACAATGACCCACAACCTGGCCGCCGACCTGATCGGCTTGATCATTGGCCACGATATCCAGCGTGAAGTCCGATTCGGCGACGCCGTTGTTAATGATTTTTTTGCTGATGTCCGCTTTGACGCTTTCACAAGACGCCTGCGCCAATACCGGCAGCGACAACATCGCCATCAGCAGAACTGCATTACGTTTTTTCATCATTCACTCCTTTGGTCAGAAATCCTGTCAAAACTATAGCAGTGATAAACGATTAAGGTGCAATTGGACGTCCGGTGCGGCGGTCGAGGCAGCGCAGCGTATTCGGTTCCCAATAGGCGTTAACGTTGTAGCTCTTTTCGCAGGAGTCGCGGGTATCAAAGGCTTTGTCCGCTTTATCAAACTCTTTCTCAACGCGGGTATTGACCTTGTTACGCAGATTTTTAGTATCGTTCCACTGCTCTTTGCTCTGGCGCGCGGCTTCATTGCTGGAGGCGCTGCTGCCATCTTCAATGATCAGGCGATCGGTTTTGGCAGACGCAATTGGCGCAGCCATTAACAGGCTCGACGTCACCACGGTCGCCAACAGGGCGGATAACAGTTTTTTCATCGTCATTTCCTTCAGTTAACACCAGCACAGCCGGGATCGCGGCTGTAACAACCATGGGCGCTAGTATATCATCGCTGCTTCTTTGCTCACCAGCGGTGAGCGCTTTGTTTAGCTTAGTGAGAGATTTTCTATGCTGGTAAAAACCGCCTTGCTGTTTTTTATCACTGCGATAGCGGAAATTGTTGGCTGTTTCCTGCCGTGGCTATGGTTGAAGAAGGGCATGACGGCCTGGCTGCTGGTGCCCGCCGCAGCAAGTCTGGCGCTGTTTGTTTGGTTGTTGACGCTGCATCCCGCCGCGAGCGGGCGCGTCTATGCAGCCTATGGCGGCGTATACGTGTTAACCGCGCTGATCTGGCTGCGCGTGGTGGATGGCGTAAAACTCAGTACATGGGATTGGGTCGGTGCGCTGGTCGCCTTTAGCGGCATGTTGATTATCGTGACAGGGTGGGGCCGGGTGTAATAACCGGCAACACAGGCATTGGATATTAGGGGAAACATCCCGATGAGGTCGTAGCGGCGAAAGCCGCCGGAGCGCCTCACGGGATGGTCGCCCCGGGTATCTCGATCAAACAGCGTATAACCGCGATTAACCTTTATGCACTTTCAATCCTGCAGTGGTTTGCGTCACCGGCATAATCTCCAGCGTATTGATGTTGACGTGCTTAGGCAGCGTCGTCACCCAATAGACCGCTTCGGTCACATCTTCCGCCGTTAACGCGGTGGTGCCTTCGTAAACCTGGCCCGCTTTATCATCATCGCCCTTGAAGCGCACGTTGGAGAACTCGGTGCCGCCCACCAAACCTGGCTCGATATCGGTCACGCGCAGCGCGGTGCCGTGCAGGTCGGTACGCAGATTCAGGCTGAACTGGCGCACGAACGCTTTGGTCGCGCCATACACGTTGCCACCCAAATAGGGCCAGCTGCCCGCAATCGAACCGATATTCACGATATGACCGACGTTGCGCTCCACCATCGCAGGCAGCACCGCACGCGTCATGTACACCAACCCTTTGTTGTTGGTGTCGATCATATTTTCCCAGTCTTCGATATTGGCTTTGTGCGCCGGTTCCACACCCAGCGCCAGGCCAGCATTGTTCACCAGCACATCAATATTGCGCCATCCAGCGGGCAGGGAGGCAATCACTTCATCGATGGCGGCGCGATTACGCACGTCCAGCTGAACGGTATACAGATTATCGCCCAGCTCATCTTTCAACTCTTTTAAGCGCTCAGCGCGACGTCCGCTGGCGATCACTTTATGACCTGTAGCAATGAAGCGGCGGGTGATACTTTGACCAAAACCAGCCGTTGCGCCGGTAACAAAAATAATCATCTCACTGTTCCTTAAACGATTTCAGGTTATCAGCCACACCTTAGCATTAACCTCGAACCCATGCTCATGAAAACCAAAGGCAGCGTGTTGCAGGATCTTTCCTGCACATCGCGAGTGCATCAGCGCACCACAAAGGCGCACGTTTGCGGGCGATCAACTCGCCATGTCAGGTAAAACTTAGCACAATGTTAAATAGCAACCGTTTGCGAACCCAGGCAACCGGTTGCGCATACGTTTGCCAGGCAAGCTTGACATAAAAACACGCCAAAACAACCTATAATATTGAAAGTAAACAGTATTTTTTGTTCTTTGCATTGGCATGCGCTTTGCAAACTATCTTTAAGGCAATCACCTGCACTAATAAAAAAGCACCAAGGAACCATTATGCCTTACGCACCCGAAACGCTGCTGCGCGCCAGCTTCTTTGATTTCACCGCTCTGGCCGCGCAGCCAGACGACATCGCTGCCAATGCGCGCTATCTCGAAGATGGCTTATTAACGCTGCGTGACGGCAAAGTGGTCAGCCTTGAAAGCTGGCAAATTGCGGAAGGGCGCGTCGATCACACGCGCGTCACCGATCTGCGCGGCAAACTGATCGTGCCCGGTTTTATCGATACCCATATCCATTACCCGCAAACCGAGATGATCGGCGCCTTTGGCGAACAGCTGCTGGAGTGGCTCAACCAATACACTTTCCCGGTGGAGAGCCAATATCACTGTCCCGATCACGCGGCAAAAATGTCGGCGTTTTTCCTGCATCAGCTGTTGTCGAACGGTACCACCACCGCGCTGGTATTCGGCACCGTGCATAAGCAGTCGGTTGATTCCCTGTTCAGCGCCGCACAGCAGCTGGATATGCGGCTGATTGCCGGCAAAGTGATGATGGATCGCAACGCACCGGAATACCTGACCGAAACGCCGGAAGAGAGCTATAAGCACACGCGTGAACTGATTGAGCGCTGGCATCAACGCGGCCGCCTGAGCTATGCGCTAACGCCGCGCTTTGCGCCGACCTCGTCGCCCGAACTGCTGGACAAAGTGCGCCAACTGCGTGAGGAGTTCCCTGATGTCTGGATGCACACGCACTTAAGTGAAAACCAGCAGGAGATCGCCTGGGTGAAAGCGTTATTCCCGGAGCGGGCGGGCTATCTCGATGTCTATCATCACCACCAACTCACCGGCAAACGCAGCGTGTTTGCGCACTGTTTGCATCTGGAAGATCAAGAGTGGCAATGCCTGCATGACACCGATTCATCGATTGCCTTCTGCCCAACGTCAAACCTGTTCCTCGGCAGCGGCTTATTCAACATCAAACGCTGCTGGCAGCAGGGCGTGCGCATGGGAATTGGCACCGACGTTGGAGCTGGCACCACCTTTAATCTGCTGCAAACGCTGGGCGAAGCCTACAAAGTCGGCCAGCTACAGCAGTACAAACTCAGCGCCTGCGAAGCGTTCTATCACGCCACCTTAGGCGGCGCGCACGCGCTCGACCTCGATGACGTTATCGGCAACTTTAATCCCGGTAAAGAGGCTGATTTTGTGGTGCTCGATCCGGCGATGTCGCCGCTGCAAAAGCTGCGAAACGCCAACAGCAAAGATATCTGGGAGCGGCTATTTGTGATGATGACACTTGGCGACGACCGCAACATTGCGCAAACCTGGGTGAGCGGCAAGCCGGTTTGGCAGCGCGAAAGTGAGGAGCAAATCGCATGATCCAGTTCTTACTCAACGATCGTTTAATTACCGAACGCGAGCTCGATCCCAATCTCACCGTGCTTAACTACCTGCGCGGCCAGCAGCAGCGTCGCGGCACCAAAGAGGGTTGTGCCTCGGGCGACTGCGGTGCCTGCACCGTCACGCTCGGTAAAGTGGTGGATGGCGAGATGCAGTATCAGGCGGTCAACAGCTGTTTGACGCTGGTAAGCAGCCTGCAAGGCAAGCAGCTGATTACGGTGGAAGATCTCAAGCAGGGCCGCGAACTGCACAGCGTGCAGCAAGCGATGGTGGATTGCCACGGGTCGCAATGCGGTTACTGCACGCCGGGTTTCGTGATGTCGCTGTTTACCCTGCAGAAAAACAGCGCAGGTTGGGATCGTCATCAGGCAGAACAGGCGCTGGCGGGCAATTTGTGTCGCTGTACCGGCTATCGTCCGATCATGGATGCGGCGCAGCAGGCATGCGAACAACCTGTTGCGGATGCCTTCAGCGCCAATGCACCTGTGTTAGTGCAGCGTTTACAGGCGCTCAGCAACACCGAAGTCCAGATTATCGAAGCAGCGGGCAGCCGCTGCTATCTGCCAAAAACGTTAGCGCAGCTCGCCGATCTCTATCAGCAATATCCCGAAGCTCGTTTGGTGGCCGGTGGCACCGATCTGACGCTGCAAATCACCCAACAATATAAGCGCCTGCCGCTGCTGATTGCGCTGGAGCAGGTTGATGAGTTGAAGGTCTGCCACGAAGATGAAACACATCTTTATCTTGGCGCTGCCGCCTCATTGCATCATTGCTATCAGTTTTTAGCGCAGTACATTCCGGCGTTTAGCAGCATACTGGAGCGTTTTGCCTCGTTGCAAATTCGTAATCAAGGCACGCTCGGCGGCAACATTGGCAACGCATCGCCGATTGGTGATTGCGCGCCGATGCTGCTGGCACTGAATGCGCGTCTGGTTTTGCAGCAGGGCGATAAGCAGCGAGAAGTCCGGCTTGATCAATTCTTTACTGCCTATCGCCAAACGGTCTTGCTGCCGGGGGAATTCATTCGCAGCATCACCATTCCTAAAGTGACGGTGTCACCCAACTTTACAGCGTGGAAGGTGGCGAAACGGCTGGATGATGATATTTCCGCCGTGTTCGCCGCCATTAACCTGCAAATCGAGGAAGGTGTGATTGTGGAAGCGCGACTGGCTTTTGGTGGCATGGCCGCCACGCCGAAGCGCGCGCTGGCGGCTGAAGCCCAATTGCTGGGTCAGCCGCTGAATCTCAGCGCCATCGAAAAAGCCTGCGCCGCATTGAGCGCGGATTTTAAGCCGCTGAGCGACTTCCGCGCCAGCGCCGATTATCGCCTGCAGGTGGCGCGCAATCTGTTGCGCCGCTATTACGCACAAGCGTCTGGCGAGCTGACCATTACTGAGGTATCGCGCTATGTCTCATAACCGTCCGGAACTGAACGAAACGCTGCTGAAAACCCAGTTCGCCACCGGCATGCAAACGGGCGTGGGGCGCAGTAACAAACACGAAAGTGCCGACAAGCATGTCTCCGGTGAAGCGCTGTATATCGACGACAAGCCCGATCTGCCGGGATTGCTGCATCTCTGTCCGCGACTGAGCGAGCACGCGCATGCGCGCATCACCAAACTGAATGTGCAGCCGTGCTATGCGGTGCCGGGCGTAGTCAGCGTGCTGACGTGGCGCGATGTGCCGGGCCTCAATGATGTCGGTCCGCTCGAACCGGGCGATCCGCTGCTGGCGCAGGATAAAATCGAATATTTCGGTCAGATAGTGATAGCCGTCGCGGCTGATTCACCTGAAGCGGCGCGTGCCGGTGCTGCAGCTGCAATTGTTGAGTATGAAGCGCTAACGGCGGTGCTCGACGTGCGTGAAGCGCTGGAACAGCGCTTCTTTGTGCAGCAGCCGCATATTCACCAACGCGGTGATGCCGAAGCCGCGTTGGCACGCGCGTCGCGCCGTATTCAGGGTGAATTTCACATCGGCGGTCAGGAACATTTCTATCTGGAAACCCAAACGGCGCTGGTGATCCCCGGCGAAGATGACACATTGCAGGTGTTCTCCTCGACGCAAAACCCCACCGAAGTGCAGAAGCTGGTGGCGGAAGTGATGGGCATCACCATGAACAAAGTCACCATTGATATGCGGCGCATGGGCGGCGGCTTTGGCGGCAAAGAGACCCAGGCGGCGGGCGTGGCGTGTTTGTGTGCCATTGCCGCGCGTCAGCTGCGTAAACCGGTGAAAATGCGCCTGGCGCGCCGCGACGACATGCAGATCACCGGCAAACGCCATCCCTTTTTTGTCCGCTACGATGTTGGCGTCGATGACGATAGTCGTTTCTGTGGCGTGAAGATCGATCTGGCCGGCAACTGCGGTTATTCGCTTGATCTCAGCGGATCGATAGTCGATCGCGCGATGTTCCACGCAGATAACGCCTATTACCTCGGCGATGCGTTGATTACCGGCTATCGCTGCCGCACGCATACCGCTTCGAACACCGCCTATCGTGGCTTCGGCGGACCGCAAGGCATGGTGGCGATTGAACAGATCATGGATCACGTCGCACGCGAGCTCGGATTAGATCCGCTCGAACTGCGCAAACGCAATTATTACGGCAAAACCGATCGCAACATCACCCATTACCATCAGCAGGTGGAAGACAATCTGCTGGATGAGATGACCGCGCAGCTAGAAACCAGCAGCGATTACGCCGCGCGGCGTCGTGAAATCAGCGCGTTTAACGCCAGCAACCGTTTTATGAAACGCGGACTGGCGCTGACGCCGGTAAAATTCGGCATCTCATTTACCTCCAGCTTCCTCAATCAGGCCGGTGCGCTGATTTTGATTTATACCGATGGCACGGTGCAACTCAATCACGGCGGTACCGAAATGGGTCAGGGCTTAAACACCAAAGTGGCGCAGATTGTGGCGGAAGTGCTGCAGATTGATATCAGCCAGATTCAGGTGACTGCCACCGATACCGGCAAAGTGCCCAACACCTCGCCAACTGCGGCGTCCAGCGGGGCCGATCTTAACGGCAAAGCGGCGCAGAATGCGGCGCAAATCCTGCGCGATCGCTTAACCGAGATGCTGTGTCAGCAACATCAATGCGCGGCAGAAGCGGTGCATTTCAGCAACGGCATTGTGCGCGTCGGCGAGAAACACTTCACCTTCGCTCAGGTTGCGCAGCAAGCCTGGCTTAATCAGGTGCCACTTTCTGCCACCGGTTTCTACAAAGTGCCAGGCATTCATTACGATCGCGCTGCCGGACGCGGTAAACCGTTCTATTACTTCTCCTACGGCGCGGCCTGCTGTGAAGTGCTTGTGGATACGCTGACCGGTGAATACCGTTTGCTGCGCGCCGACATTTTGCATGACGTGGGCGCATCGCTGAATCCGGCGATTGATATCGGCCAGGTTGAAGGCGGTTTTGTGCAGGGCATGGGCTGGCTCACCTGCGAAGAGCTGGTGTGGAACGACAAGGGCAAATTGCTCACCGATAGCCCGGCCAGTTACAAAATCCCGGCGATCAGCGATGTACCGAGTGATTTGCGCGTCACGCTGGTAGAGAACCGCAAAAACCCGCAGGACACGGTGTTTCACTCCAAAGCCGTCGGCGAACCGCCGTTTATGTTGGGCATCGCTGTGTGGTGCGCGTTGCAGGATGCGGTTGCCAGCGTCGATAACTATCGTCGCCACCCACAGCTGGACGCGCCCGCCACGCCGGAGCGGGTGTTCTGGGGGATTCAGCGCTTATCAGGAGCGGACCATGATTTATCATGACTGGATCAGCGTGTTACACAGCCTGCGGGAAAAACGTGAAAGCTGCGTGTTGATCACCGTGCTGAGCGAGCGGGGCTCCGTGCCGCGCGATCGCGGCAGCAAAATGGTGGTCAGCGCCAATGACACCTTTCTCACCATTGGCGGCGGGCATCTTGAGTATCAATGCATTGCGCAGGCACGCGAGATGCTGCAGCAGCGCTGCACTCAACCGCGCAGTGAAGAGTTTGCGCTGGCTGCGCGCCTCGGCCAATGCTGTGGCGGTCACGCCACTTTGCTGTTTGAACCGCTGATGCAGCAGCAGCCGGAAATCCAGGTATACGGCGCAGGCCACGTCGGCCAGGCGCTGGTGAATCTGCTCGCCACCTTGCCGTGCCACATTACGTGGATTGATAGCCGCGCCGCACAGTTTCGCGCCGTGCCGCCTGGCGTGACGGTGCGCCAGGTTGAAGATCCGATCGACTGTGTGCAAGAAGCCGCGCCCGACAGCTACTTTGTGGTGATGACGCACGATCATCCGCTTGATCTGGCGCTCAGTGAAGCGATCTTACGGCGCGGCGATTTTCGCTATGCCGGTGTGATTGGTTCTGCCACCAAAGCCCAGCGTTTTCGTTATCGCTTAGAGGGCAAAGGCATTACGGCAGATTCCCTTGCGCGTTTGCGTTGCCCGATTGGTTTAGCGGATGTGAAGGGCAAGTTACCGGCGGAAATTGCCGTGGCGGTGGCGGGGGAAATCATCAGCGTCTATCAACAGCAGGCGATAAGTTGTTGAGTGACGAGGAAACTGCCAGGATAGAACCATCCCGCCGCCACCGTGCGGCGTTGCTGATTATCAGGAGCGATAATGAATTCACGAGCTAATCCGTTTTTCACCGCCAGCACCTTGCCGTATCAAACCCCGCCATTTGACCAGATTCAGGAAGAGGATTTTCTGCCGGCGCTGGAAGCGGGCATTGAAGAGAAACGGCGCGAAGTGGCGGCGATCGCCAGCAATCCTGAAGCACCAACCTTTGCCAACACCTTTGAGGCGCTGGAGCGCAGCGGCCAGTTGCTGAAGCGCGTCAATCTGGTGTTCGGCGCCATGACCTCTGCCAACACCAGCGATCGCCTGCAGGAAATCGATGAACTGATTACCCCGCAGCTGACCGCGCTCAATGATGAAATCTGCCTGAACAGCCAGCTGTTCGCTCGCCTTGATGCGGTTTACCAGCATCGCGGATCGCAGTGTCCGGATGCTGAAGCGATGCGTCTGGCGGAAGTCACCTGGCAGCATT
This sequence comes from Pantoea sp. JK, assembly GCF_026130245.1. Taxonomy (NCBI): domain Bacteria; kingdom Pseudomonadati; phylum Pseudomonadota; class Gammaproteobacteria; order Enterobacterales; family Erwiniaceae; genus Pantoea; species Pantoea sp. JK. The sequence continues at coordinate 475,730 of NZ_JAINFN010000002.1, forward strand.
TCCAACTGGCAGGCGCCAGCCTGAACGACGCGGATAAAACCCAGCTGCGTGCCTGCAATCAGGAATTAGCAAGCCTCAGCACCCGTTTCGGCAACAAGTTGCTGGCAGCCACCAAAGCCGGTGCTTATGTGGTGAGCAATGTGGCGGCCTTGGCGGGATTAAGCGAGGAAGAGCTGGCGCACGCCAAAGCGGCGGCCGAAGCGCGTGGTTTGCACGGCGAATGGTTAATTGCGCTGCAAAACACCACGCAGCAACCGGCGCTGCAAGCCCTTGAAGTGCGCGCCACGCGTGAAGCGCTGTTCCAGCAGGCGCTAACCCGCAGCGAGCAGGGCGATGATAACGACACGCGCGACATCGTGTTACGCATGGCGCAACTGCGCGCGCAGCAGGCGAGTCTGCTCGGCTTCAAAACCTATGCCGAGTGGAGCATGCAGGATCAGATGGCGAAAACGCCGGAGGCGGCTTTTGCCTTTATGCGCAATATCGTACCCGCCGCGCGGGCCCGCGCCGAACGCGAAGCTGCCGATATTCAGCAGGCGATTGAAGCCTCACATCACAGTTTCCCGCTGCGCGTCTGGGACTGGAATTTCTACGCTGAGCAGGTGCGTAAAGCGCAATACGCGCTGGATGAGAGCCAAATCCGCCCGTACTTTGAGTTGAATAATGTGCTGGAGAAGGGCGTGTTCTGGTCGGCCAGCCAATTGTTTGGCATCCGCTTTAGCCAACGCCACGATCTGCCGGTTTATCATCCCGACGTCAACGTTTACGAGATTTTCGATGCCGACGACACGCCGCTGGCGCTGTTCTACACCGACTTCTTCAAACGTGATAACAAAAGCGGCGGCGCGTGGATGAGTAATTTCGTCGACCAAACCACGCTGCTCGGCACCAAACCAGTGATCTACAACGTGTGCAACTACACCAAGCCGCAGGCAGGTCAGCCGGCGCTGCTGAGCTGGGATGAGGTGATCACGCTGTTCCATGAGTTTGGTCATGCGCTGCACGGCTTGTTCGCGTCGCAACGCTATCCGAGCTTGTCGGGCACCGCCACGCCGCGCGACTTTGTCGAGTTCCCGTCGCAGATTAATGAGCATTGGGCCAGCAACGAAGCGGTGTTTGCCAACTATGCGCGCCACTACAAAACCGGTGAGGCGATGCCGGCCGAGCTGCGCGACAAGATGGTGCGTGCCGCGAAGTTCAACAAAGGCTACGACATGACCGAGCTGCTCGCCGCCGCGCTGCTGGATTTGCAGTGGCATTCACTGACCACGCACGACAATCCGCAGGACGTCAGCCACTTTGAATTACAGGCATTGGCGGCCGAAAACATTGCGCTGGCGGCGGTTCCACCACGCTATCGCTCCAGCTATTTCCGTCATATCTGGGGCGGCGGTTATGCAGCTGGCTATTACGCCTATATCTGGACGCAGATGCTGGCCGATGACGGCTATCAAGCCTTTGTCGAACGCGGGGGATTAACGCGAGAAAACGGTCAGCAGTTCCGCGAGCATATTCTGTCTCGCGGAAACAGCACCGATTTGCAGCATCTGTGGCTGGCGTGGCGCGGCAAAGAGCCGGAAATCGGCCCAATGCTGAAAAACCGTGGATTAGAGTCGTAGGGTCGCCATTGATGGCGACCTGGTTCAACCGAACGGACCGCCTTCAATCGTATCGCACATACCGGCAAGCACTCGCTCGCCGGTTTCATTTTTCAAATGCGCATACCATGCCGCCGTCACTTCCGCATCTTTCGCATGGGTAACATCACAGCGCTTACGGGCTTTCAACACCAAATCTTTGGTGCGCTCCACGCGACGGCTTTCATAGCGCAACAGCGCATCCTCAATCCCCAAAGAGTGTGACGCCAGCGTCTGCGCCAGCACCACTGCATCTTCCATCGCCGCACAACCGCCTTGCCCGATATCCGGCGTAGTGCTGTGCGCGGCATCGCCCAGCAACGCCACGCGACCTTTAACAAAACGGCTAAAGGGTTCGATATCGTGGATTTCCACGCGATTGGTGGTTTCCGGGTTAAGACGTTCTATCAGGCGCTGCACCGGTTCGGCCCAGCCGCTGAAGTAGCCTTTAAGGTCACTTTTCAGCGTGGCGCGATCCTCCGACAAGCCTTTTGGCAATGGGACATCAAAGAAGAAGTAGAAGCGGTTATCGCTGACCGGCATCAGCGACACGCGTTTGCCTTCGCCAACAAAAGTGGTCCATTGATCGGCGGGCGCAATAGCCTCATCAATCGTCACCAGGCCGTTCCAGTTGACGTAACCGGCGTAACGACGTTCGATGCTTTCGCCCAGTACATAGTGGCGGATCACCGAGTGCGTGCCATCGGCGGCAATCAGGAAATCGCCTTCGGCCTGGCTACCGTCATCAAACCAGGCGGTGACGCCGTGCTCAGTTTGTTCAACCTGCGTGACGCGTTTGCCAAAGCTAATACGCGAACGTCCGTAGGTATCGATGAGCATCGCCTGCAATTCGGCGCGCGCCACTGGATAAGGATATTCACCCACCTGTTGCACCAGCGGTTCCATGCTGAAGCGGGTGAGTGTGCTGCCGCTGTGCGCATCGTTGTAGGCCATAAACGCCATGTTGCCACCCAGCGCGCGCAGCGGCTCTTTCATACCCAACGCGTTGAGGCATTTTACGCCGTTGGGCCAGATGGAGATCGCCGCACCCACCGGCTTCATCTCTTTCACTGCTTCAAACACCGCAGTGTCAAAACCCGCTTTCTCCAGCGCAATCGCAGCACTCATACCGCCAATGCCCGCGCCAATCACAATTGCTTTCATATCCGTCTCCTTTGCTATGCATAAGAGACTGCAACTTTTGTACCAGATTCGCGTGGAAGCCGACTTGCGGTTATCTCTTTGATTTTACATTGGCACAGCAGCATCTGGCTTTGCTGTTCTGCACTACAGTGGCGCACATCTATGCACTGTAGAAGGGCAATTTGTGACAAAGGTTGAATCGATTGTTTCAGCATGGTAATTGGCGCCGCAGCAGCCATACTCTTTACACCCTTCCCGCGAGGACTCAATCATGAAATGGATAATGGCATTAGCCTTGCTGTTCAGCATTAGCGTGCTGGCACAACCCCAATGGCAGCCGGAACGAAAAGCGCCGATGGTCCAACTGACGCCGATTGCCGCCAAGTGCGATGTTTCAGCGTGTCAGCAGAACTGCTATGTGCAGCAATCACAGTGCAAAAACGACAATAACGGCGGCTGCGGCTCGTTAGCACAAATTTGCGTACAAAACTGTGCCAGTCAGTGTCGTTAAGTGAAATAAATCTGTCATAACCGAGTGCTAGCGTGTTTCCCCGGCAAGGTAATATTTTGATAACAGGGGAAAATAATGAAAACCCGCTTCACACTGATTGCAACGGTTCTTCTGCTGGCACAGCAGGCACATGCGGTTTCACTGCCCGATGCGGCCGCGCTGGCAGGCTTAACCTCCACCGGTTCCACCTCCGCTTATAGCGATCTCGAGCAGCAATCTTTACAGGCTGAACGTCGGGCGCTGCAAGGCGACAGCAGCACGCTGACGCGTGAGCAACTGGAAAAAGCCAAACAGACCGCGAAACAGGCTGACAAGCAGTGGCTGAAAAACAGCGGCTACGATTTCAAAACTAAAGAGAACCAGCAGGCCGGCATTGCGCTGCTGTCCGGCTTTAGCGCGTTGCCCGCCAGCGTGCTTGATGCCAGCCAGGCCACCGTTACCAATATCAATCTGAACGCCACGCAAAATGTGCGTCATCAGGCACTGGCCGATGCGGAAGCGATCAGCTATCTCTATTTCCTCTCTGATGCGCTCGGCCCACGTCTCGGCAAAGCCTTCCTCGCGGCTTACGATAAAGGTGAGATCGGCAAAGCGGCGGCGTTGATCAAAGCCAGTGAAGTCAGCACCAGCGCGGCGAAAAAGCACTTTAACTATCCGCGACCGTTCCTGCGTGAGGGCAACAGTATTCATCTGGTGCCGGACGATGTGGTGGTAACAGACAACGTGCGTTACACCGCCGACGGCGGTTCTTTCCCGAGCGGCCATACCAACACCGGTTACACCGATGCCTTGTTGCTGGCCGAAATGGTGCCAGAACGTTTTGAAGCCTTGGTAACGCGCGGCGCGCGCTACGGTTATTCGCGTTTAGTATTGGGCGTGCATTACCCGCTGGATGTGATGGGTTCGCGCATGGTGGCGCAACGCAACGTGGCAAACTATCTCAACGATGCGCGCTATCAGGCGCTGTTTAGTGAAGCGCGCGATCAACTGCGTGCCGCGCTGGAGAAAGAGTGCGGCACGTCGCTGGCTGAGTGTGCGCGCAGCGATGGCAAGGACGATCCTTATCGTTCACCAGCGATGAAGCAGTTCTATCGTTTCACCATGAGTTACAACCTGCCAAAAGCCAATGTGCAGAACACGCCTGTCAAAGTTCCGCAGGGCGCGGAGATCCTGCTGAAAACCGCGTTGCCGCAGCTGTCTGATGCGCAGATTCGTAGCCTGATGGTGAAAAGCGCGCTGCCAAACGGTTATCCGCTGTCTGGCAATACAGCGGATCAGTCATTCTGGCAACGTGTTGATTTAACGGCGGCGTTTGCTTTAGCGAAACCGACTTTGTAGGGTCGTCATTTATGGTGACCAGGTGCGCATGACGGTATGACTGCGCACCCTACGAAAACGCTCGTCACGCTTTAATCCGGCGATCAAGCGTGAAGGGCGCTGAAGTGGCTTGTGCAAAGAGGGCGGCGGCGGCGGGATGGTCGGGATTGAGGATGGCGTTGTCTTCGCCGGTCAAAATGCTGGGTACCGTCAACAGCAAAGGTAAGCCGCCTTGCAAATCGAGGAACGCGGCGCCGATCGCCTGCGTCTCTTCCTGCTGCTGATACTTTTGCCAATCGCTGGGCAGCTTACTGCTGTCCAGCGCCATGATTTCGCTCTCAGGGATCGGCAGGGTAAAAATCACAAATCGGCTCTTCTCCAGCATCGCTTTACCGGCATGCACCACCAGTTCCAGCGTGGCGAGCGCCTTTGAGCTACTGAGGTAAACCGTCTTAATACCGGGCGGATTCCAGCGTCCGCCCCATTTTTCAGCGCCAGCGCCGCTAAATGCCTCGCTGGCATACTCTTCTTTCACTAAACGATAAAACAATCGATGGGGAGCATCCGGTTCCTTCCGTTGCGTCATTACACAATCACTCCGTGTTCCAGGCGACCAATCAGCGTTAACACCGCATCACAGCCCGCAGGCGTGCTCAGCATCTCCATTGGCAATGCATCGTCCAGTGCCAACGCAGGTTGATACATCCAGTGCATGGCAGCGTCAACGTCACCGGCAAATAATTGCAATACGGCATCCAGAATTTCGAACACCTGATACACTCGCGCACCTTGCTCCACCGAGAGTTGCGATCCAGCTTTCTCACGGCGGCGATAGGTATTGCGATCGATCGAGACCATTTGGGCAACATCCAATGGCGTTGCTTTCAGCACCGTGGCCGCGCGTTCAACGATGCCAACGTCCAGACCTTCGGTGATCAACTGATGTGCTTTCAGCGGATTACGCGGCAAGCCCATTTGATCCATAAAAGATTTCCGAGCGTGCTGAATCAGCGTCGGATCGAAGACGCGTGCGGCATTGCCGTGATTGAATGGGGATGCAGTTGTCATAACAACCTCCTGAATAATGTTCATTTGAACATTTTGATAGTTCAATTGTACATCACTGCGCAGAGGTTGTCATTTTTTGTACGATCAAGCCAGTAAAATCAACCGGCTTCCTGCCACATCTCGCGCATCGCCAGCTCCAGCTTCTTAAACACCCGATAACGCGTATCATGAAACGCAACGCGATCCGCTCGCGGCAGCAGCGCGCCGGGATTGATCTGCACCGCCTGCTGCGCGGCCTCGGCGAGATTACGCCACGCGCCGACGCCCACACCGGCACACAATGCTGCGCCTAGCGCGCCGGTTTCTTTGCACTCCGCAACGCGAATCGGTATGTCTAACACGTCAGCAAACATCTGCAGCCAGACGCAACTGCGCGCCGCCCCGCCCGACAAAATGGCCTGTGTAAAAGGAATGCCCGCCGCACGCAGGCGATCGATATGCGCCCGATGAGCAAAGGTCACGCCTTCAAACAGCGCGAACAGCATATCGGCGCGCGTATGCCAGCCGCCTAAGCCATAAAATCCGGCTTTGGCCGGTTCCGATTTACGTCCGGAATAGAGGTAAGGGTGATAGAGCGGTAGCTGGGCATTGGGTTGCACGTGCGCCACGCTATCGCTGCTGCGCGCCGCGCCTTGACCGCCGCGACCGTCGTCGAATTCGCGCAGGAACCAGTCGAGATTTGCCGCCGAGGTGGCGCTGGCCTCAATCGCCATATAGCGATCGGACTCAATAATGGAGTTCATAAATACCGGACGCAGATAATCGGGTTTATTCACTACCACCTGATTGATGCTCCACGTCCCGGCGACAATCGAGGCTTCACCGGTGTTCACCACGCCAGAACCGACGGCGCTGGCCACCACATCAAAGATGCCCGCCACCACCGGAATGCCTGCCGGTAGCCCAGTGAGCTGGGCAGCACGGTCTGTGACATGGCCAACCACCTCGCAGGATTCACGCAGTGCGGGCAGCAGGGCGAGCGCCTCTTCGATGCCGTACAGCGCCATCAATTCACGGCTGTAGCCGCGCGCGCGATAATCAATCAAGCCCGCTCCGGCGGCATCCGAGAAATCAGCGCTGATCGCGCCGCTGAGAAAATGGGCGATAACGTCTTTCGCTAACAGTAAATGGCCGACTTGTGCCCAGCGCTGCGGTTGATGTTGCTTAATCCAGCGGATTAATACCGGCGTTGCAGCTGGCCAGGGTTTTTGCAGCGAAATCGGGTAGATGTGCTTATCCGCGCCGCTGATTTCCAGCGCGTGCACTGTGTCACAAGCGCGATGATCGATAGACTGAATACCAAACAGCGGTTGCTGATGCTTATCCAGCGCATACAAACCGTTACCGTGACCGGCCGCACCAACCGCAATCACATCGCTGGCTGGCGTTCCCGCCTGTTGCAGGCAACGGCTCACCGCATCGCTGACGCCATGCCAGATATCCGCCACCGGTCGTTCGGCGTATCCTTCCTGCGGACGATGGGTTTCTCCCGCGCACTCGGCCACCGACAATACGCGACCGCTAAGATCAAACAGCACCGCTTTGATCATGGTGTTTCCGGCATCAATACCGACTATCTTCATATCCGACTCCGTGCAACTGGCGAAGACGGCGCACCGCTTAAGCGCCGGTGCAGGTAAGGCTTAACCCTGCTGATAGATTTCCAATGCGTCCGGGCCGCTGGCGCCCTGATGAATAATCGCCATCAGCGCTTTCACCACGCGGGACGGATTATCGTGCTGATAAACATTGCGGCCATACACCATGCCGCTGGCACCTTGCGCCATCAGCGCGGCGCTTTTGGTCAGCACGCCCGCCAGTTCACCTTTGCCGCCGCCGCGCACCAGCGTGGGACAGCGCGCTGCTTCCACCACGCGATGAAAATCTTCCACGTTCTCCGTGGGATCGGCTTTGATAATATCGGCACCCAACTCACGCGCCAGCCGTACCAGCGGCACAATCTTCTCCACATCGCCCAGCGAGCCGTAAGCTACGCCTTGCCCGGCGGGAGCCATCACCAGCGGTTCAATCATCAGCGGCATAGCGTAGCGATCGCAGGCCTGACGCAGGCGGCCAATGTTTTCAACGCACATGCGGAAAATGCCCGGTTCATCGGGGATCAGATAGAGATTAACTACCACTGCGGCGGCGTCCATCTGCAACGCGGCAAGGATTGGTTCATCAGGATTGTGCAGCACCGCCCACATTTCCCGGTGACGCGCCGCGTTGTAGGCATTGCCCACATCGGTGCGCATCACCAGCGCCGGTTTACGTCCCGCCACACGTTGTAGCAGATCGGCCTGACCGTAGTTGACCTGGATCGCATCCGGCTGTGCGGCGATCAGGTTATCCATCACATCTGCAATATTCTCCAGGCCAATGAGGAAATCAGGCTCGTTGGCGATACCGTGATCGATGGCGACGTCCAGACATTTACCGTGCTGAAACAGACGTTGCATGCGCACTTTATTGGTTACTAACATGTTGTGTTTCCTCCTGAAAAACCGTGGGGTAAAGGCCGGTAAGTCCGTGCAAACGTGCCAGATTGGCGCAGCCACGCTGCAGTTGCTGCGCACGTTCGCTATCGCTCCAGCCGAGCGTTGCGGCCATGATCTCGGCAATCTCCTGCACCAGCGGCGCGCTAAGTTCACCGCAAATTGCCAGCGAGGTGCGCCGTACCAGCAAATCCTCCAGCTGATAAACCTGTTCATGCTCAATCAGATAACGTAATTCGACATCGCTGTAGGCGGCGTGATGCTGCAACATTTGCTCGCCGTTCTGCTGGATCAGCGCCAGCAGCGGCAGGGCGCGGCTGCCGTAACGTTTGGCGAGCTGCATCACGCGCGGCAGCGGCACGCCATAACGCTGCGCCAGTTGCGCCAGCCACGCGGTTTGTCCTGAAGGTTTGGGGAAGTCACGCCCGCCGCCAATCGGCACATCACCGGTTGATACCTGACGTTTTTCGCCGAGCAGACGCAGCACGCGATCCGCCGCTTCTTCACCGAACTGGCGGAAAGTAGTCCATTTGCCGCCGACTAAACAGAGCGTGCTCCAGGCGCGATTCGCGTCAGCCGGCAACACCACTAACGAGTGATTACGTGAGATTTGGCCATTAAGTTTGGCGTCGCTGGCGGGCAGCGGACGCACGCCACAGAAGGTATACACGATGGCGGAATCCGGCACCGCGATGTGCGGAAAGACGAAACGCAGTGACTCAAGGATGTAATCCTTTTCCTCCTCTTCGCACACCACCGCATCGGGATCATCCACGCGGATATCGGTGGAACCCACCAGCACCTTGCCGAACCACGGGAACATGATGCAGACGCGGCCTTCCTGGTTCTCGAAATAGACCATTTCGCCATCCAGCATATGCAGCAATTCGGGGTGATTGAGGATCAGATGCGATCCTTTGGTGCCGCCAATCAGCTTTGGCAGATCGCGGCTGGAGGTGATGCGTTGGTTAAGCTGGTCGATCCAGGCGCCACCGGCATTCACCAGCACATGCGGTTGCAGGCTGAAGCGCTCGCCGCTCAACGCATCCTGCAAAATTACGGTTTCTCCCTCAGCGCTGAACAGTTGTAAATAATTGAGCGCCAGCGCCTCTGGACAGGCTTTTTCGGCATCATCAATCAACTCGAATCCCAGTCGTTCCGGTGCGCTGATCCAGGCATCGTAATAGCTGGCGCTGTATTTCACCCAGGGCGCAAATCCCGGCCAACGATCGCGCGTGGCGGCTTCATTGCGCACCTGATGCTTCGGCATCGATCCGTATTGGCGGGTGTAGATGTCATACAGGCTGAGCCCGGTTTTAATCAGCAGCGCACCACGTCGTGTCGGTTTATCGCTCAGGCGTAGAAAACGGCGCGTGGCATTGACTAAGCCGCCAGCGAGATTATCGATCGGCACCGTGGTGCGTAAGGGGAAGACATAATGCGAGGCATTTTTCAGCAGTCGATCGCGCTCGGTGACCGACTCTTTGACCAGCGTGAACTCACCGGTTTCCAGATACCGCAAACCGCCATGAATCATGCGCGACAGCGCACCGCTGGCGGCCTGGCACCAGTCGCCTTTTTCCACCAGAATCGCCGGAATGCCCTGCAATGCCAGTTCGCGAAATGTACTGATGCCGTTGATGCCGCCGCCGACAATCAACACCGGTGTCGACGACCGCAGGCGCAGAGCGCTCAGGCGTTGTTCGCGGGTTTTAATGTTATCCATGAGATGCTCCAGTTCCAGTACGCCAGGATGAGATCGTAGTCGCTGGAGCTGTGCTGGAGGACGAAAGGTGAAGGAATTGTTAATAGAAGGAATAAGAGTTGAGAGGCTGGTCACTTAACTGGTCTTTGGAAGACTGACGGATCTGTATTAAGCGAAGGCGTTATCCAATTACAGGGTGAGAAGCGGTAAGGAGAGATTAAGGGCTGGCAACTTGGATAGCGCAATGCTCTCGGCGCAGCAGTGCGTCGATGCCATTCTGCAAGCACTATCGAAAACGTCAAAATCCTGATCGTTGAGTGGTGGCGTTCAACTCGTCGCCACTTTCACCTGAAAGCTATTTTTCATTCTTAATGTGATCAACTTCCGGATTCGGCGGTTGTGGCATTGTTTATTGCTGCGCATTTGTTATGAATGAAGTGTAATTTAGTTTCGAATGAAATACGCAAGTTAACGAATCGGAGCATGTCATGAATAATACTTTCACTTCATTGCAACAACCTGATGATTTCAAACAAAACGTTCGTCTGATGAAAAGCGTGCTGAGAGAGCAGATCGGAGATGTCGAAGGTCTGTTTGAACAAGTCAGAAGCAAAATCGTCAGCGAAATTGCCGCCGCTCGTGCGGAAGAGGCGCAAAACGGCAGCGCGTGGCCGCAGGTCAGCCAGCAGGATATTGCGGCGGGACGCATCAGTGATGAGGTGAAGGATCATATCCGTCGACGCGGTTGTGTGGTGGTGAAGCAAACTTTCCCGCGCGAACAGGCGCTGGCGTGGGATGAGTCGATGCTCACGTACCTCGATGACAACGATTTCGACAATGTCTATAAAGGGCCGGGCGATAACTTCTTCGGCAACCTTGATGCGTCCCGTCCGGAAATCTACCCGATTTACTGGAGCGATGCGCAGATGTCAGCGCGCCAAAGCGATGCCATGGCCCAGACGCAATCTTTCCTCAATCGCTTGTGGACGTTCGAGTCACGCGGCACACGCTGGTTTGAACCTGACGTCAGCATTATTTATCCCGATCGTATTCGTCGCCGCTTGCCGGGCACCACCTCCAAAGGTCTCGGCGCACACACCGATTCAGGCGCGCTGGAGCGTTGGTTATTGCCAGCGTATCAGCAGGTGTTCAGCAAAATATTCACCAACCAGTTTGATCAATACGATCCCTGGGATGCGGCGCATCGCACAGAAGTGAATGAGTATCAATCGGGCACCACCACCAAGTGCTCGGTATTCCGGACTTTTCAGGGCTGGACTGCGCTGTCGGATATGCAGATTGGTCAGGGCTTGCTGCATGTGGTGCCGGTGCCGGAAGCGATGGCCTATTTGTTGCTGCGTCCGTTGCTGAAAGATGTGCCGGAAGATGAGTTGTGCGGCGTCGCGCCGGGCAAAGTGTTGCCGGTATCGGCGCAGTGGCATCCGGAACTGATTGACGGCTTGTGTTCGATTCCTGCGCTGCAGGCTGGCGATTCGGTATGGTGGCACTGCGATGTGATCCATTCGGTTGCGCCAGTAGACGATCAGCAAGGCTGGGGCAATGTGATGTACATTCCCGCCGCGCCGCTGTGCGAGAAAAATGCCGCCTACGCGACCAAAGTGGCGCAAGCGCTGGCCACCGGTGCATCGCCGAGTGATTTCCCGCAGGAGGATTACGAAACGCAGTGGCGCGATCGCTTCACCCTCGATGCGTTAAATATCAACGGTCGCCGCAGTCTCGGATTGGGCTAAATTTCTGGTAAGCTTGGCAAAAACTTCACAGTAGCGGGTGTTATGAACGCACGTCATCAGCAGATTATCCAATTGGTTAGCGAGCGCGGCAGCGTCAGCGTTAATGAGCTGGCGCACACCACCGGCGTCTCGGAAGTGACCGTGCGTCAGGATCTCAATCTCCTCGAGAAAGGCGGCTTTCTGCGCCGCGTGCACGGTTCCGCCGTGGCGCCAGAAAGTGATGACGTCGGCGCACGTATGCAAACCCGCTTCGGCGTGAAAAAGCGTCTGGCCGAATACGCAGCGTCGCTGGTGAACAGCGGTGAAACGGTGTTTATCGAAGGCGGCAGCACCAACGCCTTGCTGGCGCGTGAACTGAGTGAACGCAACGACATCACCATCATTACCGTGAGCCATTACATCGCCGGATTGCTGCGTGAAAAGGGCGGCGATGTGATCATCCTCGGCGGCCTGTTTCAAAAAAGCAGTGAATCGGTGGTGGGGCCGCTGACGCGTTTGTGTATTCAGCACCTCAATTTCCACAAGGCGTTCATCGGCATTGATGGCTGGGATGCCGTCACCGGCTTTACCGGCCGCGATATGCTGCGCTGTGACGTAGTTAACGCCATCATGGAAAAACCCACGCACACCATCGCGTTGACGGATTCCTCAAAGTTTGGCCAGATTCATCCTTTTGCGCTGGCACCGCTTCAGCCGTTTAAACAGCTGATCACCGATGCCGAACTGGAGGCGAGCTATCTAAAAACGCTGCGTGAGATGGGCGTGGAAGTAAGTTTGGTTTAATTTACGCGATCAGTTATTCAAGTGAAAAAGGATTGATGAATTGCCTGTTCCACAGACTTTCCCGATCCACCTGGCTCAATTCGGCTTCATCACAAACATGATGCCAATAGGTTTCGATAGCCGTTTTTAACATCATGAAATGCGTATGCGCGTCAGTGCGGCTCAAAGCAAAGTGGTGAGCTGCATCCAGGCAGCTGCTCATGCGACTTAAATTATTGTTGCCGCTTATCAGCATCGCCTGCGAGGCTTCGTTGCCAGCGCGGCCCTGCGGGCAAATATCATAAGCAGGCGTAAGACTGAAGCTTTTACCATCCCAGAATGCAGCATGATTGCGGGCATGGTCATCGGTATTGCCGCAGAGAATATTGAAGCAAAGCCGTTTATACAGTTCCAGCAAAGTCTCTTTGGGCGACGCAAATCGCTGTCGAATAATTTCAGCGAGTGTTTCGTAACTGGCATAGCGCGCCAGCATATCGTCGAGTTCAAACAAGGTCAGCGCCGAAAGCATTACTTTTCGTGTCCATCCATCAGCTTTTTGTTCGCGGTCGAAACGCTCGATCATGATCACATCGCGTCCAGCTGCTTTGACTAACTTGACCGGGGCGACATGCAAACCTGCCAACTGCGCCAATCGCATCGCCAGGAATTCGCCTTTTACTACATTCCAGATATCCGCACTGGCAGAAAATTTAGCAATGTATTTTTTTCCCTCAGCCTCGATCAGCGCTTTGGGCCGCGCGCCACCGATCGACGTCCCATGGAAAAGCGCCTGATCCAATTCAGGTGTTAACGGCACGCCTTTTTCGACCCGATCAGCAGACTCCAGTAATTCATGAAGGGTGACATTCGCAGCCGATCGCGGAATGTACTCCGTTGCCGAGTGCTGGAAATCCAGGGCACCAATGCGATCTGAACCAGACTCGATGAGATACGTTAGCTCATCGAGTATTCCGGTATCGACGTTGGCACCTTTCCGTCCCATTCGACGGTTGATAATGACACGTCGTCCCCAGGCATCAGGCGCGCTATCACGAATACAGCCCGCAATCTTTAACCCATTCAGCGGCGGTATAACGCCAGTCTGCAGAGGAAGTTCATTGGGATTGAGCGGGATGCGGTTTTCTCGCTGTAGATAACTACGACCATAGTTGAAAAACAGCGTATCGCCTTCAGCCTCTATCCTGCCCGCCACCACTGGCGATATCTCACCTGGAAGCCATATCCATACGTAAGCGTCTCTTAAACGCGCTTCAGAAGTCATCCTTCACCTTCCTGCTGCTCTTTATTTTGCTGGTGTGTTTAGGTAACAGCTTTAGCTTTTCCTCAACACGATTTCGATGACTGACCAATGAGGGCAAACTCACCTCTGTATCAAACAGGGGAATATCCAGGATGGCCGCAATCTCAAAATAACTGCCAATCTGACATTTCACATCGCCTTGCTCAATACGATGTAAAGTCCCACGCGAAATGCCAGCTCTTTCAGCCAATGCGGATACCGGAATTTGCTTCTCAATACGTTCAGCACGAATCAAGGAAGCCAATAAGGCAATCGCTTCCTGCGCATAACGTGAGGTAGGTGAAGTGAAAGAGGTCATCATCTGTTCCATGCATGGTACCAATAAGGGTTATATGTACTCTATGTGGAACATTTTAAACATAAGCGTATGTTTTTTCCAATGCTGCATGCTGGCGCGGATGTTCTCTTTATAGTACCAATAAGAATCATTGGTACTATAAAGAGAACATCTAACTATTCTTTTTTTAACCCACCAATTCCTGCGCCGTCAATTCATCCGTGATCAAACCGGTCACCAGACCGCTGGCCAGCACGGCGCGGATCGCTGCAACTTTACTGGCGCCGCCCGCCAGGGCGACAATCTCTGCGCGATGCGAAAGATCGAGATCCACCGACAAGGTGCGTGCCGTCAGGTTGGTGTGAATCATCTGCCCATTGGCATCGAAGAAGTGGCCCAGCAGTTCGCCGACAGCGCCGGATGAGGAGATATCATTGATCTCCGCTTCATCAATCATGCCGGCTTCAACCAGTTGAGCGGCGGGTTCCACGGTGCCAATGCCCACCAGTTTGACTTCACTCTGCGCCGCCATGGCAAATACCTCGCTCACGCCGCGCTGCGCCAGCAACACTTCACGATCTTCCTGAGTATTCGCAAAGAAAGGCACGGGCATCATGTAAGCCTGCGCACCGGTTTTCTCGGCGATGCGATGCATGACGTCGTGGGGATTGAGCGCGTAGTTGCGAGTTAAACAGCCGAGCAGCGAGACAAAGCGCATGTGCGGCGCATCGATACGCGGTAATTGGTGGATGGCGGCGGAAAGGGTGCGGCCGTGTCCCAGACCTAGCGTGGTAGAAGGCGACGCGATGAGCAGATTACGCAGATAATCCGCGCCCGCCATGCCCAGCGCACGTACCGGCAAACCTTCTTCACCAAGGTCAGGCGCGACATGACAGAAGTTAAGCGCGAATTTCGCCCGCAGCCGATCTTCTAACGCAACGCAGGCGACAATATCGCCATCGATAGACACCTTCACCGCGCCTTCCGCCACCATGCGCGCAATCATGCGGTGCGTTTTCACCGATGGCAGCCCGAGTCGTTTCGCCACTTCCGCCTGCGTCAAACCGCCGACGTAATGAAGCCAGGCGGCGCGCAGCGCCAGAGATTCGTCGCGTTCAGTCGAGGTTGGTGCCGGTTTCATGGGTTGTCCTTTGGTTTAAAATGTGCACTTTGGCCCTCATCCCAACCTTCTCCCGCAGGCGGGAGAAGGAGCCGATCGAGCAGCCTGCGCGGACAGTTCCCTCGCCCGCTTGCGGGAGAGGGTTAGGGTGAGGGGAAATGCGCACCTCACTCCGCCAAATGCAGATCCTGCACGCCGGTATCAATATGTCCGGCCCAGAAGGCGACGCTTTCGGCGATCTCGGCTACCACCTTGCTGTCGGTTGGCTCGCGCTCTTTAAAGCTCAGTTCAAGGCAGATCTCATTATCCTGCGCACCGCCGCGCGCCAGCGCGTCCAGCAGCGGCTGCGGCTGTATGCGGCCGCCGGCATTGTACTGCAATGTAAAAGGTCTGTGTCCGCCTTTATCCAGCATGCTCTGTTTAATATGGATAATCGGAGAATAACGCGGCACCGCTTCGGCCCACGCATAGGGGTCGTAATCGCGCGGATCGGCGGAGGTAACATCACCGTGATCGATATCCGCCATCATCCACATCGGCAGCGCCATCGAGGCTTCGCTCAAACGCTGCTGCAGCGCTAAACAGGCAGGAATGGTTTCACCAAACTCGCGGCCGACGCTCATCGGCTCCCAAAACAGGTATTTCAGTCCGGCGGCTTTGGCGTGTTCGGCAACGTCGGCCCAGCAATCAATGGCGATATCGATCAGTGCGTCGCGGCGCGCAACATCGTTGAAATCCTGCTGAGTAAAGATGGCGAACTGCGATCCCACCGAATCGCCACCCAGTTCGGCGGTGATATCGGCGAAGGTTTTAAACCAGTCGACGTAATAGCGGCGCACTTCAACATCAGGATGGCCAAAATGGTTGAGGCGGCCATACGGCCCGGTCATGCCGGAGGTCACGCGCACGCCGGTGGTGCGCAGCGCCTGCTGCATGCGGCGCGTCATGCGCGTGATGGTCGCAGCGGGCCAGCCGGGATTGATGAATTCATGGGTGAGCTGCACATCACGAATGCGGATCTGCTGCGCCACGGTGTGAATCAAATCCTGCGGTTCGGCAAAGCGATTCACCAGCGGATTGGTATTCAGTGACAGTGTTAACGGCATGATTCACCTCTTATCCGGCATGCGCACGCAGCGGTACGGGAGCAGCAAAGGTGGCGTTGAACCACTGAGTGAAAGCCTGTTGCTGAGCCTCATCGAGGTGCAATTTATGCTTGGTGCGACGCCACAACACATCTTCAGCCTGCTGCGCCCACTCGTTTTCCACCAAATAACGCACCTCAGCTTCATACAGTTGCCCACCAAAGTGACGGCCAAGTTCGCCCAGCGCATTGGCATGACCAATCAACTTATCGATACGCGTGCCATAGAGCCGCGCATAGTGTTTGCGCAGCGGCTGCGGCAGCCACGGCCAGCGCGCTTTAACCTGCTCTAAGAAGCTGTCGAAATCGGCGTGTGGCATATCGCCGCCTGGTAAGGTGGCGCCCCGCGTCCAGTCCGCTCCCATGTTGGGAAAGAACGGTGCCAGCTTCTGAATGGCGTGTTCAGCCAGCTTGCGGAAGGTGGTGATCTTGCCGCCAAACACATGCAGCAGCGGGGCGTTTTGCTGATCGTCGAGGTCAAACACGTAATCACGCGTCACCGCCGATGGATTGCCTTTGCCGTCATCAAACAGCGGACGCACGCCGGAGAAGCGCGTGATCACATCGCTGGCGCGCAGTTTCACCTTGAAGTAGCGATTCACCACATCGATCAGGTATTGCTGCTCGCTGTCGTCGGCGGTGACCGCTTCCGCTTTGCCCTGCCACGGAATATCGGTGGTGCCGATCAGCGCTTTATCGCCCTCATACGGATTGATAAAAATCACCCGCTTGTCGGTGTTCTGCACCAGATACGCCTGCTGACCTTCCCAGAATTTCGGCACGATGATGTGCGAGCCTTTGACCAGCCGCACGTTGCGACTGCTTTTGGTGTGCGTCACCTGATTAACGATATCCAGCACCCACGGCCCGGCGGCGTTGACCAGCACTTTGGCAAACACGGTGCGCGAGGTACCGCTGACATCCTGCAGGGTGATTTCCCATTTGCCGTTGTGACGTGTTGCCGCCACGCAGCGGGTGCGCGGCAGAATGGTAGCGCCACGCTCGGCGGCATCCAGCGCATTCAGCATCACCAGCCGCGCATCATCCACCCAGCAATCGGAGTACTCGAATCCTTTGCTGTAGCTGTCCAGCAGCGGCGCACCTTCGGGATCGCGGCGTAAATCCAGCGAACGCGTGCCCGGCAGTTTCTGACGGCCGCCAAGGTGGTCATAGAGAAACAGGCCGAGGCGCACCAGCCACGCCGGACGATCGGTTGGGCTATGCGGCAACACAAAGCGCATCGGCCAGATGATATGCGGCGCGGCGTTGAGCAGTACTTCGCGCTCGATCAGCGCCTCACGCACCAGACGAAACTCGTAATACTCCAGATAACGCAGGCCGCCGTGCACCAGCTTGCCGGAGCGCGATGAGGTGCCCTGCGCGAGGTCATCTTTCTCACACATCATCACCGACAAGCCGCGACCGGCGGCGTCACGCGCGATACCCGCACCGTTGATACCGCCGCCAATCACAAATAGATCCAGCATGTGTTCACTCATGATTTACTCCTTAAAACTGTTTTAGCGCGTGCCAGGCGGCAGGAAGATCGTTACGCATCTGCTGATAGGTGGGGAACAGCTGGTTGTAGCGCTGCCTCAGTTCGCTGGCCGGTGCTTCGGGCGCATCCAGCAGCGGCATCACCCAGGTTTTGACGCAGCTCTCCATCGACGGATACGCGCCAATCGCTACCGCCGCCATCATCGCGGTACCGGCCGCACCGGCTTCGTCGCGCTGGCTGATGCGCACCGGCGCCCCAATGCAGGCCGACAAAATCTGGCGTAACGGCTGCGAACGCACTGCGCCGCCGGTTAACCGGATTTCCCCCGGTAAACTGCCCATCGCCTGATAGCAATCGCGCGCGGCAAAACCAATGCCTTCGATTACCGCCCGCACCAGATCGCCAAAATTGTGGGTGTAACTCAGGCCGGTAAAGCTGGCGCGCGCTTCGGCATTAACAAACGGTCCGCGCTCACCGGCAATCGAGATATAAGGGTGATAAAGCAGGCTGCCGGGTTTGGCCGCGTTGAGCCAGCGATCGATATGTCCCACCAAACGGGCATGATCGATTTCGCAACCAAAGCTGTTGAGCAGATCGCTGGCGAGATTCAGCAGCCAGTCGAGATTGAGCGTCGATGCCATATTGGTTTGCACCTGGGTGACATAGCCCGGCCACGGCAGCGGAATCACGTAGCCGGTTTGCGCCGGATTCAGCCACACCTCATCAATGGTGACGCTGCGCAGATGAACGCCGGTCGATCCAACAATTGAGCAAGCGGTGTTGGCTTCACCGGTATGCACGCCAGCGCCAAGCGCGGTCATCGCCATATCGACATAGCCGAGACAGATTGGCGTGCCGGCCCGTAAACCGGTGGCCTGCGCGGCTTCAGCGGTTAATGGATGCGTGGTTTCCGTGCCTTCAATAATTTCCGGTAGCAGATGACGACGCTGTTCCAGCCCCAGCGCGGCAATCACCTGATCGTCATAACGCTGGTGGCGGAAGTTGCCAAAGGTAAAGCTCGCCTCGGAAGGGTCGGTGGCGCGAATACCGGTGAGATTGAGGTAAAGCCAATCCTTGCAGTGCAGCGCCACTTCGCTGTGGGCTAACAGTTCGGGGTAGAAGTGATCCATGTGCGCCAGCTGCGATCCCTGCTGACAGGTGTTGAGTCCGGTGCCGGTCGCGCTAAAGCGTGCGGCAGCTAACGGATGCTGATTGAGTTTTTCAACCGTCAGTGCCGCGCGTGCGTCCAACCAAATCCACGCATCGCCGACCGGCTGATTGTTGGCACCCACCAGCCAGCTGCCGTCGCCCTGGGCGGTGACGGCCACCGCCACAACCCGCGCGGCGAGATTGTCGACGCGCTCGCCCAGTTTACGTATCGCGGTGACTGCATCCTGCCAGGTTTGGCTCATTGACTGCTGCGCTGCGCCGCCTTCGCTGCGGTAATAACGGTTACGCACCGATGCGCATGCCAGTTGCTTGCCTTCCAGATCAAACGCCACCGCTTTAACCACCGAGGTGCCGGAATCCAGTCCCAGAATGATATCGCCACTATCCACGTACACCTCCGAAAGAAAAAGAGTTCTGTTCATCGCCGTGATCACCGGAAAGGTGTTAATGGGCTGTGATGAATTTGCTAAATAATGTCTTACACCACTTCTCACTGAGATAACATATAAACTGTATTATTTTTCGATAAAACCAATAAATTTCATTTCGGATAGCGAAGCAGATCACGGATTAGGTGGTAAATCCTCACAAGAAGAAATGAGACATCACGGAAAAAAAGCTTATATGGCGGGGTTTAATGCGCTTTGTGACGAGGCCGACATCAAATAAGCGATCCAGATCGCTCTCCTGAAAAAATTGCGCGCCACCTGTTGACAATTTAGTCACACCAGCACAATTCTCATCACACAAGTTATCACATTTATAACATTGTCGGCGCGATTATCGCAGCTGATGTCAGTGAGAGGTCTCGTTATGTCCGATGTCTCAATTCAGGCCCAGCAAATCTCCCGTAAGCGCGTGCGGCGCTACGCCACCCTCGGTGTGGTGGTGATCGCGGTGATCGCGGCGATGGCGCTCGACACCAAGGTGGTAAAAATGGGTTCCGCCGAGGATGCGCAGGAACAAGGCTTCTCGCCGGAGAGTTACGGCCAGAAAACCTTCCCGACCATTCAGCAGGATGTTGCATCACGCGCGGTAGACGCCAAAACGTTAGCCGATGCGCTGCAAACCAATCAGCAGGAAGCAGTACAGAAGTATGGCGTTGGCGCGCCGCTGCCGGTGTTTGCCGTTAAATTCTCCGGCGTGGTGCAAGCGGGGCAGATGGGCATCTTCCCGCTGAAAATCGACGGATTACCGGCAGATATGCAGGTGCGGCTGCAAACCGGTCCGGCGATTACCGGCACCGATCTGCGTGACGCCAACGGTAAGATTCAGTTCGGCGATTTCACTAACCAAATCGAGTATCAAAATGCCGGTTCGGCGATCAATCGTGCGATGAAAAGCGCGGTGCTCGACAAGCTGGACCGCGATGCATTGCCGGGTAAAACCGTGCAGGTGGTTGGCGTGTTCCGCTTACTCAACGCGAAAAACTGGATGGTGACGCCGGTCAGCATGGAGGTGAAATGAAACCGTTCAACCTCAATCCCGCCTTGCTGAAAGGCGAAGTGATCCTGCAAGCGCGCAACGTCAGCAAAGTGTACGGCTCCACGCACGCGCTGAAGGGCGTCAATTTCGAAATTCGTCGTGGCGAAGTGACCACGCTGTTTGGTGAAAACGGCGCGGGCAAATCGACGCTGATGAAAATTTTGTCTGGTGTGATTACGCCAACAACCGGGGAAATCTTGTTACACGGCGAGGAGAAGACCTTTCGATCCGCCACCGAAGCGCGTGACTGTGGCATCTCGATTATCCATCAGGAGCTGAATCTCGCGCCGAATATGAACGTGCGCGACAACATCTTTATGGGGCGCGAAATCATGAAGCCGGGCGGCGTTGATTATGCCGAAGAGGCGCGCGTAACAGCGCACCTGATGGCGGCGCTGGAGGAGGAGATCGATCCGCTGACGCCGGTGGAAAACCTGCGTCTGGGACAGCAGCAGATTGTAGAGATTGCCCGCGCGCTGTCGGTGAATTCGCAGATTCTGATCATGGATGAACCCACCTCGGCACTGAGCGCGGCGGAAGTGGCGGTGCTGTTTCAGGTGATCCGTGATTTAACCAGCCAGGGCGTCGCGATTGTCTATATCTCGCATCATCTCGAAGAGGCGCTGGAGATTACCGATCGTGCGGTGGTGCTGCGCGATGGCGTGATGACCGCCTATGCCAAACGCGAAGAGATCGATCTCGAATGGATCGTGCGCAACATGGTCGGCGATCACTTTGATCTGGGATCGCCGCCGCAGGGTTACGACTTCGGCCTGCCGGCGCTGACGGTGAAAGATCTGACGCTGAAAAGCAAAACCGGCATTCGGCTGGTGGACAACTTATCGCTGGCGGTGCAAGCCGGCGAGATCGTCTGCATTTACGGGCTGATGGGCGCGGGGCGCACCGAGTTGCTGGAGTGCATCGCCGGACGTCTGCAGCAAAGCAGCGGCCATATTCTGTTGCAGGACACCGATATCTCCGCGCTGAACATTTCACAACGCATTCAAATCGGGCTGGCGCTTGTGCCGGAAGATCGGCAGCGCGATGGCCTGGTACAAACTATGTCGGTGGGGGAAAACCTGTCGCTGGCCAGCATCGGCGACTTTGTGCGCGGGCTGGTGCTCTCCAGAAGCCGGGAAAAACAGCTGGTCAACGACAGCATTCGTAACGTGACGGTGAAAACCGCCGGTGGCGATGCGGCGATTGGATCGCTCTCCGGCGGCAATCAACAAAAAGTGGTGATCGGCAAAATGCTCGCCACCCGTCCCAAAGTGATTCTGCTGGATGAGCCGAGTCGTGGCATCGATATCGGTGCCAAAGCGGAAGTGTTTCGCCTGCTGGCGGAGAACGCCAAAAAGGGGCTGGCGGTGGTGTATACCACCTCGGAAGTGGGCGAATGCCTGAGTATTGCTCATCGCATTGTGGTGATGAGCAAAGGGCGCATCTCCGCCATCTTCGACGCAAGCGTCAGTAAAGAACGCATTATGGCCGCTTCAGGCGAGTCTCTGGTGGCATGACATGAAAAGTGGAGCAAAAGGTATGACTGACAGAACACAAACGCTGGACACGCCGCCGGTGATAACTAAGAAAAAAGGCGACAAGCAGCTGAATGTGGCGCGCCTGCTGCTGGAAGGGCGCGCGTTCATCGCGCTGCTGGTGATTATCGCCACCTTCTCCATGTTGTCGCCTAACTACTTTACCGGCGCAAACTTCCTCACCATGGCATCGCACGTGGCGATTTTCGGTCTGCCGGCGATCGGCATGCTGTTAGTGATCCTCAACGGCGGCATTGATTTATCAGTGGGCTCTACGCTTGGTCTCGCCGGGGTAATGGCCGGATTTATGATGCAGGGCATCAACCTCGAAGCGCTCGGCGTGGTGCTCTATTTGCCGGTGTGGGCGGTGGCGATTTTGACGCTGGTGGTCGGCGCGCTGGTGGGATTAGTCAACGGCGTACTGATCGCCTGGTTCCGCGTCCCGGCATTCGTCGCCACGCTTGGCACCATGTATGTGGCGCGCGGCATTGCGCTGCTGATTACTAACGGCCTCACTTACAACAAACTCTCAGGCAGCGAAGCGCTGGGAAATACCGGCTTCGACTGGCTCGGCTTTAATCGCATCTTCAATATCCCGGTTGGCGTGCTGGTGCTGGGTGTGGTGGCGCTGGCGTGTGGTTTCCTGCTCAGCCGCTCGGCGTTTGGCCGCTGGCTGTACGCGTCGGGTGGCAACGAACGCGCGGCCGATCTGTCGGGCGTGCCGGTGAAGCGCATCAAAATCAGCGTCTATGTGTTGTCTGGCGTCTGCGCCGCACTTGCCGGGCTGGTGCTCTCCTCACAGCTCACCTCGGCGGGCCCAACCGCCGGTACCACCTATGAACTGACCGCCATTGCGGCGGTGGTGATCGGTGGCGCGGCGCTGACCGGTGGACGCGGCAACGTGCGCGGTACGCTGCTTGGCGCGTTCGTGATTGGTTTTCTCTCTGATGGCCTGGTGATTATCGGCGTCTCTGCTTACTGGCAGACGGTGTTCACTGGTGCCGTGATCGTGCTGGCGGTATTGCTCAACACTTTGCAATACGGACGGCGCGCTCGCTAACTCACGCGCGCGGTTTCAGCAGCGCGCGGATATCCGTAAAACCTGTACCCCATATAATAACGGAGCACCAACTATGTTTACTAAACGTCTCTTCATCGCGGCCGCGGCTATGGCCATCACCACTTTTGCTGCACCCACCTGGGCAGATAACGGGTTAATGACCATCATCGTTAACGATCCTTCCAACCCTTATTGGCTTACGGAAGGTCAGGTGGCGCAGAAAGCCGCTGAAAAGCTGGGCTACAGCGCCAAAGTCAGTGCGCACAAAGGCGATACCAATACTGAAAGCCAGCTGATTGATACGGCGATCACTAATAAATCGAAAGCGATTATTCTCGACCCGGCTAACGCCGATGGCTCGGTCGGCTCGGTGAAAAAAGCCATCGCCGCCAATATTCCGGTGTTTATCATCAACGCCGAACTGAATCAGAGCGGCCTCGCCAAAGCGCAGCTAGTATCCAACAACGCGCAGGGCGCGGCGGTTGGCGCGATGGAGTGGGTGAAGCAGGTGGGCGATACCGCGAACTATGTCGAGCTGGTTGGCCCGCCGTCAGATAATAACGCCGCCACCCGCGCCAATG
Organism: Pantoea sp. JK; assembly: GCF_026130245.1. Taxonomy (NCBI): domain Bacteria; kingdom Pseudomonadati; phylum Pseudomonadota; class Gammaproteobacteria; order Enterobacterales; family Erwiniaceae; genus Pantoea; species Pantoea sp. JK. The sequence goes on from NZ_JAINFN010000002.1 coordinate 499,310, forward strand.
GCTTCGACACCGTGCTGACGCAATACCCTACGCTGAAGAAAGTCGGCCAGGAAGTGGCTAACTGGGATCGCACTCAAGGCTTCAACAAAATGCAGTCGCTGCTGCAGGCCAATCCCAATATCAAAGGCGTGATCAGCGGTAATGATGAAATGGCGCTGGGCGCGATCGCTGCATTGAAAGAAGCGGGCAAGCTGAATCAGATCAAAGTCGGCGGTTTTGACGGTTCACCGGATGCGGTCGACGCGGTGAAAGCCGGTACGCTGGCTTACACCGTGATGCAGCCGGTAGCGCAGTTCGCGCAGAAAGCGGTAGAGCAGGCGGATAGCTTCCTGAAAACCGGGAAAACCGGTGCGGCATCGGAGAAGCAGCTGTTTGACTGCATTCTGATCACCAAAGAGAACGCCGGTAACTTTGCTTCACCGTTTGTGTTGAAGCAGTAAATAACCAAAATCACGTAGGGTCGCCATTTATGGCGACCTGATTATAACGACATGAATATACGATCCGGACAATTTGCCAAAACCCATTTTAAACGCTGTAATGAGTGCCGAACCCGCTTTCCGCTTCACTTTCCCGGATGAAATATGGCCCACAACCCGCAGGACTCTTCCCTTGGCGTATTTATGGCCGAAACCCTACCCAGCGATAGCCGTCAGGCGCGCCAGCTCGCCCGTCGCCAGTTAATCGCCGAAGCGGTGATGGCTGAAGGGGCGATTCGCATCGAAGATATCACCGATCGCTTCGGCATCAGTTTGATGACCGCGCATCGTGATATTGACGAGATGGTCGAACGCGGACTGCTGCATAAATCGCGCGGCGTGGTCTCTGCGACGCCAACCAGCCTGGTTGAATCCAGCGATATCTACCGCGCCACGCGTCAACTGGAAGAGAAGCAGGCGATTGCCGATGTCGCCGCCACCTATCTCGAACCGGGCCAGGCGATTTTCCTCGATGATTCCACCACCGTGCTACAGATGGCGCGGTTACTCTCCGCACGCGCGCCGCTAACGGTAATCACCAATTCACTGACCTTGATGAACGAGCTACGCAACGGCCGCGATATCACGTTGATGGGCTTAGGCGGACAGTTCTATCACTGGTGCAATGCGTTTATGGGCCGTATGACGCGGGATGAAATTGCCAGCCTGCGCGCCGACGTGTTCTTCGTCAGCATGTCTGCGATTATCGACGATGCGGTGTTCCATCAATCTGCTGAAACGGTGGAAACCAAACGCGCGATGTTTGACGCCGCACAGAAGCGCATTCTGATGATGGATAACACCAAGTTTGAACGTCGCGCGCTGCACCGCTTTGCGCATCTCAGTGAATTCGATGTGGTGATTGTCAATCAGGGCACGCCGGTACCTATTTTACGTCGTATGCAGGATTTAGGTGTAAATGTGGTGGTCGCCCCAATGAAAATAAATCATTCGGTTGATTCGTAAAAAGAGGGTCCCTCTAAATGGCGACCTGGAGATATATGGTATGCCAATCTTTACATTAATTTAAATATATTCCCGCCTCGTTGATTTTTTTACTTTCTTTAATATGTTCAGCGTCTTATTCGGGAATTTCCTGGTCATGAACGCGCCGTAGTGCTCTATGTTTAATATTCGGCCCTGGTTCAGAATGATGAGGTATCTGATGCTGATTAAACTTAAGCGCACACGAACGCACGATGAGGACAGGAATCTGGCAATGTGGCTCGCCACCGCAGCCGGCGTGCTCAATGCGATCGCTTTGGGGGCGTTTGGCTTTTTCCCCTCACACATGTCAGGTAATACCTCACAATTATCCAGTGAAGTGTCGAACGTTAACTTCCGAGATATCACCTTTTTAGCCACCATCCTGTTTGCCTTTGTTTGTGGTGCAGTCACGGCGAGAATGGTGGTGATCAGCGGATTAGCCAATGGCAATCGTATTATATTCTGCCAAATATTGTGGGTTGAAGGGCTGGCCTTAATCGCGTTATCGCTGTTTGAAATGTTCTTTTATTCATCGGCCAATAACCGGGAGGTTATTGTTATTCTCGGCTTCCTGATGGGCGTACATAATTCAACCTCAACGCAGTTATCCAATGGCCGCGTGCGCTCAACCCATATTACCGGCACCTTAACCGATGCCGGGATTTCACTGGCATCAGTATTAGCGGCGCTGTTCCGCCGCGATCCGTCGAAACAACTTTCGGGCCAGAAACGTCAGCTGTGGACGCATCTGACTACCATTTTCTCTTTCCTGATTGGCGGGATTATCGGCCTAATGATGTTTAAACATCTTGGTTTTAAAGCCATGGCGATGGTGGGTGGCTTACTAGTGATTGTTGCCACGTTGGCGATGGTGAGAACGGTGGCGCGCGTAAAGCGGACGGCCTCATAATCTGATGAGGCGGTGACTTTCTCGCCGCCTCGCTAGTACCAGCACCAAATAGGAATTTTTACCTTCCACCTCAGCGTAAAACACCTTAAATTCACGCCGACGAGCAGTGCCAGTCACAACAGATTGGGTATTTTAACAACAATCAAATAAACAACTTTTGCATGCCATCTATTCATGGCAGTGAGGCTTTGTATGCTTTTAAAACGCAGCTGTAATATCGCTATTGTGGTGCTGGTTATGTTTTCTGTTACCGCTTGTGGCATGTCGCATCGTGGCAGAAATACCGCGATTGGTGCTGGTGTTGGTGCGGTAGGTGGGGCGGTGCTTACCGGTGGCAGCACCTTTGGTACGCTGGGCGGTGCGGCAATCGGTGGTTTGATTGGACATGAAGTGAGCCGTTAATTAATACTTCCACGCCTAAATAAGGAACTTCATTAATAACGCATTTATGCTACATAGGAGATTCTGTTTATTCCTACGATAAAAGAGGCGATGACATGGAGTTCCACCATAAAAGCTGGCAAGAAAAAGCCTTCGATTTAGCCAATCAGGGTATTTCGTTGGATACGCTGGGTGAAAAAGAGGCAGCAGCCTGTTCATGGGCTGCTGCAGCTGAAGTCGCTAAAGCGCATTTGCGAGATAATGATATCTATTATTGGATTATGAGCGGCTACGGCGCGGTATTAATCCAATGTCAGCGCTATCTAGAAGCCATTGAGGCAGCAAAAGAAGCCCTTGAATGGGAAGCGCAACAAAACCAGATTCTTTCTCGAATGACGCTCGCGCGTGCACTTTATGCGCTGGGTGCGGGAGATGGTGCAAAATCTTATTTCCAGCAAATTTATGACATGAAAGGTGACGACATCTTTGTGGCATTTCCTGAATTCGAGCCAGCAACACTTCGTGAATTAGTCAGTATCAGGAAATAACCGTAGGGCGATTCTCTCCGGTCATCATCCAGAAAACCCGCAGCACCTGACGAGCGGTACGTTCAAGAGAACGAGCTGTTTCACGCTTTAACAGAGTGTGGTTGAATGATGCCGAGCTTGTGGGGATTTAAAGCTAATTCAGAGACGACATCTGAATTTAGCCGCCACATCTAAAGGGCGTATAATGTATATTATGTTAAATGAAGTATCTGAACGCGCACCAAAACCTCACCTAATCCCGATATCAACCGTCACCCTTTCGAGTGACGCTTCTGATCAAACATCCGCATTAAGGCGGCTGGTAATAATCTCAAGGCCAATCTGCTGGCCGTATGAAAGCTCAAGCGTGTTGCCATCTGGATCGGCGAAAAATGCCCAATAGCCTACTGGCGCGGATGATTGCTGCGCGGGTCGGCGTAACACGCCTTCGCGTTCTGCCAAAATAACTTTGGCATCAATCTCTTCTTTGCTGTCGCACGCAACGCCAATGTGACCAAACGGCCCTAAAGGAGTATCCACCGTGGTTTGAGATTGCACCAGCACCAGCGCAAACGGACGCGTCAAATCAGAAAGCCATGCGACTTTTTGCGCTTCTGCAATGCCGGGTTCACGCTCATGGATCACCTGCATCCCTGCGTAACGTTGATAGAAGTCGATGCTGCGTTCTAAATTTCTCACTTGCAGCGCTATGTGGCTAAAACCAATATCGTGCTGTTCCATATTCCATTCCTGTGAAATCACCAAAACAGGAATATGTCATAAATTGTTGCTGGCACTTGTTCATGAATGCCTAAATATGCAGCTCATACACCACGCAAGGCACATCGTAGTGTTGCTCAATCGCTTTGTAGGTCATGCCCAGCCGCTGCATCACCTTTTGCGATGCGGCATTTTCAGGATCGGCCACCGCGACCAGATAGTTAACCCCGACATGTTCGACCGCAAACTTAACCATCGCCTGCGCGGCTTCTGTGGCAAAACCTTTACCGTGATAATTAGCATTAAGACGCCAGCCTATTTCCAACGGCGCGCCATCCTGATTGGCTAAATGCTGCAGGCAGCACGCACCAACGATTTCGCCAGACGCTTTTTCCCGCATCGCCCACCAGGAAAAACCATATTGCTGCCAACGCGATTGAACGCGTTCAATACTCGCCAGGGTTTCTTCTGGCGTTTTAACCACGCCATTACTGATATAACGCATAATTTCCGGGTCGTTTTCCATCGCCCGCAGTCCGTCAAAATGCGCGAGTTCAAAGGGTTCCAGCCGCAGTCGGGTTGTTTCTAATTCCATTATTCCTCCGCTTTATGAAGAGCCTGCACCAGCGTCATGGCATACGGTGACGCTTCAGAAATATCCAGCTGCTGCTCCAGCTCAATAAGATGATCGCGCATCAGCTGCTGCGCTTTAGCGGTATTGCCGGCAATCAGTTCATCAATGATGTGCTGATGCTCGTCGCACTGACAAACCGGCATCTCATTGCGCTGATACAGCATCACAATTAACGAACTTAACACCATCAAATTATTGAGAATATCTTCCAGCACTTTGTTGTCGGCAATTTTGCCCAGCAGCAGATGAAACGCGCCAAGCTGATACACCACCCGCTGTCGTTCCTGGCTGTTAATCGCTTCATGTTCTTCTTTTTGTTGCTGCTGCAATTGCACGGCAAACGCCGCCATTTTTTGCGGTGTAATGCAGGCAATTATGGCCGATTCAATGGCATGGCGAGCCGTGAAGATCTCACGCGCGGTGGTGGCTGATGGCTGCTCAACAATGGCGCCGACATTAGGTTCGATGGTGACGATGTGTTGCAACGCCATGCGCTGCAGCGCCGCCTGCACATGGTTGCAATGCGTTCGCCCTGCCACACCACTTCGCCATCCGCCAGCAGGCAGTGATCGCCATCTCGATAGCCCACCACCCACGCGGCGCGCAGTCGGGTTACTTTTTCGCTCATCAGAACAGGCACTCCCCGTCAGCGGCGATCAGTTTGCCGCCTTTGAATACCTTACGGTCGCGCGGCAACTCCACCAGCGCTTCCACCATGCTACGGCCGGGAATCAACACCAAATCGGCGCGATTGCCGGGCTGCAAACCATAATTGTCCAGCGTCATCACGCGGGCACCGCCAAAGGTAATGGTGTGCGCCGCGCGCATAATCTGGCGATCCTGACGCCAGCGATAGCGCAGCCCCATGGTGACGGCGCGTTGCAACATATCGCCGCTGCCGTAAGGGCTCCAGGTATCGCGCACGCCGTCATTACCGGCGCAAAATGCCACGCCCGCGTCGGTGAGCAATTCATAAGGCGGAACCGCGATATCCGCCGGCGCGGTTGTTGCAACCGACATTCCCAGCTCCGCCATCTCTTCGGCAAACTGTTGTTGGCGCGCCGGTTCGACCATGCCGAGACAGAAGCCGTGGCTGAGCGTGACGCGATTATGCATCTGATAACGGCGGGTAAAATCAATCAGCAACTCAAGGCTAAACGCGCCCAGTTCACCGCGTTCGTGCAGATGAATATCCACTTTTTTGCCGTGACGAACCGCCAGCTCGAAGATGATCTGCAGATGGCGTACCGGATCTTTATCGTATGAACAGGGATCTAAACCGCCCACTAGCTCGGCGCCCATTTGCAGCGCGCGATCCAACAGCACTTCAGTGCCGGGACTTTGCAAAATGCCGCTTTGCGGAAACGCCACTATCTCAATATCCACCTGATCGGCCAGCCGACGCCGTGTTTCCAGCACGCCTTCCAGATTCGCCAGACCGATTTCGTTATCAATATCAACATGGGTGCGAATAAATGAGGTACCTGCCGCGATGGCGCGACGCGTGATACGTTCTGACTGCACCTGCGGATCGGGCTGCTGCTTGCGGCGATAATCGCGTTCATTGGCGATGATCGCCGCCAGATTGCGTGGCACTTCGTTGCGATACCAGTCGCGTCCCAGCAAGGTTTTGTCGAGATGAGCGTGGCCATCCACTAAGCCAGGAAATGCCTGCATGCCGCTGGCATCGATGACTTTTGCGCCTGCGGGCATCGGCAAATTATGCCCACGCGTCGCGATAACGCCATTTTCGAGCAACAGGTCTACGCGCTGATTCTCATCAAACGGCATGACATGTTGAATTAACACACTTTCCATCGGCGATCTCCTATTCGGTGAGTCGCTGCTGGCAGCGGGCGATCAGCGCAAACTCATTTTCACGGCTCAGTTCGCCCTGACGCTGCGAGTTGGTATGACCGTGGCCGACCAGTTCACTGCCGGGCAGGCTTACCCAGCGATCGAGCAGCTGCGGGCAATAATCGATGATGGCGGTGTTGGCAATAACCGCTGGCGGAATACCCAGTTCGGCAAACAGATCGGCCAGATACCAGCCGCCGACCCGATTGCCGTAGTCGCGCCACGCATAGTTCAGCACGTCGAGACGATTCGCCCCTTGCGACAGCTTCGCGCCTTCCGGCAAGCCAAACGCGAAATGCTCCAGATTCATGGCGATATACAGCGCCAGACCTTTACCTTTTGGCCACACGGGCAATACCTGATGTTCGATTGAGCTGTAGGCGTAACGCTGATGGCTGGCGATATCCCACATAACCTGCGGCGATGACATAACGGCCTCCTGATTGAACACACATCTTGCGATGTCAGGAGTAAAGCAAGGGATATGCCACTCTAACTTTATTGCTAGCAATATTTCTTAACGCAAGGGATTGGTGGGTTTTTCATCGAAAATTTCTTTCTTTGGGTTGAGACTTGCGGGATCAAGTACGTAGCAAAAAGAGTAAAAGGTGAGCTGTTGGTGTTCGTCGCACCAAACAATCCCTTTCACCGCGTGAATTTGGTTTATTGCGCATGTTGGGGCAAACCAGCAATCTCACCGACATTGGGCACAAGCTACATCTCAGTTGTAAAACCATTAGCCATCACCGGCAAAGTATTATTCGCAAACTTAACTGCGCCAATAATAAAGAGTTATTCAGCCGGTTAAGCCGAATGGGTTATCAGGCAAAGATGTAAAACGTAGGGTCGCCATTCATGGCGACCGATTCACAAGCATTACGCCACCAACCTTGTACAAACCTGGTCGCCATGAATGGCGACCCTACGGTTTAAGTGATTTTGTGTGATTGTGGTTGCATTTTCTCCACTGATTGCTGGTTAAGTGCGCACATCGAGGTGCAGAATGGAATATATAATCCAATGTGAATATATATTCACAAATGCAATCATCTGAGGAGAAGGTCGAATGAGTTCCTACACGTATCCGAAATTCGGTGCCGGCTTGTGGCACTTTGCCAACTATATCGATCGCTACGCCGTAGATGGTTACGGACCGGCGCTCAGTACGCTTGATCAGATTAAACTCGCTGGCAGCGTCGAGGATCTTTCCTACGTTGATGTGCCCTATCCCTTCACTGAAGGCGTCACGGTCGCGCAGGTGAAACAAGCGCTGGCCGATGCCGGATTGAAAGCCATCGGCGTCACGCCAGAAATTTACCTGCGTCGCTTCTCACGCGGTGCCTTTACCAATCCGGATGCTGCCATTCGCAAACAGGCGTTTGATTTGATGCATGAAGCCGCCACCGTGGTGCGTGAGTTGGGCGCTAACTACGTGAAAGTCTGGCCAGGTCAGGACGGTTGGGATTATCCGTTCCAGGTCGATCATAAAAACTTGTGGAAGATGGCGGTGGATGGCATGCGCGAACTGGCGAGCGCCAATCCTGACGTTAAATTTGCGATTGAGTACAAACCGCGTGAACCGCGTGTGAAAATGACTTGGGATTCGGCGGCGCGTACGCTGCTTGGCATCGAGGACATTGGCCTCGATAATGTCGGCGTATTGCTCGATTTCGGTCATGCGCTGTTTGCTGGGGAGTCGCCGGCGGATTCCGCCCAGCTGATTATCGATCGCGGCCGCCTGTTTGGTATGGACGTCAACGACAACCTGCGCGGTTGGGATGACGATCTGGTCGTCGGCACCGTGCACATGACCGAGATTTTTGAGTTCTTCTATGTACTGAAGATCAACAACTGGGACGGCGTATGGCAGCTCGATCAATTCCCGTTCCGCGAAGATCATGTCGAAGCTGCAAATCTGTCGATCCGCTTCCTCAAACATATTTATCGCGCGCTGGATAAGCTGGATATCGCCGCCTTGCAGGAAGCACAGCGCGAGCAAAACCCACTAAAAGCGCAAAGAATTATTCAGAATGCGCTGCTGACCAGCATCGAGCAGTAATTTTACGCCGTAGGGTCGCCATTCATGGCGACCGCAAATGCGAACGGCGCACACGCATTTCACCGTGGCGCCAACGCTCATCAGCACCCTCGCGACCATCAATCAAGCGGTTCAACGCTTCGGCGATCAGCAGATCTATCCGCTGACTAAAGGTGGTGAGCTGGCAGCCTGGCGCGCTGGCTTCTTCGATATCATCAAATCCCACCACCGCAATCTTGGGCATATTTGGCGCGACGCGCATTGCTTCCATCGCACCGAGCGCCAGCACATCGTTTTCACAGAACAGCGCATCAATCACAGGCGCGTCCGGCTGTTGCAGGTAATCACTCATCGCCTGCCAGCTACGCGCGCGATCGTAACAGCCCGCTTTTAGCAGTACATTAATCTGGCATCCCGCTTGTTGCAGCGTAGCTTCAAATCCCTCTTTGCGCAGCAGATGAGACGTCGGTGTATCCGGACCTTGCATAAAGCCAAAACGCTGCGCGCCCTGCGCCAGCAAAAGTTCGGCGATTTGTTTCCCTGCGGCATAACCATCAATCGCCACCACATCAATGCCCTGCGCATGCGTATTGCGACACAGCTGCACCAGCGGAATGTTATACATGTCCTCCACTAGCGTAATCAGCTGCGCCGATAACACCGTGCCGAGAAACAGAACGCCGTCGATCTGCAATTGATCCGCCTGCGTCATCACCGATCGATACGGTTCGCCATCGGTGATGTTGAGGATCAGCGCCATGTAACCACGGCGTTGCAGCTGCTGCGTGGCTTCATTGAGGATCATCAGCGTATGCGGATTCTTTAGCTCGTCGATCACCACGCCAATGATATGCGTCCTCTTCTTCACCAGGCTGCGCGCCAGCAAATTGGGGCGATATCCCAGCTCTTTAGCGATGCGCATCACCTTCTCGCGTGCCTTCTCGGAAATCGAAGCGCCGGGCATAAAAGCACGCGATACCGTCCATTTCGACACGCCCGCAAGAATGGCCACATCGCTGGCCGTGGCCTTTTTCACTGTTCTCGTCATCGGCTCCCTTCCGCTAATTGCCTGGCAAAAAGTGAGCATAGAGCGATTCCTCACGTTAGCAAGAGGCGACTTTCGCAAACTTTGCACCCGGTTGCATTTCTATTATGCACTCGGGTGCAAATCGTGATGATTTTGTGATCGTGGTGATGAAATCAATTTTTGCTGCGTTGACTATTTTTCAACCGTACTTGAGAGTGAAGACAGAACATCACGTTGCCCTTATGAACATGATGTCAATCAGCGGCAGCAATCTGGCCAACTTTGCACCCGGATGCAAAATAAAACAAACCTCCCCTACAGAGATAAAAAAATGAAATTATTCAAGGTAGTAATGCTTATCTGCTGTTTGCTCAGTGTGTTCACTGCCCAGGCGAAAACCTACATGGTTGGCGTCGCTTTGGCTAACCTCGATCTCAATTTCGTTTCCATCCTGCGTAGTCAGATGGAGAAGCAGCTCAAAGACAAAGGGCTCAACAGCCAGTTTGCCGATGCCAAAGGTGATGTGTCCCTGCAAATTCAGCAGGTGGATGATTTCATCAATCAGGGTGCGGACGCGATCATCATCAACCCGGTGGATACGCAAGGCGTGATGCCAGTAATCGCCGCCGCGCAGAAAGCCAATATCCCGCTGATCTTCGTCAACCGTAAACCCGAAGTGAAATTGACCGGCAAAATGGCCTATGTCGGTTCTGATTCTGCGTTAAGCGGCAAGATGGAGATCGAAGCGTTAGCCAAGCGTCTGGATAACAAAGGCAATATCGCCATTCTGATGGGTGCCCTTTCCACTGAGGAAGCGCGTCAGCGTACCAAAGCGGTTGAAGATTATGTTAAGGATCATCCTGGTCTGAAAGTGATCCAGAAACAGAGCGCCAACTGGCAGCGCAACGAAGCGGTCGATAAAACTTTGTCATGGTTGCAGGATGGTAACGATATCAATGCCATCATCGCCAACAACGATGAAATGGCGATCGGGGCAATTATGGCGCTCGATCAGCTTAAGAAAAGCAATGTGTTAGTCGCCGGTATCGATGGCACGCCAGATGGTTTGCAGTTTATTAAGAACGGCAAAATGGCGGTAACGATTTTCCAGGATGCTAAAGGTCAGGCAACCGGCGCAGTCGATGTTGCTTACGACATGCTGAGCGGTAAAAAGACCGAAGCCTACAACTGGGTGCCTTATCAAACGGTGACTAAAGAAAATTATCAGGAATTCACCAGTAAGAATCAGAAGTAACACCGCTTTGTAGATACCGTCTTGCCAGTACCTGGCAAGACATATTGTTCAGTTCGGCCTGGCCGAAGCGCTTAATGCGGGCAGGGTTTTCAACGCTGACGTCATAGCCTTCATCGTGCAGGAAGGTGGCCAGCGGCTCGCTGTACGCGCCATGCAGATATGGCAGTCGCCGAACGGCTCCAGCCATCTCACCCGCAACTTCCCGATGATCAGTCGGGGATCATAGCACCCGGAGGAGAATGATCGAGATATAAGGGTCGCCATTCATGGGTAATGCCGATCGGTTAAGCCCAAAATAGTGGGCATAAAGTAATTTCCTTCGTTGAAAAGGTGATGGCACGCTGGCAACGTGCAGCGCATGCGTTGGCTGTGCGCACCGGTAGTGACACAGCCTGCGGATGGCGACCGGTGACGTTTTTATCGACATAAATGAAAACAGGGAGTTGTTTTTTTTATCAGTTATTAGCATTAATTGATAAATATATGACAGAATACTTACAATCAGAGGTGGGCAAATGAACCCAGAATAGCTTAAGCGGAATCGCTATGATTTATGATTGTTTTTTATACTATGACGAAGATATGTTACTCGACATTCGGTTACATACTTTGAATGACGTCGTCGACTACTTCGTGATTGTTGAATCCACACATACTTTCACCGGTAAGCCGCGAAATTTGCATTTCAATGTGAATAAATTCGCTAAATTTAAGCATAAGATTATTTATGTCGTTTATGACGAGCCGCCCTTTTTCACAAATAATGTCGTCAATGCATGGAAGAACGAAGCCCATACACGAAATGCCATCATGAGAGGTTTAGAATCCGCCAATGACGACGATATTATTATCGTTTCCGACGTTGATGAAATACCCAATCCCAAGGTTATAGTAAAAATTAATAAACGCAGACTTTGCACCTCGCTGCACATGAATTTCTACAATTATCAGTTCAATCTGCAGGTTTTCAATACTAATGGCGTTCCGCGCGTGTGTTCATTGCCCCGGGCGGCATCACTTAAAAATCTTAAAGGTTTCTTTGCCGGTAAACCAGAAGATTTCCGAAATATAAAAAAAAGCCCAATTAAATCCAGCTTTATGAAATGGACGCTCTTCAAGCTACGTAATAAAAATATTACATCTGCAGGCTGGCACTTTTCATGGATTATGCGGCCAGAGCGGATATCGGAAAAAATGTCTTCTATTTCGCACACGGAATATGACTTACCACAATTCAACAATAGCGATCATATTATTGATGCACTGAAAAATGGCAAAGATATTTGGGGCCGTGACAGAAAAATGTGCAAACAAGAACTTACTGCCGAACATTTCCCCGATTATTTGGTTAAGAATCAGACAAGATTTAGCGAATTTATTCTGTAGTCATTGCCCTGAGGTTTTCACCTGTGGGGCACATTCCGCTTAACTTACTTTTTGCTACAACATTCAAACTCATAGCCCTCTGCAAAATGCGCTTTTGGCCCTAAGCTTAAAGCCATTCAGCCACTGATGATGAGGTTTCAATGAGTTTACTGTTTAGTGCGACGCAACTGGGTAAGTTAATGCTCGATAATCGCATCGTGATCGCGCCGATGTGCCAATACTCCGCTGAGAATGGCAAAGCCAGCGCCTGGCACCGCATTCATCTCGGGCAACTGGCGCTTTCCGGCGCCGGTTTGCTGATCATTGAGGCGACGGCTGTCGAAGCGGCCGGACGTATTTCTCCCGGTGATTTAGGCTTGTGGGACGATGCAACGGAAGCGGCGCTGGCCAGCGTTCTGCAGGATATCCGTCAATATTCTGACATTCCATTTGGTATTCAACTCGGTCACGCCGGACGTAAAGCGTCCTGCGCCGCGCCGTGGCTCGGTGGCAATCAGCTATCACTGGAACAAGGCGGCTGGCAAACCGTCGCGCCTTCCGCGCAAGCCTTTAATCCTGAAGATCGCGCGCCGGTGGCGCTGACGAAAAAGGATCTTGAGCGCCTGAAACAAGCCTTCGTTGATAGCGCGCAGCGTGCCGCCAAACTCGGTATCCAGTTAATTGAACTACACGCCGCACACGGCTATTTGCTACATCAGTTCCTGTCACCGCTGAGTAACCAGCGTGAGGATGAATACGGCGGTTCGCTGGAGAATCGTCTGCGCTTCCCGCTGGAAGTGTTCCATGCGGTGCGCAGCGCCCTGCCGGACTCGGTGGCGGTTGGCGTGCGCCTTTCGGCAACGGATTGGGTTGAAGGTGGCTGGGATGTTGAGCAGTCGATTGTATTTAGCCAGCAGCTTGAAGCGGCGGGCAGCGATTACGTGCACGTTTCCAGCGGCGGCCTGTCACCGCAGCAGAAAATTACGGTTGGCCCCGGCTATCAATTGCCTTTTGCCCGCGACATCCGCAAACAAGTGAAGATTCCGGTGATTGGCGTTGGCTTGATTACGGAACCGAAGCAGGCAGAACAAGCCTTGCAGGAAGGTGATGCTGATTTGATCGCGCTGGCGCGCGCGGTGCTTTACGACCCACGCTGGCCGTGGCATGCCGCCGCTGAATTGGGTGCGCAGGCCAAAGCACCACCGCAGTATCTGCGTTCCGAGCCGCACGGCCTGAAAGGCACGCTGATTTCCAATAAAGAGTAATGGTTTTGACCCGGTGCGCATCAATGCGCACCGGTTGAATGTAGGGTCGCCATCTATGGCGACCGATTCACTCTTAACCTGCTACTTCCGTCTTCATGGTCTGCAACATATGTTCAGCCAGGCGCAAGCTCAACGCAGCGCCGGTCAAGGTCGGGTTCATACAAGATGCTGACGGCATCACGCTGGTTCCGGCAATCCACATATTGGGATGATCATGCGTGCGGCAATCACGATTTACTACCGAATTATGCGGATCATCGCCCATAATGGTGGTGCCCATGATGTGCTGGCGATCCTGGAACTTAGTATCGATCGACAATATTTCCGCATTCAGTAGTTCTGCAAACTTGTGAAAATCTTTGAGCCCCGCTTCTTTTCCGGCATGCCAGTAATCCGTCACGCTGTAGTAAATCTCCGGCAACGGAATACCAATCGCATCTTTTTTCGTCTTGCTTGGCGTAACGCGGTTTTCCGCCAGCGGCAAGGTTTCAAAATCGATAGCAAAGTTCAGCGAGCGTGCCGACTGGCGCCGGATTTCAGCATCCAGTTTGGAGCCCAGCACACCTTTCTCAATCAGCGATGCAGCATAATCGGCGGTTGGCACCGTGTTACGCACTTTGATCTTGTAGCTGGGGAAATCCTTGCGGAATACGCCATCGCGGTTGTTCAGATACACCAGCAATTCGGTCGGCCCCTGACCTGGCCACACATCTTCCGACATCATCACGTTCATACTGATGCCGGTGTGGCCCATCAAATTGCGGCCAACCTGATCGGAAGAGTTTGCAATGCCGTTGGGATATTTCTCCGACGTCGACATCAACAGTAGCTTGGGCGATTCAATGCCGTAGGCCGCCAGTACAAAGTAGTCGGCGGTTAAATGGTGCTCGGAACCATCCGGCTTTTTATACCAAATGCCGGTAATTTTGCCATCATCCGCTGCCTCTATACGGTACACCACCGCGTTATCCAGCAGTTTTGCTCCCAAACGCTCCGCTTCATCGATATGCATCGAGCCATCATATTTGGCGGCGATCGGGCAAACCGGATTGCAGTTATTATTGCCGCCACACATTGGGCGCTTGCCCCACGGCTTAGTCGCGCGACCGTTCGGTTCCAGCACCGGATTATAACCGCCTTTACCCAGCATCTCAGTTAGGCGATCAAACAGATAACTGGTTGGCAAACCCGGCATCGGGAATGGTGTAGATCGCGGTGGCCAGGCTTTGCCACCCTGCCCACTTTCGTCTTGTCCATCGACGCCTGAAACGCCCAGCTCATGCTCGGCTTTGCCATACCACGCTTCCAGCTCTTCGTAGCCAAAGGGCCAGTCGCGGCCCCGACCATAAAGTGTGTTAAGTTTGAAATCGTTGGGGATCATACGCCACAGTGCGGAGCCAAAGTGCCAGGTCGTACCACCGACAACGCGCAGGTATTTGGTGGGATATTTAACCGGCCCAACCTGCTGCAAATAGTCACCGTAGGTGGACGGAATATGTGGCGGATTGGGATAAGGCGAACCCACGCCCTGTAATTTGACATTGGTTAACGACATCTTGAACGGGGAATTACGGAAACGTTCGACGATTTCCTGGCGAGACACACGCGGGCCTGCCTCAAGGATGATGACTGATTTACCGGCTTTTGCCATCTGGCAGGCGATCAACCCGCCCATCACGCCCGAGCCAATGATGATCACATCGGCATCGACTTTTTGTGCACTCATGCGCCTTCTCCTGTAGTTGCCACTTTGCCATCATGCGTCACTGCCCAGTAGAACGGCCCGCCGCCATAGGTTGGGACCACCAGAATATCTTTGGTGGGCAGGTACATCATCGCATCGGCATAAGCGATCAACTCCAGATCGCTGCCGTCGCCGACAACGCCGGTGTACCACGCTGAAATGATGCGTTTTGCCGTTTTCCATTCAGGATTATCTGCACCAAATGCGGCAAGGAAATCGTCGACATGGGCAAAATTATGCTGCTGCAACACTGCCTGCAGGCTGCTGAGCTGGTGTGTGAAGTCGGCATTATGGCGATTTAAGGCATCGAAATAGCGCTGCCCCAAAATCGGGCCGACCGGGCGACTGACCAGGAACTGCGAAACGGTCAGAAAACCATTTTCAGCCATCTGCTCTGCAGCCAGCGCGCGCGCCGGGAACAGGGAATTACACATCGCGCCGAGTGACAAAATGCCCATACCTTGCAGCAAACGACGTCGGGAAAGGTTATGCGCCATGTTTTTTCCCCTTACGCGAAATAGAAATCAGCAGCACCAGTAAAATAATGACAACTACCGCGCCACCACCCCACACTGCAGGTTGCGCCAGGCGTGCAATCAGTGGGCGCTCGCCACCTTCACGCAGGGTTTTAACCTGTTCAGGCGTTACGTTCAGCTGAGCATTACCAAAGTTTTTCAGCACGTAGTTGCTGACGTCGGAAATTTGCTGGTCGCTTAATCGATCGGTAAATAATCCGTCCGGGCCAAAAGCTGGCATGACGACATCTTTGCCATCAACCTGGCGATGTACGCCGTAGACAATGGTGGCAATCAGGTTATCGGCCTGTGGTGCGCCGGTGGCGGTGTTGTGGAACAGCGAAGGATAGAAGTGATTGCCCGCACCATCCGCCTGATGGCAGTTAGCGCAAGAACTGGCGTAAACCTGCCAGCCCGCATCGGGATTTTTAACCGCGCGCAGCGCCGCTTCATCTGTGGCGGGTTTGCCAAGCACGTCACGTGGCGAATGGGTGGCCTGAGTCACTGCGGGGATCTGCCGCAGATAAGCCACTATCGCATTGATATCGTCATCAGACAGATGCTGTAAGCTGTGCTCGACAGCTTCCGCCATCGGGCCTGCTGCCTGCGCTTTGCCTGCAACATGGCCCGTTTTGAGATATTGCGCGATTTGCGCATCGCTCCAGTTGCCAATGCCGGCTTGTTGATCGGGCGTGATATTCGGCGCGTACCAACTGCCCAGGCTGCCGCCGCTTAGTGCCTGATCATTATTTTGCCCCATCAGCGCGTTACGTGGCGTATGGCAGGTATCGCAGTGCGCCAATGCATTGACCAGATAATCACCGCGATTAACCACATCCGATTTATCTTTTGCCGGAATAAATGGCTTATTATCGGCAAACAGCATATTCCAGAAGAACATACTTGAACGAATATTAAACGGGAAAGGCAAATCCGTGGTGGGAGGTACATTATCGTCTGCTTTTACACCGTGCATAAAATAAACATACAGCGCGTGCATATCGGCATCAGAAATTTTTGCGTATGAGGTGTAAGGCATCGCCGGATAAAGATGCTGCCCCTGTTTATTAATGCCACTTCGCACGGCTTTAACAAAATCTTGTTCGCTATAATCGCCAATGCCGGCGGTTTTTGATGGCGTGATATTACTGGCAAAAATATTCCCCAACGGCGAGGAGATAATATAGCCACCCGACATTTCCTTGCCCTGATTCGGTGCGGTGTGGCAAGCTCCACAGTCCGCAGCAATAGCCAGATACTTGCCTTTCGCAATAAGAGCCGCAGACTCAGCCGCATCTTCAGCGTGAGCTGAAAATGTGGCAGACATCAGAATGCTCAACGCGAAAGGCAGACAACACTGTCTCACCTTTCTTGCTTTCATTGTAATTGCTTCCGGTAAATAATTATTAGTATTGTAAAAACAATAATGCACTTCTGTGGCAACCCACAGAAGTGCACACTATCAGACAACGTCAATTCACAAAATACAAACAGTGCTATAACAATTCATAATCATTGAAGATGATATTTTCGCCACTTGCCGCCGTTATATCGACTTTACCTGGCTCGGTTAAAAAGGCATCGCCGGGATGTACCCAAACTTCTTTTACCCGATTGGTATGAGTTTGATCGGCAATCAGTACCCGCCCTTCGGTAAAGAACACGCGCACGCCAGGCCCGTGTTGCGTATATTCGCCGGTACTGGCGCCAGGCTTCAGCGTGACCTTCCAGCCTCTCACTGTTTTCTTATCCAGCACCTGAGTAAATGCGGCATTATCAGGCCGCGAAGCGTTACCAAAATGTTGCGGGCCTGGGATGTTAATTTCGAACGCCACCTGATGATTGACGTTATTTCCGGTATTGGTGACCTTATCCGTATCTGATTTCCCTTGATGCTCACCGAATTTAACATTGCCACTTTTCATTTCGGTCATGTTTACCGGCTTGTCGGGATACTCTATTTTGACCGGGCTCCCTTCAATGTGCGTATTAACATAATCCAGATGCTGCTCATGAAATAGCGTCGATTGTCCGGGTTGAATTAATACGCGCATTACCGTGACGTATTTATTTTCCAGAATGACGTGGTGCAGTGGTTCCAGATCGGTGGCAACCCCTTTTTCAGCCGCTTGTGTCGGTAATCCTGCGCTCAACAGCGTCGAGCACAATAATGTGCTGAATAATGTTTTGCGAATAGTCGACATAAATACTCCTTTTCTTACCAATGAATTAAGTAGAGCAGAAATTTACTCAACGATGGTGACCCAATTAGCGCCCTTACCGGTAGGCACACGCTCAATTAATGTCAGTTTTCCGGATGCTTGATCGATGGAATAAAGTGAAATCTGGGTCGACTTCTGACCGGACTCAATTAAATAACGTCCGGAATTATCAATAGCAAATCCACGCGGCTGAGCTTCTGTTGGCATGCTATTAATCAATGTCAATCGACCATCGCTCGGTGAAACATGAAATGCAGTAATATGACTGCTGGTGCGTTCGGTAGAATAAAGGAAACGTCCATTTGGCGTGATATGAATATCGGCTTGCCATAACCGCGGTTTGGCGGATTTTGGCAAATCATCATCGCCGGTCAGTGGTCGCGCTTCACCACGCTGCATGTTGGCGGCAATGGCCGGATCGAGTGATGGTGTCGCTTCATGTTCCGTCAGGGTGCCATCTTTGTTCAACGTCAGGCGGGAAATGTTGCCGGCCATTTCGGTCAGCACATAGAGATTCTGCTCACCCTTCTCATCCCGCTGCGGTGCAAAGGTGAAATGACGCGGTCCGGTTGCCGACTCGCGTTGGATATTCACAAACGCTGGCGTGTTCGCCGTGACGGTTCCGCTGTGGCTATCGAAACTGTACTGCAGCAGTTGATCGGCACCCAGCAGCGGTACATAGAGAAACTGGTTGCTGGGATCGGTCTGAATCGAATGTGCACGCTTTCCGGTATGCACCACCTGCACCGGCGCACTCTCAACTTTGCCATCCGCGACAATGCGATTGATGCTAAACAGATCGCCGCCGTAAGAAGATGAAAGCAGGAATTTCCCGCTCTTATCCAGCGCGACATACGCCATCGCCTCTGGCAGCGGCGTATCCGCAAAATGCTGCAGCGAGCCGTCAGGTTGAATATGCCAGGCCGAAACATGGTAAGGCTTACTGCGAACGGAGACATAAAGTGTCTTGTTATCCAGCGAAACCACCATCGGCATACTTTTCAGGCCGCTGGGATATTCACCAATCGGTTTCAGCTGGCGCTGCGCCTTTTGCAGCTCGTAAGCCGTCACCGTTCCGCTGTCGCCGTTGGATACGTAGACAAAAGATTTTTCCTGCGCCAATACTGTTGATGCAAAGAGCATCATGCCTGCGGCTATTACCGTCTTTTTCATCTTTGGATCTCGTTTTTGTAGGGAACAATGCGGGTATTACCAGCGCGTATTAAAATGTTCGCACAACTCAAATACGGCTTGTTCTGGCAGCGCAGCGGGCTTATCCACGCAGTTCAGCCAAAGTCGCGCGGTTTCCTCCAGCTCTTCCAACGCAAAGCTCACCGTTGAAACGGATTTACCCCACATCACCGGGCCAAGTCTCTCCAGCATCACGCCTCGCACGTCATTAGCCAACTCAGCCACCTGCGCAGCCACATCGGCATGGCCAGGGCGGCGATAGTCGATTAACGGAATCCGCCCGACTTTCATCACCTGATACGGCGTCAGCGGCGGTAAAATGCTGTCGCGCTGCCACACACCCGCTAACGTCAGTTGCACCAGATGCGTGGAATGGGTGTGCACCACGCCGTGCGCCTCCGGGTTGCGATCATAAATCTGGCGATGTAACAGTAATGTCTTCGATGGCTTGTCGCCCGAAACCCATTCATTGGCGCGATTAACCTTGGCAATCCGGCCGGGCTCCAGATGTCCGAGACAAGCATCAGTTGGCGTAATCAGCCAGCCATCTTCCAGGCGAGCGCTAATGTTTCCCGCGGTACCGGTGGTATAGCCGCGGTTAAACAGATCGGCTCCCACCTGACAAATCTCTTCTCGTAAGGACTGTTCGTTTTGCATGCTGTTTCTCCTCTTATTGATTGGCGGTAGCAATGACGTTGGCATCCGGTTTAGAGCTGATCGGTAATGGTTCCAGTTTGCCGAGCACAAACATAAAGGTCAGCGCACCCAGCACACAGATTCCGCCCGCCACCAACAATGGCACCACAAATGAACCGTGACTGAGGCTCAGCATCAGGCCAGTGAAGGAGGCCGTAACTATCCCTGCCAGGTTACCCGCAAAATTCTGGATGCCGCCTAGCGTGGCTACGTAATTACTGGCAGGCGCAACGTCGGCTGGCAGCGTCCAGATGTTGGCGGCGGTGAAGGCTAAACCGGCGTAAGTGATGGAGAATAAGGTGAGGATCACCGTAATGCTGTCGGTGAATGCGGCGAAAGCAATCACGCTGGAGATCAACATCCCGCTGATAAGACAGGTTTTACGCGCAGCGGTCAGGCTAAATCCTTTGCGGTAAAGGGTATCTGACACAATCCCGCCGAGCAGACTTCCCGGAATCCCCATCAGTGCAGGGATCGCGCCGAGCGTCCCCAGCTCTTTCAATGAAAAACCATGCGCCACCGTCAGATAAGTTGGGAACCAGGTCACAAAGAAATAGGTGGCGAAGTTCATGCAGAAGAAGCCAATCATCATTCCCCACACGTTGCGATGACGGAACAGCGACCACAATTCAACTTTTGCGTCGGCCTGCGTAGTGGGCAAAGCACGATCTTCCAGCAGATTTTTACGCTCAGTTTCATCGAGACCTTTCATCTCTTCAGGCTCACGATAGAAGACTAACCAGATCACCACCCAAATCAGTCCTAACGCGCCAGTCACGATGAAGGATGTTTCCCAATCCCATACGCTGATTAACCATGCAACCAGCGGCAGCGCCAGCGCGCTGCCGGCACGTGGACCGGCATCAAAGATCCCGCTTGCCGTTGCACGCTGTTTTTTCGGGAACCAGCTGTAAACCACTTTTACACAGCCCGGATTTCCCCCCGCCTCACCCAACCCTAATGCCAAGCGCGCCGCAAAAAGAGAAGTGAATCCTTTACCAAACGAAGTAAACACCGTAAACAACGACCACCAGCCAACGGCGATGGCCAGTCCGGCACGTGCACCGAGACGATCGAGTAGGCGTCCAGCCGGAATTTGCATCAGCGCATACGTCCAGAAGAAGGCGCCAAGAATCAGCCCCATGCTGGTGTCATCGAGGCCTAAATCTGCTTTGATGTGCGGTGCGGCGATTGCGAGGTTGATACGATCGATGTAATTGATTGCGATGGCGAAAAAGCAGAACACGATCATCAGCCAGCGAATTCGTGGATATCTGCGCATGGTGAATTCCTTTATGATTTATATAGGGTTAACACAGGTTCTGCGGCCTTAGGGCGGCTGCAGTCAGCGTTGTGGTTAAATTTGGGGGTGACAGTTCATGATCGTGTTAAAAAACGTGAGCAGGCACACCCAACCTGATAACATGATGTCAAAAGTAAGCGATTACAAAATTCAGTCAAGCCAAAAGTAAGCGCTTTCAAAATTACCTGTGAGGTGTCTGCAATTTTTGTGGACAAGCTCACTCTTTCTGCAGGAGTGACTTGATGAGTGATAAGCAAAATGGATCTGGCCGCGTATCACTGGATGATGTTGCGCGTCTCTCTGGCGTTTCAACGGCGACGGTTTCACGCGTATTAAACGGCAGCACCACGGTCAAAGCGTCACGCCGTGAAGCGGTGGAAAAGGCCTGTGAGGAATTGGGATATGTGATTAACCGCGCCGCGCGCACCCTCGCCTCACGCCGCAGCATGACGATTGGCGCGGTAGTACCCACGCTGGCGACGGAAACCTTTTCGCGCCCGCTGGCGGCTTTTCAGCAACTGATTCATGAAGCCGGCTATACGCTGCTATTGGCTAACTCCAACTTCGATCCGGAAACCGAGCTGAAAGAAGTTAATAAGCTGATTGAGTACGGTATCGATGGTTTGATGCTGGTGGGCAATACCCATCATCCAAAGCTGTGGGAGCGCATTATTCAGCAGAATATCGCCTGCGTGCAGACCTTTTCGCAAGACAGCGAAAGACCCTGTGTCGGTTATGACAGCGAGGGTGCGGCTGAAACCCTGGCGCAGCATTTGCTGGGATTAGGGCATCAGCGTTTTGCAGTGATTGTCGGCACGCCGCCTTCCAACGATCGTATTTCAGAACGTCTGAACGGTACGCGCCGCGCCCTGCAGCAGTATGGATTGACGCTGCCGGATACGCATTTAATTGATAACGCCTTCACCATGAATGATGCGCGCAGAGCGGTGTTTCGTTTACTCGATGCGCCGCAGCCGCCCACCGCCATCATCTGCGGTAACGATCTGCTGGCGTTTGGTGCTATGCGCGCGGCGAGCGAGCGTTATCTGCGCATTCCAAATGATATCTCCATCGTTGGCTTCAACGACTATGAATACGCTGAACATCTGGAGCATCCGCTGACCACCATGCGCGTGGATTTAGCGTCGATTGGTGAACACGCCGCGCACTATTTATTGAACACCCTGAATAACTTACCCGCACCAATACAGACACAGATAAGTACCGAATTGATTGTCCGGGGCAGCAGCGGCTCGGTGCCCCGTCAGGAACGCTAATCGCGTCTGTCCATGCCGAATCGGTTGAACACGTCCGTGACTGACGGCGTTTTCAGCCAGCTCAGAAATGCTTGCGCCCGTTCAGGTTGTTGGGCGCGGCTTAACACCGCAGCCGAAAGCGAAATCGCCTGCTGCGTACCCGCTGGCAGCGGTCCAACAACATCAATGCCCTCCACCATCAGCAGTTCGCTGATCTGCTGTACTGCCAGGTCAGCGTTGCCCTGCACCAGTTGCTCGGCGGTAAAACCAGCAGGAATCACCGTGCCACGCGCGCGCAGTTCCGTATCAATGTTGAGTTGTTTCAACAATTGTGAAAACCAGACACCGCTGGCTCCGGCTTCTGACCAGGCCACCGAACGCGCAGCTAACAAAGTCTGAATCAACGTTTCGCGATTGCTGATATCGGGCTGTGCAGCGCCCGCCCGCACCGCAATTCCGATGGGAGAATCAACCAGTTCGATACGCGCGCCCGCATCCGCCAAACCCGATTGTGTCAGGCGGTCCAGCGTCTCAACCGTAGCGATCACCACATCCGCACCGGCGCCGGCGTTGAGCTCTTTTTCGATGATGGTGCTGGGATGCCAGCGTATCGCCAGCGGTGCATCAGGATGTTGCGACTGCCATTGGGCAACCAGCGTGTTAAACGGCGCGCTCAGTGCAAGCGCGCTATAAATCGTTAACGCCATGATTAATCCTCGCGTGCGAAAAAGGGAGCGCGACGCAGCAGCGCAGCATTAAGTTCCTCAGGCCGCGTCACGCCGATCAGTGCTAAATCGCGATCGATTTCATCCCGCAGGATATGCATGGCATGTTCAACGCCCGCCTGAGCGCCAATCACCGCGCCATACAGGAATGGACGACCAAGAAACACGAAGTCCGCGCCCAGCGCCATCGCTTTCATCACATCGGTGCCGCGACGGATGCCGCTATCAATAATTACCTTCATATTGCCCTTCGCCGCCGCAATTTCAGCGAGCGTATGCAGCGGCGGCACCGTGTAGTCCAGCTGACGGCCGCCGTGGTTGGAGAGAATCACCGCATCGGCGCCAAGATCACGCGCGATGAAGGCATCATCCGGCGACATCAGCCCTTTAATCACCAGATTGCCTTTCCATTTTTTACGGATCGCTTCAACGTGCTTCCAGCTCAGTTTGTCGCGTGCATTGGTGTTTCGCACTTTGCTCGACATCATTGGCGGGCCGCGTTCAGCATCGGTATTTTCGAAGTGCGGCGCACCATAACGCAGGAAGGTTTGCGCCACCGTGCCCAGCAGCCAGCGCGGACTCATGGCGCTTTGCCACATCACTTTCGGCGTGATTTTTATCGGCATGCTGAAGCCACTGCGGGTGTTATGTTCCCGATTACCCAGCATCGGTGTATCACCGGTCACCACCAGCGTTTTATAACCGGCGTGTTCAACGCGGTCGACCAGGCGATCGATACGCGGTTGGTCGCCCGCCAGATAGGCCTGAAACCAGGCGTCGGGATTAGCGGCGATCACCTCTTCTAACGGAATCAGCGACGAGGCGCTGAGGATCATTGGCACATTCATTGCGCGTGCAGCCTTCGCCAGCATTAAGTCAGCCCGGTAACTGACAAACGACGCGCCGCCAAGCGGAGCAACACCGAATGGATGCGCCCAATCATGGCCCAATAAATTCACACGCTGATCCCGACCAGAAACATCGCGGAACATACGCGGCACAAAGACATATTGCTGATAAGCCTCATGCGCGGCAGCAAGTCCTCTGCCGGTTTCC
This sequence comes from Pantoea sp. JK, assembly GCF_026130245.1. Taxonomy (NCBI): domain Bacteria; kingdom Pseudomonadati; phylum Pseudomonadota; class Gammaproteobacteria; order Enterobacterales; family Erwiniaceae; genus Pantoea; species Pantoea sp. JK. Next base: position 523,463 of record NZ_JAINFN010000002.1, read on the forward strand.
ACGCCGCCTTTTACATACTGATAAATCATATTCGGCAATCGCTTACGCGCATGGCGTTCAAAATCATCTAACGCCAGCAAGTCACGAAAATGGCGTGGCACCGTATTCGCAGGGCGCACCTGCGCTTCGGGTGTCACGTTAACGTTAATAGCGGTGGTTTCTCCACGAATGGTCATAGTGCGTTCTCAGAGTTAGCTAAAAGTAAGCGATTTCAAATTAGGCATTCAGACGAATGCATTCACTTACATCCTGACAGATGCGCAGTTTTTTTATGTGACGGGCATCACCATATGAAGACAAATGTAAGCCCTTACATTTTCATTCTAACTCAGATATGGTGTGCTGTAATTCACTTGTGTATCGCTGGTGTCGGAGAAAATGATGAGCCAACGCATAGTTTTACTGCATGCCACGCCGGTGGCGATGTCTCCTATTCAGAACGCTTTTAACGATCTTTGGCCAGAGGCTGAAGTGGTGAATTTGCTGGATGATGGTTTGACTGTGGATCGCGCAAAAGAAGAACAGCTTTCGCTGCAGTTGATTGATCGCTTCGTTGCTTTTGGCCGCTACGGTTACGCGATGAATGCGCAAGGTATTCTGGTGACCTGCTCAGCCTTTGGCCCAGCGATTGATGAACTCTCTGCGGCTTTGCCGGTGCCAGTGCTTAAACCGAATGAAGCGATGTTCGAGGCTGCACTGCAGCAAGGCGAACGCATCGGCATGCTGGCGACCTTTGGTCCGTCATTAGTGACGATGTGCGATGAGTTTTATCACTATGCCGAACAAATTGGTTCATCCGCGACGCTGGAAACCGTGCTGGTTCCGGATGCCATCGACCTGCTGCGTAAAGGTGATGTCGCCAGCCACAATCGTCTGGTCGCAGAGTGCGCACCGCAGTTAAGTCACTGCGATGTGATTATGCTGGCGCACTTCTCTACCTCGCGCGCCGCCGATGCCGTGCGTGAGAAAGTCTCGATTCCGGTGTTAACGGCACCGCATGCAGCGGTGAAAAAAATGCAGTTCGCGATTGGAGGATCATCATGCTGATTGGGGTCATCGCCGATGATTTTACCGGTGCCAGCGATATTGCCGTCACGCTGTCGAAAGGATTGGTGGGCGAAGGCGGTTTGCGCACGACGCAGTATCTTGGCGTACCGCATCAATCTGCAGACAAACAGGTGCAAGCTGGCGTTATTGCCTTGAAATCGCGCTCTCTGCCCGCAGAGGAAGCTGTTCAACAATCGCTGGCTGCCTGTGAATGGCTATTGCAGCAAGGCTGTACGCAGATCGTATTTAAATATTGCTCGACCTTTGACTCGACCGACTCTGGCAACATTGGTCCTGTACTCGACGCGCTGGCTCAGCGATTAGCGGCGCGCAATGTGATTGTCTGCCCGGCGTTTCCCGCGATGGGCCGTACGCTTTATCAGGGCAATTTGTTTGTGCACGACCGTCCGCTGAATGAATCTGGCATGGAGCATCATCCTTTGACGCCCATGAAGGATGCGGATATCCGCCGTTTGCTGGCGCGCCAGGCAAAAACGCGCGTCAGCCATATTGGCTGGCAGCAAGTGGTGCAAGGCAGTGAAGCACTGCGCGAGATTCTGCAAGCCCGGACAGATGAGGAAGCGCAATTGGTGGTGGTGGATGCCATCAGCGATCACGATTTAACGCTGATCGGCATCGCCGCTGCGGATGAGAAGCTTATCAGTGGTGGATCGGGCATCGCGCTTGCCCTGCCGCACAATTTTATCAGTGCCGGTAAAGCACAAGGTAACAATAGTGAGTTTCCTGCCATTAAAGGTTCCAGCGCCATTTTAGTTGGCAGTTGTTCAGGTGCGACGCGCGGACAAATAGAAGAACACCAAAAACAGCATGCGGTGCTGGCGATAGAGATTGAGGATGTGATGGCGGAACGAATTGATGCTGACGATCTCGTGGATTTTATCCTCACCCAACAGAACCGTTGCCCGCTGATCTATTCCTCAGGCGATCCCGCAACCGTAAAGCAAATGCAGCAGCAGTTTGGCCAGCACAATATCTCGCAACACCTTGATCGGCTGTTTGGTGATACGGCACGCAAGTTAGTGCACGAGGCGGGCATACAGCGTTTAGTGGTTGGCGGTGGAGAAACCTCGGGCGCGGTGGTCAGCGCGTTGAATTTGGGTTCGCTGCAGGTTGGAAGTGAAATCGATCCTGGCGTGCCCGCCCTGTTTGCTCAAGGCGAGCGACCGCTGGCGCTGGCGCTAAAATCGGGGAATTTTGGTCGGCGCGACTTCTTCTCGCATGCCCTTAACGTGTTAGCCGGTTCTACGCATTAAATCGAAGACAACGTCTGCACGACGTTGTCCTTTTCTCTCTTATCGGCCACCAAATTCCGGCAACACCCCAAACCAGCTCAGCAGCCAGGCCAGTATATTCATTGCGCCAAATACAAACAGTAAAACCACTGCCAGTGAACAGCGTTGCTGAGATTTCCACGCCAGCATGGCCGGGATGATCACCGCCCATAAAGTCGCGAACAGTCCTGCAAAACCAATCGCGGCGACAAAACCACTCGGCCAGCAAATCGAGGCGAGTAACGGCGGCAGGAAAGTCAGGCTGGCGGTTTTCAGACGCGCGCCCGGTGAATTTCCGAATCCCAGACGATCGGCGATGAAATCAAACAAACCAGCAGTGACGCCGAGGAACGAAGCGATCACCGCGAAATGTGAGAAGATCGACATCATCAGCGCCAGCGCATTAACGTGCAGATGATCACGCAGCGCTGCCATCAGTGCCGCGATATCACCGCCCTGCTGCACAATCTTGGGAAACGCATTGCGCGGAAGATTTCCCATGGTGCTAGTCAGCCAAAACAGATACAGCGCCAGCGACAGCAAGGTACCCAAGACCAACGCGCGCGTAATATTCTGCTTATTACCACCGTAATAACTCACCAGACCGGTGATGTTGCCGTGGTAACCAAACGACGCGAGACAAAACGGCAGCACGCCAAGTGCATAAGGCCAGTAATGTTCCCCTGCTGCGGGCCCGCTCAGTAACGACGGCACGTTCACCTGCGTCAGTAAGCCGCCGAACAGTACGATCAACAGCAGAATTTTCGCCAGCACGCAGAAAGTCATCAAACGGCTGACGCCGGTAGTGCCGAGCCACACTACCAAAGCAACGCACAGCGTCAGCACTGTTTTAGCTTCTGCGGTAGAGATCGGTAGCCCCAACTGACTAATTGAGTGCTGATAAACCGGGCCGCTGGCCGAAATATAGGCGTAGGTGAGAATGCCGAGGACAAATAAGATGCTAAGACCATTGAGCGTCGCCCAGCCACGTCCGAGCAAATCTTTGGTTAAGGTGTCGTAACCCGCGCCGGGCGGATACTTCAAGCTGACACGCATAAACAACAAGCCGGACAGCAACATCCCGCCCCAGCTAATCAGCAACAACACCATTGCCCAGCCAAACCACGCGCCCGCCATCACCACCGGCAGCGTAAACATCCCTGCGCCCACTACGGTGCCGCAAATAATCATCGCGCCCCACCATACGGAAGGCTGGCGGCGGGACAATGTCATCTCCGTCATCACTTATTCCCTACAAAACTGCTTAAAAGCGGCGATGATACACGGGAAAACGCTGAGAAGAGAGTGTGATACGAGATAAAACGCGCGCCATAATGCAGGTGCGCATTAATGCGCACCGCCAATCCTTTGTAGGGTCGCCATTTATGGTGACCGAAAGACGCTTAACTGACGAGCATTACGCCATCAAAACGCGCGTATATGGAAGGGAAAAGAACTTAGTTATAGAACGTCGGTTTCGCTGGCATGGTGATCGGCACGATGTCACCCGAGTTTTGCGCCGCAACGCAGGCATCAGCCGCGACCGCCGCCGCATAACCATCCCATGCGGATGGCCCGGTCATCTCACCCGCCAACACGTTATTGATGAAGTCCTGCAGCTCCACGTCATAGGCATCGATGAAACGCTTTTTCCAGTCGGTAAGAATACTGGTGGAGAGTTTGGCCGCGCTGCGCGTTTGTACCGACATCGGTTCAGGCAGACGTGCGATACCGCTTTCGCCTACCACTTCACACTGAATATCGTAGCCGTAAGCGCAGTTAACGAAGATTTCTACATCGATGCGCACACCTTTGGCGGTTTCCAGCAGTACGATTTGCGGATCTTTCAGATGCGCAGACGCTTTACTCGTTGAGCGCGGATAGATCACCTGCGCGCTGACGTAGTCATCTTTCAGCAACCAGCGCAGCACATCAAGCTCATGAATTAGCGTGTCGGTGATGGCCATATCGGTGGTGTAGGCATCGCCGACTTCGGGATTGCGGTGCGCGCAGTGCAGCATCAACGGTTCGCCGATCTCACCGTTCTCAATCACCGTTTTCAAGGCGCGATAGCCGCTGTCGTAAGGACGCATAAAGCCGACCTGAACCAGCTTTTTACCGGCAGCGATTTCCGCTTCAACGATGTTCATGCAACCCTGCGCGGTGACCGCCAGCGGCTTTTCACAGAACACCGCTTTGCCCGCTTTGATTGCCGCCAGCACGAATTCTTCGTGAGTTGGCCCCCACGACGTGACCAGAATCGCCTGCACTTCTGGCGCGTTAATCAGATCATGCGCGTTGTCATAAATCTCCGCCTGAATTCCCAGATCTTGAATGATCTGTTCGCAGTTAGCGCGGTTAATGTCATTCAGCGCCACTACGCGCGAATGTTGCAGCACCTGGCTACAACGACGGATGTGTTCGCGACCAATCGCGCCCGTGCCAATTACACCAATATTGAGCGTCATAGCGTGTTCCTTAATTATTCAGATAAGCAATGCTGGATTGAATTTCCTGGGCAATCTGTTCTTCGCTCCAGCCATCCATTACGGAAGAAAACGGTTCAAAGGCGTAGATGCCGCGATAGCCCATCTCTTCCAGACGCTGCACTTGTTGTTTCGATTTCAGCAGATCGTCGGCACTCAGCATGATGCGCTCTTCGTCAGTTAGCTGATGTGTTGGGCGTTCATCGATCACGCCAGAAAGATGCACCAGCCCGATGTTGCTGACGTCGACGCCGCCAGCAAAGTCTTGCTCAGCGCCTTCGTACAAGTGGTGGTGAAAAGTATCCAGTACGATTTTGAACGGCGCGCCCGCCTGCTTGATCAACTGCTGTGTCAGCGCGGCAGAACGCAGCGAGCTTTGCGGAAACCCGAGCGGCTCAACCAGACCGGCGATGCCATACTCGGCGAACAACGGTGCGAGCTTTTTTAACGCATCAACGGTTTGCTGCTGGGAAATAACCGTGCCGTCATTCAGTGGGCAGAGTACTAACGCTTTGGCACCAGTTTCACGCGCAGCGTTTAATAAAGCGCGCGTTTTATCCAGCACCTCATCAGTTAATTGGTTAAACGGATAAACCGCATTAATCGTTTCGATGGTGAACGCATGTTGTTTAGCCAGGTCACGAACTTGTTCACCGGATAAATGATCAGTTACGCTGCCACTTTTCATATCATTGCGGATTTCGACTTTATTTAACCCTAACTTTTCAACCAGCGAGAAAAAATGATCGAGGCTGAGGTTGGACGCAATTTTACGATTAACGCAGAGTCGGTCATGGCTTATTTTGTAGGTCATGGTGTGTTCTATCCTGAAAGAGTAATATTATTTACTTTCTGTTTTGTTGTGACGCGTCGATATCTTGCGATAGTAAGCGATGTCGTTTTGCTGCTCTGCCAGAACTTTGATTGATTTACATCAACGCAACATCATTTATACAACTCATGGAAATAGTGCTCGACTTGCTCCAGGCTGCGCCCTTTGGTTTCCGGGATGGTGCGCAACACAAACATCGATCCGCCAATACCAATCACCGCAAAGGTTAAGAAGGCTCCGGCCAGACCAAACGCCGCTAGCAGCAGCGGGAACGCCATCGAAATGGCGAAGTTCGCCATCCACAGCGCAAATACCGCGCCGCCCATGCAGATGCCGCGCATACGCGCCGGGAAGATCTCGGAGAGTAACAGCCAGGTAACCGGCGACAGCGCGCCTTGCTGGAAGCACAGGAACATCAGCATGCCCGCCAGCACCAGATAGGCGCGCAGCAGATTGACGTCACCCGCAGAATGATATTCCGGCATCAAGAAGCACACCGCCGCGATAAAGAACAGACACGCGGTGCAACCCATCTGTCCAACCAACACCAGCGGACGACGGCCAATTTTGCCGATCATCCAGATCCCGACCAGCGTCATCAGCACTGAAATCACGCCGTTAGCGATGGTGGCGAACAGCGCGGCATCGTTGCTCAAGCCGGTTGCCGTCAGCATGGTCGGCGCGTAATACATGATGGTGTTGACGCCGGTCAGCTGCTGAATCGCCGCAATACCGATACCGAGGAGGAACACTTTGCGCAGCCACGGCGTACGCAGATCGCGCAGGCGGCCTTTGCCCTGTTGCCGGTTCTCTTCGATGGTTTCTTCGATCTCTTCCAGCTCCCAGTCGACGTCATCCGCCGCGCGGGTTTTCTCCAGCACTTTGCGTGCTTCGTTGTTGTTACCGCGCATTACGTGCCAGCGCGGGCTTTCTGGCATAAAGATCATGCCAAACCACAGCAAAACGGCGGGCACCGTCGAGATGGCGATCATCCAGCGCCAGGTGTGCTCCCCGCCCCAGATTTCATTGAAAGTGGCATTGGACACGTACGCTAGCAGCTGACCCGAAACAATCATCAGCTCCTGCAAGGTGACCAGTTGGCCGCGCTTGTTGGCCGGTGCGATTTCCGCGATATACACCGGCACCGTGGCCGCCGCGCCACCGACGGCAATGCCAAGGAATAGACGTGAAGCGATCATTGAGATGACATCCGGCGCAAATGCCGAACTGATGGCGCCAAGGGCAAAAATAAAAGCGAGGGAAATAATGATTTTGCGTCGCCCCAGCGCGTCGGCGAAATGACCGGCGAGCAGCGCGCCAAAAGCGGCACCAAACAGCAGTGAACTGGTGACTAATCCGGTGGTAAATGGCGTGAGATGTAAATCGTCACGCATAAACAGCAAAGCGCCCGATACCACGCCAGTATCGTAGCCAAACAGTAATCCACCAAGCGTGGCGACCAGCGCAATTATTTTAACAAAGGGCTCGGTGCGTGTGGTGCTATTCGGGCCGGAAGCCGTGTTGGTGGATATATAAAGTTCTCTTTCCATAATACCTCCTGGTAAAAAAATAAATAAGGAAATAAGGCAGAACAAAACAGAAGGCTCACGCTAAAGGCATTTTTATTTCATGTTAATTTTTATTTGGAATTTGTTTTCCGAAATGTGAGTTCAAGCATTTTGGTGTTTTTATTTTGATGGAATTGCATCAGGAGGATATTTTATTTAGGCAGGATTTATAACGGTAATTTAAAAGGTCGCCACGAATGGCGACCCTACGGACAATTATCGGCGGCGCGGCAGCGAAACCAGCAGCAAGCCAAACACAATCAGCACCACGCCGGCAAAGCTGCTCCAGCGAAAGGTTTCCCCCAATATGGGCAAGGAAATCGCTGCTAACCAGACCAGCACATAACTCAAACTGAGCAGCGGATAGAGCCGATTGAGTGGCAGATGACGCAGCGCCAGCATCCAGCACAACATCGACAGCGCGTAAGCGCCAAGGCCCATCGCTAACAGCAGCAGCGGTTTGATGTGCTGCATGCTCAGCAGCGCGCTTAACGGCGGGAATTCGAGCATCGCCATTCGCAAAACCAGCTGCGCCAGCGATACCAGCAATACGCTGCACAGCGCCAGCATCACGGCTTTCATAGATGACTTCCCATTAGCGCCACACCGGCAACAATCGCCAGCGTGCCAATCCACTGCTGTAGGCTGTAGGTTTCGCGCCAGATCAGCCGCGCGGCGATGGCCACCAACACAAAGTTAAGACTCAGCATCGGATACGCCACGCTCACCGGCACCACGCGCAGTACCGCCAGCCACAGCAGCATGCCGATACCCAGCAGCAGGATGCTGAGCGCCAGCCAAAGCATCCCCTTTTTGATGCCGAGATGAGCCGCCTGCTTCTGACACAGCTGGGCGGCACAGCTCAGCACGCTAACCAGTAAAATCAGCAGCAGATTCATGGTGTGGCATTGTAGCCGTAATAAACCAGGCGGCCCTGACGATAGACATCATCCGGTTCCGGCAGGTTTTTATCCGGCGTTTTGTCGCTGGAATTCATCATCAGCACCAATGAAACCTTGCCCTGACGACGATGCACGCGAAGCCAGTCGGCAAAGTTATCCGCATCAATATAGTGTGGCTGCGCATCCGGATAGCTCAGGCCGTATTGCAACTCGCCTTTGGCATCATAGAAATTGATGTCGCTGCGCTGCAGTTCCCAGGCCACCGCCGATGCCACGCCAGGATTGTTGGCCAGCAGATAACGACTCTCCGCCAGCTGATCGTGCACCGCGCCGACAAAACTCTGCGGCTGCTTGGAGTCGCGCACCTTTTGCGGAATGGCAAAGCCGACCAACAACGCCAGCGCCAGCGGACAAAGCGCGGCTAACTGCCAGCGACCGTTCTCCGGTTTGCGGCTCAGCCAGCCCATCACGCCCCATCCGATAAAGGAGAGCGCCGCACAGAACACGCCAACAATCTCTTCGTTGCTGTACACCGGACGATGCGAAATGCCCCACGGCGCTAGCACTACCAGCAACACGATTGCGGCAATCGCACCGAACAGCAGATTGATCCAGCCATTTACTTTTAGCGCTTTCATCACCTGCGGTGAAGCGCTGTGCGCGTAGTGCGCCATCAGCAGCGCCAGCGGCGCGAAGCACGGCAAAATGTAGGTCGGCAATTTGCCTTTAGCGATGCTAAAAAACAGCAGCGGCAGCAGCACCCAGCTGAGCAAATAGATTGGCCCGGCATGCTGGTTGCGCTGACGCCACGCGCCGAGCAGCGATCCCGGCAGCAGCGCCAGCCACGGCAAACAGCCCGCCAGCAACACTGGAATGTAATACCAGAATGGCGCTTTGTGCTGTGCATCCGACTCGGCGAAACGCTGAATATGCTCGACCCAGAAGAAGTAGTGCCAGAAATCCCCTTCCTGCTGATTAATCGCCAACGCCCACGGCGTGCTGAGCAGCACAGCAACCACAATCGTCAGCGGTCCCCAACGCAGCAGTTCACCGAAGCGACGCTGCCAAATGGCCCACGGCAGAATCGCCAACACCGGCACCGCCAGCGCGAGAAACCCTTTGGTCATAAAACCCATCGCGCAGGCCGCGCCCAGCAAAACATAGCCACACAAACGTTGCCGCGTGGTGCTAGCCTGCGACGCCAGCCAGTAACTGCACATCGCGGCAACCAGCCACAGCATCAGGATCGGATCGAGTACCGCGTAAGTGCCGACGCCGTACACCAGTAGTGAAGTCAGGAAAATAACGCTGCCAGTCAGCGCGACTTGGCGGCTGGCAAACATCTGCGTGCCGAGCCAGAAGACCAATACTGCGCTTAACGTGGTGCTAAAAATCGATCCAGCGCGCACGCCAAAGTTTGTGTGACCAAACAACCATTGGCCAATGTTATTGACCCAATATCCGGCAATTGGTTTTTCGAAGTAACGGAGATCGAAGAAATGCGGCACCACCCAATTGCCGCTGAACAGCATTTCACGGCTGATTTCAGCGTAACGGGTTTCGTCCGGCTGCCATAAGGCGCGGAACTCAATCGGGATCAGGTAAAAAAGCGCGAAAAGCGCGATGAGTAATGCGGTTTTAGTGCCTGTACGCATCCGTGGTTCCTGTAAATATTAACGCTGGCAGCCTAGCCAGCCTTCGCGTCCGGGAATATGCCCGCGCACGATGTTGCCCTGTGGCAGCGTAGTGAGATCGTCGGGTAACAAGGCGCTGAGTGGACAAAATTCAATGTCCTGCTGCTCCGCACGTTTCAGCAGATCGGCGAACGCCTTAAGTCCGACAATCCCTTCCACTTCGGCATGAATGGTATAGACCGGTGAACCCGTTGCAGCATGGATCTGCTCGAGAATGAAGTCGTTAAAATCTTCCGCGCTTACCGATTGTCCCACCACTTCATCCCAGGTGGGCAAGGTCACCGGAATTTGTACCGTGCCGATACTACCATCACTAAGAATGGGCAGAAATGGCCCAGTACCTCGGCAGTCGCTGTTATAGCTGAAGCCAAACTGCTGCTTGGCGGCCACGACGCGACCGTCTGCCCGCCAACCCGCCACGGCTGAACATGTGACGTTGTCATTAATAATCGCTTCAAGCGCTTGTTTCCCCCGCGCAATCTGCTCAACCAGTTTTTCTTGCGGCCACACGCCCGCCCAGGTCTGCCAGGCAAAGTGATCCCACGCATGCAAGCCGACTTCGTGATGATCGGCGGTAGCACTGATGATCTCCTCCAGGCCGCGACCAATTTCCCGTCCCGGCCAGGCGGTACCGGCCAGCAAGATATCCCAGCCGTAAAGAGATGCTGCGCGCGAACGCAGCATTTTCCACAGAAAGCGCGGTTTTAACAGGCGCCACAAGTGGCGCCCCATATTGTCCGGTCCAACACTGAAGAAAAAACTGGCCTGCAGTTGATGCAGACTGAATTGCTCCAGTAGCGGCGGCACCCCGAATTGGGTGCCGCGCCAGGTATCTACATCGACGCGCAAACCTACTTTTTTCATGGCTTATCCTGCAGCTCAACGGTGCGCAGGAAGAAGTCCAGCGTGTTATCGATGGTGGTATCCATCTCGACGGTTGGCGTCCAGTCCAGCAGACGACGCGCGTTTTTGATCGACGGCTTGCGGTGTTCCACGTCCTGATAACCTTTACCGTAATAGCTGCTGCTTTCTACTTCACGGAATCCAGCAAACGGCGGGAAGTTGCTGCGCAACGGATGACGTTCAAAACTCGCCAGCAGACGCTCGGCCAACTCTTTGATGCTGGCTTCGTTATCCGGGTTACCGATATTGACGATCTGACCATCGCAGTTGTTCTGCTTGTTCTCGATGATGCGGAACAGCGCTTCAATACCGTCGCGAATATCGGTGAAGCAACGCTTCTGTGCACCGCCATCGATCAGCTTAATCGGTGAACCTTCCACCAGATTCAAGATCAGTTGCGTAATAGCACGCGAGCTACCGATACGTGCGGCGTTCAGGTTATCGAGGCGCGGTCCCATCCAGTTAAACGGACGGAACAAGGTAAAGCGCAACCCTTCTTTCTCACCGTAAGCCCAAATCACGCGGTCCAGCAGCTGCTTAGAAACAGAGTAGATCCAGCGCTGTTTATTGATCGGCCCAACAACCAGATTCGAGTGATCCTCATCGAAATGTTTGTCAGTACACATACCGTACACTTCGGAGGTCGATGGGAAAATGATGCGCTTTTTGTATTTCACGCAGTCACGAATGATTTTGAGGTTCTCTTCAAAATCGAGTTCAAATACACGCAGCGGATTGCGCGTGTACTCAATCGGCGTGGCAATCGCCACCAATGGCAGCACCACATCGCACTTCTTAATGTGATACTCAATCCATTCTGAGTGAATGCTGATGTCGCCTTCGACAAAGTGGAAGCGCGGCTGATCGAGGAAACGGCTGATGGCATCTGAACCGATGTCTAAACCGAATACTTCGAAGTTATCATCCTGCAGCAGACGCTCAGTGAGGTGGTTACCGATAAAGCCGTTCACGCCGAGGATCAGCACGCGCGTACGACGTTTGACTGCTGCCACCGGCTGAGAGTAGAGCAATGCGCCCTTCACCATGCCGAGGTTTTGCGCCAGCTGGCTGCCGTTCATGAAGACGCCGTTATCGCTTTGGCCGGTCATAACTTCCAGCGCACCTTCACCGCAAGCGATGAGGAACGGCTCTACGGACAATACGGTGCCTGGTTTGGCGTGGTGACCAATGTTGTGCACGCGGCTCTTCCACACCACAAATTTCACGGTGCCAGCAAAAGCAAATGCGCCCGGCCAAGGATAAGTTACGGCACGCACCAGATTGTTGACCGTCTGCGCCGGGGCTTCCCATTTAATGCGACCATCTTCCGGTGTGCGACGCCCAACAACTGTGGCTTCACTTTCGTTTTGTGGCGTAGTGACGATATCACCCTGTTTTACCGCCGGTAACGCGCCATTCAGTACTTCGGTGGCGCAGGCCACCAGTTTGCGATGCAGTGTTAATGCGTTGTCCTGCTCGTCAATCGCGACGCGCTGTTGCGCCACAATGTCACCGGCATCGGCGCGTTTCACCATGCGATGCAGCGTAACGCCGGTTTCGGTTTCGCCATTGACCAGCACCCAATTCAGCGGTGCGCGGCCACGGTATTTAGGCAGCAGCGAACCGTGCAGGTTAAAAGCACCCAGTTTTGCGCAGCTGAGAATGCTGTCGTTCAGTAAAGCACGATAGTAGAAGGAGAAGATGTAATCCGGCGCCATGGTTTTAATGCGATCGACCCACAGCGGATGATTCACATCTTCCGGCGCATAGACCGGAATGCCCTGCTCAGCGGCTAAACGCGCAACGGAGTCAAAAAAGTGGCTCTCAGTTCCTGTGTCTGAGTGGGTAAAAATAGCGCTGATTTCATAGCCAGCGTTCAGAAGTGCAGAAATACCCGCACAGCCCATTTCGGCGTAGGCGAAGACGACAGTTTTCATTGCTCAATTTCCTGTACAGATGAGGCTTTTTGCTGTGGGTGAATCACACGTTGGATGAAGTAGCGCGGTCGGGCGCGCACGTCGTTATAAATGCGGCCGATGTATTCGCCGAGTAATCCCATGCCGATAAACTGCGCACCGACAAAAATAAACAGCACGGCGAACAGCAAGAACACGCCATCGCCGGCCCAGGCAGCGCCGAGGAACAGACGCAGCACAATCAGAATCAGCGAGAAGGCAAATCCGGCCAGCGCAATCAGGCTGCCGACGATACTCAGCAAGCGCAACGGCGTGGTGGTGAGGCAAGTCACCAGGTCATACATCAGGTTAATCAGCCGCATAAAGCTGTATTTTGAATCGCCAAACTCGCGCTCGGCATGCGCCACCGGCAGCTCAATGGTGCGGCGCGCAAAGGTGTTAGCGAGGATGGGAATAAAGGTGCTGCGCTCGTGGCAGTTCAGCATCGCATCAACAATATGGCGGCGATAAGCGCGCAACATGCAGCCGTAGTCGCCCATCGCTTTGCCAGTCACGCGCTGAATCAGGTGATTGATGGTGCGTGAGGCGCGACGACGGAACCAGCTGTCCTGCCGGTTTTGACGCACGGTGCCCACCACGTCATAACCCTGCTGCGCCGCTTTCACCAGGTTCGGGATCTCTTCCGGCGGGTTTTGCAGATCGGCATCCAGCGTGATGATCAAGTCGCCGCTCACGTGGCTAAAGCCCGCCATGATCGCCGAGTGCTGGCCGTAATTACGATTGAGTAATACGCCAACCACATGGCTGCCCGGCATATCCGCAGCGTCAGCAATCATCTCGCCCGAGCGATCGCTGCTGCCGTCATCAACCAGCAGAATCTCGTACTCCAGACCTAATTCCGCGCAGGCCGCGTCGGTACGACGCACCAACTCCGGCAAGCTCTCCTCTTCGTTGTACACCGGGATCACCACGGAGACTTTACGAATGGCTTTTTCTTCCAACATGTCAAACTCCAGCGATCTGACGCAATGCGCTAATGACGCGCGTGACATCTTCGTCGCGCATATCAGGGAACAACGGGATTGAGCAAATGCGATCGCTATTCCATTCGGTGTGTGGCAGCGAGAGTTGCGGATAGCGTTCGCGGTAATATTTGTGCGTGTGTGCAGCACGGAAATGCAGCCCGGTGCCGATATCCTGCGCTTTAAGTGTTTCCATTAATGCATCGCGGGTAATGCCGCATTGCGCTTCATCGACACGAATAATGAACAGATGCCACGCATGCTGATGCGCCCATTCTGGCTGCGTCAGCGGCAGAAACGGCGTATCTGCCAGTTCGGTGAGATAACGTTGCGCAATCGCCGCGCGGCGCTCATTGATGACGGGCAGCTTTTTCAATTGCACCAAGGCAATGGCGGCGCTGATATCCGGCAAGTTGTATTTGAAGCCCGGCATGATCACTTCCGCCTGCGGCTTGCGGCCATGCGTGTGACGATCGTAAGCATCGACACCGAGGCCGTGGAATTTCAGGCTGCGCATGCGGTCGGCCAATGCCGCATCATCGGTCACAATCAAGCCACCTTCGGCGCAGGTCATGTTTTTGATGGCGTGGAAGGAGAAGATTGCCGTGCCCTGTTGGCCGACGTGCTTACCTTTGTAGTAACAGCCGGCAGCGTGCGCGGCATCCTCAATCACCGGAATGCCGTGGCGCTCACCGATGGCGCGGATGGCATCCAGATCGGCCGGTGCACCTGCGTAATGCACCGGAATGATGGCGCGCGTGCGCGGTGTAATTGCTACTTCAATCTGCTCTGGCGCCACCATTAAGGTGTCGCGATCGATATCGGTCATCACCGGCGTCGCACCGAGCAGCGTGATGATGTTAATGGTGGAAACCCAGGTCAGAGACGGCGTGATCACCTCATCGCCAGGCTGGATGCCCAGCGCCAGCAGCGTGACGTGCATCCCCGCCGTTGCGGAGCTGACAGCAATCGCATGCTGATTGCCGGTGAGCTGGCAAAAAGCCTCTTCCAGTTCGGCATTTTTCGGGCCGGTGGTGATCCAACCCGACTCAAACACCGATTTTACGGCGGCTAACTCTTCCTCGCCCAACGAGGGCCGTGAGAATGGTAAAAAATTCATAATGTTACCTTGGAATTAAGCACTATTTGACGGCCATTTATTCCAAAATACGCGGGTTAACTTAACGCAACATTAAATGAGGAGAGTACTAAGTCGGCTTTTTCTGACACGTTGAGGATTGGTAGAGGAAAGGGCAAATTTGCCGTTTTATCATCATGAACCAGCACACTTCTTAAGGTTAAATTAAGGTTTTGACCCTATACTAAATCAGGATATGTCTTATAACGTCTGGAGGATAATGCGATGAGTACGGCTACTGACAGACTTTCTCAGGCAGCGCTGCGCCGCCACCATATTGGGGTGAAAACCAAAGGATTACGTTATCGCGGCGATCTGTATGTGTTCCGCTATAACGCCGGCCACTACGATGTGTTCCTAAACAACGACCGCGTGATGTCATTGAATACCAGCAACGTGCAGGAAGCGATCCAGCTGTTTAAGCAGCAGTCATAACACTTTAAAGTTATTATTTTTCCTTTCACCCGATGAACTCAGAACGTTCGTTTTGAGAGCGCTCTCATATTCTTAACGCCTGCAAAAACTTATTTTAATCCGCGAATGCAATTCTTTACGCGTTAATCCTCATTCGGTCTATTGACCTTTTAGGCTGAGGGAGACTTCCCTCAGCCATTTTTATTTACCAGGCAAATAATCATGAAATCAAAATACTCCCGCATGCAGGTATTTCTGCATTGGCTATCCGCCGTTATTATTATCTGGGGTACTATCTCCGGCTTTATGGTCGCGCTCTTTGAACCCGCCTTTGAGCATAAAGCCTGGGTCGGCTTCATCAATGTTTCTCTCACTACGCTATTTATTCCTTTCTTTGTGATGAGATTGTGGTTTGCATTCCGTCACGGTAAACCCAATGATCATCTGCTCTCCTTACGCGAAGAGAAATTATCCGCCATCGGTCACGCCTTTCTCTATCTGAATATGACCATTGTGATGCTCAGTGGCGTATTGATGATGGATCGCCCTATCAACGTATTTGATTGGTTCTCTCTTCCACAACCGATTGAAAATGAATCGATTACGCGTGTTTTCAACCGCGTTCATATCTTCTCCTGCGCCACGCTGGGATTATTAGTCATCGGCCATGTGCTGGCGGTAGTAAAACATCAAATGAAAGGCAAAGCGCTGCTACGTCGTATGAGCTGGTGATATTAAGGTCATTCCGAGAGTGCTCTTATAGCTTAGGTCTTCTTATCTAATTACTTTAGCGCAAAAAAATTCACAGAGACAATTTATATGCTCACTGATGAACAGGCAAAATCATTACTTTCATCTGGACAGCACAATTACGATAATATCCTGCTGTTAGATTCTGCCTATAATAAAATTACGCTCCCCCAACAAGCGATCACTTTTTCAGTTAACGAAGCACAAAAGCGTTTAATGCTGTGCCTGCTGAATAAAATAAGCTGCAAGCGCGAGATTATTCAAGTGGTGTGGAACGATAATCATCAGCGCATCCGCGATAACAATTATCATCAGCTGGTATTTCAGTTTCGCGCCCTGTTACAACGCAATGGTTTACCAGCAAACTTAATTGTCACCGTGCCCTATTACGGCTTAAAGTTGAATGAACCCTTATTGCGCGAACTAAAAGATTGCGGATCCGCGATGCCAGAAGAACGGCGTAAATTGCTGCCGCAACTGCTCTCCTTTGCGCGTTCCCTGTTCTAAGCAAATGGATATTCGCTTAATTGCGCACGCCTGCATCCAATGGCGATCTCTTTTTATCTGGCTGCTCAGTGCGCTGCTGCTCATCGTGGCGCTGCTGAGGTTGGTAATGACGCTCACCGCAGGCCACGCAATCACTATCGAGCTGCCAGTTTCACCCGAAAACGGGCAAAACGCTCCGCGCGCATCTGCGCTCAATCTCGCGTTATTCAACGAAAAACAGGCATGGTCGCCGTTTGCAGTGGGTGAAATGGCCTCTGATGATGCGCGTCTACGCGATGCGCCGCGCAGCGCTTTGCCCGTAAAGGTGGTCGGCATTGTTCATCAACGAAAGGCAGATCAAAGCCTGGCAATTCTTGCCGAAAACCAACAGCAATTCACAGTATCCAGCGGTGAAGCGCTGCCGGGCTATGCCGCGAAAGTGGCGCGCATCTTTCCCGATCGCGTAATCGTGCAATATCGCGGCCACTACGAATCGCTCTTAATGGAATCAGGCAGTCAGCGATGACTGCACCAATTATGAAAAAATTTCTTTTGTTGCTCTGTCTGATGACGTTTGTGGTTCAGGCAGAAGAGTATGACGCCAGTTTTAACAACGCCGAGATCGGCGAATTTATTAACACGGTGAGCAAAAACCTCAGGAAAACCATTATTCTTGACCCCAGCGTCAAAGGCCATATCAGCGTGCGCAGCCATGAAGTGCTGGATGAAGAGCAGTATTATCAGTTCTTTCTTAGCGTGCTGGATGTGTATGGTTTCTCAGTTCTCCACATGAAAAACGGCGTGCTGAAAGTGGTGCCGTCGAAAAATGCCAAAAGCGGCGTGATTCCCCTCTCCAAAAATGGCGAGATCCGCGCTGGCGATGAGTTGATTACCCGCGTGGTGCCGCTGCAATTTGTCACCGCCAAAGATCTCGCGCCCCTGCTGCGTCAGCTGAACGATGCCGCCGCTGGCAGCGTGGTGCATTACGATCCCAGCAACGTGCTGCTGATGACCGGGCGCGCAGCCGTTATCGAACAATTGGTGGCGATTGTGGAGAGCGTCGATCTGCCCGACGATCACAGTGTCGATAAAATCACGTTAGAAAATGCCGCAGCGCCGCAGGTCGCGGAATTGCTCAACAATTTGCACAGCAAAGCCGCGGCTAAAGCGGTGGCCGACAGCCGAACCAACGCGTTGTTAATCAGCGGCGAGTCCTCAGCCCGTCAATCATTGCTTGAGGCCGCGCGCGAACTTGATGCAAAGCAGGTGCGACGCAGCAACGCCAAAGTGATCTACCTCAAACACGCTAAAGCCGAAAACCTGCTGGAAGTGTTAACGGGTATCAATCCGCAAGGCGACACCCGTTCCGAAGGCGGCACCGCGCTTCCGGCCATCAGCGTGATGAAAGACGTGGTGGTAAAAGCCGATAAACAGACCAATTCACTGGTGATCAACGCGCCGCCGGAAAGTGTTGCCGAGCTGGAACACGTGATTCAGCTACTGGATATCGATCGTGCGCAGGTTTTAGTCGAAGCCATTATCGTGGAAGTTGAAGATGCCGATGGTCTGGCGCTTGGCGTGCAGTGGTTCAATCAGCGCGGCGGCGGTACGCAGTTCACGGATAGCGGCGCACCGGTAACCGGACTCTCACCGGGCGGCATGGGCGAGGCGCTGGCGAAGATGAACGGCCTTGCCGCCGGTTTTTATCGCGGTAACTGGTCAGGTTTATTCACCGCGCTGCAAACCAACAGTGAGAACAATATTCTCGCCACGCCGAGTATCGTCACACTCGACAACATGGAAGCGGAATTCACCGTCGGCCAGGATGTTCCGGTGCTGACCGGTTCCCAAACCACCAGCGGCGACAACATTTACCAAACCGTATCGCGCCGCAGCGTGGGCATTAAGCTCAAAGTGAAACCGCAAATTAGTAAAGGCAATGCGGTGATGATGGAGATTGAGCAGGAAGTCTCAAGCGTCTCAGAAGCGGCCAGCAAAGATAATCTCGGTCCGACGTTCAATACCCGCACCGTGCGCAATGCGGTGCAGGTCAGCAGCGGCAACACCGTGGTGGTGGGCGGACTGCTAGATAATAGCGGTTCACGCATCACCAACAGCGTGCCGCTGCTAGGCAACATTCCGCTGATTGGCGGCTTGTTCCGCTATCAGTCCGAGAAAAGCAGCAAACGTAATCTGATGCTGTTTATCCGTCCGACAATCATTCGCAGCCAGGCGGATTACAACACCAGCACCGAATCGCAGAGGAATAAATTTGGCGATGCGCTGCAAGGCTCACCCGCCGCACGCAACATTGATCGCGGTTTTAATCAGATCCTCGGTGGGAGCCAGAACAATCAGGCGCTGGATGAGACGCTGCAACTGATTAACGACTTCAATCGGGCGGCGCGATGAGTGCCCCGCTTCTGCCGTGGAACTGGGTGCAGCAGCACCACATAGTGCTGCTGCCAGAAGATCCACCGCGCCTCTGCTGCAAATCGAGCATCAGCTTTACCGCGCTGGCCGAGGCGCGACGCCGCTGTCCTGATGCGCTGATTGAAACGGTCAGTGATGACCAGTTTCAGCAACTCGCCAGCGCCTGCTATCAGCAGAACAACGCATCGCAGAAAATGGTGAGCGAAATCGGTCAAAGCCTCGATCTGGATGAACTGGTTGATGCCTTGCCGGATGAAAATGAACTGCTCGACAGCGACGATGGCGCGCCAGTCATCCGCTTGATCAATGCGATCCTGAGTGAAGCGGTGCGGGAAGGCGCTTCAGACGTCCACATTGAGCCGTTCGAAAAGTTGTTGAGCGTACGCTTCCGCATTGACGGCATGTTACGCCCGGTGTTGACGCCGCCGGTACAGCTCAGCCGCTATCTGATTTCCCGCCTCAAAGTGATGGCAAAACTGGATATCGCGGAAAAACGGCTGCCGCAGGACGGTCGCATTACGTTGCGCGTTGCCGGCCGCAGCGTGGATGTGCGTGTGTCAACGCTGCCCGCCAGTCACGGTGAACGCGTGGTACTGCGTATCCTCGATAAAAACAGCCTCGATGTCGCGCTGGAAAATACCGGCATGCAGGCAACGTTATGTCAGCGTTTACAGCAACAGCTGCAGCTGCCACACGGCATTATTCTGGTAACCGGCCCAACCGGTTCGGGAAAAAGCACTACGCTGTATGCCGCCTTACGCGCGCTTTATCGCCCGGAAAAAAATATTCTTACCATTGAAGATCCGGTGGAATACGAGCTGGAAGGTATCGGGCAAACGCAGGTGAATGCCAAAGTTGACATGACCTTCGCCCGCGGGCTGCGTGCCATTTTGCGTCAGGATCCGGATGTGGTGATGATTGGTGAGATTCGCGACAGCGATACGGCACAAATTGCCGTGCAGGCTTCGTTGACCGGCCATCTGGTGCTCTCCACGCTTCACACTAACAGCGCGTTAGGTGCGGTAGAACGCCTACGTGACATGGGCATCGAACCCTTTTTGCTGGCGAATGCGCTGAGCGCGGTTTTGGCCCAGCGTCTGGTACGCAAACTCTGTGAAGCCTGTAAACAGCCGTGGCAACCCGATGAGCATGTGCTAACCCGCTACGGACTCGGTGGCCTAACGCTCAGCGCCCCGCTTTTTCAGCCGCAAGGCTGCGCCGCGTGCAATCACAGCGGCTATCGCGGCCGTACCGGCATTCATGAGCTGGTTATCGTGGATGATGCGCTGCGCAGCGCTATCAACCAGGGATCGAGTGAGCAGCTTTTACAACAACATGTCACTCAGCGTATCTCGCTGATGCAGGACGGACTAGAGAAGGCGCTGGCGGGCATCACCTCATTGGAAGAAGTGCTGCGCGTCTCACGGGAGGGATATTGATGCACTTCCGCTATGTGGCGCGAGACGATCAGGGTAAAACCCAGCGCGGCACGCTCGAAGCCGATAATGCGCGTCACGCGCGCCAGCAATTGCGTGAACGTCGCTGGCAGCCGCTAACGTTGAAGCGTGCAACGGCTTCATCCGCCAAGTCAGGTCGTATTAAATCCCGCGATTTCGTCTTGATGATGCGCCAGCTCGCCACCTTAACCGGTGCGAACTTACCGCTGGCGCAGTCGCTGCAGGCGCTGGCCCAGCAGAGTGAAAAACCGCAGCAGCGACAGCTAATCGACACCTTACGTCATCGCGTGCTTGAGGGGAGTTCGCTGGCGGAAGCGGTGGCGCTGTTCCCAAAAACCTTTTCTCCCTTGTATCAGGCGATGATCAGCGCGGGCGAAGCCTCCGGACGTCTGGACCGCGTGCTGGAGCAATTGGCGGATTACAGCGAGCAGAGCGAAAAACTAAAGAGCAAACTGTTGCAGGCAATGATCTATCCGCTGTTGCTCACCGTGGTAGCAATGTCGGTGGTGGGAATTTTGCTGGTCGCGGTAGTGCCTGAAGTGGTGGCGCAGTTCAGCCATATGCAGCAGAACCTGCCTGCCAGCACGCGGATTCTGATGCAGCTGAGCGATGCAGCGCAACAGTTCGGACCGGCGCTGCTGATGATCATCGTCACGCTTCTGCTGCTGTGCCAAACCGCCCTGCGACGCCCAACACTGCAACTGCGCTGGCATCAGCGCATGTTGCAGCTGCCGGTGATCGGTCGTATTACGCTGAATCTCAACCTGGCGCGCTATGCGCGCACGCTCAGCATTCTTACCCACAGCGCCGTACCGCTGCTGGAAGGCATGGCAATCAGCGCGGCCGTGCTGAGCAATGTTTTTATTCGTGAACGCCTGCAGGTGGCTGCTGAACGCGTACGCGAAGGCGTCACGCTGACGCAGGCGCTGGATGCTTCACAACTGCTCACGCCGATGATGCGCCACATGATTGCCAGCGGCGAAAGCAGTGGCGAACTGGATGCGATGCTGAAGCGCACCGCCGATATTCAGGATCAAGCTTTTGTCAGCCAGATGACGCTGGCCGTCAGCCTGTTCGAACCCTTACTGATTGTGGTGATGGCAGCAATTGTGCTGTTCATCATCCTCGCTATTTTGCAGCCAATACTGCAGCTCAACTCACTGACAGGATAAAACTCAATGGAATTAGCGCCGGTTAACACCCAACGCCAGCGTGGCTTTACGCTGCTGGAAATCATGGTGGTGATTGTGATTCTTGGCGTACTCGCCAGTTTGGTGATCCCAAGCTTAATGGGAAATAAAGATCGTGCCGATCGGCAGAAGGCGGTGAGTGACATTGTCACGCTGGAAAATGCGCTCGATATGTACAAGCTGGATAATGGTCGCTATCCCACCACGGAACAGGGACTGAAAGCGCTGGTCGCAGCACCGGCGATCGCCCCGCAGCCGCGCAACTATCGCAGCGATGGCTATATTCGCCGTCTGCCACAAGATCCCTGGGGCAACGATTATCGTCTGGTCAGTCCGGGTAAACACGGTGCTATTGATCTGTTCTCGGCAGGCGCGGATGGCGAAGCCGGCAGCGAAGATGATGTCAATAACTGGCAGTTGGATGGCAGCGAATAACCATGAAGAACAGAAGTCAGGGTTTCACGCTGTTAGAAATCATGATGGTTATGCTGCTGCTGGGCGTGGTGACGCGTTTAGTGGTCGCGGCTCTGCCTGAAAGCAAAACCGCGCAACCGCTGGAACAGTTGCAGGATAGCGCGCGCTGGGCATGGGAACAGGCGCAGCTCGAAGCGCGCATTTGGCGTTTACAGCTGCATAGCGATCGCTGGCAGCTCTCCACGCTCACCGGCGGTGAAGCCGGTGAAAAAGGGCCGTTGCCCGGCACTGTCTGGCATCCGGTGGTGGGCCCATTAGCACAGGAAACGATTAAAAACGGGGAACTTCGTCTGCGCGGCGCGGCGGCACATGCCCTGCCCGCCACATTGTGGTTTTTACCGGATGGCGACATGACACTGGCTGAGATTGAATTTCATTCGCCTGCTGGCGAGGTCCATCAGCTGGCGCTCAATCCCGCCAGCTTATCCGCCACCTTACCGCTATGAAACAGCAAGGGATGACGCTGATCGAAGTGATAATTGCACTCGCTCTGCTGGCAATAGCCGGGCTGGCGCTGATGCAAACGCAGCATGAGCGGGTGCGTAATCTTCACTATCTGGAGCAGAAACAGATCGCGGGCTGGGTTGCAGAGAACCAGCTCGTGCTGCTGCAACTTTCGGCGCTGCCACATGCGGGCCTGCAGGAGGTTCAAATGGCGCATGAACGCTGGCACTGGCAAGTGCAGAGTTTGCCCACCACGCAACCCAGCGTGCAGCGTGTTGAAATCGCGGTATGGCGAAATAGCATTGAGGGAGCACCGCTGGCGCGCCTGTATAGCTGGGTTGCGCAATGAATCCACAACGCGGGTTTACGTTGCTGGAGATGCTGCTGGCGCTGGCGATCTTTGCGCTGCTGAGTCTGGCGGGATATCAACTGTTACAAGGCAGCCTGCGCGCACAACAGCAATCGCAGCAACATACACACCAGTTGAGTGCGTTGAATCGCCTGTTTGCGATCCTCGAACAGGATCTCAAACACGCGCTGATTCTGCCGAATGCCGTCATTCATCAACAACCGGCTTTTGTTGCCCAGCAGCAAGCCACGCTGCTGCAATTCACTCGCCGGAATTGGCTCAACCCGCAAGGCGATGCGCGCGCGGCTTTACAACAGGTTCGGTGGAATTTCAGCCAGCAAACTTTGTCGCGGCAACGGCTGGACGATGGTCTCACCCTCACCTTTTCCGCCATTCAGCACGTCAACCTGCGCTTCTATTCAACTGGCCGCTGGCAGGATCGCTGGACCTCACAATTCAGCCTGCCGCAGGCGATTGAAATTACGCTGATCACGGCGCGCTGGGGGAAAATTACGCGCGTGCTATTAGTGGGAAATGGGCGATGAGGGCGCAACGTGGCATGGCGTTAATCACGGTTTTGCTGATCATCGCGCTTATGACGCTGCTGGCGGTAGCAGGACAGCGACAGTGGTGGCAGGCTCTGACGCGCACTGCGAGCCAGCAATTTCAGCAACAGGCGCAATGGACGCTGCGCGGTGCGGAAACCTGGCTGATTAACCAAGGCGGCAAACCGCTGGATGGACGCGTGCAACAGCTGCGGCTGGACCAGCAAACGGTCAGCTATCGCTGGCGTGATCGACAACGCTGTTTCAACCTCAATGCGCTGGGTCAAAATGGTCGCACCGATAAGGATGGCGTGTTTCACCGCAGCGCGGCGCAACGCGTATTTGCCCATTTGCTGCAGCAACAAGGTATGGATCAACAGGCGATCAGCACCCTGCTTGCCCAGCTCCACCAGCAGATCAATGCGGGCGACAACAAACAGTGGCCTTTGCTGGCCGATAAGACCGAAATCCGCCATTTATCCTTGCTGGCCGAACCGCGCTGGTCAAACCTCGCGCCACTGCTTTGTGCCTTACCCAGTAGCGAACTCAACATAAACCTAAACGCGCTACATGCTGACCAGGCATCACTGTTGATGGCGCTGCTCGAAGGCGAAAAAGATCGTTCACAGATCCTCTCACTTCTGCAAAAACGCCCCGAGCGCGGATGGTCCACGCTGGATGACTTTATCAGCGCCTTGCCGGGTGGTACGGCAGCGGCCGTTAGTACCTTGCAAAGTATCGCCGTGCTGGAAAGTCAACATTGGGAGCTGCTGATTTGGCTGGCCGACGAACAGCAGTTTGCCGCCATTCGTAGCCAGTGGATACGCCATCAGGACCTCTTTACCCTGCATCACCGTCAATATGGATTAAGTGAAGCGCCATGAAATTTTTTAACAAACACCCAAAAGGTTGGCGGATCCTTGTGCAGCACGCGCAGGGATGGCGTTGGTGTTACCAATACGCCGACCTGCGCCCGCAACAGGGCGAATCTCTGGCAGACTTACCGGTAGCCGATGATATCGAGACGATTGTGCTGATCGCCGCCGAACAGCTGACACTCGCCAACGTCACGCTGCCAAGCGCCAATAGCCAATCACTGCGCTGGCAACTGGAGCCGCTGCTGAGTGAAGAGGAGGAAAATCTGCACATTGTTAGTCTGCAGCGTCACGGCGATGCGCATCTTATGGCTGCAATCAATCGCGATCCATTACGACAGATACTTGAAACGCTGAACGATCACGGCATTGTGCCGCAACGCGTAATCCCCGTGACGCTGGTGCTGGAAGCCGGAACGCGCTTACAGCTTGGTGATCAATGGTTGCTGCGCCTGGCAGACGGAACCGGCTTGTCGCTGCCGGGTGATGCGCTGGCACAGTTTCCCTCTTTGTCTGAACTGACGGCGATTGAAGGCGATAGCTTATTGCATCTGGCACAAGGCGCGCGCAACTGTCGCTATTCGCTGCTGCAAGGTGAATTTGCACGTCGCCCAGAACTGCGATCACCGCTGTTCGCGTTGGCGGGCGCCATCATGTTGGGTTGGTTTAGCGTGATATTTCCCCCTTTGTGGCAAGGCTGGCAGGCACAACAGGCGCTGACGCAGCTTAATCAGCAACTGCTGGCACGCTATCAGCACTATTTTCCTGCGGAGTCGCCGACGTTAGTCCGCCGCGCGTTTAGCGCTAAGGCGTCACAGTCAGCTGATTTCCCCGCTAATCCGGGTTTGCTTGCTCTGCTGCACAACACTTCGAGCCTGCTCGAAAAACTGCATGAAAACCCACTGCAATCGCTGATATGGGATGGTACGACGCAACGATTACAGTTAACGTTTCGCGATGCGCTGCCTGCGGCCGTCAGTAATGACGCGCCTGAGGGCATTGAGGTGATTGTGATGGAAACACAATTAATGTTGAGCAGGAAATCATGACCTTTCTATCTGGATGGTGGCAGACACGTCAGCCGCGTGAACGCGGATTGCTGATAGCGGCAATCGTGATCGGCATTGGATTATTGCTGCAACTTAGCTCGCAGCAAGCCGATGAATATCGTCAACGCAGCCAGCAGGCATTCGCACGAGAACAGCAAGCGTTACAACTGCTGCCAACGTGGGAAGCCGCGCTGCAAAGTTTTCGTCAACCTGGTGAAGCGCCCTCAACAGGCGTGCTCAATATACTGGCGCAGCAGCAGGGTTTAACGCTTGAGGTGGAATCACATCAGCATCACTGGCAATTGAAGCAGGCGGTGACGCTCTCCTTTCCTGTTCTGCTGCAATGGTTAAGCGAACTTGACGCGCGCTGGGGTATTGAGGTCAGTGAGTTGAAAATGCAGCGCGACAAGCAACATGTCCGGCTCACACATCTGGAGCTGAAGCATGCTGAATGATGGGTTGATGCTGCTATTCGGCAGTCTGTCTGCGCTCTCCGTCGGCAGCTTCCTCAACGTGGTGATTTATCGACTGCCGCTGATGATTATGCAGCCTGAGAAAAAGTTAAGCCTGACGCTGCCGCGATCGCATTGTCCACATTGCCACCGGCCGCTGCGCAAGCGCGATAACATCCCGCTGATTAGCTGGCTGGCTCTGCGTGGTCGCTGCCATCAATGTGCCCATCCGATTAGCGTGCGCTATCCCGCACTGGAACTGGCGACGTTAATGCTTAGCCTGTTTTTAGCCTGGCTGTTGCCGTGGGATGCGACCTTATTGGCCGCACTGCTGCTGTGCTGGATACTGCTGGCACTAACGCTGATTGATATTGAGCATCAGCTGCTACCCGATGCGCTGACGCTCTCACTGTTGTGGCTGGGCTTGTTGCTACACGCATTTGCCTGGTTGTCGGGCTCATTAAGTGATGCGGTGTTGGGGGCTGCTTTTGGCTATCTGGCGTTGTGGCTACTTGCGAGCGGCTACCGTTACTGGCGCGGAATCGACGCTTTAGGGCTGGGCGATGCAAAATTGCTGGCGGCGTTAGGTGCCTGGCTGGGTTGGCAGATGCTGCCGACGGTTTTATTAATTGCCGCAGGTGGCGGCATCGTCACGGTAATTTTACGCACACTGCTGTTTAAGCGCCCTTTACACCAACCGCTGCCGTTTGGCCCGATGCTGGCATTTGCCGGGGCGTTACTGTTTGTTTATCCGTTGGTTTGAGTATGCGCACCACGCATATTTAACTTCTTACCCAACTCATCTGATTCAAAAACGGCGCAATGGCCACATTCAGCGCTGCGCATTTCTGTGCGTTAGTTTGATGATCTTTCGTCAACGCAGCGTATCGCTGGTTGATGGCATTACTCAGCTCGTGCGGATCGATCTGCGCGGTATTCCAGCCACGGTTTTTGGCCTGACCTAATGCGCCACGCATTAATGTTTGTTGATCAGGAATATCGCTGCGTTGGCAATAATCGCGCGTCCAGTTACTTCCCGCCACTAACGCGGATAATTGGTTTAACTGCTGCGGCTGCAGTGCTTGTGCTGGCGAGAGCTGCTGGCAACCGCTCAACGCGGTAGCCAGAAAAACAAATACACAGGTGCTTATACGGATAGTCATCTTCATTCCGGGAAAAGAAAAATTAATTGCAGGAATTTTAATCATCTGGCGAGTTTTATGACACCGCCAATAAGGATGTTTAAGGTCTTTAAGAAGTTAGAGGGGTTTATTAAGGTGGTTGTTAATCAAGGGATAAATAATATTTTCTCAACGTTAATACCTCTAATGTCCTTTAAGTCTGCATCTGTCCGCAAATTTCTTATCCTGCTTCTGCCTGTGAAATACAGGTCAGGAAATAACGGGCGCCCTACACGCCTACTTAAACCTTTGGATAAGGGAATAATGATGAAATTAACCAAAATTGCTCTGGCAATTTCTGCTCTGGCATTCAGCGGCGGCGTATTAGCGCATGGCTATATCAGCGAACCGGCGTCACGCGATCAAATGTGTCGTGATGCTAAAACCCCGAACCTGAACTGCGGCCAAGCGCAGTATGAGCCGCAAAGCGTGGGCGAAGGTCCGGATGGTTTCCCGGCTGCAGGTCCTAAAAACGGTGAACTGGTCAGCGGCAGCGGCGGCACCAACTGGATGGGTACCGCGCTGAATGCCCAGAGCAGCGATCGCTGGGTGAAACATAAAGTCGAAGCCGGTCCAATGGACATCACCTGGACTTTCACCGCCCCACATCCGATTGCCGATTTCAAATACTACATCACCAAAGCCGACTGGAATCCAAACCAGGCGCTGACGCGTGATGCGTTCGAACTGACGCCGTTCTGCGTGATTCCAGGCGGCCCGGCAGCCTCTACCGGTAAAACCACTCACAGCTGTAATCTGCCTGAGCGTAACGGCTACCAGATTATTTACGGTGCGTGGGATGTCTCCGACACCGCAGCGACCTTCTATAAAGTCATCGACGTGGAATATGACGAAGTCGCTTCCGTGTGGAAACGCACCATTGGTTCTATCCTGCCTTCCCGCGCGCTGGAAACCGGCGACAGCGTGAAAGCCCGTATCTTCGACGCCAATGGCGAACGTGAAGATCTCAGCATCACGCTGAATATCGATTCAGACGCCGCCGGCGAACCTAATGCCTGGTCAATGGCGTTAGCGAATAAGATCAACGATACCTTCAAAGACATCCGTGCGGGCGTGAAGAATAAAGACGGTGATGTGGTGCCGGTGGCCGGTAGCAACACCATTTATGCGCAGAGTGAAAGCCAGATTACGCGCGTCGAGCTGCAGGTAAATGCTCAGGCCGATAACCGCCCAGGTTTGGAACTGACGAATATCGCCAGCAGCTACAACATTACCGAAGGTCTGACGCCGGTTGAGTTCGGCATTCAAACGCGCGGCGCAATGGTAATCAATGCGAAAGCCTACAACGCGAAGCAAGAGAACATCGGTTTTGGCAGCGTTAATGTTGAAGATGCCGCGCAGAATATGACCGTCAACCTGTGGAACGCTGAAACCGGCGATATCACCATGGTGGTTACCGGTGCAATGAAAGATGGCAAAACCTTCCAGAAAGAGTTCACCACCAAGCTGGTGAGCAACGACGCGGGCGGTGATTTTGACTTCATCTATCCGGCGGGCATCGGTCAGTATAAAGAAGGTACCAAAGTACAGCTGCCAGCAACCGGCGAAGTCTTTGCGTGCAAGCCATTCCCGTATTCGGGCTGGTGTAACATCAACTCACACCATTACGTACCGGGCACTGGCTCTAACTGGCAGGATGCGTGGACCAAAGTTGGCGGCGGTCATCAGCACTAATTTTACAGTTTTAAACCGGGTGTAAACCTCAATGGCAACCTGCGGGTTGCCATTTTTTATCCACAATTGCAGCTATTTATGCACAATTCATTTCCGCGTCATGCTGACGAAATAATCTAAGCGCCGAATTCTTCAACAAATCCCTGATTCATATAGACAAGTAATAAACAAATCTAAACAAAATTAATCATTGTGATGTAGGTCAAAAGGCTCTATATTGGCCGCGTTTTTTCACAGCTGTTACTTTTTTGTTCAATTAGTCAATTGGCGAGCCTCACGTGCCCCGGTTGAAGGAGAGATATGATGACGGATAAAGTCCGTATTGATAGTTTTGGTGCCAATGCATTCAACGGAAACAACGACGCATTCTTAGCCCGTCAGGCTGAGTTTGAATCTAACGTCAGGAGTTACCCGCGCAAACTGCCTTTAGCCATTGCTAAAGCCCATGGCGTGTGGATCACAGATGTTGAGAATAAACAATATCTTGACTGTCTGGCTGGCGCAGGGACGCTGGCACTGGGTCACAACCATCCTGATGTTCTCCAGAGCATACAAAATGTCATTACCAGCGGCTTGCCGTTACATACTCTTGATCTGACTACACCACTGAAAGATCAATTCTCTGAGTCTTTACTCTCGCTGCTGCCGGGCCAGGGTAAAGATTATTGTCTGCAGTTCACCGGCCCTTCAGGTGCGGATGCAGTAGAAGCCGCGCTGAAGCTGGCGAAGAAAGCTACTGGCCGTAGCGGCGTGATCAGCTTCTCTGGCGGTTACCACGGTATGACGCACGGCGCGCTGTCCGTTACCGGCAACCTGGCACCGAAAGAAGCGGTTGATGGCATGATGCCAGAAGTGCAGTTCATGCCTTATCCGCATCAGTATCGTTGCCCGCTGGGTATCGGTGGTGAAGCTGGCGTGAAAGCGTTGACCTACTACTTCGACAACCTGATCAACGACGTGGAAAGCGGCGTGCGCAAGCCTGCTGCAGTCATCCTCGAAGCCGTTCAGGGCGAAGGCGGCGTAAACCCAGCACCCGCTGAGTGGCTGCAGCGCATCCGTAAAGTGACCCAGGAACACGGCATTCTGCTGATCCTCGACGAAGTTCAGGCTGGCTTTGCCCGTACCGGTAAATTCTTCGCCTTCGAACACGCAGGTATCGAGCCAGACATCATCGTGATGTCTAAAGCGGTGGGCGGCGGTCTGCCACTGGCCGTGCTGGGCATCAAAAAGCAGTTCGACGTTTGGTCACCGGGTCATCACACCGGTACCTTCCGTGGCAACCAATTGGCGATGGCGACCGGCCTGACCACGCTGAAAATCCTCAAAGAGCAGGATATCGCGGGCAAAGTTGCCGCGCAGGGTGAATGGCTGAAACAGCAGCTGGCTGCGATGCAGAAACGCTTCCCGGTCATTGGTCACATTCGTGGTCTCGGCATGATGATCGGTATTGAGATCGTTAAACCGAACGAAGCGGCCGATCACATGGGTAGCTTCCCGGCTGACGGCGAGCTCTCTGCGCTGCTGCAGAAGAAGTGCTTCGAAGCAGGTCTGATTCTGGAACGCGGTGGCCGTCATGGCGCAGTGTTGCGTCTGCTGCCTTCACTGCTGATCACCGACGATGAGCTGGCGATTTTCCTGGATAAATTTGAGCAGGCGCTGATTGGCGCTGGCGTCAAACCTGTTTGATTGGAAGAGTAAATGTCTGAAGTAAACCCGATTCTGGCCGCCTCTGCACAGAGCATTGAGGCGTACCAGCAGGCGATTGCCCAGAGCAGCGCCGCGGTTGTGCAGTGGCTGCAACAGCCTGAGATGTATCAAGGCAAAACCGTTGCCGAACTGCGCGAGCGTATCACGCTCGACTTCAATCCAAACGGCCTGGGTAACCAGGCCGCGATTGAACGCGCGATTGAATATTTCCTGAAAGACAGTCTTTCAGTGCATCACCCACAATGTGTGGCGCATCTGCATTGCCCTAGCCTGGTAGTAAGCCAGGCAGCAGAAGTGCTGATCAACGCCACCAACCAGAGTATGGATTCGTGGGATCAGAGCCCTTCTGCCACCATCATTGAGATCAAACTGATTGAATGGCTGCGTGCGCAAGTGGGTTATCCGGCTGGCGACGCAGGTGTGTTCACCAGCGGCGGCACCCAGAGCAACCTGATGGGCCTGATGCTGGCACGCGATGCGTTTTATCAGCGCCAGGGCCACTCGGTACAGCAGCATGGCATCACTGGCGATCTGCGTAAGATCAAAGTGCTGTGCTCTGAAAACGCGCACTTCTCCGTACAGAAGAACATGGCGCTGCTTGGCCACGGCTATCAGTCTGTGGTGCAGGTGAAGTCTGATGAATTCGCCCGTATGGATGTGTCAGACCTGAAAGCCAAGCTGGCACAGGCCGAAGCCAACGGCGAGCAGATTCTGGCGATCGTTGCGACCGCCGGTACCACCGATGCCGGTGCTATCGATCCGCTGCGTGAAATTGCCGATATCGCTGCCGAGCACAACATCTGGGTACACGTTGATGCAGCCTGGGGCGGCGCGCTGTTGCTGTCCGAGAAGTATCGCGACTACCTTGATGGCCTGGAGCGGGTGGATTCCGTCACGCTGGACTTCCACAAGCAGTATTTCCAGACCATCAGCTGCGGTGCGTTCCTGCTGAAAGATGAGCGTCATTACGAGCTGATGCGCTATCAGGCGGCTTATCTGAACTCTGAGTTTGACGAAGAGGCCGGCGTACCGAATTTGGTTTCCAAATCACTGCAGACCACGCGTCGTTTCGATGCATTAAAACTGTGGATGGGCCTGGAAGCGCTGGGTCAGAAACAGTACGCGGCGATCATCGATCACGGCGTGACGCTGGCGCAGGAAGTGGCGAAGTTTGTCACCTCTGAACCGCGTCTGGAACTGGTGATGCAGCCTCAGCTGGCGAGCGTGCTGTTCCGCTATCGTCCAGAGCAACTGACCGATATCGCGCAGATTGCCCTGTTCAACCAGCGCATCGGCGATGCGCTGCTGGATTCAGGCCGCGCCAACGTGGGTGTGACCGAGAACCAGGGCATAACCTGCCTGAAGTTGACCTTGCTGAACCCAACCGTGACGCTGGAAGATGTTAAAGTCCTGCTGGCGCTGGTTGAGAAAACCGCGAATCAGCTGCTGAACGCATAATTACCTGTGATGCGAATAAGCCGATAACTGGCAACGGTTATCGGCTTTTTTCGCTTCTGCACCTGAATTCAGTTCGCGCACATAATCCAGAAACGCCTGGAGCGGCGCCGGAATCAACCGGCGATCGTTGTAATAGAGCCACAGGCCAGAGAAGCTTTGCCACCAATCCGGCAGAATCGGCTGCAGGCTGCCATCACTCAGCGCCGGTCTAATCCAATCCTCAAATAAGTAGACCACGCCGCAGCCAGCAATCGCGGCCTCCACCGTGAGATCCATCGCCGCGCCGATACTGCAAATCAGCGGACCTTTCGGCTGCAAACGCACGGTTTCTTCGCCGCAGGTGAATTCCCATTCGGCAATCACACCCGTCGCATAGCGCCCGTGCAAACAGCGATGCCGCACCAGGTCGCGCGGATGCTGCGGCGTGCCGAACTGCGCCAGATACGCTGGAGATGCCGCCAACGCAAAGCGCTGGGTACGCGGGCCGATCGGCAGCGCCACCATATCCTGCTCCAGATGATCGTCGTAACGAATGCCAGCATCACAGCTATCGCGGAACACGTCCTGCACATTACTTTCCGCCACCACTTCGAGCTGGATATCGGGATAGCGCTGCAGAAATCCCGGCACAATCGCCGGTAACACGATGCGCGCGGCGCTCACCGGCACATTCAAGCGCAAGGTGCCGCCGGGCGTATCGCGGAACGTATTCAGTGCATCCAGCGCCGCATCCACTTCATTCATCGCCGGAAGCAAGCGCGACATCAGCGCCCTGCCAGCTTCGGTTAACGCCACGGTGCGCGTGGTGCGATTAAACAGCCGCACGCCAAGTTGCTCTTCGGCGCGCCGCACCGCATCACTTAAACGCGACGGATTGCTGCCGGTGATACGCGCCGCCTCGCGAAAACCACCCGCTTTTGCCACCGCCACCACCGCGTGCAGTAGCGCGATATCCAATGCCATTGTTCGCCACCTCGTACAGTGTGTCCCGATTTGTACGGATAGTTGCACAGCACTTTGGCGATTACAATCTAACCACACACTGACGAAGGAGCTTTCCATGTCTCATCCAGCATTGACTTACACCCTTGGCGATCGCCAGGTTGCACGACTCGGTTACGGTGCCATGCAGTTAGCCGGTCCCGGCGTGTTTGGTCCGCCGAAAGACGAAGCGCGTGCTTTGCAGGTGCTGCGCGATGCCGTCGCGGCAGGCGTGAATCACATTGATACCAGTGACTTCTATGGTCCGCACATTACCAATCAGCTGATCAAGAAGGCGCTTCATCCTTACACCGACGATCTGGTAATCGTCACCAAACTGGGCGCGCGTCGTGACGAGAAAGGCGGCTGGTTACCGGCGTTTACACCAGAAGCGTTGACGCAAGCAGTGGAAGATAACCTGCGTAATCTCGGACTGGATGTGATGGAAGTGGTGAATCTGCGTTCGATGTTGGACGTGCATGGGCCGAAGGAAGGTTCGCTGGAGCCGCAGGTTGAGGCGATGATCAAGCTGAAAGAGCGCGGGCTGATTCGTCATATTGGTCTGAGCAACGTTACCGCCAAACAGGTGGCCGATGCCCAGGCGATGACGCCGATCGCCTGCGTGCAGAACCTCTACAATCTGGCCAATCGCCAGGATGAGGCCTTGGTTGATCAGTTGGCAGCACAAGGCATTCCTTACGTGCCGTTCTTCCCGCTCGGCGGTTTTTCACCGCTACAATCGGATCGGCTCAGCGAGGTGGCAAAAGAACTGAACGCCACGCCACTGCAGGTGGCGCTGGCCTGGCTGCTGCAGCGTTCGCCTAACATTTTGCTGATTCCGGGCACCTCATCGCCGGAGCACCTGAAGCAGAACATGGCGAGCGCTGAAGTGAAACTTACGCCTGAGATTGTGCAGCGTTTGGATGGTATCGCTCAGCCATAAGTTGACCTGGTCGCCATAAATGGCGACCCTACGAAGACGATGCGGCCGTTGTAGGGTCGCCATTTATGGCGACCTCCGCTTCAAATTATCCCCATCTCCGCCAAACACCCTTTCAAGGTACCAAACGCATCCTGACACTGCCGCTCATCGACGCAGGCAAAACCCAGCAGCAACCCGCGCCGCTCCTGCGGATGCATATAATATTGCGACAGCGGCCGCACCTTCACGCCGCGCCTCAGCGCCAGCGCGGCGACCGCCACATCGTCACAGCCGGTTGGCAAATTCATCACCAAATGCAATCCCGCCTCGTGATTCACCACCGGCAAAAAAGCAGCCCCTAAATAACGCTCAATCAGGCTAACCATAAAGCGCCGCCTCTGACTGTAGAGCTTACGCATGCGGCGAATGTGCGACATGTAATGCCCTTTCTGGATGAACTCCGCCAGCGCACGCTGCACCAGCAAATGGCCGCCGCGATACAGTTCCGCCGCCGCCACACGCAGCGGCTGCGCCAGCGCTTTTGGCACCACCAGATAACCGAGGCGCAGCGCCGGATAGAGCGTCTTGCTAAAAGTGCCCATATAAATTACCGGCGCATCCGGCTCGAAGCCTTGCAGTGAGGGAAATGGCTGGCCGGAGAAGCGAAACTCGCTGTCGTAATCATCTTCCACCAGCCAGGTTTTATGTTTACGCGCCAGATCGAGCAGTTGCTTGCGACGTTCCAGGCTGAGATGCACGCCCAGCGGATATTGGTGTGACGGTGTCACGAAAATCATCTTCGGTGCGCGACTGCGTGGCGGCAAATCGGGAATTAAACCCTGCTCATCCACCGCAATGGCATTAATTTTCAAGCCATTAATGCGCAGCAGATTGCGCGTACCCCAATAACCGGGCTCTTCGATCCACACCTGATCGCCAGGATCGCACAGCACGCGTGAAACCAAATCCACCGCCTGATGAATCCCTTCGGTGATGATGATTTGATCGGCATCGGCACGCACCGAACGCGCCACGCTGAGATACTCCGCCAGCGCGGCGCGCAGCTGCGGACAGCCGCCGTTGCTGCTGTAGATCAGCCGTTCAATATCCGGATCACGATTCAAACGCGCCTGAATCTGGCTGAAAAGTTTATGCGGGAACTGCGTGACATCCGGCGCGCCAGGCACAAAAGCGCCCCACTGATACGGCGAGGCATTGGCATGGCCGAGCAGCGAGGCGCCGCGTTTAGAAATCGCCGCCGGTTTCGCGGTCAACGCTTCGACAGTTGCCTCATTGCGCGGTGTGTTAAGCGATCCTTCCGGCAAGTTTTCTGCAATCCAGGTGCCGCTGCCGGTGCGCGCCGTGACGTAGCCTTGCGCCATCAAATTCTCGTACACATTTAACACCGTATTGCGCGACACCGACAGCTCGCGCGCCAAATCGCGCGTGGCGGGCAAGCGTGTGGCACGTGGAAAAATGCCTTCTGCGATAGCAGCTTGCATACAGCTCAGCAAACGCTGCTGCAATGTTCCTTCCGGCATAAACTGCATGCGCTCTAATACATGATCAGCGTACAAACTTCGCAATTGGCTCCCCTCTTTTCACTGAAAGTGGCTCTGGCAAGATAGCTCAGCGCAGGCATAAATAAGCGTGTTTGTCGTGATTTGTAAAGACGCTTATCGCTAAGGAAAGGTTATGGAAGGTAAAAACAGCCAGTTGCAGCAACGTAAAGATGATGCCCTGCCACGCGGCACCGGCAATCTTTGTCAGTGGTATGTCGAGCACGCGGAGAACGCCACGCTGCGCGATGGTGAAGGTAACAGCTGGATCGATTTCGCCGGCGGCATCGCGGTGCTGAACACCGGTCACCGCCATCCGCGCATCGTGCAGGCGATTGCCGATCAGTTAGCGAAATTTACCCATACCGCATTCCAGGTGACGCCGTACGAGAGCTATGTGGCGCTGGCTGAACGCCTCAATCGCGTGGTACCAATTGCCGGTAAAGCCAAAACTGCTTTCTTCTCCACCGGCGCAGAAGCGGTCGAAAACGCGGTGAAAGTGGCACGGGCGGCGACGCGCCGTCACGGCATCATCACCTTCGGCAACTCTTTCCACGGTCGTACTTTTATGACCATGGCGATGACCGGCAAAGTGGCACCTTACAAACGCGACTTCGGCCCGATGCCCGCGTCGGTTTGGCACGCGCGCTATCCCAACAGCGTGACCGGCATCAGCGTTGATGATGCGCTATCCAGCTTGCAGGACATCTTCACTCAGGACATCGCACCACAGGATGTTGCCGCTATTGTGCTGGAGCCGATTCAGGGCGAAGGCGGCTTCCACGTCGCGCCGCCTGAATTCTTCAACCGTCTGCGTGCGCTAGCCGATGAGCACGGCATTCTGCTGATTGCCGATGAGGTGCAAACCGGCTTTGCCCGTACCGGCAAGCTGTTTGCGATGGATCACTATGCGGTGAAACCGGATCTCATCACCATGGCGAAAAGCCTCGCGGGCGGCATGCCGTTATCGGCGGTCAGCGGCCGCGCCGAGATTATGGATGCGCCAGGTCCGGGTGGATTGGGCGGTACTTACGCCGGTAACCCGCTGGCGATTGCCTCAGCGCATGCGGTGCTGGACGTGATCGCCGACGAGAAGCTGTGTGAACGCTCTGCACAACTCGGCGCGCAGTTAACCGACTTCCTGCACAGCGCGCGCAGTCAGTGCTCCTCCATCACCGATATCCGCGGCCTTGGCTCGATGATCGCGGTGGAGTTTGCCAGCGCGCAAACCGCGCAAACTATCCAGCAACAGGCGATGGCGCGTGGGCTGCTGCTGCTCACCTGCGGCCCGCAGGGCAATGTCATCCGCTTCCTCTATCCGCTCACCATTCCTGATGCACAGTTCGGTCAGGCGCTGGAAATCCTCAGCAGCGTGCTGAGTCAACACGCCGATTCGTAACACGCTACCCAGCCCGTGCGGCGGGCTGGGCTTCTCACCTGTTGTAACCCGGTTGCGCATGGCGCGGCCTGAGAGACGCTTTGGAGAAATATTGATGAGTTCACAGAATGCCGATGTACTGGCGCAAGGCCTGAAGCCACGTCATGTGCGGATGTTATCGATTGGTGGCGTGATTGGTGCCGGATTGTTTGTTGGTTCAGGCCATGCGATCGCCGAAGCCGGTCCGGCGGTATTGCTGGCCTACATCGCTGCGGGCGCGTTGGTGGTGCTGATTATGCGCATGCTGGCGGAAATGGCGGTGGCATCGCCGGATTCCGGCTCTTTCTCCACTTACGCCGACAAATCGCTCGGCCGCTGGGCTGGCTTCACCATCGGCTGGCTGTACTGGTGGTTCTGGGTATTAGTGATCCCGCTGGAAGCCAACGCCGCTGGCACCATCCTGCATTCATGGTTTCCGCAGGTTCCTGTATGGGAATATACGCTGGCGATCACTTCATTTCTGACCATCAGCAACTTGTTCAGCGTGAAAAATTATGGCGAGTTTGAATTCTGGTTCGCCCTGCTGAAAGTGGTGGCGATTGTGGCATTCCTCTGCGCGGGTAGTTTGGCGGTGTTCGGATTGATGCCGGGCAGCAGCACGCAAGGGATTTCACATCTGTATGACACGCAAGGCTTTATGCCGAATGGCATTGGCGCGGTGCTGGCCGCCATCCTGACCACCATGTTCTCGTTTATGGGCACCGAGATCGTCACCATCGCCGCCGCTGAATCGCGCGAGCCGAAGAAGCAAATTACCCAGGCGACCAACTCGGTGATCTGGCGTATTGCGCTGTTCTATCTGCTGTCGATTTTCATTGTGGTGGCGCTGGTGCCGTGGAATACGCCGTCGCTGATGAAAGCCGGTTCTTACCAGACGGCGATGCAGATGATGAACGTGCCGTACGCGAAGCAGATTGTTGATGTGGTGGTGTTGATTGCGGTGTGTAGCTGCCTCAATTCCGCGCTGTATACCGCATCCCGCATGATCTACTCGCTGTCGCGCCGTGAAGATGCGCCTGCCATCGCATCGCGCACCACCTGCAGCGGCACGCCGTGGGTCGCGGTACTGCTTTCTACGGCGGCCGCCTTCCTCGCGGTGATCGCCAACTATCTGGCGCCAAGCGCGGTGTTTGAGTTCCTGCTGGCCAGTTCCGGTGCCATCGCGCTGCTGGTGTATCTGGTGATCGCCGCGTCTCATCTGGTGCTGCGCAAAAAGCGCGAAGCGCGCGGCGAAATCCTCAGCTATCGCATGTGGCTGTTCCCTGGCCTGACGTGGGCGACGATGGTGTTCATTGTCGGCGTGTTGATTGCCATGCTGTTTAACCAACAACACCGTCCAGAGATTATCGCCACCGGCCTGTTAACGCTGGGTGTGGTTGCCGCCAGCCGCATTGTGCAGCGCAAACGCGTGGCGCGTAAAAACGAGGAGATGGTGGCGTTACGCTCGTAACGCATTGATTCCGGGCAAGGATGCCGCGGAACTCAGTCGTACTGCACGTCGATGCTGATGGCTTCTTCCAGCACGTTGAGGTTAATCGCGCATTTGCGCCACACCGGCAAACCGTTGGTCATGTTGTTATCCACGAAGTACTGCTGAAAATCCTTCAGCGCCTCCGAGAGATCGCCAATCGCGCGCGCATCGGGTTCAAACCAATCCGGTTCACCGTTTTCATCGATGTAATCGAATTGAAACTGCCCGCCATCATCGTCCGCAAACAGTTCAGCCTGAACGATCAATTCCCGCGCACCTTCGGGGCCACAGCTAAAGATGATCTGGCCGATACGGCGATAAAGGTCTTCGTATTGCATAGGTTTTGGGTTCCTCAATGGTGTTTGGTGGCTGTCGCCATAAATGGCGACCCTACGTGAACGCGAATGTCTTTTGTAGGGTCGCCATTCATGGCGACCTGCAGTTTCTCGATTATATTGACTTTAGTTCGCATGATAAGAGAATGAGGCTCTTCGAACAGAAAGTTGCAAAAAAGGGAGTTTACCATAGCCTGTTCACATCGTTTTCCCTGGGTTAATACCTACAAAAAATCCGCTGCGCTGATTGCCGTTGCCGTCGCCCTCTCTCTTGCCAGTTGCTCCTCGCCGCCGCCAAAATCGTTGGTCACGCCGTTGCCGACGGTGACCAAACCGCCAATGCCCACCAAACCAGCGCTGAGCAAAGAGCCGGTGCGCGGCGTGTGGCTAACCACCGTTTCACGCCTCGACTGGCCGCCGATCAATTCAGTCAATGCCAGCCCGGCCAACCGCATCCACCAGCAGCAACAGGCGTTGACCGACAAGCTGGATAAACTGAAAAGCCTCGGCATCAATACCGTGTTTTTCCAGGTGAAGCCGGATGGCACCGCGCTGTGGCGTTCCAGCATCTTGCCGTGGTCAGATATGCTCACTGGCAAGATTGGCGAAGATCCCGGCTACGATCCGTTGAAGTTCATGCTGGATGAGGCGCACAAACGCGGCATGAAGGTGCACGCGTGGTTCAACCCTTATCGCGTCTCAACCAACGTCAAACCGTCCACGGTTAACGCGCTGAATAATACGCTTTCGCTGCAACCGGCCAGCGTATTTGTGCTGCATCGTGACTGGATTCGTACCGCCAGCGACCGTTTTGTACTCGATCCCGGCATTCCCGCCGCGCGTGACTGGATCACCAGCATCGTTGCGGAAGTGGTGTCGCACTATCCAATCGACGGCGTGCAGTTCGATGACTATTTCTACACCGAAACGCCCGGTTCAGCTCTCAATGACAACGCCACGTTCCGCCAGTATGGTCAGGGTTTTGCCTCAAAAGCCGACTGGCGCCGCAACAATACGCTGCTGTTAATTGAGCAGGTGTCACGCACCATCAAGCAGTTGAACCCGAACGTGGAATTTGGCGTTAGCCCGGCGGGCGTATGGCGCAATTTGTCGCATGATGCGGCGGGTTCCGACACGCGCGGCGCGGCCGCCTACGACGAAGCCTATGCCGATACACGTCGCTGGGTGCAAATGGGACTGCTGGATTACATCGCGCCGCAGCTTTACTGGCCGTTTGCGCGCCAGGCCGCACGCTACGACGTGTTAGCTAACTGGTGGGCGGATGTGGTGAAACCGACGCATACGCGGCTCTATATCGGTGTGGCGCTGTATAAAATCGGCGAAGCCTCGAAAAGCGAACCAGACTGGACGGTGAATGGCGGCGTGCCGGAGTTGAAAAAGCAGCTCGATCTCAACGAGTCAGTACCGCAAATTAACGGCACCATTTTGTTCCGCGAGAATTACCTCAATCAGCCACAAACCCAGGATGCGGTAAATTATTTACGCAGCCGTTGGGGCGATTAACATTATCGTAGGGTCGCCATTTATGGCGTAATGCATGTCAGATAAGCAGTGCGCTGACAT
The DNA here is from genome assembly GCF_026130245.1 of Pantoea sp. JK. Lineage (NCBI taxonomy): Bacteria > Pseudomonadati > Pseudomonadota > Gammaproteobacteria > Enterobacterales > Erwiniaceae > Pantoea > Pantoea sp. JK. The sequence goes on from NZ_JAINFN010000002.1 coordinate 563,512, forward strand.
CGCAGGGATTCCGCCCGCTAAGCATCTGGCAGTTTCAGAATGCCAAAAGCAGGCGGCCGGGCTAGGGTCCGAAGGCGCGGACCTTAGCAATCCGCGCCAGGTCGCCATAAATGGCAACCCTACGGAATTTGTAGCGATGGCGAGCCAGTGAAATGCATAGTTGCTGCAGCGCGGGTGTTGAGGCGACATCCTAAACCGCTGAGGGAATGAGGGATTCCAGGGCGAGCCGCATGGATGCGGCGAGAGGTGGCGTTGAGCAGGAGCGAATCGCCGCCGGCCCGTCAGGAATCGTGAATGAGTGAAGGCACCGCGAAGCGGCGGGTTGGGCTGGCGCAAGGCCCGGGAGTGCAGAGGGCGCGGCCAGGCGCTCTCTGCTCGGTCGCCGCACCAGGGTGCTGCAACTACCTCAGCACATGGCGAACGAAAGTCGCTCTGTGCTTAACTGAGCGGCATTACGCCATTCATGGCGACCGATTACGCCAGCAGCTCCTCACTCTGCATCAGCGCAAAAAACGACTCCAGCTCGCGCAGCATCATCGAAGCGGCGATCGAAAGCTGGCGCTGCGGCGCAACACACAGCGACAGAGTAAACGGCTTCAGCACCGTATCGATCAGCGGGATAAACTTCAGTTCGCCGCCCCGATACTCATCGACGATATCCAGCCAGCACATCAGGCTAATTCCCACGTCATCGCGCACCAGCGAACGCAACATATGAATGTTATTGGTGCGCGCCACTTCGTTGATCTTAATGCCTGAACTGTTGATCAGCGCCTCCAGCGGATCGGCCAGCATCAGCGGCGCGGCGGGCACGATAAACGGCCAGGATTCGCAGTGGCTGAAGCGGATCGACTCCAGATGGGCCAGCGGATGCTGGCTGCTTACCACAATACCCAGACGTAAATCGGCGAACGACTTTACCAGCAGTTCGCGCGAACTCTGCGGATTGAGCATGATGCCAAAATCAGCATCGCCCGACGTCAACGCATTGGCGATATGGATATTGCTCATGGTGGTCAGCGTGAAGGAGATGCCGGGATAGTCGCTGCGAATGCGCTGCAAAATCGATGAAAAGAAACCGCGATTAATCGCATCGATGGTGGCGATATGCACATGGCCGTGGCGCAATCCGCGCAGATCATCCAGCTGCGTACAAACGCGGCCAAAATCCCGCTGCCAGTTTTTTGCCGCATTCAGCAGGATCTCACCCGCTGCCGTCATACGTAATCCTGATGGATGGCGCTCGAACAGCGGCATATCCAGCTGTTCTTCGACGCGCAGGATCTGCCGATCAATCGACGATGCCGAGACATGCAGCACCTCAGAAGCCTTGCGCAGTGAACCCTGGCGGGCCACTTCAGTGAAATAGAGCAGAAATCGGGAGAAGGCGAACATAAGGGGGTGCTCTCTTTTTTGCAACGCATCATGCGAATTAAACAGATGGACGCTTACACAAGGGCAAAATAATAATCGCTGCCATGATAAAAACAAGGGTTTGCGCGGCCTCGCAGCCGACGACATCCCTGCTCAGGCAGAAAGATGATGAAATCCAATTCTCTCGCCGTCACCGTCATCGCAAAGCAGTTCAACGGTGCAGGCAATGTGTTACTGACGTTGGCGAATCGTAATAGGCAGCCGCTGCCCGCCTTCACGCCGGGGGCGCATATTGATGTACTTATTCCCGACGGCGGCAAACGCCAGTATTCACTCTGCTCTGCGCCAGCCGATGATTATGAAATCTGCGTGCGTCTGGATCTGCGTTCAACTGGCGGATCGCGCTGGCTGCACAACGAGCTGACAGTCGGCGATGAATTACAGATTTCCGCCCCGCGCAACCACTTCCCGCTGCCACAGGCGCCGCGCACGCTACTGTTTGCCGCCGGTATCGGTTTGACGCCGCTGTTGGTGATGGCCGAAACGCTGGCCGCGCGTCAGGCGGATTTTACCCTGCACCTTTACCTGAAGCGCGCTGACGAGCTGGCTTTCAGCCAACGCCTGAGCAAATTCGGCGCTCGCGTCGTCATTCACTACAGCAGCGAAGGCGACAGCCTGCGTCAGCGCGTTCCCGACGATCTCACCCAGCCAGAGAACGCGGCGTTAGTGTTCTGCGGTCCGGCAGGCTTTATGGATCATCTGCAGCAGCTCGCGTTTCAATTCGGCTGGGCGGAAGCACAGTTGCACAGCGAGCGCTTCCAACCCAAAACGACGGTGACGGCGGGCGGTGCGTTCGAGGTGGAGATCGCCTCCTCCGGCGCACGCTTTGCCGTGGGCGCGCAACAAACTATCGCTGGAGTGCTTGAGAATGCAGGACTCGAATTACCGCTTTCCTGCGAGCAAGGTATGTGTGGTTCCTGTATCACCGGCGTACTGGCAGGCGAACCGGATCACCGCGATGAGGTGCTGAGTAAGCAAGAGCGTGCCGCCAATAATTGCATCGTATTGTGCTGCTCGCGCGCCCATTCTCCGCTGCTGGTACTGGATCTATGAGCGGCTATGCGGGTGCGACCGGCGCACGTTTACCCCGCTGGCTGCTGCCAGAAAACTGGCCTGAAACGAGTAATCAACCGCAGCTGGCGACCTTACATTTCCACGCCGCAGGCCTGCAATTCGAACCCGACAGCGCAGCAGCACCCGCTGATTATCTGCCGCTTAACGGCGCGCTGGTGCTACCCGCGTTTATCGAGCCGCACGCGCATCTGGATAAAACTTTCACTATCCAGCGCAGCCCGGCGCAACAGCCTGGTTTGCTGGCAGCGATTGCCGCCATGCATCAGGACCGCGCGCACTGGAACGCCGAGGATTTACAGCAGCGCGCCAGCCAGGCGCTGCGCTGGGCGGTGGACGCCGGGGTTGGTTTGCTGCGCACCCACATCGACTGGTTCTCTATCGATGCACCGTTAGCGTGGCAAGTGATTGGCGACTTGCACCATCCGCTGTGCAGCATCGAGCGCGTGGCCCTCGCGCCACTCACCTTTTTCGCCGATGCCAGCGATGCGCAGCATATCGCTGCGCAGGTCGCGACCAGCGGTCCCGGCGCGCTGTTAGGCGGTTTTATTCACAGCAGCAACTGGGATGCGCAGGCGTTTCAGCATCTGATGCAGGCCGCCGAACTGTGGCAGCTGGATATCGATCTGCATATTGATGAAGAACTTCACGTTGAGGCGCAGGGATTACGCTGGCTGGCGCACTATTTGCAGCAGCATCCGTTTAGCGGTGCCATCACCTGTAGCCACAGCTGTGCGCTGTCGCAGCAGGACGATGCGGAACAGATTCTGGCCGTGCTGGCGCAGCACAATGTGACGTTGATTGCGCTGCCGCTCACCAACCTGCTGCTGCAGGATGCGGTGCCCGGCCGCACGCCGCGTCTGCGCGGGTTAACGCTGGTGAAAGAGGCGCAGGCACTTGGCATTCCGCTGCTGCTCGGCGCTGATAACGTGCAGGACGCGTTCTGCCCGTTTGGCAGTTACGACCCGCTCGATACGCTGTTTAGCGGTTTGCTAAGCCTGCAACTGGGCGCGCCATTTGATCGGGCCTCGGCGCTGATCTGCCAACGCCGCGCGCTGCTGGCCAATGATTTAGTGGTTTTTCCGCATGCCGATGTGGCGAGCTGGCCGTTGCGTCAACGTCAGCGCTATCGGCTGAAAATGGGTGTGCGTTATGGAGAAACAACAGATGGCGCTTGATGCAGGAGCGGGACAACCGCTGGCGAAATATGCCGCGTGGCGACGCGCGGGCGACTTCATTTTCCTCTCCGGCATTATTCCGGTGAACCCGCAAACCGCCACCATTGTGCGCGGCTATGACGACATTCCCGCTGCGGCACAACAACTGCTTGGCCGCACCGGCGAGTTCTCCACCGACATTAAAGAGGGGCCGATTCTGGCGCAGAGCTGGTACGTGCTGGAGAGCATCCGCACCACCATCGAAAGCGCCGGCGGTCAGATGAGCGATGTCTTCAAACTGGTGCAGTACTTCCGCAACCTCGACCATTTTCCCCATTACAGCCGGGTGCGTAAGCAATTTTTCCCCGATGCGCCGCCGGTTTCCACCGTGGTGCAGGTCAGCGAATTGCTGCCTAGTCCGGACGTCTTAATTGAAGTTGAAGCCACGGCGTGGTTGCCGCAATAACACGAGGAGTTGAAATGTTGCATGGTTATATTCCGGCAAACCGCTTTTTGCCGTACCTGAGCTGGACCGACATCGCCACGCTGGAAAATAAAGCCAACACGGTGATTGTGTTACCGACCGGCGCGATTGAGCAGCACGGCCCGCATCTGCCGTGTGCGGTGGATAGCGTGATCTCCTCCGGCGTGGTCGGCCATGCGCTGGCGCGCTTACCTGCAGCGATCCCCGCTTACGCCATCCCGCCGATCACCTACGGTAAATCGGATGAGCACCTGCATTTTCCCGGTACGCTGACGCTCACCGGCGAAACTTTGCTGCACACCATTCTGGAGATTGGCGAATCACTTTATCGCGCTGGTTTCCGCAAATTCCTGATGGTTAACGGCCACGGTGGCCAGCCGCAACCGTTGCAGATGGCGGCGCGCGAGCTGCGTCTGCGCCACGGCGACATGATCATCATCATGCAAGACACTTTCAAAGTGCCGAACTGCGCTGAAAGCTTTATGGATGACAAAGAGCGGCAGATGGCGATGCACGCGGGACATGCGGAAACTGCGCTGATGCTGGCGCTCGCGCCCGATACCGTCCAAATGGACAAAGCCGTTGCCAACTATCCGCCAGAATTCCCCTGCCCGACGCTATCGACCAACAAACCGATGGCAGCGTGGGCATCCTACGATTTCGGTCCAAGCGGCGTGATTGGCGATCCTTTGCCGTCTACGCCCGAGCAAGGCGCAGCGATCCTCGATTCGCTGGCAGAAAGCTGGGCGCAGGTGATCACCGAAGTGCATCAGATGACGTGGGTAACGCGCGCCGAACCGGCGTGGGGCACCGGCCAGTGGCAAGGCAAAGTATTAGATCACAACGACGCAGCCGCCTTTTTAACACCTCGCTAGGGAATAACGATGAAAAAAACATTGAGCACTGTGGCCGCGCTTGCGCTGGCACTCTCGGCCCCGAGCATGGCGGCGGAGAAATTCACCTTTATGACCAACTGGTATGCGCAGGCCGAACATGGCGGTTTCTACCAGGCGCAGGCGCAGAATCTCTATCGCGATGCCGGCCTCGACGTCACCATCAAGATGGGCGGTCCGCAGGTGCATACCATGCAGCTGATGGCGGCCGGCCAAGCCGACTGCATCATCAGCGATAACATGCAGGCGCTGGAAATCTGGCAGCAAGGCGTTGAAGCGATGCCGGTTGCCACTACCTTCCAGCACTCGGCGATTGCCTTTCTCACTCATCCGGATGTGAAAAATCAGGCCGATTTGCAGGGCAAAACCTTCCTGCTGGCAGCAGAAGCTTACACCTCATATTGGCCGTGGGCGCAGAGCGCGCTGAACCTGAAAAATGCCCGCGTGCGGCCTTACACTTTCAGCATTCAGCCATTCCTCGCCGATAAAAATCTGGTGCAGCAAGGCTACATCACCTCCGAACCGTTTGCGGTGCAGAAAGCCAATGCGCAGGCCAATGTCTATCCGATCAGCGATTGGGGCTATCCGCCGTACGGCAACAGCATCGTTTGCATGAAATCGACCATTAAGAAACGTCCGGCAGCGGTGGCGGCGTTTGTGAAGGCATCGATGCAGGGCTGGAAAAACTATTTGCAGGATCCGAGTGCGGGCAACGTGCTGATCAAGAAAGAGAATCCGCAGATGAGCGATGAACAGATCGCCTTCGGCATCGCGCAGATGAAGAAATACCAGATGCTGACCGGCGGCGATGCGCAAACCGGCGGCATCGGCATCATGACCGAAGCGCGCCTCAAGCAAACCTGGCAGCTGCTGGTCGATACCAAGCTGATCGATCCCGCTAAAGTGCCGTTTGACGGCAGCTACACGCTTAAATTCATTCAAGACGTCAAGGTTCTGCCATGAATACAGCCAGCCATCTGACGCTGCTGCATCCCGATGCGCAAGCGGTGCCGCGTTCTGCGGCGCCACCGGCGATTGAGGTGCTATCAGCGGAAAAAATCTATCCCAATGGCACGCGCGCACTGCTGCCGGTCGATCTCACTATCCGTCAGGGCGAATTTGTCTCGCTGCTCGGCCCGTCCGGCTGCGGCAAAAGCACCTTGCTGAAAATGATCGCCGGACTGATTGAGCCCACCGATGGCAAGTTGATGCTGTTTCGCCGCGATCGGCGGGAAAATCAACGCGATCTGCCGCTGTCGTTTGTGTTTCAGGAAGCGACGCTAATGCCGTGGAGCAACGTGCACAAAAACGTGCGTCTGCCGCTCGATTTGGCGGGCGTACCGCGTGCCGAAGCGGACACTCGCGTGCGCGAGATCCTCGAGCTGGTCGGCCTCGGCCAGTTTGGTCACGTGCTGCCGCGCGAACTTTCCGGCGGCATGCAGATGCGCGTATCCATTGCGCGCGGCCTGGTCACGCGCCCGAAAGTGCTGCTGATGGATGAGCCGTTTGGCGCGCTGGATGAAATCACCCGCAACAAGCTGGACAGCGATCTGCTGGATTTGTGGCAGGAGCAGAAGCTGACGGTGGTGTTTGTCACCCACTCAATTCAGGAAGCGGTATTTCTGTCGCAGCGGGTGATTATGATGGCGGCGCGCCCCGGGCGCGTGGTAGATGACATCCGCATTGAAACCACGTTACCGCGCGACGATGAGTTTCGCGTCAGCCAGGATTTCACGCATTATGCGCAAAAGCTGCAACGCGGCCTGCTGGCGGCGAGCAAGGAGAGTCAATGATGAAACCGTTAGCAAGCCATCGGCAATTTCAGCAGTGGCTGTTTCCCGCCATCGTCGCGGTCGCCATGCTGCTGTTGTGGCAGTTTCTGGTCACCACCTTCAAGGTGCCGGTGTTTCTGGTGCCGTCGCCGCTAGTGGTGGCGCAAAGTCTGGTGCAGAACTTCCCAACGCTGTTTATGTCGTTGCTCTACACGCTGAAAATCACCGTGATTTCCTTCGCGGTAGCGATTGTCATCGGCTCGATTGTGGCGTTTCTGCTGGTGCAAAATCGCTTCATTGAAACCGCCCTTTTTCCCTACATCGTGTTCCTGCAGGTGACGCCAATTGTCGCCATCGCGCCGTTGATCATCATCTGGGTGAAAGACACCACGCTGTCGCTGGTGGTGTGTGCCACTTTGATGGCAGTGTTTCCAATCATTTCCAATACCACACAAGGATTGCGTAGCGTGTCGCCCGGATTGCTGAGCTACTTCCGCCTCAATCACGCATCGCGCATGCAGATTCTGCTGCGCCTGCGTATTCCCTCGGCGCTGCCGTACTTCTTCGGCGCGTTGCGCATCTCCAGTGGCTTGTCGCTGATTGGCGCAGTGGTGGCAGAGTTTGTCGCCGGCACCGGCGGCACCGATACCGGGCTGGCATACCAGATTTTGCAGGCCGGTTATCAGCTCAATATCCCGCTGATGTTCGCCGCGCTGCTGCTGATTTCACTGGCCGGTTTTCTGCTGTTCGCGCTGATGTCGTGGCTGACGCGCCGCGTGCTGGCGGCGTGGCATGAGAGTGAATTAAGCCCCAGCTGACGTGTAGGGTCGCCATTCATGGCGACCTTCTTACCAGGTCGCCATGAATGGCGACCCTACGGAACCCTCTTTTACCACAGGAAATAAACATGTCTGATTCTGATCGCCAGTCTGCACTGGCGGCGCTGGTCGCGGCGTTGCCTGAACTTGACTGGATTAAAGAAGCGCCGAAGGTCAAACGTCTGTCGCGCGATTTCCACTGGTTCAGCCCGGTACTGAAACCGCAGCTGGAAGAGAAGTTTGCCGAGCTAGCGGTGCGTCCGCGTGATGAGCAGGAGCTGGCGCTGATCGTCGCGGCCTGCACGAAACAGCGCGTGCCGCTCAATCTGCGCGGCGGCGGCACCGGCAATTACGGGCAGCTGATTCCGCTGCACGGCGGATTGATGGTCGATATGACGCGCCTCAACGCGGTGACCGCCGTCGGCCACGGCACGGTGCGTGCGCAGGCGGGTATTCGGCTCGGCGATCTGGAAGCGCATACGCGTCCACTTGGCTGGGAGCTGCGCTGCATGCCCTCCACCTGGAAACTGGCGACGCTCGGCGGCCTGTTTGGCGGCGGATTTGGCGGCGTAGGTTCGATTAATTACGGTCCGCTGGCCGCGCCAGGCAATGTGTTGTCGGTGCGCCTGATGACCATGGAAGAGACGCCGCGCATTATCACGTTGCAGGCACCTGATGCATTGCTGCTGCATCACGCGTATGGCAGCAACGGCATTGTGCTGGAGATCGAACTGGCGCTGGCACCGCGTCACGACTGGATCGAGCGTCTGGATATCTTTAACGATTTCCCAACGGCAATGGCCTATGCCGATGCGCTGGCGCGTTCGCCGGGCATGGTGAAACGCCAGATTGCCGTATTTGCCGCGCCAGTGCTCGATTACTTCAGCGATCTGGCCAATGCCGATGTGACCGGCAAGCATGGCGTCATTTCAGTGGTGGGCAGCGAAAGCGTTGGATTATTACCTGTACTTCTCACCCAACATGCAGGCCGCAACGCGCTGCATTTTGCCGAAGGTGAAAACAGCGGCCATTCGCTGATCGAATATTGCTGGAATCACACCACGCTGCAGGCGCTGAAAATCGACAAGACACTGACCTATCTGCAAACCGCCTATGCGCCGGATAACTATCAGCAGCAGGCGTTAGCGCTGGAGGCACAACTATCCGATGAAGTGATGTCGCACATTGAATTCCTGCGCGACATGAACGGTACTATTACTTGTAGCGGCTTACCGCTGGTGCGTTATCAGGACGAAGAGCGACTCAACGCGATTATGGATATTTATCGCGCGAACGGCGTGAAAATAAATAATCCGCATGTCATTCATGTTGAAGATGGCAAACAAGGCATGGTACGCGCCGATGTAGTGGCGATGAAACGCGCCTGCGATCCGTATAATTTATTAAATCCTGGCAAATTACGTGGCTGGGAAGTGCGGGATACGTTGGCGGAGGTGCATATTCCGGGTGTGAATTGATGGTTAATAAAGCCAGCAACTGCAGTTGCTGGCTGTTATTTAGATATACGGTTCTGTGGCTGAATTTAATGGAATGCTCCACTCTTCGCCGTTAACGCGCACTTTTAAATAGCGTCGTGTGCGCCATTTTCCTGCTTCGTACTCTTCTGGTTTGCCTAAAACTAACGTGCCCTGTAATAACAACTCTTTGTTGTTGTTATAGCCAAAGCCTACATCTTTATTACCAATCCAGTGTTGTTCAAACGCCACGATCGGTGCCGCATCCAGCGTTGCGCTCTCCTCAGCGCTGCACGCGGTGAAGCTTTTTCGGAAGATAAAGCAAAGTCCAGCTTTATAGCGATCTTTGCTATTAGTCGTCACTAATGCCGTGGCAAAGCCGGTATAGGCCGCGATTTTTACGTAAAGCTTGGTTCGGGCACCATTGCCAGAAATATGCACTTTAACCACCGGGCTGGAACCTTCTCCATACCAGCTGCCAATCGTATTAGCACCATCACGCGCCTGGAGATAGATATTTGTTGCTCCTTCTGGCGTACTGGCGCTGTAACCCTTTTGTGTTTGACTTTGAGAATTATATTGGGCGGTTCCCACTATCCGGACATGAATTTGAGAAGTAGCATCGGAGAAGTTGAATTCACCAATATAAAACCATTTGTTTTTATCGGTGCGATTGTCCATGTGGTGTTGAGAGCTTATATAGTCGTAATTCAGCGAACCTTGCGCGATGATCCCCCAGTCAGAGAATTCCAGCACGCCACGATCGCCCTCGCCAATAAGTGTCCAGGGCTCTATACCTGCAGTGCTAAAATCAAAACCGGCACTTTGGTTATGAATACTTTTTTGAATGATTGTAGCGCGACAATAACCTAGCTTTAACGGATTGGTCGTGGATTCAATCGCTAAACCTTCAATCACCCATTGGCCATTGGTGAGGTCACCGGCAAATTCGGAGTGTTCAATCCAGCCATTGCGAATAAAGGATTGCGTACAGCGCGGTAAATCAAGCACCGGCTTTTTGGTACCCCCCTGTAAATTGAAGTTCGATAGTTCAATCGCGGTGGAGTGATCCCACGCGCCTTCTACCCGACCTGACCAGCGTGCATACACTATGCTGTCCTGGCAGCCGCGCGAATAAAACTGATCGATTTTGCAATCCAGCGTATCGATGAGATCGAGCGCGCGTCCACCTAAATAGCGGAACTCCATACTGCTGACGCGTAAGAATTGACCACCGATAATGGTATTCGTGTAAAAACCGACGTTATTAAACGCAGTACCGCCATCACCACCGCTATCAGAACTCATGCCTTTGACGACAATGCCAGAGATCTCGGCATAGCGCGCTTGTACTTTAAAAAAGTGCAGACCACGCGGTTTTGTTTCCCAGTTAAAAACTAATGTAGTGGTGGGGAAATAGCCGAAATTAACCGCCGCGCCTGTGACCTTGAAGCGGTTGATCTCTTTATCAGAAATGTCGAACATCGACATGCTAAACACGCCCGCCGTAAAGCGGATCCCGGCTGAAGGCAATACGCGCTGAGACCAGGTGTACATGCGTTTTACCGCCTCGATACAGTCGGTCTTACCGTCCGGAACGGCACCAAAATCCAACACCGTCACCGAGTTATAATCCAATATCACCCTTTTCCAGCGTTTCTTTCCCGCCGTCACAATAACCAATCCACCATCGTCTGGCGATGAGGTATCTGTTGCGTCATAAACAAATACGCCACCCCCGGCTTTTGTGCCACGCTTATATTCCAGTACCGTAGCGAGTTCACCGCCGGTTGTCGGTTCAGTCGCTTTGAGCTGCGCGACATCGCTGACCTGAATAACAGGTGCGGCCGCCGTAACGGCATTTTGTGGTGCGGTATTCGAACTGCTGGACGCATTCGCCATGGTGTACCCCTTAATTATTAAGAGAAAGTAACTGCACCATCGAGTATAAGTAATTGAAAATTAATGTGTTGATGCGTACCACTTTTATTGAGGTATTTCACTTATGTGATTTTTGCATGGCCAGGCAACAATATGATTAATGGCAAAAAGCGTAGCGGCAGCAAGGCGATTTACAGATTAATCGCAGACACTTTCTTTATTTGTATGGCACGAAATACGAGGAGGAATGCGGGAATAGCGGGTTGAACACTATGCAAATTAATCATTTGTTGATGTTATTCATTAACAGGCCAGCAACGCGCAGTTACTGACCTCAACACTTAGAACGTGGCGTTCATACCCACATTCCACGTCACCTGATGGTAATCGCTATTGCCGCCAACCGTTGAAACACCGGCAAAAGCATTCACCGTTTCGCCGAGCGGTACGTTGGCACCTACCGACAGATCGAGCCAGTTGTTATCACGCGCCTCAATGGTGCGCTCGAACGACGTTCGGGTCGATTTTAGCCCGGCGCGCAGCGTGGAATCGGTATCGCCAAACTGATGGTTGTAACTCACCTGCGCCCACGGATTGACCACCCACCGTTTGCTGTCGATGCGCCAGCCCACTGAGCCGATCTGTGAATGGGTGGTTTGATCGGAGTAGCGCATCGCAGTGCTGCTGTCGCTGTTCTCGCTGTAGCCGCCGACGCGGCCGTAATCCAGCGCGTAACTGGCGACCGGTCCGGTGCTGAGATTTTCGGTTAGCGGCAACGTCCAGCCGGTTTGCACGCGCATGCCGAGCAATTTACCGCTGGTGCTGCCCTGCTCGGTTCTTTTAGCTGGCCCAATGTGGATATCACGCTCAATACTGTCGAAATCGAGATCGGCATAGTGCAGATCGGCGTTGATCCAGCCCTGATCAAGCACCGTCAGCTGGCTATATAGCGCCACCAGATTGCCCCGCAGTTTGTAATCGTAGTTGGAAGAAGGTTCCTGGCGCTGATTGGTGTTGGAGAACAGCACACCGGTTTGCCAGTTGTCGGTGAGCTGATAGCCGATACCCAGCGTTAGGTTGGCCGTGTTGGCACTGCCGTTGCTCCAGCTGTCGCCCTGATAATCGACGTGTTGCCCGGCGTAACCGCCAAACACCGTGAACTGTCCGGCGCTGGCAGGCTGCTGACGCTGTTGCTGCAAATGCCCATCCAACGTGTTTTGCGTATCGCGCGCCATCATCAGTGGTGATTGTGACAGCGCCGCCACTTGCGCTGGCGCATCCAGAATCGACTGAATGTAATCGGCGATCATCGCGTGCACCGCTGGACTTGGATGCAGGCGATCGGCAAACAGATAATCCTGCGCGCTGGAAAAACCCGGCGTGCTGGATTGACACTCATCCGCTGACGTCCCAATCGGACACGCGATGCCGATAGTGTTGGTGAGGCCATATTGCGTGGGATTAGCGATCACTTCATCAAACAGCCCGGCTATATCAACACGCACGATGTTGCCATTCAGAGTCGCCAGTCCCGCTTCTTCCTGCTGGTTATAGCCGTCGGAGAGCGCAGTAACCTGCTCGCTGAGTTCTTGCCATGCGCTGTAAAGCTGCTGCGCCAGCGCGTCGCGCACCGCCGGAACAGAAGAGACTTCGCCCGCGGCTTGCGTAAACGCATCCTGCACCGCCTGTTGCCGCGCGGCTTTATCTGGCGTGGTGACGCTATCCAGCGACTGAAACGCCGCCACCATCGCTGGCGTGGCTGCGGTGCCTAACACGCGCAGCACCGTTTGGATCATATAAGGCGTTGAACCGAGTTGCGGTACGGTTGGCACAATTACCGCTCCCGCGCCGGCATCCAGCAACGTTTTGATCTGTGCAACCGATTGATTGGCGCTGTTGCTGATGGTTTCACTGGCGGTTAACGGATTGGTGACGGCAGCGGCGATGTCGTTGGCACCGACCCAATGGATGTACAAACCGTTGTTGTCAGCGCGGCCGCCGGTTGAGGCGAGGTATCCCGCCAGTTGATCCTGAGTATTTAATTCCGGATCGAGCTTCGGCACCGACACCGCGCCGCCCTGCGCATAATTGCTGCCGCCCAGTGTAGATCGCTGCAAGTCCTCGCCCAAATGCGCGGCAAGAATCTCGTCATATAAAGGATGTTGTGCACCGTCGAAGGTAAAGCGGCCCACGTTGCCGCTATCACTCAGGCTATCGCCAAACACGGTCAGGCTATCCCATGCCAGCGCCGGAGCTGGCGTCAGCAACGCGCTGAAGGTAGCGATGGCGACAGCAGAAAGCGCAGATTTGTGGTTGTTCATCATCAACTCCGTGATGGGCCAGCGTTACGTCGTCTGACCGGCAAAAGGTTAGGTCCGCGCATCAAGCGAACCCGCAACATCGCATCAGGAATGCGTAAGGGAAATATCAAGGACGTTTAACTGTTTAGTCAGGAAGGTGGCGTTATGCCAGTTTGCAGCAGCAAATTAACCGAAGTTTATGAACAACTCTTTTACATGCATTTAAATTAAACCTTTAAAAAAGGCCGCCGATAACTAACGATGCAGAGTTCGACTACGCTCTGATCGGTACCTTTGAAAACATCAGGTCGGTTAATTAAATACCCCCATGCGGCGCTGCGGCGCGCAGAGACACGTTCAAGTGTACGGCGAAGGGGATCTGCGGGCAGCCTAAGCGACACGTCCTGAACGTGAGCAGATTGTTGCTGCACGCCTTACGTTCAACAGCACAATAATCGCCTGAGGCTTCCCATGTTTGGTGTGAAAAAGTCGAGTCTTACCTTGCCGTTTTATAAAAGTGGCGATGTGATTAAAGATATCAATGCGATCAAACAGCATGTGGCATGGATCGAATTTACGCCCAACGGCGAGATTCTTACTGCCAATCATCTCTTCCTTGCCACCACCGGCTACCAGCTGAATGAGATTCAGGGGAAACATCACCGCATCTTCTGCAGCCCGCAACACAGCCAATCTTCCAACTACCTCGCCTTCTGGCAAACGCTGGCGTCGGGCGAATCGGTGACCGGCATCTTTGAACGCTTCAATAAGCAAGGCCAGCGCTTCTATCTCAGCGCCACCTATTTCCCGGTGAGCGATGACAAAGGCCATGTTTACAAAGTGATCAAGGTGGCGTCGGATATTACAGAACGGCACCAGGAGCTGGAGCATAAAGAAGCGGTGATCACCGCGTTGGATCTTTCCATGGCGGTGATTGAATTTACGCCGGAGGGTCAAATCCTCACAGCAAACAATAATTTCCTGAAGCACATGGGATATGAGCTGGATTCGGTGGTTGGGCAACATCACCGTATTTTCTGCTTCGATAACTTCTACCGCGAAAATCCGGACTTCTGGCGCAAGATGGCCAAAGGTGAACACTTTGTTGGCCGCTTCGAACGCAAAACAGCCAGCGGCGAACGCATCTGGCTTGAAGCTAGCTACAACCCGGTGTATGACGCGGATGGCAAGGTTTACAAGGTAATCAAAATTGCCTCGGATATCACCGCGCGCGTGGAAGCTGCCAAGCGCGTGGCCGACATCGCGCTGACCACGTCTGAAGAGACCTCACAAATCACCGACAACGCCAATGAGGTGTTAGATGAAACCATCCGCAACTCCGGTTTGGTGGCGGTGCAGGTGAATGCGGCGACGGCGATCGGTGCTGAGCTCAACGCCTCGGCGAAAAGCATTAGCGAAGTGGTCGAAACCATCAACCTGATTGCCTCACAAACCAATATTCTGGCGCTGAATGCGGCAATTGAGTCGGCGCGTGCGGGTGAAGCGGGACGCGGATTCAGCGTGGTGGCGGGCGAAGTTCGGCGCCTGGCGGCATCCACATCCAGCGCCACCAAGCAGATTACGCAGGTGGTGGAACATAACGCCAGCTTGATTGCGCAGATGGAGCAGCAACTTAATGAGGTGAAGCAGTTTGTGGTGACCGAGCAGGATAAAATCAGCGTGCTGTCACGCAGCCTGCGGGAAATTAACAGCGGCGTACATGAGTTTGTGAACGTGATTCATCGGTTGGATGTGTGATTTGTAGGGTCGCCATTTATGGCGACCTGGAAAGTATCGTGCGGTCAGCGGTAAGGTCGTCATGAATGACGACCCTACGGTGGCGGGGTTGTGATTACATCATCTGCGGTTCACGGATCGCCTGACCTTTGGCGAAACGCGCCAGACTGTACGGCTTCATATCGGTGAACAGCGGTTTGTTATTCACCATCTGCGCGCACAGCAAGCCTGCGCCCGGCCCAATACCAAAACCGTGGCCGCTAAAGCCGGAGGCGATAAACAAGCCCGGCATGCTGGTCATCTCATCAATCACCGGCACCAGATCCGGCGTGGTATCAATCCAGCCGCCCCACGCATGATCCACTTTAACGCCGTTCAACTCCGGATAAAGCTGCACCAGCGCCTGCATCGCTTCCTGTACAATGCCGTTATCCGGTGCCGGATCGAGAGTACGGATCTTCTCAAACGGCGACACGCCTTGATTAGACCACGAACCAGCGGCTTCCGGGCCGTTGAAGAACGAGCCATTAATGCGCATCTTCAGCTTCTTAGCGATCTTGCTGCGAAACATCGGATAGAACTTGGTAGCGTAACGGATGTTTTGCGGTGCGAGGTCAATCTGCCCGCGCCCGGAGAGCGCCACGGTGTAGCTACCATCCTGACGACGACGAATGCACAACCCGCCGGTGCTGAGACAGCCTTTGATCACTTCAGGTGCCGCCGTGGTTTTGAACGCGGTACCCAGAATGTTGGCGCTCGGCAGTTCGATGCCGTATTGCTTGCAGAAGCGTGAGCTCCACGCGCCGCCGCAGCAGATCACGCGATTGGCTTTCACCAGGCCGCGCTCGGTCCAGACGCCGGTCACGCGTCCGCCGGAAACATCGAGGCCGCGCACCGCGCAGTTTTGCTGGATTGATGCGCCAAGGTTTTTCGCGCCAGTCGCAATTGCCGGTGCCGCCAGTGACGGCTCCGCACGTCCATCGCTGGGCGACCACACGCCGCCAATCCACGGAGAATTGTTGCCGATGCGTTCGCGCGTCTCTTGCGCAGTCATCAGATGGCTAACGAAACCAATTTGCTTCGCCTGTTTGCCCCACGCTTCCCAGCGCGCCAGGTCGCTTTCGCTCTGCGTGCCGTAAGTAATGCCCTGACGCGAGAAGCCGAGATCGAGGCCGATTTCGCTGCTCAACTCGTCCCAGCGCTGCAAACTGCGCATCGCCATCGGCAGCTCATACAGGTCGCGGTTTTGCTGGCGCACCCAGCCCCAGTTACGACCGGATTGCTCGCCGCCGATCACGCCCTTTTCAAACAGCGCCACGGAAACGCCCTGTTTTGCCAGTTCGTAACTCACCGACGTGCCAATAATGCCGCCGCCAATGACTATCACATCAACGGATTCGGGAAAGCGTTCACTGTCTGCTACTGCATTGATTTTTATGCGCATCGTCTCAAGTCCTGCACGCCACGTCGGTGACGAAATCACAAATGATGTTCAGAGGGAATGTGCATGATCCACAATACTCTGGCTTCACTCGCGCTATGGTTAAAAATGTTGTGCGGTAAATGGCTCTGGAACTGGAAGCTGTCGCCCGCAGTTAAGATGGCGCTGTCGCCATCAATCTCCAGCGTTAGCTCACCTTCCATCACCAAACCGGCCTTCTCGCCCTTGCCCATTAACATCTCATCGGAACGCACGCCCGGCGGCACATTGATGAACATAAACTGCAAATCGTGATCGCCTGACGGCGACAACATCTCCTTGGAGATCCCGCGCTTGCCGACATTGAAATGCGGCCGCTCAACGGCGCGACGCACATAATGTTCCGCGCCGCGCAGGTTGGTTTGATTCTCTTCAAGAAAGGCTGAAAGTGGCACTTTCAACACTAATCTCAGTTGCTCTAACACGCGCACGGTGGGATTGGTCAGGTTGCGCTCGATCTGGCTGATAGCGCCAGCAGACACATTCGCCAGCTGCGCCAAATCAGTGATGGTCATATTGCGCGCCTTACGAATCCGTTTCAGGCGCGATCCAATATCCGCGTCCTGCGCATCCGTTGCTTCGTCACTGATACTCACTTTCTTCATCGGTTTTTACCCTTCCAGCGGATAACTTTATCTAATTTCGCACAGCGCAGTCGCCGCGTTTATTTCCCTGATACTGTGTTTATCGCTGAAATTACCGGTGCGAGACAGCAAAATATGCCGCAGCGACGTTATGGCATGCCCCATTTGGTTTTAATGGTTTGCAAAGTGCCGTCTTCTTTCATCGCAGTCAGCGCGCTATTAATCTGCGCCATTAATGGGTCGTTGCCCTTTTTCACGCCAAACGCCATCGGCGAAACATGTTCGGGTTTATAACCATCGATAACGTGCATGCCTTTCAGGCCGCCGGCTTTTTCCTGCGCTTTCAGGATCGGATAATCATTCATGCCTGCCGCAATACGTCCGAGCGATAAATCGCGCGTCATATCCGCCGGACTGTCATACACCTTCACCTCTTTGGCGATGCCGCTCGCCATCAGGCTTTGGGTGTAATCGGTGCCCGCCATGGTGCCGACGATGTCACCTTTCACATCCTGCCACGAGTTATAGGTCTTTTTGTTGTCGTCACGCACCACCAAACCAGCGCCAAACGCGGTCACCGGCTGCGAAAACGTAATGCGTTTTGCACGTTCTTCGGTGGGCGTCATACCGGCCACAATCATGTCGATTTTGCCGGCAATCACCGATTGAATCAGCGTAGAGAATGGGATGGCGGTGTAATTAATATCGAGGTGCTGGCGTTTCGCCACTTCGGCTGCCACATCCGGCATGAAGCCTTCGATTTTGCCGCTTTGGGTATCGAGAAAAGTGGTTGGCGCACTGGAAGGCGGTGAACCGGCGGTCAGCGCCGCCGCTTGAGCATTGAGGCTAAATGCAGCCGCCATACACGTGAATAATAACCGGGAACGATTAGCAGACATAACTCACTCCTGAATCAAATGAAAAGGGCGAACGTCATTTTCACTATAATGAAATTAGTCAGGAGTCTGTCAATGTTTTATTTAATCACACTGCGTGAATTCACAATTCCGGATTAACCCTTTTGATAACAAGCATTATTTAACCTATAGCCTATTCGTATGACGACAATAAGTAAAAACTATCTCTGTTCGGCGGGTAAAGATTGACAGTGATTCGCCATCGGGGATATTCATTAAAATGAAATTTTTCTGCAGGGGATCATCATGGATTGGAGTAGTATTCACGTTTATCTGCCCTTCCTGTTAAAAGGGGCCGAAATGACGATTTACATCACCCTTTTGTCCCTGATAATCAGCACACCATTGGGACTGATTTTTGCGGCGGCGAAGATGTGTCCGTGGAAAATAATTTCCTGGCCGATTGCGACCGTCATTAATATTACGCGCGGCCTGCCGATGATTGTGGTGCTGTTTTATATCTATTTTGTCTTCCCCGATATTGGCATCACGCTGTCGTCATTTCAGGCCAGCGTGATCGGTATCGCCTTCTGCTTTTCAACCTATATCGCTGAGATTTTCCGCGCCGGCATTGAATCGGTGGATCGCGGCCAGCTCGAAGCCGCGCGCTCAATGGGCATGAGTTTCCCGAAAGCGATGCGCCGCGTGGTGCTGCCGCAGGCGTTTCATGTCGCCCTGCCGCCTTACAGCAACACGCTGGTGATGATGCTGAAAGATTCCGCGCTGGCTTCCACCATCGCCGTCACCGAGATGACGCGCCAGGGCCAGCTGATTGCCGCGTCCACCTTTGATAACACCACGGTGTATACGCTGGTGGCGCTGCTCTATCTGGTGCTGTGCCTGCCGTTGCTGGCGCTGACCAAGCAGCTGGAAAAACGCCAGATTAAAGGAGCCTGAGATGATTGAAATTCGTGATGTGCACAAAAAATTCGGCCATGTCGAAGTGCTGAAAGGCGTGAGTTTCAACGTCAGCGAAGGCGAAGTGGTGTGTTTGATCGGCCCGTCGGGTTCCGGGAAATCAACCATTTTGCGCTGCATCAATGGCCTGGAAACTTACGAAGGCGGCGACATCAACGTGCTGGGCCAGCGCGTCAATAACAAACATAAAAGCATCAACGATCTGCGCCGTAAGATCGGCATGGTGTTCCAGCGCTTCAACCTCTTTCCGCATCGAAGCGTGTTAGAGAACGTGATGGAAGGCCCGATTCACGTTAATGGCGAACCGCGTCATGTGGCGGAAAAGCGCGCCAAAGAATTGCTGGCTATGGTTGGGCTGGCGGAGAAGATCAACGCATGGCCAACGCAGCTTTCCGGCGGTCAACAGCAGCGTGTGGCGATTGCCCGCACGCTGGCGCTGCAACCGAAAGCGATATTGTTTGATGAACCAACCTCAGCGCTCGATCCAGAACTGGTGGGCGAAGTGCTGCAGGTGATGCGCAATCTGGCGCGTGAAGGCATGACGATGATTGTTGTGACGCATGAAATGCAGTTTGCGCGCGAAGTCGCTGACCGCGTCTGTTTCCTGCACAGCGGCCAAATTGTCGAACAAGGTCCCGCCGATCAAATCCTGCTAAAACCGCAGGAGCCCCGCACCCAGGATTTTCTGCGCCGCGTGCTGGGCAACGTGGTCTCCACCACCTGCGACTGTTGCCGCAGTGTCGCCATTCATGGCGACCTGGAATCTCAACCGTATAACACTTAATTCAGAGGAAAATAATGAAAGTCCAAAAAATCACCCAACCCGCCGCCATCGCAGTCATGGAAGATTGGGGCAGCGTGGAAGGTTTGCCTGGCACCGGCAGCATCGCGTTATCCGGCATTCAGAAAGTGATTCCCGGTAAAGAAGATATCGATACGGGAATATTCGAATGCGGTGTCGGCTCCTATCGCCGCTCGGTGAAACAGGCCGAAATCATGCACTTCCTCAACGGAAACGGCTCTTTCACGCCGGATGGCGAAGAGACGCTGCACTTCAAACCCGGCGATTCGTTGTTCTTTGAAGCCAATACTGAAGGCACCTGGGTAATTGAAAACACCATGCGCAAGTTGTATGTGATTTTTGACGCCAGCTGATTAATGCGCTGACTTCCCCGGTGCGCAGAGATGCGCACCCGACAAAATCCCGCCTTTATATACCGTTCCCCTTTCGTAAATTTTCGTCTAGATACTGGCATTGCGAACAAAAATGACTCATATAAATAGCATCAGCTATATATTATAGCATTGGCTATATTTCTCTGGAGATGATCATGTTCACTCAACGCCTCTTGCCTGCGATTGCTGTCCTGCTGTCACTCAGCGCGTTTACCGCGTCCGCGGCTGAAAAACTTAAAGTGGTAACCACTTTTACGGTGATCGCCGATATGGCGAAAAACGTTGCGGGTGATGCGGCGGAGGTGACGTCGATTACCAAAACCGGCGCAGAAATCCACGAATACCAACCCACGCCAGGCGATATTCGTCGCGCGCAAGGTGCCAATCTAATCCTGGTAAACGGCTTTAATCTGGAATTGTGGTTCAGCCGTTTTTACCAGCGCCTCAAGGATGTGCCGCAGGTTACCGTGACGCAAGGCATTGAGCCAATGGGCATCACCGAAGGCCCGTACAACGGCAAACCCAATCCGCATGCGTGGATGTCGCCGGATAACGCGCTGATCTACGTCGATAACATCCGTAATGCGCTGCAAAAATACGATCCCGCCAATGCCGCGATTTATCAGGCCAACGCCGAGCGTTACAAAGCGCAGATTCAGCAGACCATCGCGCCGATGCGTGCCGCTATCGACAAACTGCCCACCGATAAACGGTGGTTGGTGACCAGTGAAGGTGCGTTCTCTTACCTGGCGCGCGATTTCGGTTTGAAAGAACTCTATTTATGGCCGATTAACGCCGATCAGCAAGGCACGCCGCAGCAGGTGCGTAAAGTGATCGATGCGGTGCGCGATCATCAAATTCCAGCCATCTTTAGTGAAAGCACCATCTCGGCCAAACCTGCTCAACAAGTGGCGCGTGAAGCCGGTATTCATTACGGCGGCGTGTTGTACGTCGATTCGCTGAGCAACAGCGATGGCCCGGTGCCGACCTATCTGGATCTCTTGCGCGTCACCACTGAAACCGTGGTGAAAGGCATCACAGAAGGAAGTCAGAAATGAACCCAGCCGCAGGTTTACTCGTCGAGAATGTCGGCGTTACCTACCGCAACGGCCACACGGCGCTGCGTAAAGCCTCTTTTAGCGTGCCCGCAGGCAGCATTACCGCGCTGATTGGTGTTAACGGCTCTGGCAAATCCACGCTGTTTAAAGCGATCATGGGATTTGTGCCGCTCTCCTCAGGCGCGGTAACGCTGGCCGGTTTACCGGCCAATAAGGCGCTGAAACACAATATTGTTTCTTATGTTCCGCAAGCGGAGGAAGTCGACTGGAGCTTCCCGGTGCTGGTGGAAGATGTGGTAATGATGGGCCGCTACGGCTACATGGGCATGCTGCGTATTCCGCGTGCCGCCGATAAACTGAGCGTAGATCAGGCGCTGGAACGCGTGGGAATGAGCGCCTATCGTCATCGTCAGATTGGCGAGCTGTCGGGCGGGCAAAAGAAACGCGTGTTTCTGGCGCGCGCGCTGGCGCAAAGTGGCCAGATTATCCTGCTGGACGAGCCGTTTACCGGCGTTGACGTCAAAACCGAAGCCGCGATTATCGCCCTGCTGAAAGAGCTGCGCGACGAAGGCCGCACCATGCTGGTTTCCACCCACGATCTCAACGCCATCCCCGATTTCTGCGATCGCTGCGTACTGGTGAAAAACACCGTGCTGGCGAGCGGCCTGTTGCATGACACTTTCACCGCCGACAATCTGGCGCAGACCTTTGATGGCGCACTGCATGAGCGTAACGCGGTATTAATGCAGTTGATGAAGGACAAAAATCCGGACCGGGGAGCAAATCATGTCGTGGATTATTGAACCGTTTGGCTATCAATACATGCTGAATGCGATGTGGATCGCGGCGCTGGTCGGCGCGATTTGCGCCTTTCTTTCCTGCTTTCTGATGCTGAAAGGCTGGTCACTGATTGGCGATGCGCTGTCGCACTCGATTGTGCCCGGCGTGGCGGGCGCGTATATGCTCGGACTGCCCTTTTCACTCGGCGCGTTTCTCTCCGGCGGGCTGGCGGCTGGCAGCATGCTGTTTCTTAATCAACGCACGCGTTTAAAAGAAGATGCCATCATCGGTCTGATTTTCTCGTCGTTTTTCGGCATCGGCCTGTTTCTGGTGTCGCTTAATCCCACGTCGGTGAACATTCAAACCATCGTTCTGGGCAATATTTTGTCGGTTGCGCCCGCTGATATCTGGCAGCTCGGCGCGATTGGCTTTATCACCCTGACCATTCTGCTGCTGAAGTGGAAAGATCTGATGGTGACCTTCTTTGACGAGAGCCACGCACGTTCACTCGGTTTGAATACGCTGCGGCTGAAGATCCTGTTCTTTACCCTGCTCTCGGCGTCCACCGTCGCCGCGCTGCAAACCGTCGGCGCCTTTATGGTGATTTGTCTGGTGGTGACGCCCGGCGCGACCGCCTATCTGCTGACCGATCGTTTTCCACGTCTGTTGATGATCGCCGTCGCCATTGGCAGCGTCACCAGTTTTCTCGGCGCGTGGAGCAGCTACTTCCTCGACGGCGCGACTGGCGGCGTGATTGTGGTGGCACAAACGCTGGTATTTTTAGTGGCCTTTGTCTTCGCGCCAAAACATGGCGTGCTGGCGGCGCGCCGTCGTGCGCGTCAGACCCTGGAGGACGGCGTAAATGGCTGAATTACTGTTGAGTCCTTTCCATTTCGAATTCATGAACATGGCGCTGATCACCACCTTGGTGCTGTCGCTGCCGTGCGCGATGCTGTCGGCGTTTCTGGTGCTGAAAGGTTGGTCATTGCTCGGTGATGCGATGAGCCACGCGGTATTTCCCGGCGTGGTGATCGCCTGGCTGATTGGCTTGCCGTACGCCATCGGCGCGTTTGTCGCCGGGATGCTGTGCGCCGTCGCAACCGGCTACATCAGCGAAAACAGCCGCATCAAACCCGATACGGTGATGGGCATCGTCTTCTCCGGCATGTTTGGCGCCGGTTTGGTGCTGTACCTGAAACTGCAGCCTGAAGTGCATCTCGACCACATTTTGTTCGGCGATATGCTGGGTATCAGCCTGGCGGATATCATCCAGACCGCGGCCATCGCGGTGATTGTCAGCGTGCTGATTGGTATTAAGTGGCGCGATTTACTGCTGCACGCGTTCGATCCCAATCAGGCGCGCGCCTGCGGCATCAACGGTAAACTGATGCATTACGGTTTGCTGTGTTTGATCTCGCTGACCATTGTCGCCGCGCTGAAATCGGTGGGCGTAATTCTGTCGATTTCCATGCTGATCGCGCCCGGCGCTATCGCCTTGCTGTTGGCGCGCCGTTTTGTGCAGGTGATGTTGCTGGCGATTGGCATTGCGATGGTAACGGGTTTCAGCGGCGTGTACGCCTCGTTCTTCCTCGATAGCGCGCCGGGTCCAACCATTGTGGTGATCTACGCGGCGCTGTTTGTGCTGGCGTTTTTGTATGTCACGGTGAGGGATCGGCGCACGCAGCAGGTGCATGGCTGATGAAGTGATCGCCATGGATGGCGGCCCCTACGTCGTGCGTACCTTTGAAAACACGCGAAGTGAAGCCTGAATCATGGATTTTGACGCAAACACCCATCGCTGCACCCTCGTGATTGATCGGCAACTTCCCGCCAGGTTGGCGATGAACGCTTCAAGCGGTATCGGCATTAATTTTGGAAAAATTGTTCCGCTGATTGATAGCCCGCTTGAAGAGTATTAATTTATTGTCCGATAAAGCGCATATCGAACAATTTTCAGCCAAGCGGTCATGTAAACTTCTTCATTTTTGGCTTTACCCCAAAAATGAAGGAAGCGTAATGCGATTGTTTTATGAGAAAGTAACACACAACACTTACTGCAATACCAATGACAAAATCTATCAACACATAAATGATTGAGAATTGTGCCGGGAGCCAGGTATCTAACAACCAGGAAAATGCAATAACTACTGGATAATGCAATAAGTAAATCACTAACGCTGAATCGATAATAGTAGTCAGCATGCGGTTTTCTTTAATCTGAATTTTTTCAAACTTAAATACTAACCAATAGGATAACAAAACTGAAAAGACGCTACCTGCAAGCGTAGGCAAGTACTTCATCGCGCCTTCAATATGAAACTCTGCCACCATAAAGAAACCTAACCATATTGCCATAGCCAGAGCAGCAATTAACCCGCCATTCATAACGATACTGTTGCTATAGCATGAAATATTGCCGCGATGGATATACAGAGCATAGCCAGCAGTATAATACACAAGGAAACGTGCAGTGACTGGAATTAAATTAATAAAATCGCCCTGACCTTTTGTCAGAAACTTCAAAACAAAGAATAGATTGCCCAATACTATCAATAATGCAATCAGAAATGGCAGCGGCATTTTGGCGAAATAACGGGCGCACCACTGATAAAATCGATTGGGGATCAGTAATGACATGATGCTTAAGGAAACCAAAAACCATAAATGATGCAGGGTCGCATAACTTTCTAGCACGCCTTTTAAGGTTATCACAGAGGTACTCATTTGCTTTTCAAGGCAGTACATTAATGGAGAAATAATGATATAGGCAGATAGCAGTGGCAGAAGTACGCGTTTACGTCGATTATCATGAAAAAACGCTCGCCCTTTCCTTAGAATAATGAGTGCTGAAAACATACCCGATAAAAAGAAAAAAACTTCCATTCTGAACGTATGTATCAAACTTAATAAGGCTGTAAAGAGTGTTGAAGGGTCGCGCTGAGAGTTATAAATCCAACTGTTTTCTCCGGGTAAACTACGGGAAGCGTGTAATAAAACACCTTCAATAATCAGTCCTGCACGCAGCAGATCCAGGCCAATATTTCGGCTGGATAAAAAAGATTTGGTTTTCATGTCTCACACCTGTGTAAGGGATCGTAAATGCGCAAGAACATTAACCATTAATTATTTAAAAGAACTTAAGCTTTGTCCTTAAATTCTTACAGTGGTTTTCGCGGAATTCATTAAAATTAATAAGACAAACCTTAACAACCAGTAACGATGAGAACTTTTAGCCGATAAGAAAAATTAGCCAAATAGGTCAATACCCCATCAATTGATGCTGAAATAATTTCTGAAGTATTAGATTTAAATTTCCTCTTCTGCGGCGAACCACGCCGGTAGCTGTCCAACGTAACGACTGAATGCCACGCTGTAAGCACTGGCTGAGCGATAGCTGACGCGTTCCGCTACTTCTGCCACCGCTATACTATCGATTCGCATGCTCCGATGCGCATTCCTGCCGGTAAAGATGCGGTGGCGCTGGCGAACGAAGTGGATTAACTGTGAATTTCGGCGACAGCCATGGTGAAAATCAGCGGCAGTTCGCCGAGGTTCGCATAGCTGTGCGGCGCAGTGGTTTTCGCCACCGCTGAACTGCCGTGCGGCACCTGCAACTGCTGTTCATCAACCTTCAGCGTGAGTTCGCCCTGCTCGACATGCAGCAGTTCGTAAGTGCGCTGCGGATGACCCGGCGAGGCAAATTGTTCGCCGGGAAACATCTCCCAACGCCACAGCTCGATCATATCCGGCCCTCGGGTGCCCGCCAGCAAACGCGCCGTGCCGCCCTTTTCGCCTTGCCATAACACCGGTATATCCTCTTCAGCAACCAGATGCGCGAGCGGATCGGCGGTGACATTCACAATATCGGCCACCGATATTCCCAGCGCAGCCGCCACTTTGCACAGAATGGCGATGCTGGGATTTGCGCTGCCTTTCTCAATCTCAACTAACATGCCTTTACTGACGCCCGCGCGGCGTGACAACTCATCCAGCGACAGTTTTTGCTGTTGGCGGAAGCTTTTGACGCTGGCTGATACGGCGGCGCTAACATAGTCGATATCAGAACCTGTTTCGGTCAATTTATTGACTTTCGTCTTCATCGGTCACTATCATGGAATAAATTAGTCATTACAGGATTATGTTATGTTCACCTTTAGCCCGTCAATCGATCCTTCCGTTTCTGCCTTAGCGCCTGACTTTACCGCGCTCAGCATTTTAGTTCAGGCTGCGCCAGTGGAGCGTCCGCACGTCGGCGAAGAAGCCTTAGCGCAAGCGTGTCGCGACATGTTGCAGAATGACTTTCCGTGGGCGGAAGCCCATCTGACGCAATGGGCTGAGATGTTCAAACGCTTTGGCGCTAAACCGAAGCGTACGCCCTGTTCAGCAGATGCGTTGCGCAAGCGCGTGCAGCGCGACGGAACTATGGCGGCCATCGATCCGATCGTTGATCTCTACAATGCGGTGAGCATTCGTTTCGCCATTCCGGTCGGCGGTGAGAATGTGGCCGCTTACTTGGGCAACCCGCAACTGACACGCGCCGATGGCAGCGAATCCTTCGATGTCTATAAAGAAGGCGTGTTAAGCCATGAATCTCCAGAACCTGGCGAAGTGGTATGGCGGGATGATGCAGGCGTCACCTGTCGGCGCTGGAACTGGCGACAAGGCGTGCGCACGCGTCTCAGTATTGAGCAAGCGCAGATGTGGTTTGTGCTGGAACGTTTACCGGCGATGCCGCTCTACACATTGCAACAAGCGGGCGATATGCTGGAGCACGGTATTCTGCAGATGATGCCTGGCGCGACTGTCGAGCGCCGTTTGCTTGGCAATATCAGTAGCTAACCGTTATGTTGTCACTCTCGCCCGCCACCTTTAGGAATCGGAATGCACATCAACCTGCTGGCGCAACAGCCACAGTTATTGGATGCAGTGACGCAAATGCTGCATCGCGAATGGTCGGATTTCCCCAACTGGCGTGATGCGGCGGTGATTCAGCAGCGTTTGCAGGCGCGCAATCAAGCGGAGGCAAAAACGCTGACGCTGGTTGCCACCACATCCGATGGCGAATTGATGGCGACCGCCAGCATTATCCATTACGAACTGCACGATATCGCCGAGCGCGAGTTTTGGCTTGGCGAAGTGATTACGGCTGCCGAACATCGCGGTAAAGGGTTGGCGAGCACTTTGGTGACGCGCTTGATTACTGAAGCGCGTCTGCGTGGGATTAGCGCGTTGTGGCTGTATACGCCGGATCAACAAGCGCTCTATCGCCGCTTCGGCTGGCAGGATGTGGAACAACGCGTGATGGCTGATGAAGAAGTTACCGTGATGAAGCTGGTGCTTTAAGTCGATTTTCCCAGCGCCTTTAACGCCGCGATTCCATCGCGTGCGATCCAGGTGCGCAGCGGTGCAAACAGCGGTTGCGGCAGATTGTCTGGTGCGAACCATTGCCAGCCGTGGCACTTTTCAGGCTCCATCAGTTGTGGTTCACCGATTGCATCCTGCGCCACCATCAGTAGCGTAATGTAGTGCTTGTTGACCTCGGGAAACACATCGCTAACGAACGCGCCGTTTTGCAGTTCGCCAAGCTGTAGGCCGGTTTCTTCCAGCACTTCTCGACGCGCGCAGGCTTCCGGCGATTCGCCAAACTCCAGATGCCCGCCCGGCGCAGACCAGTCGCCCGCGCCGTGGCTGCCTTTGCGTTGTCCCAATAACAGTTTCCCGTCGCGGAAAATTAAAACGCCGATTCCCACTTGTGGCGACATTGTTGCTCCTTGTTTTGCCAGGTCGTCATAAATGACGACCCTACGTTAAAAAATTGCCCCCACGTTTTGTCACATTCTCTGTGGTTTAAACCGCAGCGCCATCACCATCAGCAACACAATGCCCACGCTCATGATTATCCACGCACTATCGAGCGAGGCGGCGCGGTCACGTACGATGCCAGCGACCAGCGGCATCAACGCCGCCAGCAAATAACCGCCGCCCTGCACGAAGGATAGCAATGCGCCCGCTTCTTCCGGCGTGTGCGCATGATCAAGCGTGACGATCAGCGAGAGCGGGAACAGCGCGCCAATGCCTAATCCGAGCAGCAATGTAGGCAGCCACGCCTGCGCCCCACCAAGCCACAGCAGACTGATCAAGCCCAGCAGAATCAAAGTTAACACCACCAGCAACGGACGGCGACGATCGCGGAAGCGATGGATCAACGCCGACAGCACAAAACCCGCGGCAACTTCCGTCAGCGTGAGCGCGCCCAGCACATAGCCACTTTGTTCAGGTTGCCAGCCGTGCTGCATGTAAAACGGCGGTAGCCACGCCAGCACCAAGGTGTACGCGCCGGTGCCAATGCCAAAGAAGATCATCAACAGCCAGGCACGCGGTGAGCGAGCAGTGCGTGGAGCCTGGCTGCTTTGCATTGGCGTTACGCCGCGTGAAAACGTCAACCACAGCAACAGCGCGATGACTGCGGGAACAACAGGAATTGCCAGCGTTAACGCTAAACCTTGCGATTTCGCCAATGGTGCGGCGCTGGCGGCAGCAATCGCTGCGCCCGCCATAATCCCGGTGGTGAATAACGCCATCAGCGTGCCCGCTTTCGCACCGAAGTGACGTTTGATCTGCGCGGGCATCAAGGCCTGAATTAACCCTATTCCGCTGCCCGCCACCAGCGCACTGACAATTAACAGGGTGGCGGAGTGATCGAATCCACGCGCGATACTCGCCAGCGCCAGCAACAGCAATCCAACAGCGATACCGCGCACTTCGCCAAGCCGACGCAACAATAGCGGACCCGCCAGCGCCGCTAATCCCATCATGATCACCGGCAATGTGGTGAGCAGGCTAAGCTGCGTGGCGCTAAGCTGCGCGTCGCGCTGCAATAGTGGAAACAGCGGCCCCATCGCCGCCATAATCGGCCGCAAATTCAGTGCGATAATAAAAACCAGTAAGGCAAACATCCCAACCGCAGGTAAAGTACGATTCACTTTGCATCTCCTTGCACATTAAAAGTACCTTAACGTTAAGATACTTTTCGGAGCAGCAATAGCCCATGCGCACAAAGCAACAAATGGTGATGAGATATGGTCGCCATAAATGCCGCGTTTTTCGGTCGCCATAAATGGCAACCCTACAAAAGATTGGCGCGTTTTTCGTAGGGTGCGCATTCATGCGCACCTTCTTACATCAAACTCAGGAGTTAGCCGCTTGACCGATCACGTCGATTTTGTAGTTGAACAATGGGCCAGCGCGATGCCGGAGTTGGATGCGTCATCAATGGCGGTTTTTGGCCGTATGCTGCGCATCATGCAACATCTGGCGAAAACCCGCGCTGAAGCGCTGGCACCGTTTGGTTTTCGCGATGGCGAATTTGATGTGCTGGCGACGCTGCGACGCGCAGGCGCCCCCTATCGCTTGTCGCCCACGCAGCTGTATAAATCGTTGCTGGTGACATCGGGCGCGATGACCAATCGCCTCAATCGGCTGGAAGAAGTGGGTTCGATTTTGCGTGTTGCCGATCCCGAGGATAAGCGCAGCATGCTGGTGGCGCTCACCGATGGAGGCTTAGCAAAGATCGAGCAAGCGCTGCTGGTGCATACGCAAACGCAAAACAGTTTGCTGGCCACGCTGGATGCCTCGCAGCAAGCACAGTTGAAAACCTTGCTGAGTCAGTTATTGGTGGCAACTGAAGCGGAAAAGTAAAAACGCTGTTGCTGATGCGTCAAAATATGAATTAATTCAGGGCATTTTCCCTTAAATTAAACGTCCCGCCAGATATATTTACGGATTAGAGATGAGCAATAAATATGCCCCATCACAGATTTTTCTTCATTGGTTGACCTTCCTGTTGGTCGTCACTGCGTATTGCACCATGGAATTTCGTGGATTGGCGACGCGCGGTTCGTGGCAAGGCTTTGCGATGATCATTGGTCACTTCAGCGCTGGAAGCTGTGTGCTGGTGATTATGCTGTCGCGCATCCTGCTGCGTTTTCGTCATCGCAGCCCGGCAATTGTGCCCAAACCACCGCACTGGCAAACCGGGCTGGCGCATCTGATGCATCTGGCGATCTACGTGTTTTTCATCGTCTTACCCACGCTGGGGATTCTGTCGCGTTTCTATATGGGACGAACCTGGTGGATTTTTGGTATTCCGATGCCGGTGAGTGGCGATCCTGATCCGGATTTCGCCGACACGATTGCGGACTGGCATGAGACCCTCGCGCCATATGGTTACTGGCTGATCGGCATTCACGCCGTTGCCGCGCTGGCACATCATTATCTGTTTAAAGACAACACTTTAATGCGCATGATGCCGTCGCGTCGCTCACGTTAAAAAAGTTACAGCGTCACTAAAATGTCAGACTAAAGCTGTCATCGAGTAGCGCCAAAATCTCGCTGTCCGGCAAGCCATTCTCCAGCGTGATACTCAACCAAAGTTCTTTGTTCATGTGGTAAGCCGGATAAACGCCGGGCAACTGGCGCAGCGATCCAATGAGTTCGGGGCGCGCTTTGATGTTCATCACGTCAATCACCGGCCCATCCGGCAAACCGAGTTTATGACTCTCCAGCGGGAACACCAGCGCAAACCATTTGCGGTGCCGCGGATGACGCAGCACCGCATATTCACTGTGCTTTTTCCACGGATAATCGGGTTCTACCTGATAGTGCTGAATGATGTAGTCGAACAGCTGCTGGCGTTGCATGCATCCTCCGTGGTGAACGCGGGATAAGGGCCGCCGAAGATGGCGGCCCTGAGACTTTATAAAGCTGAAGCAAACGTTGCCAGTGTTCGATTAAAACGCGCAGGTTCTTCGATAAATGGCGCATGGCCAGAATCGGCAAACATCTGTGTCTGAATGCGCGAATTGATACGCTTTACTCTGGCGAGAGATGCAGCAGGATTCACCAATGCATCATGCTCACCGTAGATGAACAGCAGCGGCACACGCACATTTTTTACTCCTTTTTCTAATGCAATGGTCATGGTGGGCACCGCTCGTTGCATGGGCCACGCAGCTAGCGCGGCGTTGGCCAGCAGGCGTTCAAAGGTGGTGCGGTCAGGTTGCTGGTAAAAACATAGCTGCAGAAAGGCCCGCTCGCCATCCAGATGTGTTTTCAAATCACTTGCCGTCATTGCGCCATATACGTCATGCGCCGGAATCAATGTGGGATTGAGCTCTACCACACCGTCGACGTAGATAGCGCCACTGATATTACCGTCACCAGAGGCCGCCAGGTAGTTGGTGATCACCGCCCCGCCCAATGACCATCCGACTAATAACGGCTTATTGGCATGGCTTTGATTAATTACTGCGCGGAGATCGTCGGCCCAGCGTTTCCCATCGCGGTAAGCTGATTCTTGTTCTGGCTTATCGGATAAACCGTGCCCACGCATATCGAATGTAATCAGCCGATAGCGTTGCTGTAACTGCGCGTCACTGATCTGTTTTTCCCAGTTTAAGTGGCTGCCAAGCAAACCATGAATAAACACAATAGGTAAACCATCAGGATTACCTGATTCCTGTACTGCCAGCTTCACGCCATCTGGCGCGGTAATGGAGTACTGCTTCTCAGCGGCAAACAGCGTGGCAGAAAAGAGCATGAGAACGCCGATAAACATTGTGCGTTTAAAAAGTAACAGCATAAAAAATCTCCTTAAATGAATGATTCCCGGCTATCCTGAACCCTGACACTGATGTCAGAGTCAAGCCGCTTTATGGGGAGTCACTTATGCAGTTATCAATTGGAGAGCTGGCAAGAGAGACAGGTGTGAGCGTGCGCGCCATTCGTCATTACGATCGCCATCATCTGCTAACTTCAACACGTGCCTGCAATGGATACCGTTTTTTCCCGCCACAGGCGATCACCCAGGTGCGCCAGATTCAACGGCTCATCAATACCGGTTTCAGCATTGCCGAAATCTGCTCTTTTCCGGATTGTATGCGCATGATCGAAGGGGCAGCATTCTGCCCGGAAACTCAGGCTGTGCAATATAAGCGACTGGCGGATATTGAACGCCAAATTAGTGAACTCGAATCTCGTCGGGCATTGCTGATGGCCACGCTGGCTGAAGGCATCACCCGATGATGCGGTTTTATCAACAGTGCGGTCAGTAATGTTCTTTGCGGATAAATTTTTGCGCTAAATCAGCGCTCTTAGACCAGGGAAGTGAATGATGTTCCATCTGATTTTCAGCATACCGAGCTGGTATGTGATCGCCCGATTTTTGTTCCCGTTAGCCATGCCCTTGCTGTTAAAAATCATCCTTTCTCTGCTGGTGTTGCTGGCTTCGCAATATCTGCTGGTGAGCCGTTTTACCTCTGGCAGCATGTTCTCGCCGGAAATGCCGCGCGCCATCGTCATCCTGTTCAACTGGGGTTTCAGCGCCGTGTTATTCCTCGCGCTGACGCAGTTTGTGATTGATATGGTGGCGCTGGTTTCGCTGTTGTTCCGCCATCCGTTCGAAATTGTGCCTGCGGTGCGTTATGTGGCGGCGGCGTTTGCCTTGATTCTGGCCACCGTTGGCGTTTATCAGGCTATCCGCGTGCCGCCGATCAAAGATGTGACCATTGAGATCGACAACCTTCCGCGTGAATTCGAAGGCTATCAACTGTTGCAGTTGACAGATATGCACATTACCAAACTCTTCAACGAGAAATGGACGCGCGCGCTGGTGCAAAAAGCCATGACGCTGGATGTCGATCTGATTCTGGTCACCGGCGATGTGATCGACGGCACGCTGCAGAATCGTCGCGCGGACGTCGAGCCGTTGCGCGGATTGCATGCCCGCGATGGCGTGTTTGCTATCACCGGCAATCACGAATATTTCTTTGAGCAGGAGCGCTGGACCGCGCATCTGGCATCGCTGGGTCTGGAGCCGCTACTCAATCGTCATACGGTGATTAAGCGCGATAACGCCGAGCTAGTGATCGCCGGCATGCCGGATACGTCAGCAGCACGACGTGGCGCAGTTGGCCCCGATTTGGAATTGGCGCTGGCCGGTGCGCCGGAAAACGCTCCGGTGATCTTGCTCGACCACCAGCCGCGCAACGCCCGGCAAAATGCGCTGAAAAACATCGATCTACAGCTGTCTGGCCACACGCACGGCGGCCTGATTGTTGGCTTTGATCGCCTGTTTGCCAAACCCAACGCGGGCTTCGTGTCGGGTTTGTATCAGGTCGACGGCATGCAGCTCTACGTCAACAATGGCACCGCGCTCTGGCCTGGCATAGCGGTGCGTTTGGGCCGACCATCGGAGTTGACCCGCATTACGCTAAAGCGCAAACCGTAACGCGCTGTTTAAGGTTGTGGGATTGTCCGCGAGGCATCCCATAACCTCATCATCTGAGCGATTCCCCGCTCAATTTCGGCGAGAGGGACGTCATCCCGCGCCAGCGTCGAGATGCCCAGCATAAAGCTGTTGAAGCTGACCGCCAGCGAAAGCGTCTCTTCCTCATCCCGCAACTCACCGCTGCCAATCCCTCTTTCAACGCAATGCTTTATCCCTTCACGGGTGCGCATGCGCGATGCTTCAAGCGGTTTAAGCACGTGGCGATTTTCCTCAGAACAGGAAAACATCACGCTTAGCGCAACCATGCATCCACGCGGATGCGCAGGATCGTACTGCATTCTGGCGGAGTTGAGCAGCGCGGTTTCCAGCGCCTGC
Organism: Pantoea sp. JK; assembly: GCF_026130245.1. Classification (NCBI taxonomy): domain Bacteria; kingdom Pseudomonadati; phylum Pseudomonadota; class Gammaproteobacteria; order Enterobacterales; family Erwiniaceae; genus Pantoea; species Pantoea sp. JK. The sequence goes on from NZ_JAINFN010000002.1 coordinate 597,109, forward strand.
CGAGCGGGCACGCGGGTATCCCACAAAGCTTCCGTGACCTGAGCATGGGTTTGCAAATAACAGTTCACGGTTTCAGCAAAGAGTGCCTCTTTCGATCCAAACGCGGCATAGAAGCTTGGCGCGGTGATGCCTTTACCTATAGAGGCTTTGAGCTGCGCCAGCGAGGTTGATTCATAGCCGTTCTCCCAGAAAAGGTGCATCGCTTTGATCACCGCTTCATCCCGGTCAAATTGTCTTGGTCTGCCTGTTCTCATCATCACATCCTCCGCCATTTATACTAATCGATACAGAATTCATTGACAACGCACAGCTCGCCTCCGCAATATAAATACCGATCGATACATATATTCATGGCGCTTCGCGGCGCTGTTGCAAATCAAGAGCAGGCTAAATAATGAATTCAACGTTTAAGCACGAAGAAGCCCAACGGCTGCCAATCCTGGCGCTTTTGGCGCTCGCAATGGCAGGTTTTATCTGCATCCTGACTGAAACCATACCCGCCGGATTGCTGCCACAAATTAGTCAGGGGCTTAATATTTCCCCCTCGCTGGCCGGTCAATGGGTTACCTCCTATGCAGCCGGTTCGCTACTGGCCGCGATTCCGCTCACATTGCTGACCCGAAGCTGGTCGCGCCGGGTTGTGCTGCTGAGCACCGTGTGTGGATTTCTGCTGTTTAACACTCTTACCGCCGTCTCTTCTGACGTTGTCATCATCTTAATAGCGCGATTTTTTGCTGGTGCGTCAGCCGGTTTGGCGTGGAGTCTGATTGCGGGCTATGCGCGAAGAATGGTGGTTCCATCGCTGCAGGGACGCGCATTGGCGCTCGCCATGGTGGGCACGCCAATCGCTCTTTCACTCGGTGTTCCGGCAGGCACATGGATGGGTTCGTTGCTGGGATGGCGTCTGACATTTGCCGCCATGTCGGGTCTCTCTCTCATTCTTATCGGCTGGATTTTGCTGGCCGTACCGAACTATCCCGGCCAATCTGCCACGCAAAAAATGCCGCTCGGCGCAGTATTACGCCTCCCCGGCGTAAGTGCCGTGCTCGGCGTGGTGCTGACCTGGATGCTGGCGCATAACATTCTCTACACCTACATTGCACCGTTCATTGCTTCAGCCGGTCTGGCTGATCGCGTGGATGTGGTGCTGCTGATCTTTGGTATTGCGGCATTGGGGGGAATATTCATTACCGGTAAGATCATTGATACGCATCTGCGCAAAGCGGTGCTGCTGTCACTCTCCATCTTTGCTGCGGTGTCGGTGATTTTTGGTCTAAGTACGCCAACACCCGCCGTGATCTATGCGGGCATAGCCGTTTGGGGACTCACCTTCGGCGGTGCCGCGACGCTGCTGCAAACGGCTCTGGCAGATGCCGCCGGCGAATATGCCGATGTCGCGCTCTCCATGAATGTCGTCACCTGGAACAGCGCTATCGCCCTCGGCGGTTTGACCGGCGGAATGTTGCTGGAACATGTCGGCTCCCAATCTTTTCCGTGGGCGATTCTGCTATTGCTGTTGGTCGCGTTGGGAATTGCGCTGCGTGCTAAGCAGGGTTTCCCGGCTGCGAACAGCCGGCAAACCGGCATGACACCGGTGGCTTAGCGTAAACATACATTGCACATGCTGTAGCGGCGCGATTTATCGCGCAAATAATTGCGCCGCTACGATTCGTGAACTCGGTAATTTACGCTTTCGCAAACGCTAACAAATCGGGGTTAATCTGCTCAGGATGCGTCGCGAACATACCGTGCGACAAACCTGGGTAGGTTTTCAGCGTGCCCTGTTTCAGCAGCTTAATCGCCTTATGCGCCGAATCATTAATCGGCACTACCTGATCGTCTTCCCCGTGCAGCAGCAACACCGGCACCGTGATCGCTTTTAAATCCTCGGTAAAATCAGTTTCCGAGAAGGCAGTGATACAGTCGTATTGCGCCTTCGCGCCGCCCGCCATGCCCTGACGCCACCAGTTATCGATCAAGCCCTGACTGACTTTCGCCCCCGGACGGTTGAAACCATAGAACGGACCCGCTGGCACATCGATAAAGAACTGCGCGCGGTTGGTTGCCAGCGCCGAGCGGAAACCGTCAAACACCGATTTCGGTAAACCTTCCGGATTGGCGTCGGTTTGCAGCATGATTGGCGGCACTGCGCCCATCAACACCGCCTTCGCCACGCGGCCTGGCTCAGCGTGCGCTACATAACGCGCCACTTCACCGCCACCGGTTGAGTGACCGATATGGATAGCGTTGCGCAGGTCCAGCGCTTTAGCCAGTTCTGCCACGTCGGCGGCGTAAGTGTTCATATCGTTGCCGCTATCGGTCTGATCGGAACGGCCATGGCCGCGACGGTCGTGGGCGATAACGCGATAACCTTGCGCCAGGAAGAACAACATTTGGTTATCCCAGTCATCGGCGCTTAACGGCCAGCCGTGATGAAACACTACCGGTTGGGCGTTTTCTGGGCCCCAGTCTTTGTAAAAGATTTTGGTACCGTCTTGAGTGGTGATGATGCCGTTGCTCATGAGTAAGTCCTCTGTATGTGATTGTCTGCGTTCGATGGGCTTATTGTCATGGAAAGCGGCAACGGCTAATATTGTCAAATATGACACATTAAGGGCCGTAACTGACAAATGATAAAAACTGATGAAAGCAGCGTTGTCGCGGAGATTGGCTTAGTGATCTATCCCGATTGCCAACTCGCGGCGATATATGGCTTAACCGATATGTTCAGGATTGCTGCGGAATGGGCCGAGAATATATCGGGTGAAGAGCGCAAGCGGACGATTCGTGTCTCACATTGGCAGATTGATGCGCATAGCGATCACATGGTTTGCGTCTGGGATAGCCATCCCGATACAGCACATCGCCTGAGCCACGTGATTGCGCCGCCAAGTCTGGTGGTGCCAGCGAAAATGGTGCCCATGAAGGTGCCCGCCAACTGGATGAGTAAGCTTTATGACGCAGGCGTAACACTCTGTTCGGTGTGCGCCGGTGCCTTTGTGCTGGCCGAAACCGGACTGATCGATCATCGTCGCGCCACCACGCACTGGGCCTTTGCACAGACGCTGTCGGAGCGTTTTCCTGCGGTAGACGTCGCGGTGGAAAATATGGTGATTGACGATGGCGACATTATTACCGCCGGTGGGATTTTGGCGTGGACGGATTTGGGTTTAACGCTGATCGAAAAAGTGCTCGGTACCGGCACCATGCTGGCGACCTCACGCTTTTTACTGATCGACCCGCCGCGACGCGAGCAAAGCATCTATTCGGCATTTATCCCCAATTTCGATCACGGTGATAGCCTGATTCTGCGCGCACAGCATCATCTTCATGCCCATGTTGCCGAGCAGCACAGCATTGAGAGCATGTCGGCGCTGGCAAGCATGACGCCACGTACTTTTCTGCGCCATTTCCAGAAAGCGACCGGCCTGCGACCAACGGATTATTTGCAGCAGGTACGCATTATGAAAGCGCGCGACGCGCTGGAGCTGAGTAATCGTTCGGTCGATCAGATCGCCTGGGAGATCGGCTACAGCGACCCTTCCGCTTTCCGCAAAATTTTCCGCAAGCTCACCGGCGTCACGCCCGGCCAGTATCGGCAGCGGTTTGGTACCCGGCAACATAATTAACGCCCATCACAGCAGGAAAATTGCCGTTTTCCTGCCATGATTACGTTCGTCCCGTTCCGATTACTTGCTAAGGATTTCTATGCCACTGCGTTCGCTTCAGGCTCTGTGTCTGGTTAACTTTTTTATGGCTGACGTACGAGATGGTCTTGGGCCTTTTCTCGGCATATTTCTGACAGAACGCCACTGGAATGCAGGAGATATTGGCTGGGTGATGACCGCCGGTGGCCTTGCAGGGCTGGTTGCCACCCTGCCGGCGGGTTTAGCCACAGACGCTACTCGCCATAAACGATCGTTGCTGCTCATCGGTTCACTCCTGATCACCCTATCCACCTTACTGCTGTGGTATTTCCATCAGGGATGGATCGTGGTTTTATCGCAGATTGTGACTGGCCTTTCCGCCGCGCTCATCGCGCCGATGTTGACGGGTATTACCCTTGGCCTGGCCGGTCCGCAAGGATTCAGCCATCAAATGGGGAGAAATGAAGCCTTCAACCACGGCGGTAATATGACAGCCGCCATTATTGCGGGTGCTTCAGTGTGGTTGTGGGGCACGGGTGCGGTGTTTGTACTCATGACAACGATGGCGCTGTGTGCAGGTGCAGCCGTGCTGGCTATTCGCCATAATGACATCGATAACCTTGCCGCGCGCGGGCTTTCTGGCAGCGAATCGGTTAGCAACGTCCCACGTCTTTATCAGATTGCCCGTAATCCTGCCGTCATTATTACGGGAGTTACGCTGTTACTCTTCCATCTTGGCAATGCCGCGCTGTTACCTATGCTGAGCCTGCGGGTGGCGGCAGCACACAATGCAGCCATCAGCCCCGGACTTTATGCTGCCGCCACGGTGGTTATTTCACAATGTGTGATGATTCCCATGGCGCTGTATGCTGCACGTCACGCACCGCGTTTTGGCTATCCTGTGCTGATCACGGCGGCGCTGCTGGTGCTGCCGTTACGTGCGTTGATTGCCTCCGCTTTTGACGGCGCTTATTTCATGATTCCGGTACAGATTCTGGATGGCGTAGCGGCGGGTCTGCTGGGCGTGGCGGTGCCGGGTTATATCGTGAAGGTGCTCGAGGGCAGCGGACATACCAATGCCGGTCAGGGCTTTATCATGCTCATGCAGGGCATCGGCGCGGCAATGAGTCCCGCGTTGGCGGGAAACATTGCCGCAGCCTATTCCTATCGCAGTGCATTTGCCGTGCTGGGCGCGATCGCCCTGGCGGCGCTGATCACCTGGTGGATAGGCAGCCGTTATTCAGAGAAAAACGGCGTGCCACGCTCAGCGCGTTCTTAGCTAAGGCTCGATTAACTCAGCTGGAAACGCCCAACGGTGTTCGCCAGCTGCGAAGCCTGATCTTCCAGCGAACTGGCGGCGGCAGACATCTCCTGCACCAGCGCGGCGTTTTGCTGCGTGGTGCTGTCCATCTCGTTCACCGCGATGGTCACCTGGCTGATGCCGCGCGCCTGCTCATCGGACGCAATCACAATTTCACCAATGATGGTGCGCACTGAATTCACCGCCTGGGTCATCTCCTGCATGGTTCTACCGGCATCCTGCACCAGCTGCACGCCGCTGCCGACGCGCTGCGTGGATTCTTCAATCAGCGCGCCGATATCTTTCACCGCATTGGCGCTGCGCTGGGCCAGATTACGCACTTCCGACGCCACCACAGCAAACCCGCGCCCTTGTTCCCCGGCGCGTGCCGCTTCTACTGCGGCGTTCAGCGCCAGAATATTGGTCTGGAAGGCGATGCTGTTGATGATGGCGGTGATGTCACCAATCTTCTTCGCGCTATCGTCGATCTGCGCCATGGTTTGCACCACTTCGCCCACCAGCGTTTCACCGCGGCTGGCGATATGCGTGGCATTGTCGGTCAACGTTGTTGCCTGATGCGCGTTGGTGGCGTTGTGTTTCACCGTGGCGGTGATCTGCTCCATGCTGGCGGCCGTTTGCTCCAGCGCGGCAGCTTGCTGCTCAGTGCGCGAGGCCAGATTGAGGTTGCCGCTGGCGATTTCACCCGCGCCCTGACGCACCGACGAACTGGCATCCTGAATCTGTCCCACGATATCGCGCAGCTGGTTTTGCATGGTATGCAGCGCATAGAACAAGCTGCTGTTATCGCGACCTTTAAGCGTGATGATGTTATCGAGTTTGCCATCGGCGACGGCCAGCGCGATGGTCGCGGCTTCCAGCGGTTCGCCACCAATCGGCTTCAGCACTTTGCGGCTGAACAGCATACCCAGCAGCGTACACACCACCAGAATGCTGATGATCATCAGGATCACCGCGTTGATCAGTTGACGATGTGCCGCAGCCATTACCTGGCTGACCGGCGCAACCACGCCGAGATACCATTTCTGATCGCTGTTACCAATTACCACCGGCTGCCACGTCACCAACACATCTTCATCCAGCAACGCATCATGATGCTCCATCACGCTGCTGCTGAAATTGTTGGTATCGCCTTTCCACGGCTTGCTGGTCTGGCTTTTATCTGGATAAGAGACCACATTGCCCGCGCTGGAGAGCAACATCGCATAGCCGCTGCCTTCCCACGGTTTGATTTTGTTGACCTTCTCCTGCAGTGACGCCAGCGAAATGTCGGACGTCACCACGCCCCACAATTTGCCCTGGCTGACAATCGGCGCCGCCACCGAGGTTAGCAGCGTCGGCACGCCGTTGTAAGCGTAGCTGTACGGTTCGATCAGCATGTCTTTCTGGCTTTTTTGTGGCAGCAGATAGTAATCGCCCTGACCCGGCGTGAAGATAGAGGTCAGCGGATGCATGTTGAATTTGCCGGCTTGATCGCGATCGACGAAAAAGGCGTAGCGCCCTTTGGGTGCCGCGTTGGGTTGGGTGGCAAACTCCGCGTCACGTCCGTCGAAGGCGTTCTCTTCAAAGATCACCGAGATCGACAGATAATCAGGATTATCGCGCAGCGCAGATTCCATCAGCTTATCGGCGACTTTACGATCCTGAATTCCCGCCGCTGGCAGCGCAATCAGGCTGTGGCCGAGGTTGTGCGCCACATCGCGCGCATAACTGAGCTGATGCTGAATTTGCAGCGCCTGGCTTTGCGCTATCTGCTGCAGGTAGTTTTCAGCCAGCGACTTTTGTTCATTACTGGATTGCCAGCTAAGCACGCCGATGGTCACGGCAAAGCCGAGCGTGATGGTTAAGGCGCCCGTCAGCAGCATCTGCGTGCGGGTGCTCATTTTTTTCTTAGGTGATGCGTGTTTGGCCATTATGGCGCTCCTGGAGTTGACACTTTTCGGTAATCAGAACCACTCCCTGTGCGCGTACATCCCTTTGAACACTCTATCGGCGCGCAGCGGGGGAACTTGATGGCGACGCACTAAACTCCGTAGGGTCGCCATTAATGGCGACCGGCTTTAGCCCAGCGCCCGCTCCCTTCTGGTCAATGAGCCGAATAAAGGCTATTATTCAGCTCACTATATGAGCCGAATATCAACCCTATTCAGCTCATGCAATTCAGGAGTGAGCTTATAATGTGGATTTGGCAGCAGCCCGATTGGCCGCGGTTTCGCTGGCAGGATGAAAAAATACTGCCGCGCCTGCGCCAGTTGCAGCAGCAACGCGGCGTCTTGCTGGGCCGCGCCAGCGTGCAAGATAACAGCGATCAACAAACGCTGGATACGCTGCTCAGCAATATCCTCTCTTCTTCAGCGATTGAAGATGAGCGCGTCAACGCGCAGTCGGTACGATCTTCGCTTGCCCGCCGTTTAGGCGTTTCACTCGATCAGCCTTACCCGGTTTCCGAACGTTCAGAAGGTTTGGCAACCATGATGATGGATGCCATTACGCAACGCGATCAGGAATTAACGTTGGCGCGTATATGTCAGTGGCATCGCTGGCTGTTTCCCGAAAGTGAATGGACCATTAAGCGGTTAAATGTCGGCACGCTGCGCGGCGATGAGCCAATGCAGGTGGTTTCAGGCCGTATCGATCGACCAACGGTACATTTCGAAGCGCCAGCACGCGCCGGGCTGGAAGCGCAGCTAGAGCAATTTATTGCCTGGTTTAATTACAGCCGCGAGGATCCGCTGCTCGATCCGCTGTTGCGCGCCGCGTTGTGCCACTTGTGGTTTGTTACGCTGCACCCGTTTGATGACGGTAATGGACGTATCACTCGCGCCCTCACAGATTTGGCGCTGGCGCAGGCTGATAGCCAGAGCATCCGTTTGTATGCCATGTCCGCATCGATTCTGGCGCGACGTGCCGATTATTACCGCATCCTGCAGGAGACGCAGCGCGGCGCAATGGACGTCACCGATTGGTTGCTGTGGTTTTGTGATGTGCTGAATGAAAGTCTTGAAAAGGCACTGGAAACCGTCACGCGCACGCAAAATAAAGCGCGCTTCTGGTTGATGCACAATGCAGCTGAATTGAGTGCCGAGCAAACCCGCGTGCTGAATCGCTTACTGGATGGCGGAGAACAGGGGTTCAGTGAAGGCATCAGCGCAGGCCAGTACCAGAAAGTGGCGAAAGTGAGTAAAGCTACCGCGACGCGACATCTGACTGAATTGCTGGCGAAAGGGTGTCTGGAGAAATTACCCGGCGGCGGGCGCAGTACGCGGTATCAGATTAAACATTGAGGGTGCGGAAGATTATCAGGTGCGCATCAATGCACACCTGACGAAACCAATTACGCCGCTTTAACGGCGCGAACTTTCTTTTCCGGCGCTGCCGTTTCCGCTTCGGTCTCGGTTTCCGCAGAAGCTTCAGACGCTTGCGAAACCTCTTCCTTTACGCTTTCCGGCAGCTTGCTGGTGCGCAGGATATGCTGCACCGCGTCTTTCTGTTCAGCCAACAGCAGACCCAATGCTTCGGCCTGCGCTTCACCCAGTTCAGGCTGATGCTGCTGCAGCCAATCGGTGAAAGCGTCTGCCATATCCAGCATTTTATCCCAGGCATCCGCGTCTTTTTTATTGGCAAACGTCATTTTTTCTTCACCCTTTCTGACTACAACATATTTGGTTTCGACTGCCATGATGCACCTCGGTTAACTGTATTTATATACAGTATATTCTGAACAAACTTTTCCAGGCAATGACTTTCTGCCTTCAAGCCAGTAATTCTTCCAGAAACAGCGCCAGCGCTTTGCGCGGATCGTCCTCTTCCGAGACGATCATCTCAATGCCCCATTGCCCCAACACCTCTTTCGCCACCGGATTATTGCGGTTGGTGAACAGGTACGATTTCGGACGCGCGGTAGCCAATCCGGTGCGGCCCCACATTTTTGTCAGGCGGTAGAATAACAGACGAATATTGAAATCACTGATGCTGTAGCCCACAAACAACACCGAGTTGCCCATCACGTCGTGCGTGAGTTTGATATCCAGCGGCGAATCAAAATAGAGCCGTTCAAAGTAGCTGCTTTCATCTAGCACGATGGAAGTATCGTCGTCGAAATCACCATGCAACTTAATGATATGGCGCTTATCTTCGGTCAACGATACCAAATCCGCCGCATTCGCCACTTTGCTGTAAGGCACGTTGTGCGCCTCATGCGCCATCTCCAGCCAGCGATCGTAATTGGTGGTATAGATGCGTGAGAAGTTGCCTTGCGTGATCATGGTGTGGATTTCAGAACTGCGCACATCAATATCCGGACGATGCCATTCGCGATCCATCCAGCTGCGCAGCGGTCCCAGCGAGCCTTTACGTTGTTTGTAATACTCCGCCAACGACAAATGCGTGCCGTAGGTGTTGAAGATTTTCGGGTCGTAGCCCAGTTCTTTAGCCAGATGCGCAATCAGCTCATGCCATTCTGGTAAGCCCAGATTGCGCGAAATGCCCGCACCGGCAAACAGAATCAATTTACCGGCATCGTAGGCGCGTTTAAGCTCGGGTTTCATGCCAATCCCCGCGATGTTTTCAAAAAGGTAGCGAAGCGGTCCAGCGCCAGGCGGCGCATCGAAATCTCATTTTTCAGATCGCCCATTTCGGCGAAGGTTTGCGTGTGCCCTTCCGGGATAAACACGCAGTCCCACTGAAATTCGCGTGGACCGGCCGGCTCGGTGGCGATGGTGCCACGCAGTTCGCCTTCGAACTGATACATTTTTTGCCCGTCACAATAGCCAAGCACGGTTTTCGCCGTGACGCAGGGACTATCCAGCCCGTTCACCAGTTTGGTGAAGCGCTCGGCATTCAGGCGGCTCCAGAAGATGCGCGTCAGCCCAGCAGGTAAGCCGTTGAGACCATCCAGATAGAGCCCGGTGTGCTCGACAAACAGCGGACGACCAATAATCGAGAACGCTTTGGTGAGCTTGTCGCGCACCAGTTCGACCTCATTTTCAGTCTGAATCTCTTCAATACGGCGTGCGATGGGCAGCACTTCGACACCGACCGGCTCAAGGATGGTACGCACCTCGGCCAGCTTAAGCTCGTTGGCAGACAGGAATCGTATTTTCATTGCAATCAGTACGTTGAAAGTGGGTTTAAGCTCAGTAAAAGCCTTTCCGTTGGTAGATGATTCTAACGTGCATACCGGGAACTGGGTAGGAACAATCCATTATTTAAGTAAACAAAACTATGACTTTCACCAGGCATGAATCTAAAATAATTATGCGACGCTAGTTGAAAAATATGACAAAGAAAAATGAGAACCTCAGATGAACTCTTATTTTAATTCCAGATATTCCATGCTAAGAGATTTGCCCTTCATTTTGCAGGGTGATAACCCAGAGAAAAAATTACGCTTAACGCTGCTGATTGCTGGATTTTCCAGCATCCTGGCGGGTTTTTATATGGTAGCGACTAATTTCATTAGGGGAGAAATTGGTGTCACAGCCTTATATTGCCTGAGTACCGCGATAGGATTTTATAATGTCGTAGCGGCTTTCAGTAACCGGCTGAACAAACATCTCTACATCATCGTCCATGCTTTGTTACTGATCATAATGCTGCTTTTCCTGCTGGATAATGGTCATGCGGTAGAGAAACACTCCGAATACAATTATTTGGTGGCGTTAACCGTGGGTTCAGCATTGGTATTACGCCAGCAAACCACTTACTTAAGTAAAATATTCCCGTTAATCTGCCTGGCGGTTTATCTCTTTTTTATTTCTACCGGATTAACATGGCAACATAGCGCCTTTGAGCTCAATATTCCGCATGAGTCCGGCTTTTATATCGTTAACTGCGCTGTGCCGATGATCGCACTCTTGTTGACGGCATTCACACTGCGTGGCAATTACTCTGAAACCGATTTAATCAAACGCGAACTTTCACAAGCTATCGAAAAAAACCAGCTGGAACTCTATTACCAGCCACAGGTGGATAACCATAAAAAACTGATCGGCTTTGAAGCCTTGCTACGCTGGAAGCATCCTTCTAAAGGCTTTATCTCGCCAGAAGTGTTTATTCCCGTGGCCGAGAAAAGTGGTTTGATAATAGAGATTGGCAAATGGGTGATGGAACGCGCCTTGCAGCAAATCGCCGAATGGGATCGAGGTCAGTATCTCGGTGATTTGGTCTTTTCGATTAACATCAGTCCGCTGCAGTTGATACACCGGGATTTCACCCAGGATACCTTGCTGACGCTGTCACATTATAAAATCCGTCCAGAGCGCCTGAAGTTTGAAATTACTGAAACCACCTTTGTTTACGATCAAAAACGCATTGGCGAGGTGATCAGCCATTTTAGTCAGCTGGGTGTTAGATGGGCGATTGATGACTTTGGCGTCGGCTATTCATCGCTTAAATCGATCAGTGATTTTGCTATTAATGATATTAAGATTGATAAATCGTTAATCATGCAGATTTTTAAAAACGAATCATCCGCCATAGTGGTGCAGAAAACCATCGAGTTATCGCGTGAAATGGGACTGAATGTGCTCGCCGAAGGCATTGAGAGTGAGGAGTATTTTACCTACCTGCGTGATAGAGGTTGTCATTTGTTTCAGGGCTACCATTTCGCCCGCCCGCTGCCGGTTGCTGATGCGCTGGTCTGGATCAAAAAAGCGAAAATATAACCCAGCTTTGTAGGGTCGCCATTTATGGCGACCGTTCCAGCTCATACAATTTAAAACAGCAGTTTCGCGAGGTAAAGCCCCAATCCAAGAGTCATGAATTGCATTGTTATTAGCCATTTAGTTTGTGTCATTATCGCTTTATATACATCGACCTTTACCGACCCCACCTCAACTCCCACGGACTCAATATCTTGCTTAGTGGCATAGCTAGATTTGTTTCCTGCCACATCGGTGAAAAGAATACTAACATGATCTTTAGGTCTGCTAACTCTTTCCTGCATTCCCTTACCTCCTTTGAATGAACGTCAACCAAACATAAACGCGAACATCCTGACATTGAAATGCTTTTAAAACATTAGCGATTCGAATAATAAAACGATGTTTTACGGAAAATATTTTTTAATCAGCAGATCACATATTAAACAACAGAAAATTAAATATGAGCCAACCTAAAACCCAATGAAATAAAAAAGGCTCACAACTTTTACATCGTGAGCTTTCTCGCAAAATTTAGCGGATTAGAAAATCACTGATAAACAATCCCCGGCGGATTGACCTGCGAGGTTTCCACCGCCTCTTCCTGTTCGCCCCAGCGTGCCAACACTTGTTTATATTCTCCGCTGGCAATCGCACCGTTGATCGCCTGCTGCAGCGCCACATCCAATCCATTGCCCTTCTTAGTGGTCACCGCTACCCACGCACGGAACGGGCCGTGGCCGACGATTTTGTTTTGCCCGCGCGAAGCAACTTTCCATGCTGCCATTGCCTGCGGGCCAAACGATGCGTCAGCACGTCCAGAAAGCAGCGCCAGCGTAGCCGCAGCATCATCGTTGAGATAGATCGGTTGCACCGGCGCCAAGCCCTGCGCGCGGTTCTTCTCATCCCAGCTGAGTAAAATCCGCTCCTGATTGGTGCCCGAACCAACGATGATGCGCTTACCCGCCACATCTTCGCGGCCTTTAATCGCGGTGATTGCGCTGTTAGTTTTCACCGCAAACGCATGGTTATCCGCGCGATAGGTAGCGAAATCGAACTTCTTTTTACGCTCTTCGGTAACGGCAATATTGAACATCGCCACGTCGTAACGTCCGGCGGTGATGCCCAGCGGCCAATCTTCCCAGGCGGCTGGCACCAGTTTCAGTTTTAAGCCCAAACTATCCGCCAGCAGACGTGCAATATCCGGATCGCTGCCAATCAGCGTTTTATTATCCGACGCCCACAACCCGATGGGCGGCGAATTCATCGACGTGGTGGCAACGGTCAGATAACCCGGATTAACAAAGTGAAAACCCGCCGGAATTTTCGCGATAGCCTGTGGATTCGCCGCAATGTTAATTGGCGTTTCGTTGTTTTTGGCATCCAGCGTTTCTGCTGCGATGGCTGGCGCGCCTAACATCACTGTCAGTAACGCCGCAATAATCACTCGTTCCATTAAAGTACCCGCGCCAGAAAACGTTTGGTGCGCTCGTGGCGCGGTTGATTGAGCACCTGATGGCTGCTGCCCTGCTCAACAATGCGGCCATCGACCATAAACACCACGTTATCCGCCACTTCTCGCGCAAAACCGACTTCGTGCGTGACAATCACCAGCGTGGTGCCGGAACGCGCCAGCTTTTTAATCACATCCAGTACTTCGCCCACCAGTTCGGGATCGAGCGCCGACGTCGGTTCATCAAACAGCATCACACGTGGGTTAAGCATCAAGGCTCGCGCAATGGCGATACGCTGCTGCTGGCCGCCCGACAAATGGCGCGGCCAGGCATCGGCTTTATGGCGCAGGCCAACCACATCCAGCAACTCACCGGCGCGATCGATCGCTTCACGGCGCGACAGCTGACGATGCGCAATCGGCGCTTCAATCAGGTTGTCCAGCACCGTCAGATGCGGGAACAGATTGAAGTTCTGGAACACGTAGCCAACGTTGATGCGCTGACGCAGAATCGCCTGCTCTTTCAGCTCATACAGCTTATCGCCGCGACGCTGATAACCAATGTAGTCGCCATCGATCTGGATATAGCCTTCATCGACGCGCTCCAGATGGTTAATGGTGCGCAGCAGCGTCGATTTACCCGAACCGGATGGCCCGAGAATCACCGTCACCGATCCCGGTTCCAGCTCCAGCGACACATCATCCAGCGCTTTCAGTTTGCCGAACGACTTGCTCACGCCGGTGATGCTGATGGCGCCAGCGCTATGCAGATTGCGGTAATCAATGGCTTCGGACATGGGAAAGCTCCTCGGTAGCAGGTTTGGCGCTGCGGTTACGCCATTGACGCCAGCGCGACGGCTGCGGTTCACGGGTGACACTGCGCGCCAGCCAGCGCTCAACGCTGTGCTGCAGCAGTGACAAGACGGTGGTGATAATCAGATACCAGGCCGCGCCGACCATCAGCAGCGGAATCACCTGCTGCGTGCGGTTGTAGATCATCTGGATGGTGTAAAACAGTTCCGGCATCGCCAGCACGTACACCATTGAGGTGCCTTTGGCGAGGCTGATGATTTCATTAAAGGTGGTGGGAATAATCGCGCGCAGCGCCTGCGGCAGAATGATGCGGAAGGTGCGGCGCGTGGAGGATAATCCCAACGCCGATGCCGCTTCAAACTGGCCGTGATCGACACCCAAAAAGCCGCCGCGAATGATCTCGGCGCTATAGGCGCTCTGCACCAGCGTCAAACCAATCACCGCCGCCGGGAACTGGCCGAGCACGTTGATGGTCTGGAAGTGGCCCCACGACAGCGCGGTAAACGGAATGCCGAGCGACAGCGTGTCGTACAGATAGGAGAAGTTGTAGAGGATGATCAGCACCACAATCAGCGGCAACGAGCGGAACAGCCAGATGTAGCCGAACGCCAGCGTGCTGAGCAGCCACGATGACGAGAGGCGCGCCAGCGCCAGCAAACCGCCAAAAATCAGGCTGAGAATGGTGCCAAACAGCGTCAGCAGCAGCGTTTGCCCCAAACCGCTGAGGATCACCGGATCAAAAAACCATTTAGCGAACACGCCCCATTCCCAGCGCGGATTGAAGGCAACCGAATCAATCACACTGGCCAGAATAAACAGCGCGACAATCGCGCCGACGGTACGTGCCGGATAACGCGCCGGCACCACGGTTAAACGTTGTGGTTCATTACTCATTGCAACTCCTTAGCTGGCCTGCGCCACGCTATGCACATCAATCACTTTCAGGAAGCGCAAGCGTCCATCGTGTGGCGGCTGGCTGTAGACTTCCATATCCTCCAGCAGCTCAAACTGTGGCTGATAACCGTGGCCGATATACAACTTCACCGCTTCCGGCTGGCGGAAACCGGTGGTGAGAAACACGCGCTGGTAGCCTGCACGCAGCGCGCGACGCTCCAGTTCCTGCAGAATCAGCAGCGCCAATCCCTGACGTCGTAGATCGCTGCGCGTCCAGATGCGTTTAAACTCAGCGGTCACCGCGTCATAAGGTTTGTACGCGCCCATCGCGATGATCTCGCCGTCACGCTCCAGCACGATAAACAGCCCACGCGGCGGCAAATACCATTCGGTCAGCTCAACCTCTTTTTGGCTGGTGAAGAACGCGCCGTAGCGCGCGCTGTATTCACCAAACAGTCCGGTCAAAATCGGCTGCAGCTCAGGCGCTTCCGGTGACACTTCGCGGAACAGTTGCTCGCTCATGCGGCCTCCTTAATCGCCCAATCCGGCCGGATTGATCTCTGAACTGTCGATACGCTCAACGCCTTCACCCCAACGCTTCAGCACCTTGTCGTAATCGCCGTTTTTGATCACGCCATTCAGCGCGGTGTTGATCGGCTGCACCAGGCCGCCATTTTTCTTCACCGTCACCGCGATATGCGCCGCTTTCGGCCAGCCACCATCAACGCTGCCAACCAAACGCGTTTGTTTAGTTAGCGCCGCTTTCCATGCGCCAATCACGTTCGGACCGAAAAAGGCATCGGCGCGACCGGACTGCAGCGCCAGCGTTTGTGCCGCATCATCTTTGGTATACACCGGCGTAAACGGCTTCAATCCTTTGGCCTGATTGGCTTTATCCCACGCCAGCAGGATCGATTCCTGATTGGTGCCAGAGCCGACGATAATGCGCAGTCCGGCAATATCTTCCGCTTTAGCGATCGCCTTAATCGGGCTGCTGGATTTGACGTAAAAGCCGAGTGAATCTTTGCGATAGGTGGCGAAATCGAAGCGCTCTTTGCGCTCTTTGGTGACGGTCACGTTACTGATCGCCGCATCGTATTTGCCCGATGCCACGCCCAGCGGCCAGTCTTCCCAAGAGGTTGGCACCACGTTGAGTTTTAAACCCAGGCTGTCGGCGACTAAGCGGGCGATATCCACTTCGCTGCCGAGCAGGGTTTTGTTGTCATCACTGAATACGGTTAATGGCGGCGAATTCAGCGCGGCCACCGCCACGGTGAACGAACCCGGCACCGCGAAGCGATGTCCAGCCGGTATCTGCGCCACGGCAGCAGCATTCTTCGCGGTATTGATCGGCGTTTTATTGGCCTCAACACTGACGTTCTGACCATTAACCGCCACATCATCGGCGAATACAGCGCTGCTCATGCCCAGCAACAGCAGCGCGATAAGGGATTTTTTCTGCATAGCGTTTATTCTCGTGTTTTATTTTTGTGTGTATTGATTAACCGGATCTTTCAAACCAAAGCTGGCGCGCAGCGTGGTGCCGGGATAGTCGCTGCGGGTTAACCCGCGCGCTTGCAGAATCGGTACCACGCGATCGACAAAGCGTTCGAAGGTATCTGGCGTGCCGCCCTGAATGATGAAGCCATCGGTGGCTTCGCTCTCAAACCACAGCTGCAAACCGTCGGCCACCTGCTCTGGCGTGCCGTGAAACAGCGGACGCGGCGTGGCGGCTTCCAGCGCCGCCTGACGCAGCGTGTGGCCATGCTCGCGCGCCTTGCGTTTGATTTCGTCGGTGGTGCTGCGGAAGCTGTTTTGCCCGATATCGCCGAGTGCCGGGAACGGCTCATCCAGCGGATATTGTGAAAAGTCGTGATGATCAAAGAAGCGACCGAGATAGTTGAGCGCATCTTTGATGGAAACCAGCGCGGCGGTGGTTTGATACTGCTGCTCCACATCTTCCGCACTGTCGCCCACAATCACGCCAACGCCCTGGAAAATGTGCAGATCGCCCGGCTCGCGGCCATTCGCCACCAGCTGTTTTTTCACATCGCGGTAGAATGCCTGCGCTTCTTCGCGCGTCGGCTGGTGGGTGAAGATGGCGTCAGCATGTTTAGCGGCCAGCTTGCGGCCATCTTCCGATGCGCCCGCCTGGAACACCACCGGACGTCCTTGTGGCGTGCGTTCGATATTCAGCGGTCCTTGCACCTGGAAAAAATCGCCGTGGTGATTCAGCGTGTGCAGCTTTTCGGGATCAAAGAACTGGCCGCTCTGTTTATTCCGCACGAAAGCATCGCCTTCCCACGAATCCCACAGCCCTTTCACCACTTGCAGATACTCATCGGCGATGCGATAGCGCAGCGCGTGTTCAGGATGCTGCTGACGCGAGAAGTTCTTCGCCGATCCCTCCAGCGGCGAGGTCACGACGTTCCAGCCCGCACGACCGCCGCTCAGATGATCGAGGCTGGCAAACTGACGCGCCACGGTGAACGGCTCGCTGTACGAAGTGGAAACCGTGCCAACCAAACCGAGATGTTCAGTGACGCCCGCCAGCGCTGACAGCAAGGTCAGCGGCTCGAAGCGATTGAGAAAATGGGGAATTGATTTTTCGTTGATGAACAGGCCATCGGCAACAAACAGGAAATCCAGCTTGCCCGCTTCCGCCTTGCGTGCAATGTGTTTGGCGTAATCAAAATTGATGCTGGCATCCGCCAGCGCCGCCGGATGACGCCACGCGGACATATTGCCGGATGCGCCATGCAGAATGGTGCCCAATCGCAGTTGTCTTGCAGTCATAATGTTCTCTCTTTTGCCAAAGCGCAGCCTGACGGCGACATCGTGTCGCCGTGCAGAATCGAAATGAAATCAGTGAATCGAGCTAGTTCAGAATGGCGTCACGACATCGCGCATTGAGGTGCTGCAACGCTTGCTGAGCCAGTTGCGTAAAGTAGTGTGCAGCGGGGGCAATCAGCGCTTCATCGGGATTGAAGCCGCCATGATGCAGACCAAATTCGCTCGCGCTGCCAATGCTGACAAACTCGCCGGGGATCTGCTGTAAGTAGTAAGCGAAATCTTCGCCGCCGAGGTGCAGCTCAGCGGTCTGCACGCGGTAACCCGCCTGCTGCGCCACGTTGCTGGCAAACTGCGCCCAACGCGCATCGTTTTCCAGCACCGGCGGACCGGGATGCCAGCTAAAAGTGGCGCTGGCACCGTTGGCGGCGGCGATGTTCTCGACCAGCGTGCGGGCGCGCTGTTCCAGCTCGGCGCGCACCTGTTTGTCATGGGTGCGCACCGTACCGCCAAATTCGGCCTCGCCGGGCAGCACGTTCCAGGTTTTTCCAGCGTCGATGCGCGTCACGCTGAGCACTAAGCTGTCCAGCGTATTAAAGCTGCGGCTGGTGAGCGATTGCAGCGCCTGAATGATCTGGCTGGCGACCACAATGCTGTCCACGCCCTCTTCCGGATGCGCGGCGTGCGCACCTTTGCCGAAAACGCGCACGATAAACTTATCCGCATTGGCGTAAAACGCGCCGCCGCGTGTGGCAAAGGTGCCGGTCGGCAAACCGGGTTCATTGTGCATGCCGAAAATCGCCTGCACCCCGTCCAAAACGCCCGCATTGATCAACTGGCGAGCGCCGGTGGCGTTCTCTTCCGCCGGTTGGAACAGAATACGAATGCGGCCTGGCAATTGATCTTCAACGGCTTTCAACTGCAAGGCCGCGCCGAGCATTACGGCGGTGTGTACGTCATGACCGCAGGCGTGCATCACGCCGCTATTGCGCGAACGAAAAGCCAGTCCGGTGGCTTCATGAATCGGTAGTGCATCGATATCGGCACGCAGCGCAATCAGCGTGTCGCCGCGCCCCACTTCCACGATCACGCCGGTTTCCAGCGGGTAATCCAGCAGACGCAAACCGGCGTCCTGTAACCAGCGGCGCAGGCGCGCGGTGGTTTCGACTTCGCGACCGGATAACTCCGGCCAGCTGTGCAGCTCACGTCGCCAGTCAATCAGCTGATGTTCGCTAAATTGCGTCATACCTGCCTCCGTAAGCAGCAAATCAAGCCGTGACTAAACGGTGAGTGGCCAGCAGTTCAAGTGATTTCACGCGCGCCTGCTCTTCAGCCACCGGCGTATCAATCACAAACTCTTCAATGCCGAAATGCTGATGCAGCGCATCCAACTTGGCATGCACCTGCGCGGCGGTGCCTTTCAGCAGCGACGGCGTGCGCGGTTCAATC
This sequence comes from Pantoea sp. JK, assembly GCF_026130245.1. Lineage (NCBI taxonomy): Bacteria > Pseudomonadati > Pseudomonadota > Gammaproteobacteria > Enterobacterales > Erwiniaceae > Pantoea > Pantoea sp. JK. The sequence goes on from NZ_JAINFN010000002.1 coordinate 616,114, forward strand.
ACGTAATCGCTGTAACCGCCCTGACGCACGTAGCGTTCGGCCTGCTCGACGCTGCCGACATTCACGCTTGGGCCATCTTTCACGCTGACGTGATACACGCGCAGGTTATCCACCAGCAGATCGGCTTCTGCCGGAGAATCTGCCACCACCACTTGTACCGCCACCAGCGCGCGCTGTCCGTTGCTGTGCTGGCGATAGCTGTTAAGGACTTTTTCCATTAATTGCGGATCGCCGTTGTGATGCGCAGCGAACACCAGCTGCCAGCCGAGTTCCGCCGCCAGTTTGGCGCTCTCTTCACTGGCACCCAGCAGGAAACGATTGGCCGGACGCGGCGGCTGCGGCGTGGCGCGCAGAATTTCTTCGTCGCCCACCGGCGGCACATGCAGCCAGCTATCCAGCAGCGTCAACTGTTCGGCGAAGCTGCCTTTCTCCTGCAGATGTACGCCCAGCTGCAGCGCACGCGTCGAAAGCGGCAAGCCGCCTGGCGCTTTGCCGACGCCGACGTCAATGCGTCCCGGCGCTAATGACGCCAGCAGGTTGAAGTTTTCCGCCACTTTATACGGGCTGTAATGTTGCAGCATCACACCACCGGAGCCGACGCGAATGTGTTGCGTCTGGCCGATGATCCAGGCGATCAGCAGTTCCGGCGACGGGCTCGCCAGACGATCGCTGTTGTGGTGTTCCGCCAACCAGAAGCGGTGATAACCCCAGCTTTCCGCCTGCTGCGCCAGCTGTAACGTGCGGTGCAGCGCGTGGCTGGCTGTCTCTCCATCAGCAATCGGCGATTTATCCAGCAAACTCAGTCGGTATGACATGCGCCTTATCCTTATCGTCATGAATATGGCGAGTAGTGTGTGGCGCAGAAGGCGGGTTCGTAAAACATGATATTGTCGTATCTATATTTACTTTATGCATATCAGGGAGATAGATTGGACCGTTTGGTGTAAACTGCTTTGAAAACACACAATTATCCCCGCTGAATAGGGATTGTTGTGGTGATGTTTTGAAAATGTGATATTCAATATAAAATTATTAAAACATCGTTTCAAAATGTGACGCAATTCATCCAATCGCCATTCCCTTATTTTTCCAGCCACTATTTTCTCTATGCTGGCACCACGCGGCACCTCTCGACAAAATCAATGCGCCGCACCTTCCTGCCTCCCCCTTAGCTGGAGAAAAAGCATGACGTTTAAAAAATTACTTCTGGTCGTTTCGTTATCCTCTGCGGCAGCGTTTTGCCCTGCCGTGGCGTCCGCTAAAGTCATCAAAGTGGCCGAAGTACAACCGGCGGGTTATCCCACCGTGGTAGCACTTGAACACATGGGCGAGAAGCTGAAAAAAGCCACTGACGGGCGGTTAGAGATGAAGGTTTACGCCGGTGGCGTATTGGGTGATGAAGACCAAACGCTGCAGCAGGTGCAACTGGGCGCGATTGATATGATTCGTGTTTCGCTGGCACCGGTCACCAGCATCGCGCCGGAAACCAGCGTATTAACCTTGCCGTATGTTTTTCGCGATGAAGATCATATGCACAAGGTGCTGGATGGTGATATCGGGAAAAGTATCGTCGAGAAATTCGATAACGATCCCAACGCCCGCATGATTTTCCTCGGCTGGACCGACGCCGGTGTGCGCAACATGATCACCAAAAAACCGATCGCCAAACCCGAAGATCTTAAGGGCATGAAAATCCGCGTGCAAAACAGTGCGATCTCTTTGGCGACCTTGAAAGCGATGGGAGCGAATCCGGTCGCCATGGGCGTGAGCGAAGTGTTTAGCGCCATGCAAACCGGCGTAGTCGATGGCACTGAAAACAACCCACCCACCTTCGTCGCCCACAACTATATGCCCGTTGCGAAGTATTACACCCTGAGCGGCCACTTCATTCAGCCTGAAATGATCCTCTACTCCAAACCGTTGTGGAATCGTCTCTCAGCGGATGACCAGGCGTTGCTGAAGAAATTAGGTAAAGAGGCGCAGGAGGAAGAACGTCAGCTTTGGGCAACCTACACCCAACAATCCATCGAGAAGATGAAAGCCGGTGGCGTGACCTTCCAGCAAACCGATCGTGAAACCTTCATGAAAGCCACGCAGCCGGTGCGCGATCAGTTTGGCGGCAACTATCAGGATTTGATGAAACAAATTGCTGATGTGAAGTAATCCTCCCCACGCCACGTGCCTGCGTGGCGTTTTAATCAGGTAAACATTATGACTGCATATTCTCGTCTGATGGATGGGCTTTATTTGCTGTGCATGGCGATTGCCGCCGTTGCCTTGTTGATCATGGTGACGGTGATTCCCATCGGGATTTTCTCACGCTATGTGCTGAACGACGCGTTATCCTGGCCCGAACCGGTCGCCATCATTTGCATGATCATCTTTACCTTTATTGGTGCGCCAGTCGGGTTCCGCGCCGGCACGCATATTTGCGTGTCGATGATGACCGACCGGCTCTCGCCCGCCAATCAGCGCTGGCTGCTGAAGTTGTCTGATGCGCTGATGATCATCACCTGTCTGGTGATTTTCCGCGCCAGTTACAACCTGTGCGAAGCGATGTGGGTGCAAACGCTGGCCTCATTGCCGGTGGTGACCTACGGCGAAATGTATTTGCCGATTCCGGTTGGCGCAATCTTTACGCTGTTGTTTGTGATTGAGCGATTGGTTAATGGCGATCAAAGCCAACGCGCCATCGTGACTCTTGGCGGCACCCACTAAGCGGAGAAGAAAATGGACGCACTGATTTTGATAGGCAGTTTGGTGGTGTTGCTGCTGGTGGGTTTTCCCGTGGCATTCGCCGTTGGATTGAGCGCGTTTATCGGCGCATGGTGGATCGACTTACCGCTGGAAGCGGTGGTGATTCAGATTACCAACGGCATCAACAAGTTTTCGCTGCTGACCATTCCCTTCTTTATTTTGGCTGGCGCGATTATGGCGGAAGGCGGCATTGCGCGGCGGTTGGTTAACTTCGCCTATATTTTCGTTGGCTTTATTCGCGGCGGTTTGTCGCTGGTGAATATTGTCGCCTCAACCTTCTTTGGTGCGATCTCGGGATCTTCGGTAGCGGATACCGCCTCGATTGGTTCAGTGATGATTCCGCAGATGGAGGAGAAAGGCTATCCGCGTGATTTCGCTGCAGCGGTGACCGCCAGCGGCTCGGTACAGGCGGTATTAACCCCGCCCAGCCACAACTCGGTGATTTATTCGCTCGCCACCGGCGGCGTTGTCACCATCTCTTCGCTGTTTGTCGCCGGGATTATTCCTGGCCTGCTGCTGGGTTTCTGTTTGATGGTCATGTGCCTTGGCTTTGCACGTAAACGCGGATATCCCAAAGGCGAACGCATCCCTTATAAGCAGGCGGTGAAAATCTTCTTCGATGCGTTTTGGGGCCTGTTCACCATTTTCATCATTCTCGGCGGGATTCTTTCGGGTGTTTTCACTGCCTCAGAATCGGCGGCCATCGCCTGCATCTGGGCGTTCTTTGTCACCATGTTTATTTACCGTGATTTCAAATGGACGCAATTGCATATTCTGGTATTCCGCACCATCAAAACGGTAACCATTGTAATGGTGTTGATCGCCTTCGCTGCCGGTTTCGGTGCGGTGATGACCTTTATGCAATTACCGACCATCATTACCGAAGCCTTTACCCAATTCTCCAGCAACAAGTATGTGATTTTGATGTGTATCAACCTGCTGTTGCTGGTGGTGGGAACGTTAATGGATATGGCGCCGCTGATCCTGATTCTGACCCCGGTACTGTTACCGGTAGCCACCGCGCTGGGCGTCGATCCGGTGCATTTCGGCATGATCATGCTAACCAACCTCGGCATCGGTTTAATTACGCCACCGGTTGGCACGGTATTATTTGTCGCCAGCGCAGTGAGCAAGCAGAAGATTGAGCAAGTGGTATCCGCCATGCTGCCGTTCTATGGCATGTTGTTTATTGTGCTGATGCTGATTACCTATATTCCGGCGATATCGCTTTGGCTACCGCGTTTAATGGGCGTGATGTAACAACCGGTCAAATCAGTGCTTTAATTCTGCTGCGGGCTCTGACACATCTACTGCGTCACGGGCCGTCCTCGCGCCGCTAGCGCGGTACCTTCGGCTCTCACATTGTGCCGACGGACCATTCGGGGATCGGCCATCCTGGCCGGCCCCGAATTGCCTCACGCATCCATGCGTGAGGCTCCTGGCCCAACGTAAAAGCCTCAGCGCTGCGGATAGCCCTTTTGCCGCAGCAGACGCGCCAGCGCCTCTGGCAAATGTGCCCTTTTCAACAACACGCACTGAAGGTTTGGAGCAGGCCGGGGCCGCTTTTGGGCCGGCAATCCACAGCGCTGAACGAAGCGAGGAAGCCAGGAGAGCCCGCAGGACGCGGGCGAAAGGCGGAGCCGGGACAAGGACGTCCCGTCTCCGCCGCTCCGTCAGGCAGACAAGCGAAGTGAAGGTACCGCGTAAGCGGCGCGAGGACCGCAGGACCAAAAGTGGCACCGGTCAGCGCCATCGCCGCTGGCTTAGCTAATAAGCATTACGCCATTTATGGCAACCCATCGTATGACCAGCACGCCTATTTATTTTTTTTAGCAAAGCTTAGTGCAATTCCTTGGTTCAACTCCCGTGTGCGGCATTCAATGATGAAAACCGCCCGTCGGGCTATTGATAAAAAAGGGAAACACCATGACTAAGCATTTTCACTTGCAGGCGTTGAGTTTGGCCCTGCTCTCAGGGATTTTTAGCGCCCACGCGGCAGACACGCCGGTTAAAGGCGGCACGCTGGTTTATCTCGAACAACAGGCGCATACCAACCTTTATCCCCCCGCCGGTGGCTTTTATCCCAATGGCGGAATTCTGAATCAAATCACCGATAAACTGACGTGGCAGAATCCAAAAACATTACAAGTTGAACCCTGGATTGCCGAAAGCTGGAGCAGCAACGCGGATAAAACCGAATATACCTTTAAAATTCGTCCCGGCGTCACCTTCTCCGATGGCACGCCCTTAGATGCCAATGCGGTAGCCAAAAACTTTGATACTTACGGTCTGGGAAATAAAGCCCAGCGCCTGCCGGTTTCCGAAGTGATCAACAATTACGACCGCAGTGAAGTTATTGATCCTCAGACGGTGAAATTCTATTTCAAAAAACCGTCTCCCGGTTTTTTACAGGGCACCGCAACGATTGGCTCGGGCCTGGTTTCTCTCAGCACGCTGCAACGTAGCTTCGATCAACTCGGCGATGCGCGTCATATTATCGGTTCCGGTCCATTTGTGGTCAGCGATGAAAAACTCGGGCGCGAAGTCGATTTAACCGCGCGCAAAGATTACCAATGGGGCCCGAAAAATCTCGCCCAGCAAGGTCCAGCCAATCTCGACGGCATTAAATTCATCGTCACGCCGGAAGACAGCGTGCGCATCGGCGCGCTGCTGGCGGGTCAGGCCGACTTTATTCGTCAGGTGCAAGCCTATGACGAAAAGCAGGCGCAGCAACAGAACTTCCCGATTTACGCTGCACCCACGCGTGGCGTCAACGACAGCATCAGCTTCCGCCCGGATAACCCGCTGGTCAGTGATGTGAAAGTACGTCAGGCGCTGCTGCACGCCACCAACGCGCAGCAAGTGGTGCAAACCCTGTTCTCACCAAACTATCCGCAGGCTACCTCGGTGATCGCCACTTCGGCGGCCGGTTACGTCAATCTGGCCGACAAGCTGAAATTCGATCCGGCGTTGTCGAAAAAACTGCTGGATGAAGCGGGCTGGAAACCGGGCAGCGACGGCATCCGCGAGAAGGATGGCAAGAAACTGGCGCTGACCATTTATGAATCGCTGCCGCAGCCGCAAAACAAAGAGGTGCTGCAGCTGGTGGCACAACAGTGGCGTCAGGTTGGCGTTGCGCTGGCGGTGAAAGCCGGTGATGCCGGCAGCCGCGTGCTGGATAACCTCGATCCGCTAAAAACCCCGCTTACCGTTTCCGAAGTGGGCCGCGCCGATCCTGACGTGGTGAAGAGCCAGTTCTATCCAACCAACCGCGATGCGCTGCTGCAGAAAGGCGGCTCCAGCGACAAGGTGCAGAACTTCCGCGACGACAAACTCAACACGCTGTTACTGGCTATCTCCTCGGAAGTCGATCCGGCGAAGCGTCTGGCAGTGACCGGCGATGCGCAGCGTTATCTGCTCGATCAGGCCTATGTGATTCCGATCTTTGAAGAACCGCAGGTGTTTGCCGGTGCGCCTTGGCTGAAAGGCGTGAATTTTGAAGCTGTGGGTCGTCCGTCGTTCTACGGCGCGTGGCTGGAAAAACACTAAGGCAGGTTAATGATGCAACGTTCACTGCTGCGAAGAGTGGGTCAAAGCGTTTTGGTGCTGTGGGCCGCGTTTACCCTGTCGTTCTTTCTGCTGCAGGTGCTGCCCGGCGATGCGGTGCTGATCAAGTTTCAGAATCCGGATCTGGGCCTCAGCCCGGATCAAATCGCCGAAATGCGACTGGCTTACGGCGCGGATAATCCGCTCTGGCAGCAGTACGTGCACACGCTGCTGGCGATGCTGCGCGGTGATTTTGGTTACTCGGTGCAGGCGGGCGTGCCGGTCAGCGAACAGCTGATCAGCAACCTGCCCGCCACGCTGCAACTGGCGCTGCTCGGCTTTGCGCTGGCAACGATTATCGCGTTCGCGCTGGCGGCGTTATCGCGTTTGCCAGCGCTGCGAGTCCTGCGTTCCGTGCTGCAATCGGTACCGGCGCTGTTTATCTCGCTGCCAACCTTCTGGCTCGGCATCGCGCTAATTCAGCTGTTCTCCTTCCAGCTGCGCTGGATCCCGGTGATCAATCCCTCGGCGCTGCAGGGTTTGATTCTGCCGGTGATTACCGTGGCGATCCCGATCTCCGCGCCGCTGGCGCAGATTCTGTTGCGCAGCATCGATCAGGTGTCAACCCAGCCGTTTGTGGCGGTGGCGCGCGCCAAAGGCGCCAGCGAAAGCCATGTGCTGTGGCATCACGTGATGCGCAATGCGCTGCTGCCGGTGCTGAACGTGGCGGGTTTGCTGCTCGGTGAACTGATCGCCGGGGCGCTGATTACAGAAACGGTGTTTGGCCTGAGCGGCGTCGGTCAGCTGACGCAGCAGGCGGTGAATAATCAGGACGTCGCGGTATTACAGGCGGTGGTGATGATTTCGGCGCTGGCGTTTGTGCTGATTAACCTGCTGGTCGATGCGCTGATGCCGCTGTTCGATCCGCGTCTGCAATCCATTGCCGGAGGACACCGATGAGCCTGGTCGAATATTCAACTGCACGGCAAAAAATCAGCACACCGCGCGTGCTCAACATCCAGCCCGGATTGTGGCTGGCGTGGGGCGTAATGCTGCTGGCGCTGCTGGCGGCGTTTGCGCCTGGCCTGTTTACCCATTTCAGCCCGACGGAAGGCGTGCCCGGCGCGCAGCGTCTGCCGCCGCAGGCCGCGTACTGGCTCGGCACCGATCAGCTAGGCCGCGATCTCTACACGCGCATTATCTATGGTTCGTCACAGTCGCTGTCGGCGGCGGTCGCAGCCGTGGCGATGGGGCTGATTGGTGGCACCACGCTCGGCGTGCTGGCAGGCGCGATGGGCGGGCGCACCGAGAACTGGCTGATGCGCTTAGTCGATGTGCTGCTGTCAATTCCCTCGCTGCTGCTGTCGCTCAGCATTCTGATTTTGCTGGGTTTCGGCACCGTTCACGCCGCGCTGGCGGTGGGCATCGCCTCAATTGCCAGTTTTGCCCGCCTGGCGCGCGGCGAAGTGGTGCGCGTGCGCCGCAGTGAATTCGTCGAAGCGGCTTACGGCAGTGGCGGCAGTTTCTGGCGCGTGTTGTGGCGCCACATTCTACCCAACTCGCTGACGGCGGTGATCGCCTTCGCCGCTTTGCAGTTTGGTCAGGCGATTCTGGCGCTGTCGACGCTGAGCTTTCTCGGCTACGGCACGCCGCCGCCAACGCCCGAATGGGGATTATTGATCGCTGAAGGACGTAACTATCTGGCGACCGCGTGGTGGCTCACAACTTTCCCCGGCATTGTGGTGGTCGCCGTGGTGCTGGCCGCTAACCGCATTAGCCGTCAACTGGCCGGAGGTGACGCATGAGCGCGTTATTAGCCATTGAAAATTTAACCCTTAGCTATCGCCAGCGCGGCGAGTGGCGCGCGGTGGTTCACAACGTCAGCTTTGAGTTGCAGCCCGGTGAAATGGTGGCGCTGGTCGGGGAATCCGGCTCCGGCAAAACCACCACCGCGCAGGCGATTATTGGTTTGATGGCGGACAACGGCCGCCGTGACAGCGGCAGGATTGTGCTGAACGGCACCGATATCGCTGGCTGGTCATCAAAACGTCTTGATAGCCTGCGCGGCGTCAGCATCAGCTTGGTGCCGCAGGATCCGGGCAACTCGCTTAATCCGGTGAAAACCATTGGCGATCAGGTCGGTGAAATGCTGCAGCTGCACCTGAAAATCAGCAAGGCCGAACGCCAGCAACGCGTGCTGGAGCTGTTGCAAAAAGTAGGACTGAGCCATCCGGAACAGCGCCTCAAGCAGTATCCGCATCAGCTCTCCGGCGGCATGAAACAGCGCGTATTGATTGCCATCGCCCTCGCCCTGCGTCCGCAGATTATCATTGCCGATGAACCCACCAGCGCGCTGGATGTCACGGTGCAAAAACGCATTCTCGATCTGCTGGATGTGCTGCGCCGTGAATCTGGCACGGCAGTGCTGTTTGTCACGCACGATTTGGCGCTAGCGGCAGAACGCGCCGATCGCCTGCTGGTATTTCGTCATGGCGAAGTGCAGGAACAAGGCCCGGCGGCGCAGGTGATCAACGCGCCGAAACATGCTTATACGCGGCAGCTATTAAAGGATGCCGATCCAGGCGACAGCGCGCTGTCCGTGCCGACACAAGCCAACTTCTCGTCACCGGCGATTCAGCTCTCCGGCATCAATAAACAGTTTTCACTGGGTCGCCAGCAGCAGTTACAGGTGGCGAAAGAGGTATGCGTCACCGTGGCGCGCGGTACCACGCACGCGCTAGTCGGCGAATCCGGCTCGGGGAAAACCACGCTGGCGCGCATTCTCTTAGGCTTTGAGCAGGCCGACAGCGGTCGCGTAGTAATTGATGGGATCGACGCCACCGCGCTGCGCGGTGAAGCGCAACGCCAGCTGCGCCGCAAGATTCAGTTTGTGTATCAGAACCCGTTTGCCTCGCTCGATCCGCGCCAGACGCTGTTCGCCATTATTGAGGAACCGTTGCGTAACTTTGAGAAGCTCAGCAGCGAGCAGCGTCGAGAACGCGTCGCCGCCGTGGCGCAGCGCGTAGCGTTACCGCTGGAGTTGCTGACGCGCAAACCGCGTGAGTTATCCGGCGGCCAGCGTCAGCGCGTAGCCATTGCCCGCGCCCTGATTCTGCAACCGGCGATTCTGGTGCTGGATGAAGCGACTTCGGCGCTGGATGTCACGGTTCAGGCGCAAATTCTGCAACTGCTGCAACAACTGCAACGCGAGCTCGGCCTCACTTATCTGTTAATCACCCACGACCTCGCCACCGTGCGCCGCATTGCGCACAGCGTCACCGTGCTACGCGCCGGTGAAGTGGTGGAGCAAGGTGACACCGTCACGCTATTTAACGCGCCTCAGCATCCGTATACCCGATCGCTGATTGACGCGATTCCCGCTTTCCGTCCGCTGATTAAGGAGTCTGCATGACGCGTAAACGCATTGGATTTTTCACCCGTCTGCTGGATGACACCAGCGCACAACAGCGCTATCGCCTGGCAACTGAACAGATTCAGCACGCCGAGCGCAACGGTTTTGACAGTGCATGGATTGCGCAGCACCACTTTCACGAGAAAGAAGGCGGCTTGCCGTCTCCGCTGCTTTTTCTGGCCCACGTTGCCGCGCACACCCGCACCATTCGCCTTGGTACCGGCATCATCACGCTGGCGATGGAGAACGCGCTGCGCGTCGCCGAAGATGCGGCGGTGCTGGATCTGCTAAGCAACGGTCGCCTCGAAGTCGGTTTAGGATCGGGCGGCACCGCGACCTCGTTTCTGCCATTCGGCATCACCATCGATCAGCGCGCCAGCGTGTTTGCCGATCATCTGCATCAGCTGCTGAGCGCCTGGCGCGGCGATACGTTGGGACATCCGGATAACCATCTTTATCCCGCTGCGCCGACGCTGGCGCAGCGCGTGTGGATCGCCACCTTCTCGGTGGAAGGTGCCGCGCGCGCGGGACAAGCCGGACACGGTTTGATGCTGTCGCGCACCCAGCCGCGTCCGGCTGGCCAGCCGGATTTGCCGCTGGATCAGATTCAGAACCCGATGATCGATGCCTATCTGGCGGCATTACCGGCGGGCATTGCGCCGCGCATTCTGGCTTCACGCACCGCTTTTGTGGCTGATTCCCGTGACTACGCGCGCCGCCTTGCCGAACCGGGCTTGCAGCGCCAGGCGCAGCATTTCCGCGAATCAGGACATGTGATTGGCCACACGCTGGACGAACAGGCGCGTCAGCTGGATGCACATTTCGGCGATGCCGACCAGGTGCGGCAATCGCTGCTCGCCGATACGTCGCTGCAACGCGTCACCGATATCAGCTTCCAGGGGCACTCCATCGATCCGCCACACGCCGACATTCTGCGTTCCATCGAATTGATTGCGGAACATATTGCGCCCGCGCTGCGTGGCTAGGTGATTAGCGGTCGCCAGGAATGGCGACCCTACGCAAGGTTTGTAGGGTCGCCATTTATGGTGACCTTCTAACGTTAAACTGGAGAATTTCATGTCTCAACCGACAGATTTACTGGCCGCGCTGGCGGATATCGATCCTGCGTCTGAACTGGCGCAGGCCCGTGCCGAGCGTCATGCCGCCACCCAGCATACCCAAGGCAGCTACGACGTGCTGTTTTCGCAAGATGATGAAGATTTGCCGTTAGCAGAGCGCTTCGCCCTCGCCGCGCAGGTTGCGGCCTGGCATAGTGCGTCAAGTCTTGAAGCGCATTACCGCCAGCACGATCAGCCGCAAAACGCGCGCTTCGCTGCGGGTCTGGCGTTTGCGGAACTGCTGAGCCTGCATCCGATTGATGCCGCGCCGCAGCACATCGAGAAACTGCAAACTGCCGGCTGGTCGCCGCGCGGTATCGTCACGCTGGCGCAACTGATTGCCTTTGTCAGCTTCCAGAGCCGCTTACTCGCGGGTTTGCGTTTGCTCAACGGCGAAGAGACGGCGTCGCAGCCACATGCGGTTGCCGGTAAATGGCACGATGCGCCGCTCACCGTCAGCGGTAAAACCGCCCTCACCGCCTTTACCCAACAGGAACTGGGTTGGGAACCGTGGCTGGCGGCGAAACCGCTGCATGAATTTAGCGCTGAAGAGCAGGCAACGCTGGCGAAATTCGGCCACAGCGACTCTGATTACTTCCGCCTGCTGGGCCGCAATCAGCCGCTGCTCGAGCAGCGCACGCTAACCGATAAAGGCATCTTCTACACCGCAGGCGGACTTTCACGCGCCGAGCGAGAACTCGCCGCCACGGTGGTGAGCAAGGTCAACGGCTGCATCTACTGCGCCTCGGTGCATGCGCGCAAAGCCAGCCAGCTGTCGAAAGATGAACCGTCGGTGCAGAAGCTGCTGAATGTCGCGCCGGGCGCGGAGCTGTCACACGGACAATCGGCGCGCTGGGCGGCGCAGATCGATCTGGTCGCCACCTTATCGATCACGCCTGCCGCCACCAGCCTGAAACAGCTGCAGGCGCTGCGCGATCAGGGATTCAGCACGCTGGCGCTGCTGGACCTGATTCAATCCGCCGCCTTCTTTGCCTGGGCGAACCGTCTGATGCTGACGCTCGGCGAACCTTTCTTACCTGAACACACACAAGGATGACCATGACGGATCTTTCCCATCAACAGCTGGTGCGCTGGCGACGCGAGCTGCATCAGCATCCCGAGCTTTCGGATCAGGAATTTGCCACCACTAAACGCCTCACCCGCTGGCTGCAGGAGCTGAACGTCAAGCTGCTGCCGCTGGAGCTGAAAACCGGTGTTGTGGCAGAAATTGGTCACGGCGAACCGCTGATTGCGCTGCGTGCCGACATCGACGCCCTGCCCATCGACGAGCAAAGCGATCACGCGTGGCGATCGCAGCAGCCGGGTGTGATGCACGCCTGCGGCCACGATCTGCACAGCAGCGTGATGCTGGGTGTCGCGCAGCACCTGAAACGCATCGAATCCCAACTGCCCGGCCGCGTGCGCATTCTGTTTCAGCCTGCCGAGGAGATTTTCACCGGCGCGAAGCAGCTGATCGCAGCGGGCGCGCTAAAAGAGGTACAGGCGATTTTTGGGCTGCACAACGCGCCGGATCTGCCGACCGGCGCGCTGCGCACGCGCGGCGGCGCTTATTATGCCAACGTCGATCGCTTCCAAATCACTATCACCGGCAAAGGCGCGCACGCCGCGCGTCCGCATGAAGGCATTGATAGCATCATGATTGGCAGTCACATCGTCACCGCGCTGCAAACGCTGCCGAGCCGCGTATTCAGTTCGCTGGAATCGGTGGTGGTCAGCGTGACGCGCTTTACCGCAGGCAACAGCTGGAACGTGCTGCCACAAACGGTGGAACTGGAAGGCACGGTGCGCACTCACAACGCGGCGATTCGCGCGCAGATCCCACAGAAAATCACAGCGCTGATCAATGGCATCGCCACCGGATTTGGCGCGCAGACGGATCTGGTGTGGCAGGAAGGGCCGCCTTCGTTGGTCAACACGCCGCAATGGGCCGATTTCGCGCTGGATCTGGCAGCTGAGCAAGGCTATCAAACCCAAGTTGGCACGCCACAAATGGGCGGCGAAGACTTCGCCTTCTACCTGCAGCAGCTGCCAGGCGCGTTCGTCAGCATCGGCAGCGCCAGTGAATTTGGCCTGCATCACTCCGGATTCGATCCGGATGAAGCGATGCTGGAACCGGCGGTGCATTACTTCACTGAACTGGCCCAGCGCGCACTGCTGACGCTGCGCCAGCAACAGGCGCTGGCATCGTGACCCTAAGAGCAAGGAGAAAAGCGATGACGATTTCTGTACCTGTTCCACATCTCGACCACGTGGTGATCAACGTTGCCAGCCAGCTGGATGACGCCAGCGCGCTATTTTGCCGCCTGGGATTTCAGCTGACCGAGCGCGGCCATCACTCGCTCGGCTCCAGTAATCATCTGGCAATTTTTGGTGATAACTATCTGGAGCTGTTGGGGTTTGAAGCTGGGCGCGGCAATCTGCGCCAGGATTTATGGCAGTCGCCGATTGGCCTCAGCGGTTTAGTGTGGAAAACCGAGGATGCCGACGCGGTGTGGCGCTATCTGGAGAGCCAGGACATTGACGGCGATCTGCCCGCGAGCTTTTTCCGCCCCGTGACGTTGCCGGACGGCACCGAGCAGGACGCGCGTTTTCGCACCGTGCGGCTGCGCCCGTCACTGGTGCCGAACGGTCGCAGCTTCTTTTGCCAGCATGACACGCCGGATTCGGTATGGCAGGACGCGTGGCGCGTCCATCCCAATGGCGTGAGCGATATCGTCGAGTTCGTGGTGGTGGCGCAGGATCCCGCCGCCGCCGCCCAGCCTTACAGCCGCTTGTTCGGTGCCGATAAACTCACCGCCTGTCAGGAAGGCGCGTTTGTGCTCAAAGCGGGCGTGGCGACGGTGCGCTTTGCCTCTGCGGAATATGTGACACAGCGCTTCGCCGGATTGCCGATTGATTACGACGGCAGCGCGCGCATGGCAGGATTGAGCTTACGCACCACGGATCTGCGCAAAGTGAAAGCCAGCCTGCTGCTCGGCGACGTGCCGTTCCGCGAGGAAGCGTCGGCGATTATTGTCGGTGCCGAGCAAGCGTTTGGCATGGCGTTACGGTTCCAGTTGTGATTTGTAGGGTCGCCATTTATGGCGTAATGCCGATCAGTTAAGCCCGAAATGATCGGTTGAACGATCCTCCAGTTCTGCAAAAATCCGTAATCTCACAGGGATTACGGATTTTTTTATGTTACTCAGTCAGGCTCTCGATGCCGTTCTTAACTTTACGCCCAAAGAGTTCTCCGCGCTCTCCGATCTGCTCTCGCCTGAACTCATCGACGAATGCCTGGCTGAT